>CAVZMO010000034.1:0-38861 GCA_963776195.1 Thermodesulfovibrionales bacterium
ACAATAGATTATAAAATCGTTGATAACTACACTGATCCACCGGGAAAAACAGAACAATTTCATACTGAAAAACTAATACGATTACCTGAGAGTTTTCTGTGTTATTTGCCTGATAAAGACAGTCCTGATGTTAGACCTTTGCCAGCCCTATCAACTGGGCATATCACTTTTGGTTCATTTAACAATTTTGCAAAAAGTAACATCTAAGTTATTGATGTGGTCAAAGATCTTAAACAACTACCAAACTCACATTTAATTATAAAGGGTAAGAGCTTTCATGAAAAAACAATTTGTCAATATGCAATAAATATGTTTACACAGAGAGGTATTGCTTCAGAATCGAATTACTATTGCAATCTTCAGATCCATCTCCACAGCATTTGGAATCATACAATTTGGTCGATATAGGGTCTGGATACATTTCCTTTCAGCGGACTAACAACGACATGTGAAGCAATATGGATGGGAGTGCCTGTTATTACTCTTGAAGGCACTGCCTATGCATCACGTTCAGGATAAGTCTTTTATCAAATATCGGACTCAAAGATCTTATCGCCAAGACATATGATGAATACGTTGAATTAGCTGTTAATCTTGCAAAGGAATTGAAAAATTACAGTCATTACGTGAAAATTTAAGAGATATAATGGTATACTCACCACTAACTGATGCAAAACGATTTACTACTAATTTAGAAAAATGTTATCGTGAGATTTGGGAGATATGGTGCAAACCTATCTAACAAAAATGATTATTTGACTTTATCGAGGCCAGGTATGGCAGAACAAAATATAAAGAAGGTGCTAAATGTAGGGGGCAATAGCAAGGACATTCCGATACCAAGTCAATACAGTGGCTGGCAGCATGTTCTTTTGGATATTGATCCAAGGGGAAATCCGGATATTGTTTGTGATGCGCGTGAATTGATGAGCATGAGCAAAAATGAATATGATGCGATTTATTGTTCACATAATCTGGAGCATTATTATCGGCATGATGTACGTAAGGTTCTTTTGGTTTTGTTCACGTGCTAAAAGCAGACGGGTTCGCACATGTGCGTGTACCAGATATTGATGCATTGATGAAAATCGTGGTAGAGAAAAAGATGGATATCGATGATTTTCTATATCAGTCACCAGCCGGTCCTATAACAGTGCGAGATGTGATTTATGGATACGGGGTTGAGATAGAACGAAGTGGGAATGACTTCTTTGCCCATAAGACAGGATTTTCACCAAAATCCTTAACCAAGATTCTTAATGAATGTGGATTCCCTATCATATATCATGGGTGGTGGAGATATCGAGATTGAAGCCTTAGCGTTTAAAGAGAAACCCTCTGACTACATCAAGACGCTTTTTAACATAGATATGGCATAGCTTGCGTATCGGTCTCTCATGTAAAGTCACTGCATATTTCAACCATCAATCGATTCACCGTTGCCTTTGTTTGAGCTTCGCCCAGGGGTCAGGGAAAGAGCTTTACCTGGTCTTTTCTCAGCTGAGTAAAGTTCTCTTTTGGGAAAAGGAAAAGAGGTTTAAAAATTCTGTTCATGACGGAGACTAACTGGCGCAATTTGTAAGCGTCATGGTGGGAGTCGCCCTTCAGTTCGGACGCATTCCAGCTCTGCTCGTCGGATATGCGCAGTTCTACCCCCAGAGTGTGCTGTTGGCTTTTCTTGCTGAGCCGGTCTCTCTTCGCGTATGCAGGGGTACCCGGGATAATAATTTTATTCGTTTCGGCTTTGCGGTGAATCGGCAGGGAAAAATTTATCTTGCACTGGAACTTCTTATGACCCAAAGAAGAATGCGGGTTCTTTGCCGCATTAACACTCAGGGCTTCATAGAATTGTTTCGCATTAGCAAGCATCTCTTTTCCCCGGGGCATTTCGTTGTTGCCCTCGCTTTGAGAAAGGCTGACCATCAGTCTGTCGTACGGCTTCCATCATACTTTCCGGATTATCGAACAGTGTCTGGGTTATGGAATGGGAGGCCGTGTTTTCCTGCAATATGACGCCTCTCTTCTGTAACGCATGAAAAAGCTTGAGCGTGTCATCCCTGCTCTTCAAGAATAAAAGTGATCGCAAGGATGTCCCGTATATCATAAGCTTCTCCTTCTACATCCTTTCCCAACTTGGTAAACATACTTTCCGGGCTCTTTAACCTGGCTTTAATGTCGACAATATCGACCTCAACGCCATCTCCGCTGTTGAAGACCAGACATCCCTTTTCCTTATCAAACGTCATCGACTCTTTCAGTTTATGAAAAAAAGTGGAAATCTTGACAAATGCCCTTTGTGCGGATTCGTCTTCCGGGAGGTGCCCCGGATTTTCCCAGTTGTAAGTAGTATAAGTCATGAAGGCTTTGGCCCTCCATTTCCAGAAAAAACCCCAGCTGGGCATAATCGTTGATGTCCTGGCTGTCCTCTTCAATGGACTTGATCAAATGGCCCATTTTAAGAATGGAACAGGCAATCTGCTGCCACTCGACGGGGACTTTCATGTTCCTCCCCTTATACCCATAAAAAACATGCGGGGTACTTTCTTGACGAGGCGAGAAGAAAAAGATGCCGGGGGTCTTCATTGACGATATGCCGAAACTCCGTGCTCTTTAAAACCGATTCTACTTCTCCGATGGTCTGCAGGCAAAGACGGTAAAGAGCGGCGTTGCCGTGACCTCAGGGCAGCGAGCCCTTCCAGTTGGTCCTTCACAAAGGGGAACATCCAGTCAAAAAAGTACTTGTGAACCTGTTCAATGTACTTCTGAGCCCTTTCACTCTCACCCTTCCGCAATTCATCATTACCAAGGGTATCAAACCCACGGTTGCCCATCATTTTGGTCGCCTGTCTAAGGGCCGTTTCATAATTTCCGGCGGGTAATAAGAGAAATGGGGTCATCTCGGTCCTATCCAGGATGGAACCGAAAATTTCGTGATGAAGTTCCTGTCTTGATGATATACGCTTCACTGGAAATTCTGCGGGTAAATACTTCGACATTCCATTGTAAGCCGGCAGCTCGCCTTCATACATCCTCTCATTATTATAGCTTATCATCACTGCATTAAATTCGGGGGCAATAAAGGGACAGTTGACATTAGTTCATCACAAGGACACTTTATGCAACGACAATAATACGGCCGCGCATTTATCCCCGGCATTTGAGCATCTCCGAAATTTGGTGATTAACAAGTGTAATCTACGAACAAAAAGGGCGAGATTTTACCTCGCCCCACGGAAGAATATAATATACGAAAATCTTATTTTTCTCTCTCGGTGGCGTTTGCTCTTTCCTTATGGGACAGTTCAGCCAGACGCTTGATTTCCTTGACGTCCAGTTTGAGCCCTTTGGCTACACGACTGCCATAATCGGAATCTGCCTTATAGAAGAGGGCTGTCTGGCGTAACTGAATACGCTTCTGCGCTCCTCCCAAATGAGAAACTATATTACCTATAAGATGTTCCTGGTCAGTATCGGTCATTACTTTATCATACAGAGCTCCGGCCTGCACAAAATCATCATTGGGATGAGTATACCGGTGGCGCGCAGCTATTCCGGAAACCTCGAAGGGAGGTTCCCCTGTTTTGGGATTTGGTTCGGGCCCTCCGAAGCTGTTCGGGTAGTAATTCGCACTGCCTCCGCTGTTATTGTCAACACGCATGAAACCGTCGCGCTGGTAATTATTCATAGGGCAGCCCTTGGCCGAATTCACCGGGATGAGATGGTAATTCGGTCCGAGGCGATGGCGATGGGTGTCATGGTAGCTAAAGAGACGTCCCTGGAGCATCTTATCCAGGGAAGGTCCAATGCCTGGTACAAAGTTGCCAGGGGAGAAGGCGGCCTGCTCTACCTCTGCAAAGTAGTTTTCCGGGTTGCGGTTCAGCACCATACGGCCTATGATAATCGGTGGAACGTCACCATGAGGCCAGACCTTGGTTACATCAAAGGGGTCAAAGCGGTAATCTGCTGCCTCCTCAGGAGTCATAATCTGCATCTCCAGTCTCCAGGACGGGTATTCTCCACGTTCGATAGCGTTATAGAGATCACGGGTGGCGTGATCGGGGTCTTTTCCTTTCATAATCTCTGCCTCTTCACGGGTAAGGTTCTGGATGCCCTGTTCGGTCATGAAATGGTACTTTACCCAGAAATACTTCCCCTTATCGTTATACCATTTGTAGGTGTGGCTGCTGTAGCCGTTCATATTCCTGTATGTTCTGGGCGTTCCACGGTCTGAGAAAAGGATAGTGACTTGGTGGATGGATTCCGGTGTCAATGAGAGGAAATCCCAAAACATATCAGGGTCTTTACAGTTCGTTGCCGGATTACGTTTTTGGGTATGGATAAAGTCAGAGAACTTTAGGGGGTCACGAATGAAGAAAACCGGTGTATTATTCCCCACCATGTCATAGTTGCCTTCTTCTGTATAGAATTTAATGGCGAAACCGCGCGGATCACGTTCAGCGTCAGCGGATCCCTTCTCACCACCAACGGTGGAGAAGCGAATGAAGAGATCAGTGCGTTTACCTACCTTGGAGAGAAACTTCGCCTTAGTCCATTGCGTTACGTCGCGGGTGACCTCAAAATAGCCGCCGGCCCCGGCCCCTTTGGCGTGTACTACGCGTTCCGGAATGCGCTCACGGTCAAAATGTGCCAATTTTTCAAGCAGGTGAACATCCTGCATAAGGGCCGGCCCCGGGTTTCCTGCCGTTATGGTGTTCTGATCATCGGCAATCGGCGTGCCAAAATTCGTAGTAAATGTCTTTTCTTTCTTTGCCATGATAACCTCCTTTTTCAGGTTTTCTTTTTACATTTATTACAAAGGCCTTCCAAAACAACTTTTTTATTCCATACCGTGAATTGTCTTTGAATCTCCTGAGGAACGGATATGTTGTCGTAAGCCTTATTATGAAAGTCTATAATAGTGTCACATTGCACGCATCTGAAATGATGATGGATATTCATATCAGGGTCAAATCGCTTTGGTTGTCCATATCCCTCAACAACGGTGGTAATACCAATTTTGGAGAATGTTGCAAGAGTTCTATTTACCGTATCAAACGAAATATTGGGAATCTTTTTTACCAATCTCCTGTAAATGACATCTGCAGAAGGATGGTCCTTTGCTTTCAGAAGTTCTTGATAAATGGCAGTACGCTGCGGGGTTATTTTAAGACCATTCTCTTTGGACCTCCTATAGAAAGTCTCCATCAATGTTTTATTGCCTGTTTTACTGTCCATAGGAATAACTATATAAGAATTATTCTTAGTTGTCAATTGTCTATTCCCCTCATTTGAGTGGAAAAACTTAACTCATTGATTTCTATTGGCAATATAATGTGATATGGCAGCTTCCAGAGATCATCCTTTCGGGAAGAACGACTTTCACTTCCTGGTTAACAGGGCCAAAACTGTAATAGGCGCGTCCTTACGTGGTGGATATTAACCTGATGGTAAAATAGATTGCTTCTAAGGAATATAAGTCAGAATTGGGGGGGATTAATTTGGTCGGGGCGAGAGGATTTGAACCTCCGACTCCCTGCTCCCAAAGCAGGTGCGCTAGCCAGGCTGCGCCACGCCCCGAATCCGCTGTCAATATTGAAGGATTTCCAGATAATCGGAGATGTCTTTCTCCTGATCACCCTTTGCCCTTATTTTCTTGTCCCTCAGGTCTTCCATCGCTTTTCTTTTATCCCCTTTATAAAGGGGGTCTATTTCCATCGCGCGCGCCATGGCGACTGCGGCGTCACCATACTGCCCCTTTGCGTTGTAGCACAGAGCTAAGCCGTAGTATGGCATATAAAAATTGGAGAATCGCTTCAGAGAGTCTTTATATGCGTCCATTGCCTCGTCGAATTTCGAAAGTCTGTAGTATACCATGCCGAGATTATATAGTGCCATCGCCGCATTCTTGTACTGAGGGTTTGCTATAGCCATTTTGTACGATTCGATTGCTTCATTGAATTTCCCTAAGCTCGAATAGGCATTGCCGAGGTTGTTGGCCGCTTCAGAAAAGTTTTTGTCTATCTTCAGGGCTTCCTGAAAATGTTTTATCGCCTTGGAATAGTCTTCCAGATTCGTGAGATATATTATGCCTATTGCCTCATGGACATCCTTGTCCTGAGGGTTAAGCTCTAACGCCTTTTGAAGCTCCACAAAAGCGGGCTGTATGTTATTGTCGTTAAGATACGATACGCCCAGTTGATAATGATAATTCGCGCTCTTTATGTCTTTCTGTGACACGCTTGCACAGGAGCCGAGACAAAGGATGAGAAAAAAAATAATAAATCCCGTCTTCATCTTTATTCTCCCCGACGAATTTTTTGATCTTTTAACGGTATCAGAAATCGATTAGACAAGTAAAGGGACGCTTTTCTTCAACTCATGCATTATCTCGGAAACATTTCTATACACCTCTTTCCGGGAGAGGCCTTTCAGGTCAAGGTCGAACCCATCGGGAAGAAAACTCATATTCACGCCGCTCTTTGCCCTGAGTTCAAAGATATCTTTCGGTTCCACTTTCGTTTCGGGTGAGAACGTGACGCTTATCCGTCCGTCACTTTCCCGGATCGCTGTGATGAGGAGTTCCCGAGCGGTTATTTTCAGTCTCATGATGTCCGTGAGGTTCTTGACCTCTTCCGGTATCTTACCGAAGCGGTCTTCCATTTCAGACTCGATCGCCTTTAATGTATCGTGGGTCTTCGATGACGCAATCCTTCTATAGATGCCCAGCCTCAGTGTCATATCGTCTATATATTCTTCGGGTATGAATGCATCTGCCTTCAGGTTTATTGAAGACTCAAACTCTTCTTCGATCTTCATGCCCTTCAACTCTGCAACAGCTTTCTCCAACATTTCCATATAGAGGTCAAAGCCGACGGCCTGGATATGCCCTGACTGTTCGGCGCCGAGCAGGTTCCCCGCACCCCTGATTTCCAGGTCTTTTAAGGCCAGCCTGAAGCCTGCTCCGAGATAACTCATTTCCTGGATCGCCTGCAGCCTTTTCTTAGCCTCTTCAGTGACGATATCCTCCCCCGGAACAAGAAAATATGCGCAGGCCCTGACGTTGCCCCTTCCGACACGACCTTTCAATTGATAGAGGTCGGCAAGTCCCATCATGTCCGCCCTGTTGATGATAATAGTGTTTGCCGTCGGGATATCAAGACCCGAACCGATAATCGCCGTCGATACGAGGACATCCGTATTTCGCTCGTAAAAATTCAGCATGGTCCGTTCGAGTTCTTTTTCTTCCATCCGGCCGTGCGCAACCCCAATCCTCAAAGACGGCAGAAGTCCTTGAAGGTAGCCGGCAATATCATAGATGTCCTTTATCCTGTTGTGCACAAAAAAGACCTGCCCGTTCCTTGCAAGCTCACTTTCGATCGCCTTTTTTATGAGTTCCTTATCGAACAGGGAAACGACACTTTTGACGGCGAGTCTTTCCTCCGGCGGCGTCTCTATGATGCTCAGATCTCTTATGTCGGAAAGGGCCATAGAGAGCGTTCTCGGGATCGGCGTCGCGGTGAGGGTAATGACGTCAACCCCCTTTTTCAGTTCCTTTATTTTCTCTTTCTGCCTGACGCCGAACCTGTGCTCTTCGTCGATAATGAGGAGACCGAGTTTATGGAAGCTTATCTCCTTGCCGAGCAGACCATGAGTTCCTATTATTATGTCGATATCACCGCTGGATAATGCTCTGATCGTATCTTTCTGGTCTTTTTTGGATTTAAACCTGCTCAGATAATCGATACTGACCGGGAAGGCAGAGAACCTCGTCCTGAAGGTCCTGTAGTGCTGCTCACAGAGTATCGTGGTCGGTACGAGAAGCGCAACCTGCCTGCCGTCATAGACCGCCTTGAAAGCCGCCCTCATGGCGACTTCTGTTTTTCCGTATCCGACGTCTCCGCAAATGAGCCTGTCCATCGGCCTTTCAGTTTCCATATCGTTTTTGATATCTTCTATCGCCTTCAACTGGTCAGGAGTCTCTTCGTATGGAAAGAAACTGCCGAATTCCCTGTGGAGTTCGCCGTCGGGACTGAATGAAAAACCCCTATGGACCTCCCGCACCGCATAGAGGGCGACAAGCTTTTCCGCCATGTCGATAATCTTCCTTCTGACCTTCTCCTTCGTCCTCTGCCAGGTCTTGCCCCCGAGCCTGTCGGTCCTTGGAGTGATGCCTTCCTCGGAATGGTATTTGCTGATTCTGTTAATACCCGAGAGCGGTAAATACAGCCTTCCGCCTTCGTATTCGATGAGCATGAGATCTTCTTTCATACCCTCGATATCCTGGCGCACAAGTCCGTGAAATCTGCCGATACCATGGTCTTTGTGGACGACGAAGTCCCCGGGCCTTAGGTCATCGAGTGAAGTAAGGAGCCTTGATACCTTTGATTTTCTGATCGCCCTTCCGGTTCTTCCGCCAAATATCTCTTTTTCGGTAAGGACCAGGATTCCCGGCAGATGGAGACCCGATGAAAGTTCGCCGATCGCTATCGAAACGGCGCCTTCATATTCAAAGATATCCACCTTCTCTATGATCGGTGCAACGATTCCATCCTCTCTCAATATGTCTTTCAGCCTCTCGGCCTGGCCTCTCGACGAGGAGATGATCACAATCCTGTTTTCTTTCCGGAGGCGCTTGATATTTCCGGGCAGATCTTCTATCTTCTTTCTTTCTTCAGGCATTATGCCGAGGCCTTTGATCGGCAGGATTCCCGCGTCATACCCCGGCCCTTTTATGGAATATCTCGAAAAGAAGATGACATCTGCAGGGAGTCCTTCTCTCTCCTGTACGGAATCGGAGAGAAAGTATCTTGCCCCATTCATCAGCCCGAAGAGCGTAGTCCCCGACGCCGGGTCTGCCGCGGGAAACAGAAGAGACTCGGATACCTCGGCAGACGACCTCTGGGTATCTACATCAAATAGTCTTACGCTGTCTATCTCGTCTCCGAAGAATTCGAGCCGCAGGGGCGTTTCCGAGGTTGAGGGGAAGATATCGAGAAGCCAACCCCGCCGGCTGTATTCTCCCTTTTCTGAAACGAGCGGGACGTTTCTGTACCCAATCTCTTGCAGTCTTTTCTCGATTTCGGTCCTGCCGATCTCCAGACGTTTCGCGACATGAATGACATTTTTCTTTATCTCTTCCTGTGGAAGGAGTGGCGAGTCCAGATTTTTCAGAGAACTGACCATGGAATCCTTCTCCGTGAGAGAATAAATCACTCTCGCCCTCTCACCGGACAGGGCAGGTCCATCGGGCTCCGGGAGAAAGGACACCCGTTCTTTTTTCAGTGCACCCCTGAAAAAGTTGATATCCCTGCAGAGTTCCTCCGCTGCCTCCTCCGTAAATTCAACCGCGAGAAAAGGTGCGTCATAAAGGGCGAAGAGGAGGGCCGCCGCAGAGCCTGTCAGATTGTAGACACGCGACCCTTTTTCCTCTATACAGTTTGTAACGATGTTTTGTAAAGGTGTAAAATCCATTTTTTTGACTTTCCAAGGGTCTGCTCATTTTCTAAATGTAATAAGCGTTTAGAACAAGGACACCTGTCTGAAAATCCCTTAATCTGTCTCTGCCAATTGTCGGTTATGACACGCAATGAGAAATCATGAGGATTACTTAAAGCATTCCTCTATTGAAGGGATACACCGGATTTCAATCGGCTTGTAACAACATTACCGATATGATAAACTACATATCTTTTTATTATATCACAAGCGCTATGAGCGTATATTTCCATGACAGAGAGGTGGAGTTATGAACAAGATATTAAAACTCGGTCTTCCCAAAGGGAGTCTTCAGGAATCGACCTTAAAACTTTTCAGAAAGGCGGGCTATCGTATTGACATATCGAGCCGTTCTTATTATCCGTCTTTTGATGATACAGAGATTGAGTCCATGTTAATCAGAGCGCAGGAGATGGCGGGATATGTCGAAGCGGGAATACTTGATTGCGGGCTTACGGGAAAAGACTGGATAATGGAGCAGAATGTAGCTGTCCATGAGGTTGCAGAGCTGATTTACGCCAAAGAAGGTCTGAGGCCGGTGAAATGGGTGATAGCTGTCCCGAATGATTCGAAAATTAAGACCATAAAGGACCTGAACGGGAAACGCATTTCAACGGAACTCGTCGGTTTCACAAAGAGATATCTTAAATCGAAGGGCATAAAGGCCGAAGTCGATTTTTCCTGGGGGGCAACCGAGGTGAAGCCGCCTCATCTTGCCGATGCGATTGTGGAGCTCACCGAGACAGGCACGTCCCTGAAGGCGAATAACCTCAGGATTCTCGATACGATCCTTGAATCGAGTACACGTTTTATCGCCAATAAAAAGGCCTGGCAGGACAAATGGAAAAGACAGAAGATGGAGAATATCGTGATGCTCTTAAAGGGCGCCCTTGCCGCCGAGGAAAAAGTCGGCCTTAAAATGAACGTCCCGGTAAGGTCCCTGAAACGTGTGATGACCCTTCTGTCTGCGATGCATTCCCCGACGATATCCCAGCTTTCGGATGATGGCTGGTACGCTCTTGAGGTCATAATAAACGAAAAGGTTGTGCGTGATATTATTCCGAAACTCAAAATGGCGGGCGCATCAGGGCTGGTTGAGTACCAGCTGAATAAGGTTATACCGTAAGTTGTTTCGTATCCTATCCGCTTAACGCCCCGATGACCTTCAGGGCAAGGCGGAGAGTGGGTTTAAATCCAGATGTAAATGTCCTTTTATCCATGTGGCAGGTTTATTGAGAGAGACAGCAGTCGTTAGTAACACCTCCTAACAGAAATATACAGCATGATGTGCTTCCTGAAAGCCGCAACATTTCAACTTCAACGGCTTATGCGAGTTATATCCTGAAATGAATGAAGGAAATCCTATTAAGAAGAATTGACAATGTACGTTTTTTTGTATATATTGAGTATATACGTATATGAAGGATTGGACTGATATATTATCTTTTGCCGAAGTCTTCGAATGGGATGAAGGAAATATTAAGAAAAACTGGGAGAGACATCGCGTCTCTCATATCGAGTGCGAAGAGATATTTTTTAACAGACCGATCATTGTCAAAAAGGATGAGCCGCACTCGACAAGTGAGGACAGATATTTTGTCTTGGGCAAAACAGACGCCGGCAGATTGCTTTTCATTGTTTTTACATTGAGGGGTAATAAGATAAGAATAATTTCGGCACGTGACATGAACCGAAAGGAGAGAAAGATATATGAGGAAACTCAAAAAGATACCCAAGTTTAAAAGCGAAGCAGAGGAAGTTGAGTTCTGGGCAACGCATGATTCGACTGAATATATTGATTATTCGAAGGCGAAACGTATCGTTTTCCCGAACTTAAAGCCATCTACCAAGACGATTTCGATTCGGCTTCCAGAGTCTCTTATCGAACATCTCAAAGTTCTTGCCAACAAGAGAGACGTGCCCTATCAGTCACTCTTGAAAATGTTCCTGTCTGAGAAGGTGGCAGAAGAATTGCACGGCGCAACCAAATAAGATGCTGTGCGCTCAATTACTTCCTGTTATACACGCGGGGACTATCGAGATGATGTCTGTTAAGTACTCTCGAAAATCAATATGGACAAATTTCCTGTGATATACCAACTTGGTATATCATGGTAATAAGGAGTAAAAGCCAACCAACCTTTCATTAGACATCTTGATTTTTATAACAATTTTCTCTTTCAAGTAATTCCCTACTATGTTATATTCTTTCAAGAACGCGGATCGTCCAACCTTGCGGTACGAACTATTAGGCATAAAACTTAACCAAGGTCAGTGGCGGTGGAATAAAGAACGTGCATTGCTTGCAGTCAAGAATTATCAAGAATACCTGGAAAAGCATTCTCGCACAATATCGTTGTATGAATACTGGCTGCAAACGGGTAAAGGGAAAGAATTCACCAAAAGAGAACCTGAAGCAACCAGATGTTATTATTGGATTTCGCCAAAGGAGGAAATTGGAGTTGACACCAGTTGGTTAGATGTATATGCGTACGATAATTCATCCGACCTTGACGGAAATGATATAATAAAGCTCACCTCGGTAATTAGAAAAATAAGACAACTATTTTTTCTTGAAGTCGTTAATTGTTCAAGCGGTGGAGGCGTGAAAACGGGTAAAAATATGGGCGTCTGTAAAGAAACTTTTTATATACACCTACTCGCTTCTGAAAAATCAAAATTCCTATCAGTAAATGAGTTTAAAAACCGCATCTCAATAAATTAAACAAAAGGATTAACCCGTGATTCGTTTCCTTCATACCAGCGACTGGCAATTGGGTATGACCCGCCGCTTCCTTTCGGAAGAGGCCCAGGCGCGCTATACCCAGGCGCGCTTTGATGCTATTCGAACAATGGGCCGTATTGCCAAAGAAAAACAATGTCAGTTTATGTTGGTGTGCGGCGATTCCTTTGAGTCAAACCAGGTGGACCGTAAAACCGTCGCACGGGCAATCGAAGCACTCAAAGAGGTGATCGGTCCCTGTTTATCTCCTTCCCGGTAATCATGACCCTTTGAATGCGGCATCCGTTTACCGCTCCAGCACTTTCATAGAAAAGAAACCGGCTCATGTCCATATCATCGAGAACGCGGCTCCTGTTCAAGTGGGTGAGGGTTTCGAACTGGTAGGCGCCCCTTGGCTGTCTAAACGGCCGAACGGCAACCCAATTGTTGATTTGCTCAATGCGCTTCCTCCGGCAGGGAGCATAAAGCGTATCTGTCTGGGGCATGGTATTATTGACATATTTACTCCCGATAAAGAAGCAGAAAATGTGATCGCGGTTTCCAAGCTTGAAGCCGCAATTTCGGAAGGCAAAGTCCATTTTATAGCTTTAGGCGATCGTCATTCCCTCACGAAAGTGGGTTCTGGCGACAGAATCTGGTATTCCGGGACCCCCGAATCCACCGATTTCCGCGAAGACCATTCAGGGTTCTGCCAGATTGTCAATATGGATGGCGACTGATGTCACTACCGAAGAAGTGAAAATCGGACAATGGAGTTTTATCGAAGAGCTAGTTGACCTGAATACCGAAGACGATGTGGAATCGCTCCGGAAAAAGCTGGAAGACATCCCGAACAGGGAACGGGCAGTTGTGAAACTGGTTCTCAAAGGTTCGCTCACACTTTCTTTGCACGGGGTTCTTCAAAGCCACATTCTTGCAGCCAAGGATGTTCTGGCGGGTTCCGTGATCAACGAAGACGATCTCCTTGTGATTCCCAATGATACGGACTTCACCGATCTTGGTTTTTCCGGCTTTGCCGATGCAACGGTAAAAAGGCTCCGGGATAAAATAGACCAGGGAGGGACCGAAGGCGCCGTTGCCCGCGATGCATTCATGCTCCTTCTCCGTCTTTCTAAGGAGGTCGCATGAAACTCCTTCGTCTTAAGGTTACCAATTACCGGGGCATCAATACACGCGAGATAAAGTTCAGTCCCTTGGGGATTACCCGCATAGAAGGCCCGAACGAGTCGGGGAAGTCCAGTCTCGGCGAGGCCATAAACACGATCTTGGACTACCCGGACAACAGCAAAAACCAGGACATTTTAGCCATCCAGCCTGTTCATCAAGATGTGGGCCCTGAAATTGAACTGGAAATGGAGACTGGCAAATATGTGTTTACCTATTTCAAGCGATTCTTAAAAAAGCCCGAGACCAGGCTTACTATTACAAAACCGAATCCCGAAAACCTCACGGGTCGCCAGGCGCATGACCGGGCCAATGAAATTCTTAAAGAAACACTCGATGTCGATTTATGGAAGGCCTTGTCTATCATGCAGGGTGAGGCGATTGGCCAACCGGACCTTAAAAACAAACAGGCGTTGTCTGCGGCGCTCGACAAGGCCGCAGGGGTTCATCCAGCCGCCCCGCAAGAGCTCAGTTTGTTCAAAAGGGTTTCGCAGGAATATGAACTCTACTATACTACTGGTCGGGGAACCGAGAAAAAGGAACTCCAGGACCTGCGGAACGCCCTGGCCGAAAAGGAGACTGAGGTTAGGTCGATTGAACAGGACATCCGTGCGCTCGAAACCGATATCGACCGTGTCCCTGTATTGCAAAGGGAGTTGGCCCAGCTCAAGAAGCAGGAAGAAGAGCTGTCTCAACAGCTGATAGACCTCACGGCGAAGCTTGAGCAAATTAGCTCGCTCGAAAATACCCAGTCCGCGGCCGCTTTAAAACTGGAGTCCGCTCAAAAAACTCTTCAGGCAGCCCGGCACGCCAAAGAAATCCGCCAGGAGATGATTCGTACAGCAGAAAACGCTGCCAAGGCCCACAGGGAACTTCAAGAAAGCAGTTCAATGGCCCTGCCGGCTTTGTCTCAGGCCGAGGAAGCCTCGTAATAAAGCCAAAGCTGCGACCGACGAAGCCGAAAGAAAAAGAAAGGAAACGGAATCTCTCGCCGCCTTGAAGAGGGCGGATTTCGACTATTATCACGACAAGCTCGATCTGGATCAGTTACTCGAACGCAAACAACGGATTGACCAGGCCCGTAAAGACGCCGCCCAGGCAGAGACAGTGTTGGCGAAGAACAAGGTAGATGCCCGCGCCTTAGACAGGATAAAGGAAGCAGAACTCAGTTATAAGACCGCCTCTGCCAAGATGGAAATAGGTTCGCCAAGTGTTCTCCTTCGTTCCATCTCTAAATGTCGCTTGTCCATCGACGATACAGAGGTTGTTCTCGACACTAAACGAAGTCCGTAAAATATCCGTCTCAGATAAGACCAAGGTGTCCATTCCGGGAACCCTTGATATAGAAATAACTGCAGGCTCCAGCATAGAAGGGCTTGCCCGAAAGGTTGAAGACGCTCGGCAGGCCCTCCAGGCTGCCTGTGCCGCCGCCACTGTGGCAGACCCGGACGAGGCCAGAAAAGCGTATGACGAACGCCAAGAGGCATTGCGGGGTGTTGAAAACAAAGGTCGGGTCGAGAAGGAAAACCTTAGGGATATTACTTACGAAAGCCTTGAACAAAGGTTGCACAATCTCCAGCAGAGCGTGCCGAACTACCTTGTCGGGCGGGTTAAAGACCCCGCGATTTGCCCGGATTTCGACACGGCAAAAAAGGAACGGACAAAGGCCGAAGCGAATTTTCAGACTGCAAGTGGCGAATTGGACAATACGCGTAAGGTTCTCGAGTCTGCCCGCTCCTTCTTTGAAGGTGTAAATATAAAACACAGGGAAGCCGTGGCAAAACTTGAGCAGTTGGCCAAAGACCTCAAACAGACTCAAGAAAACCTCGATAAAGCCCGTAAAAAAGAATCTGATGAAACACTTGAGGCCAACCTGACCGCCGCCGATAGGGCTGTGCTCTCAGAAGATACCGGATACCGTTCAGCCGCAGACTCTTTAAAAGCTTTCAACCCTGAACAAGTAAGAGCCCTGGCAGATTCCACTACAGGTTCTTTGAAAACGATAAAACACAGCCATGATTCAAAAGACAGGGGTCTGCTTGAGGTCCAAACCCGTCTTAAAATAATGGGCGAAGAGGGCCTTCACGAAAAATTAAACGCGGCAGAGAATCAACTTGAACAATTGGAGTTCAAAAACCGGGCGACCACACTTAGAGCCAACGCGGCCAAATGCCTTTTTGATACCATGTGCGAAGAGCGGGACAAGGCGAGCCGGGCTTATGTCGCCCCGCTTAAAGATAAAATTGAAAGACTTGGTCGTTTGGTCTTTGACCCTTCATTCCAGGTGACTATCGACGATGATTTGAAAATTACCAGCAGAACGGTCTCTGGTGTCACGGTCCCCTTCGATTCCCTTAGCGGGGGTACAAGAGAACAACTTTCTTTGATGTACCGGTTGTCGTGTTCCATGATAGTGGCAAAGGATGGCGGAACACCGGTCATTTTGGATGATGCGCTGGGTTATACCGACCCGGAGCGTCTGAAATTGATGGGCGCCGTATTGGCGGTAGCCGCCAAGGAATGCCAGATCGTTATCTTTACCTGTGTTCCTGAAAGATATGCTTTTATTGGGGAGGCTGCTGTTGTTCCACTGTAAGCAGTGTTATTGTCGACATAATAGCGATACCTTGGAGTTGGCATTAGAGAGTCTAATGAAATTCAAGATCAGGAGTCAAGGAAATATGGGATATGTCCCGAATGGCGCTTTTCTATTGCGGATTGGGAATTCATCCAAAGGCCCCGGCGAATTGGTGAAAAAGAGCCCGACTCTCCGTGGAGAGGGAGTGGAAAGAAAAAGTCCGAGCCGAAGGCCAAGTGAATATAACGTCAACTAAGTTACGCCCTTGGCAAAGCGGACCGACAGAGCTTTTCAAGTTCGCTTTGGAAAATTTTAGACAGCCAGATGAGATTAATAGACGAATATCGTTTCTCCTGTTTGATATAGGCGTAGAGACATTATTCAAAACATATCTCATTCTTCCCGAAGATGTTACGAAAACCTTGCTTCCCTATGCAGATAGGAAAAAGTATGCTAATGGGCAATTTCACGATTTATTAAAGGGCATACAACTGGCCGCACATACGAAGATAAATGAAGCCGATCTGCAACATGTCGGATTTTATCACAATATCAGAAACAATCTTTATCATCAAGAAAATGGTATCACTGTACGCCAGGATTATATAGAGGGGTATGCAACAACAGCAACTAACCTTCTCAAACAATTACTGGAGGTCGACCTAACCAGCCTCATTACCATTGAGCCCTTGATCAAGCTGAAACTCTGTGAACATGGATGTGGTAATAGATATGCGCAAAGAATTTGTTCAAGGCATCAGTCGGCTGAGAGATTGGCTAGATTGTTCACAGAGAAAATTGAACCAAGACTGATTTACCCCAGCACTGCATCAAAACTTAATGAAATAGCAACAGGGATTAATGTTGCAACTTTTCCTTTAAAGCTTGGAGAACTTCGTACGTTAATCGGGAATAACCTGAACGACTCAGAAATGAAATCGTGGTTCCTGCATTTTATCTCAGACGACATAAATAGAGATGATCCCCAAGTAATATTGAATACCCAATTCGTAATGGAATTAGGTAAGGACCCGATATCATTCTATTTGTTTCTCATTGGATTCTTCTACCTACCTATCGACGACGTGACGAAAGATTCTATTGATAAAAGCGACGACATATCGTTTATAGACTCAGATGACTATCACGTTGTAGGAATATATAATGTCGCATGCTCTCTTGTGGACTTTCTCACTGTCGGAACAATATTTCAGCAATATTAGCATTGGGATTATTGAAAGATTGCAGGAAGTGCTATCAAGGCTCAATGCCACAGTCGATAAGATGGAAGGCATGATGAAAGCTTAACAAATCATCCAACCGACTGGGCGTAACGCTTTTTCGTTCTCTATCCGAGGATAATCGCCCCCGGTCTGATGATTGGCGTTATATTTGCCCCAACCCGGCGCCGGGTAGCACATTGAGGAAGAAAGGATATTTATGCCACGACTGACTGAACAGGAACAACAGGAAATCATCCGCTTTATTGAGGCGGACAGGCCGTTGCCTGACAAGTATCGCTTTCTGCTGTTTGAGGACAAGCGGGAGGTGGAACTGGTCTGGAACGGCAAGACGAGCGAGGTCTGCAATATCGTGCTGCCCTTTCAGGTCATCGAGCAGGTGGACGAACCGCGCGCGGAGAAACCGGAAGATACCTCGTTGCAAATGGGCCTGTTCTCCACGGACGACCGTGGACGCCAACTCAAGGGCTGGACGAACAAACTGATCTGGGGCGACAACAAGCTCATCCTCTCATCGCTGAAGAACGGCCCGCTGCGTGAGGAGATTGAAAAGCAGGGCGGCCTCAAACTCATCTACATTGATCCCGCCCTTCGACGTGGGCGCGGATTTCTCCATGGACATCGAGATTGGCGGCGACACCTTCACCAAGAAGCCCAACATCCTTGAAGAAATAGCCTACCGCGACACCTGGGGTAAAGGCGCGGATTCCTTCATCGCCATGATCTACGAGCGGCTGGTGCTGATGCGGGACTTGCTGGCGGAGGATGGGAGTATTTATGTGCATTGTGATTGGCGAGTAAGTGCATTTTTTCGCTTGGCTCTGGATGAGGTATTTGGAAAAGACTTATTCATCAACGAAATAATATGGAAACGATCGACGGCCACCGGGCTATCGAGCAAGCAGTGCGGAGTATTACACGACACGATCTACTGGTACGCGAAATCGGAGAAATATACATTCAACATGCAATATCACACGGTACGACGGAAAAGTACCTGAAGCGAGCGAAGAAAGATGATCATGGCCGAATGTATATCCCCATTCCAACGGGTAATCCTGGTGTTCGACCCAACCTCTATTACGAGTACAAGGGGTTCTTGCCGCATTCAAACGGGTACAAGTGGACCCGATGAAAAGATGGAAGAGCTGGACAAACAAGGCCGGTTGATCTTTCCGAAAGAAAAGGATGGCCGAATCCAGTACAAACAATATTTGGAGGAGATGGAGGGAATTAAGCTCCAAGATCTTTGGACAGATATTCCTGCCGTCAATCCTGTGGCTGGCGAGCGTGTTGACTATCCCACCCAAAAACCCGAAGCCCTGCTCGAACGCATCATCAAAGCCTCTTCCAACGAAGGCGACCTTGTGATGGACATCTTTACCGGTTCCGGCACAACACTGGCCGTTGCCGAAAAGCTGGGGCGCAAGTGGATCGGGGCAGATCTGGGCAAGTTCGCCATCCACACCACTCGCAAGCGGCTGATCGGCGTGCAGCGGCAATTGAAGGCTGAAGGCAAGGACTACCGCGCCTTTGAAATCCTGAACCTGGGCAAATACGAACGCCAGCACTACATTGGGATAGATTCCTCACATTCGTTCGGAATGACAGAGGATGTCATTTCGAACGCAGGGAGAAATCTCACGCGCTTGGAAATGCAGCAACGCATGAATGCCGAAAAGGAAGCGGCGTTCCTCGACCTGATCCTGCGGGCCTACCGGGCGGAGAAGACAACGGGCTTCGCCGCGTTCCACGGCAAGAAGGCCGGGCGGCTGGTGGCCGTCGGGCCGGTGAATATGCCGGTGACGCGGCTGTTCGTTGAGGAGATCATCCTCGAATGCCGTAAAAAGCATATCACCAAGGTGGATATTCTGGGCTTCGAGTTCGAGATGGGGCTGTTCCCCAACGTGCTGGACGAGGCGCGGGCCAAGGGTATTGACATCGCGCCCAAGTATATCCCCGCCGAGGTCTTCGACAAGCGGGCGGTGGAAAAGAACCAGGTGGTGTTCCACGATGTGTCCTATATCGAGGTCAAGCCGCTCATGAACGCGAAAAAAGGCGAATGCAGCGTGGCGGTCGAGCTGACGGACTTTTCGGTGTTCTACTCGCAGGACTCGATAGCCAACGCGGAGGCGGCCATCAAGAATAAGGGCAGCCGGATCGTGGCGGAGAAGGGTCAGATCGTGAAGGTTAGCAAGGACAAGGAAGGGATCGTCACCCGCGAAGTGCTCACCAAGAACTGGACCGACTGGATTGACTACTGGTCGGTGGACTTCGACTTTGAGAGCAAACGGGAAATCATCCGGGTGAAGAATGATGAAACCGGCGAATGGGAAGAACAGTGGACCGGGGATTATATCTTTGAGAACGAGTGGCAGAGCTTCCGCACTAAGAAAGACCGGTCGCTGGAACTGAAAAGCGTTTTTCACGAATGCGAGCCGGGGCGGCGCAAGATCGCGGTGAAGGTGGTGGACATCTTCGGGAATGATACAATGACAATTGTTGAGGTGAGCGTCGGGAAGAACGGAGGAAAAAAATAATGGCAGATGAAATGGCGTATCTTCTCAAAAAAAGGCGGAATGAGCCATCTCTCTACACCAAGTTAGATTCCTCACATTTGTTCGGAATGACAGAACCTGCCTTCGGAATGACAAACAATGCTGTCATTTCGACCGAAGGGAGAAATCTTTGTTTTTATTACAGTGAAAGATTCCTTACGGAGACTGTCCCGAACGTCAAGAGCAAGATTTCTCGCTTTGCTCGAAATGACAAAGCGGGGGGGTCGGAATGACACTAAAGGGACTTTTGCAAGAGGCTCATCCGAGTTTTAACAGTAACGAATTCGTAACCTTTAAAAGTCAAGCTGGTTTAAAGAACTACAAAATCAGTGTTAAAGAATGGGCCGAAAAGACAAATGCAATTGGGTTAAAAGCTACTGCTGGAAGATATGGCGGCACCTATGCACACTCACTGTCATTTCGACCGAAGGGAGAAATCTCATGCCCAGAGTGCATCGCTACTACATATACCTATTGACGAACAAGAACGACAAGGTCATGTACGTTGGCGTAACCAACGATCTTGAGAGGCGGGTGCATGAGCACAAGACGAAGATGGTTCCGGGTTTTACAGAAAAGTACAACGTGAACAAGCTGGTCTACTTTGAGGAAACACAAGATGTCCTCGTCGCGATAGCAAGGGAAAAGGAAATCAAGAAATGGCGTCGAGAGAAGAAGAACAATCTGGTTGTCGCCGTCAATCCTGAGTGGAAGGATCTGAGTGATGGGTGGTTTGAGATCTCTCCCTTCGGTCGAGATGACAAAAGAAATGAGAATAGAGATGACAGATGAATGACGGTCGAAGTGTCATTTCGACCGTAGGGAGAAATCTAATGCGCTCAATCGAAATGACAGTTCGGGATAGATTCCTCACATCCGTTCGGAATGACAGAGAAGGGGGAGGACGACAGAAAATGTCATTTCGAAAGAGACTGTCATTTCGAACGCAGAGAGAAATCTCGCACGATAGATCAAGATGACAATGGCGCAATACGAT
The DNA here is from genome assembly GCA_963776195.1 of Thermodesulfovibrionales bacterium. Classification (GTDB taxonomy): domain Bacteria; phylum Nitrospirota; class Thermodesulfovibrionia; order Thermodesulfovibrionales; family SM23-35; genus CAVZMO01. The sequence continues at coordinate 20,777 of CAVZMO010000034.1, forward strand.
AAAGAGGTGACTAATGGCGCTGCATAAAGACTTTCCGAAATCCCCGCACGCGATTCTCGATCCGGGCATCCGCTGGTTTCCCGCTGATGAGGCGTTGCGGGAAAGCAGCATGGAGAAGCTCATGCCGCCGCTCGTGGCGGAGCTGCGCCGCAAGGTGAAGGGATTCCGGGACGGGGGATATGTGGGCGCGACGGATACCAGTCGGAGTCTGCTCAATTGGTGGTTCAACAACGCCTCACCTGTTGCAGAAGCCCGACGGGACCATGGCGGAGTTTCAATACTACTTCGCCCAGCGCGAAGCGCTGGAGACGATCATCTACCTCTACGACGTGGTGGGGGTTAAGGACAAGCACGATCTGATGCGCTTCGATGCAAGCGGCCTTGTATCCGGGAGCATGTTCGACGAGACCTGGCGGCGGTTCGTGGTGAAGATGGCGACGGGGACCGGCAAGACCAAGGTCTTGAGCCTGGCGCTGGCGTGGAGTTTTTATCACAAACTGTACGAACCGGAATCTGAACTGGCGCGCAACTTCCTGGTCATTACGCCCAACATCATCGTCCTCGACCGTGTTTACCGGGATTTCCAGGGCCTGCGTATCTTCTTCGACGACCCAGTGCTTCCTGATAACGGGATTGACGGACGCAACTGGCGCGACGATTTTCAACTGACGCTGCATTTGCAAGACGAGGTCCGTATCACCCGGCCTACGGGCAATATCTTTCTGACCAACATCCACCGTGTTTATTCGGGCGACGACATTCCGCCTTCACCCGATGATGAAGACATGCGGGATTATTTTCTGGGCAAGCGGCCTACGGGCGCGACCACGGATTCCAAGGTGGACCTGGGCATGATCGTCCGGGATATTGACGAACTGATGGTGTTGAATGACGAGGCGCACCATATTCACGATCCGCGCATGGCCTGGTTCAAAGCAATCGAAGACATCCACAACCGGCTGAAGCAGAAAGGGGCGGCCCTTTCCATGCAGGTGGATACGACGGCCACGCCCAAGCACAACAACGGGGCCATTTTCGTGCAGACCGTGGCCGATTACCCGCTGGTGGAGGCCATCTCGCAGAACGTCGTCAAGCATCCCGTCCTGCCCGACGCGCCGAGCCGCGCGAAATTGCAGGAGCGCCAGAGCGCAAAGTACACCGAGAAATACGCCGACTATATCCATCTGGGCGTGATCGAATGGCGCAAGGCGTACGCTGAGCACGAGAAGATGGGCAAGAAGGCGATCCTGTTCGTGATGACCGATGACACGCGCAACTGCGACGACGTGGCCGAGTATCTGGAGGGGCAGTACCCGGACTTGAAAGACGCCGTGCTGGTCATTCACACCAAGAACAACGGCGAGATTTCCGAAGCGGCCACGGGCAAGGACAAGGAGGAACTGGAGAAACTGCGCAAACAGGCCAATGAGATTGACGGGATGGACAGCCCGTACAAGGCCATCGTCTCGGTGATGATGCTCAAAGAGGGGTGGGACGTGAAGAATGTCACCACCATCGTAGGCCTGCGCGCCTATTCGGCCCAAAGCAACATCCTGCCCGAACAAACGCTGGGCCGGGGTTTGCGCAAGATGTATCCCGACGATGTGGAAGAGTATGTCAGCGTGGTCGGCACCGATGCCTTCATGGAGTTCGTGGAATCCATTCAGGCCGAAGGCGTGGTGCTGGAGCGCAAGGCGATGGGGGAAGGTACGGGACCAAAGACTCCGCTGGTGGTCGAAGTTGACAAGGAGAACGAGAAGAAGGACATCGCCGCGCTGGACATTGAAATTCCGGTGCTGACCCCCCGTGTCTACCGGGAATACAAAAGCCTGGGCGCTCTGGATATCGCCGCGCTGGAGCATCAGCGATTGTTGTATTTGCAATTCAGCGAGGAAGAACAGAGGGAGATCGTATTCAAGGATATTGCCAACGGCGAGATTACGCATACCACGATTCTCGACACGGCCGGCGTTGCCGACTACCACAGCGTGATCGGCTACTTCGCGCAAAGCATCATGAAGGATCTGCGCCTGGTCAGTGGCTATGACGTGCTGTATGGCAAGGTCAAGGCGTTTGTGCAAGAGGAGTTGTTTGACCGCCCGGTGGAACTGGAGGACCCCAACACATTACGCAACTTGTCAGAACCGGCCGCCGCCAAGACCCTGATTGAGACCTTCAAAAAGGCTATCAACGCGCTGACCGTCCGGGACAAAGGCGACGCCGAAATCCGGGACACGATCAAGTTGCGCCAGACCCGGCCTTTTGTGGCCAAGGACCAAGGCTACCTTGTCCCGAAGAAAAGCGTCTTTAACCGTATCATTGGTGACAGCCAACTGGAGCTTCGGTTTGCCGCATTCCTGGAGGATTGCACCGACGTGGTGTCTTACGCGAAGAACTACCTGGCCGTGCATTTCAAGTTGGACTATGTGAACGCCGATGGCGACATTTCCAACTACTACCCGGATTTTATGGTCAAGCTGTCCGACAAGCGGATTGTCATTGTCGAAACCAAAGGGCAGGAAGATTTGGATGTGCCGCTGAAGCTGGCGCGGCTGCGGCAATGGTGCGAAGACATCAACCGGGTGCAGACAGACGTGGAGTACGACTTCGTTTACATGGACGAAGAAAGTTTTGAAAAATACAAGCCAACTTCATTCAAGCAATTGCTGGAAGGCTTTAAGGAATACAAAGGGAAAATATAAAAGGCGCTGCACCGGACGGCTTTTCCGCTGCGCTCCATCCCCGTCAGTGAGCTTGGTCGTTACCTGCGTACTTCTCCTGTTACTATGCAAACATTGGCTGTGCGCTATCGGCATCTGTTTTATCGCTTTCCTCTGCGAATTGCCTGGATTAGGCCATCGAGATGCTGCAGGAATTGCGAGCGATCTCGCTTTTCATAAGGAGCAGGCCCGCCCGTTATGTGGCCCATGTCGCGGAGATAAGCCATTAGTTCTCTGTTCGCAAGAGCATCTCCTATAGATTCCTTGGTCAAAACTCGCCCCTTGTAATCCATCACCCGAGCACCCTTTCCGAGGCAGAGCGAAGCGAGAGGAATATCATCCGATACTACGATATCGTTATCATGAATATGCGTCACAATCCAATTATCTGCAGCGTTAAAATGGTTATTCACAACTACCATTTCAACTAATTCGTCCAGCGGAATCCTCATCTCAGAGTTCGAGACAAGGTAGACTTTGAGCCCATAACGTTTGGCCACTCGAAATACTTCATTCTTCACCGGGCAGGCGTCGGCATCAACGTATATCTTCATCAAATGATGCCCTTTCGGTTCGGGACCACCTTCGCCGAAACTGTCCACCTCACATGAGATTATCTTCTTTTCCTAAAAAACAAAGCTACGAAAAATATTGCGGTGGCTGTCAGGACTATGCTGCCGCCGGGGGCGATATCGAATTCATAGGAAAGGACAAGCCCCAGGATTGTCGAAATCACGGCCACTCCGCACGAAGCGGCAATCATAAAGTAAAGGTTCTTGGCAAATAATTGGGCGGTGGCCCCGGGGATCACGAGAAGGGCGGAAATTAGAATAATACCCACGATCTTCATGGAGATAACGATAGAGATCGAAAGGACAAGTAAAAAGAGGACGTTAATAGCCCGGACGGATATGCCGCTGACGCGCGCTATGTCTTCATTTATAAGTGGTAATGAATATTTCTTTCAAAAAGAGCAGGATACTGCCGATTACCAATACACCTATAAACAGCGAAAGCAGGACTTCTCCCCTCGTGATGGCCAGGATATTTCCAAAAAGGTAACCGAACAGGTCAACCGTGTATTCCCGCGAGAGGCAGCAAGAGAATCTCATAATCGGTCCCTGATATTTTACATAAAAAGCATAGAAATCATAGATAAAAACTGAAAGATCGTTGTTTTGTCCCTGAATAATATTCTTGACAAAAACTGCTTTTTCTGATAAACAAAAGGTATGAGATTAAGGATTTGCATAACCGTTTCTCTAGCCCTTTTATTGATGGCCCCGCTCGTTCCGGTCGTTCCGGGTTCGGTTTCTGCTCAAGAGACCCTAAAGGATCTTTTGGCGAAGAAGTATAAGGAAGAAAAAGATATCTGTCCGGTTGTGAAGAAAACCATCCGGGAAGGTTTAAATACAAAGGAGATTACCCAGTCCTGTATCGAGATGGGCCATGATGCCTGTCTTGTCATAAGGTGCGCCGTGGAAGCGAAAGGAAACCTCGAACAGATAATCGCCGGTGCAATTGCAGCCGGAACTACGTCGGATGTCTGTTCAAGATGCGCTATGAATGCGGGTGCGGATCCAAAAGACATTGCAAGAGTTCTCGAAACAGGTCTCGGATATTCGCCGGTGCCGGGAGCAGGGTTAACACCAATCGAAACCGGCTTACCCGGCGGAAATAAAGGCGGCGAATTCATCAGTTCATCAACGTTTAAATAGGCTGTATCGACTTCCCTGTCCAGCCATATTCCAAGAAAATTCTCCATCCCCCGAAATCAATCCCTAAGATGAGATTCTACATACTGCGCCAGTACTTCGTGTATCTTTGAAGGTGTAGATATGCCGTAATAAAAATCTATGATCGCATGAGCAATCTCGTGCGCCAAAACAGCCATATCTATATCTTTAACAGAGACATATATCGTTTTATCTCTCGGCGAATAAAAGGAAATAAAATCGACACTCCTGCCATATTTTCTTCTATAGATTTCCTGTACTGCATCCTCTGATGGAAGCAGTGAAACCGTAAATTTTACTTCCTTAGGGTGCATCTCAAGGATGGCTTCGACCCTTTCAACGATTACATCTATTTTGTTCTTTATCTCATCGCCGGCAGTAATACTTTTCTCGTTTCTTAAGAGATAAGAAAGGCTTCCAAGAGAAATTTCTTTGTTGAATTTTCTCAGATGGTCTTCGGTGTTATACTCTATCGCAGCATATCGGGTCTTCAGCTCGTATCCGGAAGACGGTGAGGATACCGTAAGAATAAGCAAGCCGGCAAGAAGAACGGTTGAGATTTTTATTCGCATACCTATTCATTATTCTTTATCTTAAATCGATAAAACATCTCACGGAGCTTCTGATTCAAGGCAGCAGCTTCTCTGATTTTTACGGTAATCTCCTTATCTTCTTTCCTATCACTGTCGGAGCTGCAAGCTTCTGAAAGCCTCGCTTCAATTTGATCGGCCAGACGCCTCATCTCTTTCACATCCGAAGAGATCATACCGATCAATTGATTTATCCCCTCAGCAAGTTCTTTGCCCTCATCCTTTTTTCTTAAATGGATTCGGAAATCGAAATTACCCTTCACCATCTCCTCGACAGACCTTTCGAACCGGTACATAGGACCGGCGAAACGATGCGTAAGAAACATCGAGGCGACAACCACTGCGAGGCCGACTGTAGCAATAAAGATCCAATGGGCGCCGAGTATCTCCCGAAGAAGGATTAACGGTGTCTTTCCTATCTGGAGGTCATAATTCTTGTAGACAATAGTCAGCGTGTCGGCTGAAAGCATACTGAAGATCAGTGAAAAAATAATACTCCCGAGGATCACAAAGAGGAAAAAGCTGAAGATGTATCTTCCCTGAAGATCTTTCTTAATGAAGTAATTTCTCCTCCTCCATGTCTTTCCCATAGGATCCCCTTAATTGTTTCCGCTTATCAGGATCTTTACCGAAGCCTTTTTTCTCAGTTCGGCGATCCAGTCATTTATTATCTTTTCCTTTTTCTCCTCTACTAACATCTTTTTAATCTTATCTTTTTCGAAGTTTGAAGGCGTCCCGGAGGGGATATTTTCCAACCCGTCAAGCCTTATTACGGTGTATGTCTCCCCTGTTTTGATAGGTTCCGTACTGTTCCCTTCTTTCAGCGAAATTATGTTGTTTCTCATGTCTCCGGAAAGGTCCTCAAAATATACGATTTTTCTTTCACCATCTTTGTAATCGCCCTTACGGGTGTCTTCCATGCTTTTAAAGCTGAATATTGTTAAATGGATCTTTTTGTTCAGAAAAGCCAGATATCTGTTCAGTTCATCATCGGTGACGTCAATGTGCAAAGAAGCGCGCTTCCCGTCCATAAGTAATTTTATTAATGATTGCTCATAGTAATTCTGTATGGATCTCCTGAAAGATTCTTCCCTGTCGATGCCTTCTTTCTGTGATTCCTGGATGAGGAGTTCTTTTGTTACCAGGGAATTGATGCAATCGCTTTTCTCTCTTGAATGGGAGGGCTGCAAAGCACACAGTTTGTTGAGTTCATCGGCAGTTATTGCCTTCCCGTTTATGATTAAAGCAGCTTCTTTCGGCGAAGAGTGCTTGCTTCTTAATTCATAACCGATCATCGCCGACAATCCGAGAAGAATAATGATTATGTAATAGATATAGCGCATTCCAGACCTCCCTTAAGAGTATATCAGGGAACCGAAAAAAAATCACCGAAACCGCGAAGGCATGAAAGGATCGATTGTATAAGTCTCTTTCATGAAATATTTTCCTTGACTTTAATTCGGGTTTTTTTTATTATTTACAATAAGTTATACCATATTTTATATAAAATACATGAGGAATATGAAATATTTCGGAGGGGCAGGATTAGCGGCTTCTATCATTTTTGCGTTCTTGTTTATCCCGAATTTAACCTATGCTGCTGATTTTTATTCCCCGCAGTCTGATATTTCCGCCAACGAAACTCAGGATAAAGCGGTCTCGGACAGGACATTGTCTGCGGATCAGCCTATCGGCACCGCAAAAGGAAGGACTTTCGGGGATGTCTTTGGAAGAAGTGGCGGCTTTATACATCCCTTTCTGGCCGTAACCGAATATTATACGGACAATGTCTTTTATAGCAGGGACAACAGAAAGCACGATTTTGCGACTATTTTGTCGCCTGGAATCTGGTTGACGGTTCCCCACGTTTATGAAAAACTGCTGCAGATTGAGACAGCAAACATATCACCCGGCGGTTTCAACGTCAGCAGATTTCAACCGGAAATCTTCAAGCGCTATCAGCTGTATCTTTTTTATAATGCCGATTTTGAGCGGTTCTCGAAGTTTTCTTCCCAGAATGCCGACAACCACAGAGCAGAGGGTTTTTTCCAGTATAACCTGAAAAGCGGTCTTACCCTGGAACTGGTCGACCAGTTTACGGCCTCCCATGATGCGAGAGGGACGGGGATAACCACACAACTGGATAAATTCAGGAATAATTTAGCAAACATTACGTTGATTTATGATACCCGCAGCAGATTTAATTTCAAGGTTGATTATTCCAATTTTCTTGTGGATTACCTTTCATCGAGAAACAGCTTCAGGAATCGCGATGACAATACGATCTCGGGATATATCTTCTGTAAATTACGGCCGAAGACATCGGCATTCATTGAATATGAATTTATCGATGTCCGGTACAGAGATGATACCCTCTTAAACAGCAGGGAACAGCATTGGTTTGGCGGCCTTCAATGGGACATAACCGCGAAATCAAGGGGAAGCATAAAGGCGGGTTACGGGATCAAGGATTTTATAAATTCTTCGTTGGGGAGCAGCAAAGATTTTATCCTGGAGGCGCAGGTGGATTATCATCTTACGCCAAAGACTACGCTGATGCTGAAGGCATCGAGAAAAACAAATGAAACGAATGTCTCGGCAACGGATTTTATCCTTTCTAATAGTGCAGATGTGCAATATTTACAGAAGATTACGGGGAAGATTACAGCTGATGTCAAACTTTCTTATACCAACGATAGATATAAAGGTGATGTTACATTTAACGATATAACAAAAAAACTGGTTGATAATTATTATACGGGGGTATTTGCAGTTCGATATAAGTTTAGAGAGTGGTTGCAGACGGACCTGGGATATATCTATGAAAGGAGAGATTCGAACTTCTCCGATTTTGATTATACAGCTAATATTGTTTTCCTGAGGGTCACAGGTACGCTATAGATGATCCCCGGATTGATTAATTTCCCGGTATTCGCTTTAATATAACGATGAAGATTTGTTCTTTTTTAGGCGCATTGATTATTATAACCTCCTTGGTTACGGTTTCTTTTGCCCAGGATTATATTGTCGGCGAAGGGGATATCTTAAAGATCACTGTTTACGACCATGATGACCTCACCACGCTTGCAAGGGTGAGTGGCGAAGGTGTTGTTGTTTTTCCGCTCATAGGGCAGGTTGAAGTTAAAGGACTGACATTATCCCGGATAACCCAAAGGATTTCAGCGCTTCTCGCAGACGGCTATGTGGTGAACCCGCAGGTGAGTATCTTCATCCAGGAATTCAGGAGTAAAAAGGCCTTTATCATGGGAGAGGTAAATAAGCCCGGTCTCTATGTACTTCCCGGGCAGACCACTTTGCTTTCGGTCCTTTCGGAGGCGGGAGGCCTCACAAAGGACTCGGGTGATAAAGCTATCATTAAAAGGAAGACCGATTCCCCGGATAGAAATGAAAACATAATAACGGTCGACCTGAGGAGTCTCGTCGAAAAGGGCGACGCTTCACTGGATGTCCCGATAACCGATGGCGACAGCATTTATATACCGAAAGCGAGGCTCTTCTATATAAACGGCGAGATCAAAAAACCGGATGCATATAAATATACTGAGGGTACGACGGTAATCAAGGCTATAACCATGTCAGGCGGATTCACCGATAAGGCATCAAAGGGAAGGGTGAAGATCATAAGGAAAGTCGGCGGAAAGGAAGAAGTTGTTGAAAAGGTCAAAATGGACGAAGCTGTTTTACCGGATGACGTGATTGTGGTACCGGAGAGTTTCTTTTAGCCGATGGAAGAGCGAGAGATCCATTTAAGAGATTACCTGAGGGTTATCAGCAAGAGAAGATATACCGTTTATACCTTTTTTACCGTGGTTTTTATCGTTGTCCTTATAGGTACGCTCTCTTCCACAGCGATATATAAGGCATCAACAAAAGTGCTCATAGAAAGGGTTGAACCCTCCAACCTTACGATGATGAACCCCTACTATACGGCTTATGACCCCGAATTTTATGAGACCCAGTATCAACTCATAAAAAGCACATCAGTTGCGCAGAAGGTTGTGAAAATGCTTGCGCTCGAAAACACGTATGAATCGTATTTTAAAGGTAACAAAATCTCTCCCTCCGGGGAGAAATCAAAGGCTGATATCCTCGCGGATATCGTCAGCGGCGGCATTCTTGTAAGCCCGGTTAAAAACAGCAAAATCGTGAATATCAGCTTTATGTCTTCAAGCCCCGAGTTTGCCGCATTAGTTACAAATTCTGTCGCAAGGGCATACATAGAGGAATTGCTCGACATGAGAATGAGTGCTTCCAGGTATTCCATAGAATGGATGGCTAAAAAGGCTGAAGAGGAAAAGGCAAAGCTTGAGAAGTCGGAAACGGCATTGCAGGAATACATCAGGGCCAACAATATCGTTACACTTCAAGACAAGGTCTCCTTGACGCCGGAAAGACTTTCCGAGGTCAATACCCAGTTGACCAAGGCTGAAACCAAGAGGAAAGAACTCGAATCCGTCTATCGCACGGTCATGAAGATTTCTGCCAACCTGAGAGATGCTGAGTCGTTTCCGGGTATCGCATCAGAGCCGACTATTCAGGCTCTACGCAATCAAATCCTTAAGGCCGAACAGAACGTGGAGGAGCTTTCAAGAAAGTACGGCAGGAAGCACCCCGCCATGATGAAGGCTGAAGAGGAGCTGAAGGGTCTGCAGCAAAAGAGGGACCAGGAGATTAACAGGGTCATCGGTTCCATAAAAAATGAATATGAACTTGCAAAGTCCAATGAGGCGAGTCTCAGAAGCATGCTGTCAAGTACAAAGGCAGAGGCCCTTAATCTCAATGAAAAATTTATCCAATACGGCGTACTGACAAGAGAGGTCGAGACGAACAGGCAGTTGTATGACGCCCTCATTAAGAAAATAAAAGAACAGAGTGTTACGGAAGAGATACGGACCGTTAATGTCTGGGTGGTCGAAAAGGCCGAAAAACCGACTTCTCCGGTAAAACCGAGAAAAGCACTGAACGTCCTGCTCGGATTAATTGTTGGACTGCTCGGGGGCATCGGCCTGGCATTTTTTATCGATTACCTTGATAACACCATCAAGTCTCCCGATGACATCGAACCCAGATTGGGCATACCCCTTCTCGGTGTGGTACCTCTTTTGGACCCTAAGGAAGACGGTATCGAGGAGATAATCATGAAGGAGCCGCAATCGCTCTATGCTGAGAGCTATAAAACGATAAGGACGGCTATTTTACTCTCCTCCGCGAATAAGCCGCCGCAGAATATACATGTAACCAGTATGGGACCCAATGAAGGCAAGAGTGTCACTTCCGTCAACCTGGCAGCGACCATTGCGAATTCCGGATATTCAGTTCTGCTCGTAGACAGCGATTTAAGGAGACCCAGGATTCACTCAATATTCAGGCTCAACAATTTAAGCGGATTAAGCACTTATCTTGCAGGCGCTACTTCCGACATCGAGACGGTTTTTAAACGGCCGTTGACGAACCTCAGCGTGATACCTGCGGGTCCTGTCCCGCCGAATCCCTCGGAACTCCTCAGCTCTCAAAGGATGCATGAGCTGATGAGTGTTCTGAACGAACGTTTCGATGTTATTGTCTGGGACTCACCGCCTCTGATGACCGTCACCGATAGTCTCATTTTAAGCAATATTCTTGATGGCACAATTTTAGTAATAAGGGCGGGAAAGACGACCTATGAGATGGTGGACAGGGGATTAAAGGTTTTAAAGGGCAGGCGTGAGAGCGATAAGGAATCCCATGTTCTCGGTGTTGTGCTGAACGGTTTTGACCTAAAAAAGAGTGATCAATACTATTATCAATATTACAACTACTATCCCGCTGCAGAGGAAAAGACTAAGAAATAGTCTTGCGGATATAAAATATCTGCAGTTGCTTGCCTTGTTGTATGATCGAAACGACGGGTATCGCAGAGAATGAATAAGGGTATCTATAGGCTTTTTATCTTCACCTTGCTATTCGCGCCCCTTGCCTTCGGAACCGTTGAACCCTGGTCGTTGACCGTTATGGAGACCTCTTCCCTGCTTGCCTTTCTTCTTCTCTTATTCTGGAAGCGACGCAATGAAGATACTTTTTTTTATGAGACGCCTGGGCTCATCCCATTATTGTGTTTGTTGGTTCTGATGGGGATCCAACTCCTGCCGATGCCGGGCGGTGTTGTGAAAATCATCTCTCCCGAAACATATGACATCTATAAAAAAACGATCTTTATCGATGACCCGGTGTCATGGGTCTGTCTCTCGATCAACAAAAAAGCGACGTTAACGGACTTTTTCCGTGTCGCATCGTATGTGGTCTTCTACATCCTTACAATACAGGTCCTCTCAAAAAAGGACGTCTTAAAAAAAACGGTGGCAACACTCATCATTTTTGCCTCCTTTCTCTCCCTTTTCGCCATATTGCAGCGTATTCTCTGGAATAATAAGATATACTGGATCAGGGAGTTGACACTGGGGGGCACCCCCTTCGGACCCTATGTGAACCGTAACCACTATGCGGGTCTGATGGAAATGCTTTTCCCCCTGGTTTTGAGCCTTTTTCTTTTCTATAAACCGCCCCGTTCAGCGTATAAATCATTTCGTGATAAGATAACGGAACTCTTTAATATCCAGAGGACTAATATCTATATCCTCCTCGGTTTTTCATCCGTTCTGATAGCCACTTCTCTCTTTCTGACGCTCTCAAGAAGCGGCATTGTGAGCCTCTGTATATCAATGATATTTTTTGGCGTGCTTTTACTCGCAAGAGGCGCAAACAAGAGGAGGGGTGTAATAATCATCGTTATCTTTATTCTGATCGTCCTTTCTGTGACATGGTTCGGATGGACACCGATTATCGAACGATTTGAGCGGCTGAAAGATACCCAGGGTCATATATCGGAATTGAGACTCGATATCTGGAAGGACAGCAGGAATATCATAAAGGATTTCCCCCTGACAGGGACCGGCTTTGGAAGCTTCCTCAACATCTACCCCAAATACCGCACGATATCGGGAAACGCTGTTGCCGACCATGCCCATAACGATTACATAGAGGTTCTTTCGGAGGGCGGTATCCCTGCCTTTTTCCTCTGTATGTGTTTTTTGACAATCCTATTCTACAAATCTTACAGGGTGTTTCTGAGAAGACGGGAGATATATTCAGTATATCTTTTTATTGCAGCTGTTTCAGGGATGCTGGCGATACTCATCCACAGCTTTACCGACTTTAACCTTCGCATCGGAGCGAACGGTCTTTATTTTTTCTTCCTTGCGGGATTAGCCGTTTCGGCGGCAAATACGAGGCTGAGGAATGGACTCAATGATACCTATCTGAAAAAGACGAGACTTCCCCTGAAATGGGTTACCGCTCTTTTCATCGTGATGCTTCTCGGGTGTTTCATCTTTCAATCGGGCGTTACCATAGGGAGAATATACTTTTCATCTATAAGAGACATAAGGCTGAATGCGAGGACCCCTCATCAGGAACTCGTCACAATAAAAGATGCTGCGTACAGGGCATCCTTTTTTGATCCGCTGGAAGCACAATATCGCTATGCAAGTGCCAACATCGAACGGAATTTGGGCAGTGATATCGCGGTGGAGCAGTATAAGGAAGCAGTCCGGATGGACCCGGTCAATGGCGAGTATCTGGAAAGGCTCGGGTTCATTATGTCGGAACTCGGGAAATATGGTCTCGCTGATAAACTGCTCCAAGCCGGCATTACCTATGATGTGAGTAATCCGGGCCGTTACAGGAGATATGCCTTATGGCTTTTTTCTATGGGCAGAATGGAAGAAGGTATCAGCATTACGAGAACGGCAATATCGTTGGAGCCGCAGAAAACAAAAGAATATATTACCCTTATGGTGCTTGACGGCTTCAGCGACGAGGAAATTCTTGTTTCACTGCCCGAAAGGGTAGAACCGCATCTTCGCTTCGCTGACTATCTTTCCGGAACCGGAAAAGATAAGATGGCTGAAGAGGAATATCTCCACGCCCTTCAATATATAAAGAAGGAAGGTGTAATAAGACCTGAATTTTTTTATGCGGTTTACGGGTTTTATCTAAAAAGGAACCGGTTCGAAGATGCTCTGAATATTATGCAAAAGGCGGCGGATGCACTTCCCCATGATGCCGGGATAAAAATGCATAAAGCCGACCTGTATGAGAAGCTCCGAGCGTCTTCCAATGCAGCGGAAGAATACAGGAAGATATTGCTCAATGATCCTAAGAATCAAGAGGCAAAAAGAAGACTGGATAATCTGTTGTTGAAAAATAAAGGATCGTAAAGATAAGACCCCCTATCAAATCCCGTCTTACCAAAGGGGGAATAGGAAGGTGCATTGAGTCGAAAAGCATTTAATGATAAAAGGAGTGTATATTATGGCTGAGTTAGGACGGATTCAAAAACCGAATGTGGATGAATTCGGCGGTAAGAGGAAGCTTTACTGCGTTGCGAACATCTATCCTGTAGAAGACGCCCCTGAGGATTATAGAGAGCTGGCTGATAAATACTGGGACGAGGTTGTCCGGCAGATAGAAAAAATTGAGAATGCCGGAAAGGCCGGGAAGATATTCTGTGAACTTATCTCGGAGCAGACCGATGAAGCACTCGGTCTTTTAAAGAAGATCAATGAGCGGATCCATCAGATCATCAAACAAAGGCTGGACGAAGGAGATACTCTTATCCCATTGGAAAGTAAAGAAATTTTCGGGCCTTACACGGACTGGGGCAATTGTCTGAGGGTTGTTTTTACCAAAGAGGTGTTCACTAAGGTTCTTGATTTTTTTATGGAGTTTTCAGAAAAAAGGTCCCAGCATATTCTCAAGGTGATCGACGATAACCTCGGGGAAGCAGAGGCAGGTCTGCTCATAATGAAAGACGAAGACAGGGCAAGATTGCAGTTCCCAAGAGATATAGAGGTGTTTTTAATAACCCCTCCGTCGTATGACGATATCGTAAGATGGCTGAGGGACAATCTCACTAAGAAAACAACGGAATAAAATTTTGATATTTCCGGGGAAGCAATCTCTTCAATAAAAAGGCATAATATTTTATTATTGAAACATGGGTAAGACGGCAGGAATAATTATTATCGGTGACGAGATACTCTCCGGCAAGGTCCATGACGACAATTCTTTTTTTATGGCCAAGGAGCTTTGGTCTCATGGAATACACGTCTGCCGCATATCAATCATCTCAGACCGGACAGATGAAATAGCCGAAGAGGTGAGAAGTTTTTCTCAGAGGTACGATTATGTTTTTACCTCCGGAGGTATCGGACCGACACATGACGACATCACGATAGGAGGAATATCGGGGGCCTTCGGGGTCAAAACGGTCATCCACGATACTCTAAAAGAACTCCTCGAAAACAGGCTGGGGACTTTGTCCCCCGAACAACTCAAAATGGCAGAGGTACCCGAAGGCGCCGAACTCGTAAGTGACGAGACCCTGTCCTTCCCTTTAATAAAAATCAAGAACGTCTTTGTTTTCCCGGGGATTCCACAACTGTTAAGGAAAAAATTTCTGGCTATGGAAAAATTGTTCAATGAGCCGGCGATATATCTCAAAAAAATCTACCTTAACGGAGCCGAGTCCTGTATCGCATCGATATTGAACGAGATAGTCGATCTCTATAAAGACGTCAAAATAGGCTCGTACCCTGAGCTCGATAACAGCGATTATTCCGTGATGGTAACGCTGGAATCCCCTGATGATGCGGTCCTCGGTTCAGCATTCAGAGATCTCTTAAGCCGTATTCCCAAAGACAAGATCATCAGGGTTGAAGAGTAGCCACTATTTTTGTTTCACGATATGACAAATCCTTTGCCGTGCTTTTTTATAAATCCCTCTTTTTGTAATTCCATCAATACTTCCTTGATTTTTTCGGGAGGCTTATTCATTTTTTCTGCAATGGAGGCTTCGCTTATGGACGGCTGTGAAATAATCTCTTTCAGTACCTTGCCCCTGACCTGCCTGTGAGAGCCTTCAAATCGAGATTGCCTCTGGTAATGGGCGCTTTTCTTGTTCGGATTCCGTACCTTTTTTTTCAACATTGCTCCATAATCCATCAGGGCGTAGTACCACTGACGGGGATCGGATGTATCAAGAGTCTGTTCAAGGAGCGGCAGTATTTCTGAATCTTTGATCGTTTCTCTATCGCAAAAGAAGAAATGGATAAAAACCCTGCGTATATTCGTTTCAATGAAGACAGTGGGTTTGTTGAAGGCAAAAGCGGCCATTGCCGAGGCGGTTGCCTTTCCGATGCCGGGAAATTTCACTAATACTTCCTCGGATGAAGGGAGGACTCCGTCAAATTCTGTGATGACCTTCTGAGCTGTGCGGTGCAGTGCGATTGCACGGCGATTATAACCCAACCCTTGCCACAGCGAAAGAACACTCCGGAGCGGCGCCTGTGCCAATGAATGGAAATCGGGGAAGTCCGCAAGAAAACGTTCATATTTTCCGATTACCCGCGCGACCTGGGTCTGCTGGAGCATGATTTCAGATACCAGGATATGATAAGGATCGGCTGTATTTCTCCAGGGCAAATCCCGCGCATGAGTTCGGTAATATTGCCGGATCTCTCTCTTAAAGTTGCTCAATCCGTGAGGGGTCATTAATGCCGAGTTCTTCAGCGCTTTTTTTGCCAGTTCTTCCATCCGATGACAGTTTGGCCAACCGGACCTAATACCTTGATTTCCATAAGCCCGCCTCCTGTAAAACCGCCAATCCCGATGGCTATGAGAATATGCAAGTTTTTTTCAACCAATCTGCGGGAAGTTTTTAAGAGAAGGATGGTAGGCGCGAGGGGTATTGAACCCCTGACCTCTTCCGTGTCAAGGAAGCGCTCTCCCACTGAGCTACGCGCCTGCAAGAGATTATAAAATAACATTTTCCCCCTGATCCCTGTCAACCTCCAATCGGTAATCCAACCGGTAATTCGTGGATTTTCTGTTCGGTGACGATTTGAGCGGTGCTGTTGTTCAGTTCAGAAACTGTTAAGAATTTTGTTCTTCTCTCTCGGGCAAATCTGATCCCAGGTATATGGCAGTTTTTATACATTCATGAATGACATCTTCCAGAGTGCATCGTTCCTGCCCAAATCTTTGCTTGCCGTTGATCAGACTTTGCAGATTTTGTAAAAAGATTAATTCCTCATCTCTCAGGCTGATCGTTAACTTCATAGTTTCTCCTTATAAATCATAATAGCTAAAATGCCAGATAGAATTATAGTCTCCGGCAAGAAATATTTATAGCAACACGGTGAGATTCGGCGAGGCTGGAACGTTAAGGACAATATCCTCTTCATGCTTCCCGTAGGCAGTAAAAATTGCCTTCATAATCTTTTCACAGTTTCTTCGCAATTTCTTCATATTTTTTCGGTAATTTAATCAGGAAAGAACTTACATGATGGCGCACAGGAAAGTGTACGGTTGAAAACTTATTACATGCAAAGTTTTGCAGTCTCAAATTTCATATTGTAAAAGGAGTGGGAATGATATCCGGACAAAAACCATCTGTTACAGCAACCCTCTTTACCCTTATCGGTCTCGTCGTTAGTCTTGCCATATCGGCAAATTTCATCTTTTACTCAAAGAGCTTTGCAGGATATCCGGCGATCTCGCAGGAATCCATCGATGTACTCTTAAAGACAAACCGGGCACTGGCCGAGGTTGTTGCTGCAGTAAAGCCTTCGGTAGTCAATATAGCGTCATCAAAAACAGTAAGAGGAGGGGGAGCGCTCTCGCCATTTTCGAACAACCCGTTTTTCAAAAGATTCTTCGGCGATGATCCGAGATTTTCCGAGAAACCCAGAGCGTATAAGCAGTCGGCCCTCGGTTCGGGAGTTATTGTACACCGGGATGGCTATATTCTCACAAATAACCATGTCATTAAGGGCGCCGATGAGATAAAGGTCGTATTATCCGACAAAAGGGAATTTAAGGGCAAGGTTGTGGGGACAGATCCGAAGACCGACCTTGCAGTCATCAAGATAGATTCGGACAACCTGCCCATACTCGAACTCGGGGACTCCGACAAATTAAACACAGGCGAAATAGTCTTGGCCGTCGGGAATCCCTTTGGCTTGAACCAGACGGTCACAACGGGAATAGTGAGTGCGACCGGAAGGGCCAACGTCGGGATCGCAGATTATGAGGATTTCATTCAGACCGATGCTCCTATCAATCCGGGAAACTCCGGCGGCGCCCTCGTGAATGTCAAAGGGGAACTCATCGGAATCAACACCGCAATTTTCAGTACGACAGGGGGATATCAGGGGATAGGCTTTGCGATACCGAGCAATATGGCAAAAGCCGTAATGGATAGCCTGATAGCGAGGGGCAAAGTTGTCAGGGGATGGCTCGGGGTTACCATACAGGAGCTGACCCGGGACCTCTCAAGGCAATTCAACCTGAATGATGAGAAAGGTGTTTTAGTGGCGGACGTTACAGAAGGCAGCCCCGCTGAAAAGGCCGGCCTGCAGAGGGGAGATGTTATCGTTGAGTTCGACGGGAAGGAAGTCAGAGACGGGCGAACCCTCAGAAACATGGTGGCCGATACAATACCGAATAAAGATGTGCGGGTTAAACTCATACGTGATGGAAGTGCAAAAACAGTGGAGATAAAGATTTCCGAAATGCCCTCGGAGATCCAGACACTTTCAAGAACGGGCGAGACCCAGCTTAAAGGCGTTCAAGTCCAGAACATAACCCCTGCCTTGATGAGGGACCTGGGGCTACCGGGACGCATTGCCGGGGTTGTAATAACTGATATTGAAGACGGGAGCCCCGCTGCGGGTATGTTGCTGAGGGAGGATGTCATCATGGAAATCAACAAGAAACGGATCGGTAACACAAAAGATTATGAGGATGTGGTTTCAAGGATAAACCCCGGTGAGAACATACTCCTTCTGGTATTCAGGAAAGATGCGATCTTCTACGTAACGTTAACGGCGAAATAGGCTTTGGAACATTCAGGCAAAAAAAGGGAAAACGCATGCAAAGGGTGGTGAGAGAATGAAAGCAAATAAGTGTGTGAAATGCG
>CAVZMO010000035.1:0-25676 GCA_963776195.1 Thermodesulfovibrionales bacterium
ATACCTTCCCCATAAAGACATATTCCTCCGGGGCTATGGCCGGGGGTGTGGAGCACTTCAAATTTTAAATCTCCAACCTCTAAGATGTCCCCATCTGAAACGAATAGGTCAGGATCCGGTAATGGATCGATGTCATATCCCCATGCCGCAGCCTGGTCCTTTGCGCTCCTATAAATATCCAGATCATCTCTATGGAGAATAATCTGAGCCTTCGTTTCTCCCTTCATCTCAGGAATAGCAGCAACGTGGTCAAAATGCGCATGTGTGCAGATTATATATTTCAGTCTGTACTTGTTCTCACGAATCAAATCGAGAAGCCTGTCAGGTTCATCACCGGGGTCGGTCATAAAGCATTCCTTTGTATTTTCATCTGCAACAATATAACAGTTATTTTCAAGGGAACCAACGACAAGCTTTTTGACAATCATGAGATATCTCCATCCTTATAATTGTTGGTTAATATTAGCTAATAAAAGATGTGAGGTCAATATGGGGAAGAATTATTCTCGAAAGATAAAATTTAGTATGGATTTCAGATAGCGAAAATTGAAAGGTTTTGAAAGGAAATAATCTGCTCCCGCCTTTAAAAACTCAGATTCTTTATCCCCTAAACTCATGCCGATAATTGTCACGGGGATGGCAAGATTTCTGACGTTTCGAATCAGCTCGATTCCATTCATTTCCGGCATATCCAGGCCTGTTATCAATAAACTAAAGGGCTTCTCTTTGAGCATTTCGAGTGCTTCTCCGCCATCTCTTGCCGTGACAGTTTCGTAGCCGTTAAAGGAAAAAAAGTCTAAAAGAAGATTTCTTATATAGTCCTTATCGTCCACAATTAATACCTGCCTTCCGAAAATTCCATGCATAGTATATTTACAACTATAGGTTGTAATTTGTCAAGCATTTGCTACAACCCTAAGGTGATAGACTTTGCACTTTAATAGATTCAAAATTGAATGAATCGCAAGACGAGATAAAGTATAGAAATGGTAAAGGATTATAGAAAAAAAATTGGAGAGACGATTAAAAAGTATCGGCTTGCTGCTCATATGTCTCAGATGGCTCTTGCCGAAAAGATAGGAATCTCCTATCAGCAATTACAAAAATACGAAAAAGGAATCAATAATATTTCTCTCTATCGCCTCCAGCAGATATGTGAATCCTTAAAGATTCCTCTCAGCACCTTCCTCGAAGGTCGGGAACCTGAAAAGATAGCAGAAGATGCCGGCGAATATGGTCTCAGCAAAGAAGAAAGAGCCCTTCTCGATCTTTTCCGACGCATCGAAAATAAAGATATACGACGCGGCCTGCTTCTTGAACTAAAGGGGATTGTGAAAGAAACAAAGAAAAAATAGCCTTCTAATTATCCTCTGAATTTTTGTTTCATCATTTTTATTATATAAGACAACTCTTCATTTTTCAGCAGGTAACTCATGAAAAAATAGATTGCAACGCATATCGAGACCGTCCCGCTCAGATAAAGGGCCTTATTAAGGGTATTGCCGTGTGTCTGCCAGAGCCTTCCGTGAAGGAGTATCCCGCTTGTCAACCCCATAAGAGATGCAGCAAAGACGCTCTTCAAAAAAGAAACAAGAATTCTCCTCCCGTCAACCCTCCCGAGCCTTTCCCTGAGAAAGAAAAAGAGAATGCAGAAGTTCACACCTGAGGCAAGGGCATTGGCAAGGGCAAGACCACTGTGTTTGAGCGGTCTCATAAGGATGATGCTGAATAGAATATTTGCAATGAGCGCAACGATGGCAACCTTAAAGGGAGTCCTGGTATCCTGCATTGAATAGAAGCCTGCCGTCACAACCCTCACGCCGACTATTGACCATATTCCGATGGAATAAAATAAGAGGGCCTGAGCAGTACCGACTGTCGCGGCATAATCGAATTTCCCCCTCTGGAAAAGGATGTTCACAATCGGCTCTCTCAGCGCGATCAAGCCTGCCATGGCCGGGACGGTAATAAAGAACAGCAGTCTCAAGGCAAAGGAAAAATCGTCCCTGAGTTTGTCGTAATCTCCTTTTACTGCGTGCTCTGAAAGCATCGGAAGAACGGCCATTCCCATTGCAACGCCGAATATACCAATGGGAAACTGGATGAGCCGCATGGAATAGAAGAGATAGGTAATGCTTCCTGACGGCAGAAATGAGGCCAGGATATTGCTGACAACGATATTTATCTGGCTGACCGACAAGGCCAGGGTGGCCGGTATTAACAATATCGACATCCTTTTCAGTCCGGGATGGCTAAACGTTGTATCGAAGCCGAGTTTGTATTTGTTCCTAAAAAACGATGGGAGCTGAAAAGCGAACTGCATAAAACCTCCCGCCATAACGCCTATTGCAGCTGCCATTAGCGGCTGTTTCGCACTCGATTCGAAAAAAATGATACTCAATATCAGCGTTATATTCAGCATTGCCGGTGCAAGGGCCGGGATAAAAAATACTTTCTTGGTGTTGAGTGCCCCCATTACCAGCGCAGCAAGACTTATAAACAACAGGAACGGGAACATTATTCTTGTCAACAGTATCGTCAATGAAAACTTCTCCGGAGAGCCCAAAAAACCCGGCGCAATGACGGCGACTATGGCCGGAGAAAAAATAATGCCCAGAAGACATATTATTCCGACGACGATGATAATAAAAGTGAAGGTTATTTTTACAAGCCGATTAGCTTCATCCTCACCGTGCTTCTGACGGTATTCTGTCAGCACGGGGATAAAGGCAGATGACATGGACCCTTCCGCAAAAAGTTCTCTCAGGAGGTTCGGAATTCTGAATGCTGCAAAAAAAGTATCGGAAGTGCCGGTCGCGCCGAAATATAATGCAAATATCATGTCCCTCACATAGCCGAGGATCCTGCTGATGAAGGTTGCAACGGACATAATGCCTGCAGCTTTAGCTATTCTTTTTTTCCCGTCCAATACCGCACTCTTGTATTTAAGGATTTTGAGGATTATAGCAAAAAAGGGAGAAGAGTTTGCAAAATATTCGACTGGTTATATAAAATTCTTTCATGGGGATCCTTGATGAGATTCTTTCTCGGAAAATTCAGAAACTGAGAGATTCAAAGGCTCGATCGAACATAAAGGAGCTTAGGGCAAAGATCGAGGACCTTGAAAAACCAAGAGAGTTCAAGGCTGCAGTAAGGCGGCCCTCCGGTAAGAAGATCAAACTGATCGCGGAAATAAAGAAGGCGTCGCCATCACAGGGGATTATACGGCAAGATTTTGATCACCGGTCAATAGCGCGAATATACGAAGAAAAAGGGGCAGATGCCGTCTCCGTCCTCACCGAGGAGGATTTCTTTCAGGGAAATCTTGTCTTTCTCCCCCAGGTTAAAAAGGTCTTAACCAAACCCGTGTTGAGAAAGGACTTCATATTCGATGAATACCAGATTTATGAGTCAAGGGCATATGAAGCGGATGCCATCCTTTTGATCGCTTCGGTGCTTGATAGAAATCAGGCTGCCGAATATCTTCACCTTGCCGGAGAACTCGGATTATCCGTCCTTTTTGAAGTCCACGATTTCGAGGAGCTTGAGACGGCGATGATGATCGATAGCGATGTTATCGGTATCAATAATCGGAATCTGAAGACTTTAAAAATAGATATCAATACTTCCTTTACCCTTAAAAAAGAAATCCCTTCCGATAAAATTGTCGTCAGTGAGAGCGGCATTAGGACAAGAGAAGATGTCCAAAAGCTCGAAAATGCAGGCTTCGACGCGATGCTGATCGGCACGGCTTTTATGAGTGCTGAGGATATCGGCAGGGAGATTGACGAGCTGATGACAAAAACTGATAGAATGTGACATGCAGGTCAAAGTCAAGATATGCGGCATAACGAATATCGACGATGCAATGGCGGCTGTCAGCTTCGGAGCCGATGCCTTAGGGTTTGTATTCTTTCAGGGAAGTCCGCGTTACATATCCCCGGATGCTGCTGCGGCGATAATCAGAAAACTACCCTCCTTTGTGATGACCATAGGCGTCTTTGTCGATGAGAAACCTGATCAGATAGAGATGATCATAGCTTCAACCGGAGTCGACGTCATCCAACTGCATGGAGATGAGCCTCCCGAGATGTGCGCATTTTCGAGGCGCATCATAAAGGCTATCAGGGTAAAATCCCTTGCGAGCCTTGATCCCCTCGTCCACTATCAAGACAAAGTGTCCGCTTTTTTACTCGACACTTTCTCTCCCGACAGCTTTGGCGGCACCGGCCAGAAATTCAACTGGGATATCGCGACGTATGCGAAGCAATTCGGAAGGATTATTCTGTCAGGAGGATTAACCCCTGATAATATCATCGAAGCAGTAAAACAGGTTGAGCCCTATGGTGTGGATGTGAGCAGCGGCGTTGAATTAAAAAAGGGGAAAAAAGACCATCTTAAGATGAGATTGTTTATAGAACGGGCCAAAACAGCGTAGAATTAAGGTCACAAGTTTTTCACTTTTGATTGAAATGCCACCTGCCCTCCCATTTTCAGCTTTCATGGTCGCGGGGCCACTATTTGGAAAGCCTCATTTGATTCTCACAGTTATGCGCAAGCGTATCAGTTTTCAATATCTGGTCATTTCCCATTGAAGCAACCATAATAATCTCGTTGATACGGTCTGCACAGACCACGCAGCTATAAAAATGCTCGTTAGCACGATAGGAGGGGTTAAGGGATGCCACGATATCAGGTCAAGAGGTACGGTGAATTCCGTATATCTTGGCTTCCACATCTTCTTCGACAGGAACGTGTCAATTGAGAGGGCGCATGATATTGCCGATATCATCGAAGAAAAGATCGAAGGGCAATTCCCGGCAATTGTTGATATTATTGTGCATGTTGAACCAGAGGCATCATAGCGTGAGGGTTTAACCGAAGCTCACAGGATATCCCTGAATCTTACGAGGTCCGAAAACCGGTGAAGGGTTGACATTGCTTTGCTCGTCGTCATGATACCGGTTTCTTCGAGAGCAGCGATCGGATTCAGTCCGCCGACGATTATCATCCCGGTCTTGTCAAGTCCTACAGGCATTTCTAGGAGAGGCTGATTCGGATTCCCGATCATCAGGACCCCGCGAAGACCTTTCTCGTGGAGTTCCTGACCTAACTGCGTTGCTTTTCCGATGCTGACGACCGGTACTTCCCGGAAGCTCGCAAGTATCTTGCCGGAGTGATTTTTTACCGCGCCGGTAACATCAGTCATCCTGCTTTTAATGAATATCTCCAGGGGATCGAGAGACGAACCTTCATAGCTGATAAGAGCGGTAAACCGTGATGGTTCGGAATCCTCAATCTGCAGCACGCCGCCGAATTTTGAGGCGATCGGTATGCCTGCTTTAAGGAATATACCGTTTATCGTGACGCTGCATGCCGTACCAAACCCTATCTGACCTTTCGGCACAGGGATATCGCCGATTTTTTCTTCTGCTCTGCGCAGTATCACCTTGTCGCACATTACATAGGGAGAGGCAAAGACCGGTTTCATGACACGTAATGCCTCTTTCAGATTTTCCTCAGGGAAATACGAGACGTTGATGATGATGTCCCCATCGCTTTTTTCGATGTCAAAAGTAGTGAGAAAAGAGAGCGTTTCAATTCTGCTGCTTACAAATCCGATCTTTTCGGATACATGGGCCTGCGACAGTTCTTCTCTGCCCTTCCGGGTAATCATCCTACCTTCCTTGCCAAAAACCTTTGTAAAACCCCTCTCATCGAGTATTCGAAGGTGGTATCTGACAGTCCTTTCAGTAAGCTCTATCCCGTGCAGCTTCAATTGCCTTGATATCTCCCTTGAGCCGAGTATTGTATCAGGCTGCCTGTCAAGGACTTTAAGAATTGAAAGCATTGTTTTATTCACACCATCGCTCCTTGATTTTCCTTGAGTCTGTTATTCAGGACATGTTGAAGAGTGCCCATGAAGTTCGTTTTACCTGCTTGAAATGAGGATACTTCCTTATTTTTCAAGTCTGACGGCGCATATCTTCATCTCCGGTGTTTTTGAAACAGTATCGAGAACTGGATTCATGAGCTGATTCGCCTTTTCTTTAATAAGGCTCATGCTTACCAGACCGGTGGGTGTTGAACCCGTTAATTTTGCAACACCGCTGATTTTCCCCCAGCGGGAAATCACCTTTACCAATTGACCGTCTCCAATTTCAAAGTCAGATGCATCTTTGGGATTAATGTAAACGAACTCTTTGGATCTGAGAATACTGAGACTGTCAACCTTTCTGGATAAGAGGCCTTCAGAGTAAAGATCCCTTTCTGTCGTGAAAATCAATGGATAATCAATATCCGTTACTTCTGCAGGAGGTTTATACTGCAGCGGTGCAAATGCATACTTGTCCTTTGAAGGAGCAGATGCACCAGTAACAAGAGAAATTTCCGACATGATCTCCTCTGGCGTACTGAAATTGAATCCATCACGTTTCAACTGGTTTGCCAGAAAGCAGAGTATCTGCCAGTCCGGCTTGGCATTGCCAGGCGGATCAATTGCCTTGTTGATCTTTTGATTTCTTCTCTCCGCATTTGTATACGTACCGGATTTTTCTGCAAAACTTGCAGAGGGAAGGATGACATGGGCATACGGTGCTGTCTCATTCATGAATATATCCTGACACACGACAAATTTCGCTTTTTTCAGGGCCTCTTTAACCTTCCTGGTTGGAGCGGTATTTCTCATGAGATCAGTCCCGATGATATAGAGTGCCTTGATTTTTCCTTCACGGGTTGCATCCAGTATCTCTGTTAAAGTCAGCCCTGCCTCAGGATTGAGGCTCTGTCCCCATGAAGCTTCAAATTTCTTTCTGATTTTCGGATCAGTCACCGGTTGATAACCCGGATAAAAATCAGGGACACATCCCATATTACATGCACCAAGGGTATTATTCTGACCCCAAAGCGGAATGAGGCCTGAAGGTTGTTTTATATTTCCGGTAAGAATTGAGAGATTAATGAGGCTAAGAACATTATTTGTTCCCTGGGAATATTGGGTAATTCCTGAACCCCATAATATTGATGACGGTTTATTCTGTCCGTAAATCCTTGCTGCTTCTTCAATCTTATCCCTTGAAACGCCGGTAATTCTTTCAACCCGTCCAATGGAAAAATCTTCCAGAGATTCCCTGAAGTCTTCAAAATTCCCGGCGTGCTGTCCGATCAATACATTATCCTGCAGCCCCTCCTCGACTATCAGATTGCACATGCCCATAATCAACGCAAGATCAGTTCCCGGATAAGGATCCAGCCATATATCAGCGATCCTGCATAAATCTGTTTCCCTGGTACTCATAACAATCAGTTTGGCTCCATGCTCAACAGTCTTCTTTATTTTCAATCCCAGCACAGGATGTGAGCATGTGACGTTTGCTCCAGCAATGAGGATACAGGCGGCCTTCTCAAGATCAGCCACGCCTTCAGCACCTCCCTGAGTAACGGGGAGAAGAGACGGGGCAATTATTCTGATTCCACCTGTTTTAGTCAGAGCACTTATTGACGGTGCATCACAAAGCCTGACAGACGTATCAATATTATTGGTGCCGAGAACAACTCTGGCGAATTTCTGTGCGATATAATTTTCCTCATTCGTGCATTTTGTAGAAGCGATAACAGCAATCTCATCTGCTTTATATTTCTTGAGTTTCCCGGCAACAGTTATCAGAGCTTCCTCCCAGGAGACCTGAATAAATCCTTGATGGTAAGGGGAAGAGTCAGATGAGGTATCTTTACCTTTACCTGTATTTTTGTCTTTCCCTTTTCGTATCAATGGTTTTGATAGTCTGTCAGGAGAATGGACAAAACCCAAACCATATCTTCCCTTGACACAGAGATGCCCGTAATTTGCCGGGCCCTCACGGTCACCACGGACATTCACGATAGCGCCTTCACGGATACCCAAAAACAAGCTGCATCCTACACTGCAATAAGGACAGATCGTCTTGATCTCCTGAGCCGGGCGTTGAGGTTTCCTAACGACCAATGCTCCGACCGGGCAACGGATTACACATTCGCCGCACGAAGTACATATTGACTCAGCAACAGATTTGTCTCCAAAAGTGGATATCTTTGAATGAATCCCTCTGCCTGAAAAATCAATAGCATGAATCCTTGCTATCTTCTTACAAGTGTGTACACAAATCCCGCACAGGATACATTTATTATGGTCTCTGATGAAAAAAGGATTTGAGTCATCCAGTGGCAAATCCACTTTCGGCAATCTCAGGTTTTCCTGAATCCTTTTTTTATCTATCTTCATAAATGCCATAATCCTCTGGAGTTCACACTGACCTTTCTTAAGGCAATTCTTGCAGTCCATGTGGTGGTTTGCAATAATCATTTCAAGAATAGGACGCCTTGCCTTGTCCACCTCGGGACTTTTGGTCTTTACAATCATTTCTTCTTTTACGGGAGTCCTGCAGGATGTTACAAGCTGACCGTTGTCAAGTTCAACGAGACAGACACGGCAGGCCCCGGCAGGTTTTAAATCAGGATGATAGCAGAGGTGCGGGATGTAGATCTTATTCGCCAGTGCAGTCTCCAGGATAGTAGAACCTTTCTGGGCTATGATATCCTGATCGTCAATCCGTATGGAAATCGTTTCCATCATGCACTCTTCTTTTTCATCGCGCATACTCCCGCAGGACATCGTCTTTCATGTATATGTGCCTCATACTCATCTCTGAAATAACGAAGGGTGGTAACTACCGGGTTAGGAGCAGTTTTGCCGAGACCGCATATGGAACTGCGTTTTATTGACTCGCTCAATTCTAAAAGAAGGTTGATATCTCCGGATCTTCCTTTGCCTTGTGTGATATCATCCAGTATCTCAAACATCTGTCTTGTCCCGAGCCTGCAGGGAATACACTGACCACAGGATTCCCTCTGGTTGAAATCAAGGAAGTACCGGGCCACATCGACCATGCAGGTATCTTCATCCATTACCACCAGTCCTCCTGATCCCATAATCGATCCTGCTTTTGTCAGTGAATCGAAATCAACCGATATGTCAATCATATCTGCGGGAAGGCAGCCTCCTGAAGGTCCGCCTGTCTGAACTGCCTTCAATGACTTTCCTCCGGCTACTCCTCCGCCAATGTCATAGATGATTTTCCTGAGAGTAGCCCCCATAGGCACTTCAATCAACCCGCAGTTTGTCACTTTGCCGGTGAGGGAAAATACTGCAGTACCCTTGCTTTTTTCAGTACCTCTCCGGGAAAACCATTCTGCACCGTTGCTAATGATCAAAGGAATATTTGCAAAGGTTTTAACATTGTTGAGAAGTGTCGGTTTGTTCCACAACCCTTCCTCAGTAGTCCGGGGGCGGGGCATTACTTTGGGCATCCCCCTTTTCCCCTCGATTGACCGCACCAGAGCAGTGGATTCGCCACAGACAAAAGCGCCTGCGCCCTGAAAGATTTCAAGATCAAAACTGAAATCACTGTCGAGAATATTGTTACCTAATACTCTTTCCTGTCTTGCCTGTTCAATGGCGATCTTCAGACGGTTAACAGCTAAAGGATATTCAGCCCTAACATAGATAAAACCTTTTTTGAAGTCGATAGCATATGCAGCAATAATCATTCCTTCTATGACTGAATGTGGATTTCCCTCCATGACTGACCGGTCCTGAAATGCTCCCGGATCACCTTCATCAGCATTGCAGATTACATATTTAGTATCTCCCGGCGCATTTCGGCACGATTCCCATTTGCGTCCTGCAGGGAAGCCAGCACCGCCAAGTCCCCTGAGACCTGAATTTTTCACTTCGGCAATAACCCCCTCAGGTGTCATCTCGGCAACGGCCATATGCAAAGCCTTATAGCCGCCGATCTCGATATAGTCACTGATTGCTTCAGGATCTATAGATCCGCAGTATTTCAGTATTGTACGTTCCTGTTTACTGTAAAACGGAATTTCATGGTAATGCGTAATGGGCTTATCAGTAGCGGGGTCACGATAGAAAAGACTCTCCAGAGGTTTTCCTCCCGGGACAAGCGACGTGATAATCTCGGGCATGTTCTCAGTCTTTACCTTTGTGTAGAAGATTCCTTCAGGTTCGATCACAATGAGCGGACCCTGCTGGCAGAAACCATGACATCCTGTGCGTTTGACAAGGATATGTTCGGCATGTTCGGAACTTTCTATTCCGTCTTTGAGCATATGAAAGAGATGTTCAGAGCCTCCTGAAACGCAACCTGTTCCCTGACAGACGAGGACGGTGTGTTTATTCGACATCACCGCCTCCTTCTTCTTTCACAAAGAAAAGTTCCTCTGCCTTTTCAGGAGTGATTTCGCCGGAGACTTCCTTGTTTATCCTTATGCATGGAGCGAGGGCGCAGCAACCAATACACGCTACAGTTTCGAGGGTATATTCAAGATCTTCTGAAGTCTCTCCTTCTTTTAACCCAATCGTTCTTTCGATAGTATTGAGAATTTGTGGAGCGCCGCGAATATGACAGGCAGTGCCTCTGCATACTGCAACGCGTTTTTTGCCTAAAGGCAATAGTCTGAACTGTGCATAGAAAGAGGCGACAGAATATACATGACTTTCCGGGACACCGATAAACCTGGCAATATGAAGCATGGCATTTTCCGGGAGATATCCAAGATTTTCCTGAACCTCTTGAAGTATCGGAACCAGTTCGTTTCTTTCACCCTGAAAGGATGTTAGGATATCCTCTAAAAGCTCTTCTTCCATTATCGTGCCTCTGTTGCCCGTCACTTACCTATGAGGAAATACCCCTCTCCCTCTCCCTCTGCCACAAAGGGGGGAGGGCATTTTTTTATTTTTTTCCGAAATCCTCACGCATCCAGGGTCTTTTCCTTCTGAGATTCTTATCAAAGCTCAGAATCGAACACACTCCACGGCAAATTGCACATCTGTTGCATTTGTTGGTATCACAGTAAACATTATTGTCCTTTTCGGATACGCTTATTGCTCCTGCCGGACAACTTACCATGCAAAAAGGTGATGCACAATATTTATAGCAAATCAAATTAAGCATTTCCTTTCTCCTTATCCTAAGATATTTTCAGCTTCTTTCATGTCTACATCCATGAGATATGGAATTCCGGAGACATCGGCAGCTTCTCTGGTAAGGGACATAATATCGTCCCTTTCAATGTACTTAAGGGCAAATTTACGGGTACCTGCCATGAGTTGTCTCAGTCCTACCGCGAGCCTGTCATAATAGGTATAGATGCCTATTGCTGCCGGAGGTATCTTCTTGAAATCTTTCCCATATTTTTCTTTGAGCTGGGCTGCTCCGTTAAAGGTGCGCAGAAGGGCTTCTTCGTATTCCTTCCCTTTTCCGAAAGCTTCTTCGATATTTTTACCCTGTGACTTTCCTACCATACCTGCAGTCAAGGTGGAGCGTCCCATACAAATCGCTTTCACGAAAGGAGCGCCAAGTGCTAACGCTTTGAAAACATGATCCTCAAGGACAAGACCGCCGGCTATGGCAGCTGCAGGTACAAACTCACCCTTTTCCCTGAGTCTCTTTAGATATTTATAGAGAAGGCATTCAAGATAAACGGTTGGAATACCCCATTCATTCATCATTCGCCATGGGCTCATGCCTGTTCCACCACCGGCGCCATCCACTGTCAGGAGATCAATCTTGGCCATTGATGAGTACTTTACGGCCCGTGCCAAATCTACAGGTCTGTACGCGCCGGTCTTCAGGGTCACATACTTGGCGCCGAGCTTTCTCACTCTTTCAACCTCTTTCATGAATGATTCTTCGTCAACCATGCCGAGACGTGAATGTCTTTCGAATTCTGCAATGCCGCCGAGTTTGTGAGCTTCCTGCACTGACTTGTTTTCAGGATCCGGAAGGACAATATATCCACGTTGTTTCAGTTGCAGCGCCCTGTCTAATGTCGGGAGCTTAACCTCTCCACCGATACACTTTGCCCCCTGTCCCCATTTGAGTTCGATGCCTTCGACCCCGAGTTTGTCAACCGCATATTCAGCAACACCAAGGCGGGTATCTTCTACGTTCAACTGAACAAGCATCGTTCCATAACCGTTGTACCAATCCTTGTAAATCTTCACCCTCCTGGCGAGTTCCGGCGAATTGATGATCTTTCCATTCTTAATCTCAGCCTTCGGATCCATACCGCATACATTCTCACCGCAGACAAGGATAGAGCCGCTGATTGCTGCACCCACTGCCGTCCCTTCCCAGTTCACACGTGCAATCTCGGTTGAACCGAGGGCGCCTGTAAAGACGGGAACCTTCATTTTAATCCTCTTGCCATCAGCGCCGTCTATATCTGTCTCCACACTCACAGCAGGAAATGTTGCCTTGTCAGGGTCAGCTTCAGCACCAACAGCACCAACACAGGTCCCGTGAATATTGAAGTGTGAAAAATCTACAGGATAATCTTTTTCCGATCCCGAGATCACCTTTCCAAACGGTTGAGGATAGATAATCTCCCTTCCACGAAGGGCAGACCTTCCTACCTCACAGTAGCCAGGACAACCATCAATACAGTTGACACAGAGTCCGGACATGGGTGAAGGCGCTACCCTTGTTGTTGTTACAGTTGCAGCACTTGAGTTCGGCTTGCTGAGACTCATTTTCTCCTCCTTATGGTTAAGTAATTGTTATTCCAAGCAACGTTGGATTCAGTATTCCTAATGTAA
The DNA here is from genome assembly GCA_963776195.1 of Thermodesulfovibrionales bacterium. Classification (GTDB taxonomy): domain Bacteria; phylum Nitrospirota; class Thermodesulfovibrionia; order Thermodesulfovibrionales; family SM23-35; genus CAVZMO01. The sequence continues at coordinate 12,656 of CAVZMO010000035.1, forward strand.
AACGGCAAAAAAACACTGATAGAATCTTCTCGTTTATTGAATTGTTGGGAAAATTTTCCTGCGGGCATCAAGGAAGCAGTTCAGTATTTTCACCTCCCTCGTTCTTCCATTTCAGATGGAACTTATTCGATCGGCAAACGGTTACCTTTTGTTTTAATTTAAGGAAAGGAATGACAAATGTCAAGAGTGAAAACTGATGTTGTGAAAACAGATATGTCAAGGGAGAAGATTTGAAACACCAAGATTCATGGTGCCGTTATTCAAAAGCTTATCAGAAGTATTTCCGCGCTGTCACCTCCTTCGTTCTTCAATAAAGATGGGCTTTCATCCTGCAGATAGAGAGCATCACCTGATCTGAGTGTCGCACCCTTATCTTCAATGATTACCGTAATGTCACCCTTCAACACATAGAGTAGTGTTTTCCCTTGCTTTTCTACAAAGAGTCCTTTTATTTTCGCGTAAGGTTCTATAACAATCAGGCTGCTTGACATCGTGCCGTCTTTCATTATACTGAACCCTTTGAATCCGCTCTCTTTGATGAACGGGCTGGAAAAGACCTTCTCTTTTCTGATAAGCGACTGCATGTCTTCTGGCCTTTTCTCAAAGGTATCTGAAAGACTGACACCAAGAGCGTTGCATATCTGTATAAATGAATGAAGCGATGGGGCTATCTGATTGCTCTCCATCTGTGAGATAAAGCTTGGAGTAAGGTCAACTTTTTCAGCAAGTTCCTTCTGGCTCATTCCAGCTTTTATCCGTAATTCCTTTATCCTGGTACCGATATCAAAAAAAGGTTCCCTTCTGACCGATGTAATCGATATTGTTTTGTCGCCTATTTCATACGAATGGGGCTTGAATGCCTCCCTGTTGAGACGGCCCTCGATCTTCAGTGCCTTTATCCAGAACTTATCCTTTCTTTTGTATAATTCTAAAACGACCTGTGTAATATGTCTGAGATTAGCTTTAAACTTTTGGCTGTGGGCATCCTTCTCGAGTATCCAGTATGCGACTGTTCCGAGATCATAGAGGCGGGGGCATATGTAGGTGAAAAATTTATACGTCCTGTTCTCATCTCCCCACAGGTCTTGCATTCCTGTAAGGCTGTCAAAAACATATCTACCTCCCGACTGAAATCTGTCTTCAAAAGAATTCAGGAGGGAAGTAAAATCATCTATATTCTTGGGATCATCGACCTTTATGATGTTAGAATTTTCCTTGCCATTATAGAATTTAGTGAATGTCCTGTCATTCTTTCCTTTCCCTGATGTAAAGCAGTCAAGTAAAGTAAACTTTTCTTTTGAAGGGATTTCACCTATATTCTGGAGAATTGTATGTGGCGATTTGTTAAAGCTTACATAAATAACGTTGCGTTCCTCAGAAAATGACTGCCGTATGAAATTCAGGATGAATAATTCCGGTGCTGTTCCTGCCTCAACCTCCCAGACAACATTATCACCCACATAGAGCGAATCTATGAGATTATCCAGATCATTTATGCCGGAATATATTTTGGTCATACTGCTCGGCTATCAGTCAGCTTCCATCATTAAGGTTAAAAAATCGGAAAATTGTTTGTCAAGGAAGGGTATTACCGCAAGGTAAGCCTGAAGACATTTGGCCTGACTTCAGGCATCGACTGAACTATAATAGTCTATAGACAAAATGAAGAACCCTGCGGCAAGACTGCAGGGTATCTTAACGTAAGGAGTTGTTTTTATCATATTCGCTCGCTAACCCCGCAGCAGGCTGCGGGAATGCGGTCGCTATCCGTTTCATCAGGAGTTAAAAATGACTAATAATGATATATTGCGACAATTACGGTACGCTCTGAATATTAACGATTCAAGAATGATCGAAATATTCAAACTGGCTGATCATGAAATTGAACAATCCAATTTACCCGGCCTTCTTAAGAAGGAAGACGAAGAAGGCTTTGTTAATTGCGGTGATGCTGTTTTGGCGTATTTTTTGGACGGGTTAATTTTACATAAAAGAGGCAGGAAGGAAATTAAACCGGGTGAGACGAGAAAATCGGACTCACGACTGACAAATAATTCCATATTGAAAAAACTAAGGATTGCCCTGGAGTTGAAAGAGGATGATATGCTCGCGATTTTAGGATTGGCCGATGTCGACATATCAAAATCTGAACTAACGGCATTATTTAGAAAAGAAGGGCATAAAAACTACAAAGAATGCGGTGATCAGTTTCTCAGGAAATTCTTGAAAGGCCTTTCCATTCGCTATAGAACTTGACAGCTGCTCGGAAAATAATTGTATCGGATTTGATCTTCGGATGATATTCTTCCTACAAGACATCCCTGGAACGAATTCATGCGGATAAATTCATCTATCAATAAACCGATACGGAAAGGATGCAGTGAACATGGTCTGCCCTTCGTGGCTTGCGTTCATCCTCTATAATCCGGTCAGGAAGGCGCTCACTGAGAGGGGAAAGATTCTTGACGAATCCGGTATTACGAAAGATTCTGTGGTGCTTGAGGTCGGTGCAGGGAACGGCTTTCTTACCGAAGCGCTGGCTGAGCATGCAAGGAGGGTCTATGCGGTGGAGCTGCAGGAGGGAATGATCAAAAAGCTGAAGAGACGCATTGCCCGGTTCGGAGAGAAGGTTTCCATCATCAGAGGGGATATCGCCACGCTGTCTCTGGATCAGGGACTTGCAAACGTCTGCCTCCTCTATTACAGTTTCCATGAATTCGACGATAAAGAGAACGCTGCCGATACCATCAGCAGGACAGTACGGTCAGGCGGCACGGTCTCGATCTACGAACCGACGTTTGAGGTGGGGAAGCGTTCCATGCAGAGGACTGTGTCGATATTCGAACAGAGAGGATTTGTAAAAGCGAAGGAGAAAGACGGTCTTTTCACTCGCTTCGTGAGCTTACAGAAAAGGGCCGTCTCTTTATAGGTTGCCGAGTAAGATCATGCATCAGATTATTCCGATAGGAACACAGGCTAACCTAACAAATGCCGGAGTCAGCTGGGTTCAGCGTGCCATAAGTGCAAATCGTGGCACAGCACCACGGCGGTACAGCCCAAAAGACTACATTGCCACCTCTTTGATCAAGTCTTCAAGATTTAGAAACTTGACCATGACATCGGCATAGGTCCGGGAATACGATCTTTTGACATCTGATGCAACCACAAAATTAAGCCCCTTCGGATAGTGTCTTCGAAAGATTTTTAGATTTGTCGGATCAAAATCCGTTGCAGTCCATTTGCACTCGATGACCACCGGTTCAGCCTGATTTTTCGCTAAAATGAAGTCCACCTCGTGTTTCTGTTTGTCGCGCCAATAGTAAATCTTTCTGGACTGAGTCCGGGCAAGTATCTCATTTAATACAAAATGCTCCCATAAGGTTCCCATATCGTCTTGGCGGAGTTTGTCCCATCCACGATGGTAACACATGAAACCGGTATCAAAGGCATAGACCTTGGGGGCGGACACTATCTCTGTAGGTCGGTGTGACGTGAATGGCCGAATCACGTGCACCACATACGTTGATTCAAGAACGGCAAGATAATTTGAAATAGTCGACCTGCTGACCTCACAGGGACCTGCAAAGCTGCTCGCTTCAAAAATTCCGCCGCTTTGGATCAGGAGGAGTTCAGCAAACTTTAGGAATGAATACCGTCTCTCAAGCCTGAAGAGTTCCAAGATATCCTTTGCCCAGAAAGCATCCATCCATTCCTGGAAATCGTGCTCGGGAAATCCCTTCGCCATGAAGAATGGAGGCAGCCCGCCATGAAGAAAACGGTGGGATATGTCCGTTTGCTTGAAGTCCTGTAGGTCCTCGGTTATCATAGGCGTTAGCCAGAGCTCATATTTTCGGCCGGCCAGGGTGTCCTTAAACTTTGCTGAGGCCCCCAGAGTCGAGGAGCCGGTAGCCACAATCTTCGTTTCCGGAAAATGATCAGCCGCTATCTTTAGAATCTCAGATGGATTAGCCAGCCGGTGCACCTCATCCATAACCACCGTTCGCCCCTTAAGATCCTCAAGAAAGGACTGAGGGTCTTCCATCATTTTCCTGACGCGGGGCAGTTCGCAATCGAAATGCTCGATGTTAGGAAGGCTCTTGCAGAGCACCGTCTTGCCAACGCGACGAACCCCGGAAAGCCAAAGCACGGAGCGCTTCTGCAATCCTTCAGCTATCTTTTTAAGCCAGAAATGTCTTTTTACCATTTGCAACTATCTTATCATTTAGTTATACCAAATGCAATAATAGTCGCAGTTAGATCTATTATGCTGTCATTGGTCGCAAACAGATAGGGATCTGTCTATCGAGAAGGCAAGAAAGTCTTAGGCCTGTCTGGTTTCGTCCGAGCGGATTCTTATGACAGTCTTCACATTCCCACGCGGGTTGAAATCGCCGAGGACCTCCAGGAATTTAGGCTTTAGCTTCTTTTGAAGTTCCGAATAAATCTTATTAGTCGCGGCTTCATGAGATATATGGACATCACGGAACGAATTTAGATAGAGTTTCAAGGACTTCAATTCAACTATCTTTTTATCCGGCATATAGTTTATAGCTATCGTGGCAAAATCAGGATATCCCGAGCGGGGGCACAGACATGTAAATTCCGCGAAACTGATGTTGATCTCATAATTCCGCTCGGGATTGGGGTTTTCCCAAGCCTCTAGAGCAGCTCTCTTTATTGTCTCTTCTCCGTATTTCATTCTAAAAATCTAACATCTAACAGGCATGATTGTAAAGGATGGCAACCCCCCATGTTGTGTCCATAAATAGCCATACTTTATTTTCATTCCGGCTTGAACCGGGCGCCCCGGGCGACGCGCCGAGGAAAGAGAAACTAATTTTCTGCTTCTCCTTCCGTTAACTCTATACGGACGAGCGCGAGAATGGCTGTATGAGGTACGATTAAATACTTTTTCTCTTCGAACTCTATCTCCACTGCCGCCTCTTTCAGAAAGATGGCATAATCTCCTTCCGCGGCCTGAAGTGGAACGTATTTCACTTCCCTTTTTTGGCCGGCTGTCCACGGTTCTTCAGAAATATTCGGATCAGGGACAGGATAACCGGGGCCGGTTTTTACAACATACCCTCCGAGGACCTTCTCTTTTTCTTTTACCGTTGAAGGAAGATAGAGCCCTGAACTTGTTTTATCCGTTCCTTCATCAGGCTTGATCAAAACCCTGTCGCCGACGATGATAAGATTTTTCTTCGCTTTCATAGGTTATCCGGAATAATTTTACATAACACTATTTATTTACACATTAAATAATTTCGAACAACGTCGGCTCCGTTAAGTTCAGCGGTACCCTTCAGATTTCAAAAACCTCACCTTTTTCAGGAACATGCGTTTTAAAGCCGAATTTTCCTTGCACAAGGTCTCTGAAAGAAATTGCCACCTCTTCTTCCCCGTGCACTATGAAAATCTCGGGCGCATCCTTGAAGCACGATAGCCATGCGAAGAGTTCCGCCTGATCTGCGTGCGCCGAGAATCCATTTATGGTATAAACGGATGCCTTAACCGCGATTTCCTCACCGAGCACGTGAACAGTCCTCGCGCCGTCAACGATCCTTCTTCCCAATGTGCCCTTCCCTTGAAATCCGACAAAGATAACACTGCATTCAGGTCTCCAGAGATTATGTTTCAGATGGTGCTTTATTCTTCCGCCTTCACACATACCGCTTCCCGCAATCACAATAATACCGGATCTTATCTTGTTTATGGCCATTGATTCCTCAACGCTCTGCACAAAATGCAATTTGACAGCGTCATCGAATCCCTTGGTGGAAAAGAACTTTATCGCCTCTTCGTCAAAGCATTCAGGGTGGGCAAGATACACTTTGGTCGCCTCTTCCGCCAATGGGCTGTCCAGATAAACGTGAATGTTGTAAAGTCTCTTCTCTCTCACAAGATTATTGAGGATATACAGCAAATCCTGAGTTCTCCCAATTGCGAACGCCGGGATAAAGACATTGCCGCCCCTTTTGAAGGTCGTTTTTATTGCTCTCAACAATTCATCTATGCTTTCTTTCAGCGGTTTGTGCATTCTATTCCCGTAGGTCGATTCCATAACGACAAAATCCGCTTCAACAGGAGTGAATGGGTCCCTGATGATAGGATTCCCCTTTTTCCCTATGTCGCCGGAAAATACGATCTTCTTTTCCTTTTCACTGTCCTGAAACCACAATTCGAGGTCCCTGAACCGAGAATGTGGCCGGCGTCAAGAAACCTGTACTTGATACCGTTTCCGAGATGAAATATTTCGTCATAGGGTTTTACATCAAACAGAGGGATTACCGCCTTCACATCATCTACAGTGTAAAGCGGGAGAGCGCCGGTTTTCCCGCCCTGATAGCCTTTCTCGTGGACCACTCCGCATCGCTTTCCTGTATGTGTGCAGAATCATAGAGCATCGGTTCGAGGAGATCCCTGGTTGCCGGTGTAGTGATGATCTTGCCCGTAAACCCCTCCTTAACAACTCTTGGGAGCATCCCCGAATGGTCCAGATGCGCATGGGTGAGAAAGATATAGTCAATCTCTTGAGGCTGATAATCAAAGGCGGCCCTGTTTATCTCATCGGCATCCTCTCCCTGATAGATTCCGCAGTCGTAAGGATCTTGAAGTTGTTGCACTCCATATAAAAACAGGAGCCCGTAACAGTCCTTACTCCCCCGAGAAATTTGAGTTTCAAATCAGTCCTCCTTCACTCAGATTAATTTTATAATCCGTCACAGGGTCCCATATCCTTTTCCCCAACAACTACCTCGGGAGTCAGCATCCACCGTAAGGACCACGTGCCGGTTTCTTCTCTTTTGAGACACACGATTCCGGCCATTTTGAATGAAAGAGCATTCTTTTCCGCATTTCCACAGAGCAGTAGAGAGGCAAGTCTCCCGAGATGCGGGAGATGCCCGATCAGGATAACGTCCCCCGGGATGTCTTTAAGGCGTTCTGCCCAAATATCCGGGCTGTCAAGAGGAGATAAGCCATCCGTTTCGGATATCCCCTTACCGGTTTTGAGGTATTCGAATAGGATTTCCGCAGTCTGCTTTGCTCTTAATTTTGTACTGTGGAATATCTTGTCAGTCTTGATATCCAACTTCGAAACATAAGAAGCTACCCTGTTTATGTCCTGCAGACCTCTTTCGGAGAGCGGCCTTGACGGGTCTTCTTCTTCTCTCTTCGCCTCTGCATGCTGTACAAGATAGAGAAACATTTTTACCTCCTCTCTTATTCTCCGTGTCATGAATATCGATTCGCTGCTTTTTGTATTTGATATATTCGACGAGACCTAAAAGACTTGCCCGCCGACATTGTGATAAACCATGACAGGGAGATGGCTGTGGCAGCTTCGGGTCTTACCCCGATAAGGCCGAAAAATACGACAAAAGCCCCTTCCCTTACCCCCAATCCCGAAATAGATATCGGGAGCATCGAAAACAGAATAATAAGGGGCAGGAAGATCAAAAAAGCAAGAAGCGGAATATGCTGGCTTAAACCAACTGAGAGAATATAAACGGAAATAATACCGGCGAACTGTACAAATACCGATAGAAGGAGTGCTTTTCCGATAACTCCTCTCTGATGCCGATAGAGATAAAAATGGTTATAGAATTCCGAGAGAAACTTTACTCTCTGACCAAGGCGTAACCCAAAAAACAGCAGACTTCCGATAATAAAAGAGAGAATCGTAAAAGGCAGTATCCATTCTATTCCCGACCCCCGAAGATATGTATATCCAAAAGGAAAGGCAGCTGCACATATTGCGATCAACACTACAAAGCCAAGATATCTGTCCATGAAAATAGATGCCAGGGAAAGACTGCCCTTTCCCGTTGCCCGGTAGAGGTAAAAACCCTTCACTGCATCTCCTCCGATGATACCGGGAAGGAAGATATTGAAGAATGATCCTATCATATACAAAGAAAAGAGCTTTCTCAGCCCCAGTCCCTCGGGGAGAAGGAGCCTCCATCTTAATGTCGAAATGAACTGGGCAAAAATATTGAGGAGGACGGCCGAGATAAAAGCGGCGCATATTGATTTGCCGATGGTCGCTAAAACCTCTGCTGGCCCCGTTTTTGCCAGAACCTGTATAAAGAAGGGCAGAACTTACGGCAATTTTTAAAATAACAAAAGCTATTTTACTTGTTTTCGGGGCCAAGGATCTTCTTAATTACATAGATAGGTTTTCTCTGGCTTTCGTGGTAAACTCTCACAAGCATCTCTCCCAAAAGTCCCATCCCGATGAGTTGTATTCCGACTATGATCAGAAGGGCTCCGAGGAGGAGGAGCGGTCTCCCGCCTATATCCCGTCCGAAAAATATCTTGTCAAAAGTTAGGTAGAAAAGTATGAGGAAACCGAGAAGGCCGCTTAATACACCGACAGGGCCGAAAAATTGGATAGGTTTTGTTGAAAAGCTCTGGAGAAATTTCACCGTAATCAGGTCCAGGACAACTTTTATGGTGCGTGATATGCCGTATTTTGATTTCCCGTGCAGTCTCGCATGATGAACGGTTTCGACCTCTGCGATCCTGACGCCGTACCAACTCGCAACAGCCGGAATGAACCGGTGCATCTCACCATAGAGTCTCAGATTCTTTATCACATCCCTCCTGTATGCTTTGAGGGAGCATCCATAATCATGGAGTTTCACCCCCGTTACCTTGCTTATCAGCCAGTTCGCCATCACGGAAGGGAGCCTTCTTGTGAAAAAAGGGTCTTTCCTCTTTTTTCTCCAGCCGCTCACGAGATCGTTGTCTTTTATGAGGTCAAGAAGTTTCGGGATATCAGCAGGGTCATTTTGTAAATCGCCGTCCATCGTGACCACAACATCTCCGCGGGCAAAATCAAATCCCGCTGCAAATGCTGCGGTCTGCCCGAAATTCCTTCTAAGGCTGAGTACTATTATCCTGTTATCATTTGATTCAATCTCCTCGAGGATGGAAAGGGTCCTGTCCGTACTGCCGTCATCAACGAAGAGTATTTCATATTCCTGGTTGAGAGGATCGAGCGCTTTCTCCAATCTCTCGTGAAGCAGCCGATATTTTCCTCTTCATTATAAACAGGTATTACCACGGAAAGTGTCATTAATATGCCTCCGGTTTCTCTTCCCTCAATCCTTTAAAATCATAGCACAGGAAGATAGAGTAGTCCCTGATTTTAGTGCGTCTTTTAGTATAAGCAGTAAACACCTTTTTCTCAACCTTGCCGAACGCAGCTTTGACTTTTTCAGGTATCCCGCTGTCGTCTGTCCTGACAAAGATTGCGTCATAATGGAGAAGATCATTAAATCCGGGCCAGAAGTCATATTGGTTCATCCTGCGGCCGAGGTTAATGCAATAGGTTATAGGACGGCCTTTTACATAAAATGCGAGTTCGCTCGAAACCTGATACGCATCAGAGAATATAAACACAGGATGGGCCACAGACATCTGTTCGTATATATCCGAAACATTTTCACCGAGTTCTCTCCAACCGGTGAGCCTTGATGCCGGATCCATCTTGACAGGAAGGTTGAGCACCGAAGAATAATGAGCTACCGAAGTTATGACAAAGGAGAGACTGCTGTTCCTATAAGAATCTTTTCCCTTTGCCTCCGTAATAAAATCCTTTTATGTAAAAAGCGGAAAAGGCCATAATGCCGGTTATATAACCCGGCAGGGCCCAGTTCGCCTGCACTTTTGCCTGCAAACTTTTAAAGAGGAAGAAAACAAATACAGGGACTGAAAACCAAAATAAAAATTTACCTTTCCGTTTTTTTCTGAGATTCCAGACCGAAACAGCCATGAGAAAAAATAGCAGAGGCGTTATTACTCCCAACTGTGAACCAACAAAATCAAAAAAGCTTTCCGGCGAGATCCGGATTCCTTCTGCCATATGGGCCTGTCCTGCAGTATGTCTCAGTGTAACCCAGTCATGGCTTGCATTCCATATTATTACAGGGCTGAAAATCATGATGCTGATGATAAAGGCAATATACGGCTCTTTAGCGAGCAGGAGCTTCTTATATTCTTTCGAGGTCAATAAAACCAAAAAAGCACAGGGATAAAAAAAGGCCATGGTATATTTCGTCAACAAACCGAACCCTATCGAGAAACCGAGAAGACACCAATATGATTTGGGATTTGAAATTTTCGTCTTCGTTTTCTTCCAAATTCTGCCCACTGCCCCCTGACGGCTGAATCCATACTTTCCGGAATAAAAACAGCGACAGAATCCAGAAAAATATGAAAGGCGAATCAATGGTGAACAAGATGCCGTATGCTGAAAAAAGAGGTATTATCTGAATAAGAACAGCCGAGGAGAGCCCGACCTGTTCATCATAATGCCCTCTTACCCAAAATATATAGAACAATGCTGCCAAGCGCCGAGAAGACAACCGCCATGATTCTGATACCGAAGACGGTATTACCGAAAATGTGTGTACCCAAATAGATGAGATACGCAATCACCGGACCTTTTGAATAGTAACTCAGATCGAGCCTCCGCGACCACTCCCAGTAATGGGCTTCATCAGGGCTCAAATCAATGGGGCCGTTCAGGATGTAATAAATCCTGAAAAGGCCGAGCGCCAGGAGAAAAATAATAAGTGCCGTTGAGTACGGCTTTCTTTGGATCTTTCGACGACCAATTGTACAGCCCCATAACAGAGATGACAGTAGTATGCCGAGCAGTGCTCCTGCAAGAACGTCAGAAGGATAATGGACGCCGACGTAGACCCTCGAAAAACCGACAAGTATAGCGACTGCGATCAAGGCATATCTCATCCTGTTTTTGATCAGGATATAAAACGGGGTTATGAATGCAAAGGCATTCACCGCATGGTTTGAAGGCATCGAAAAAGATCTGGTGCATCCTACAAGGACCCTCACACCGTCAAGCGCATTACAAGGCCTGATGCGTTCAAAATAATGTTTTAACACGTTAGCTGACCAGTCGGAGATCAAGACCGATAAAAGGGCAAGTACAAGTGCTATTAAAGCGTTTTTCCTGTCCTTAAAAAAAACCAGAGATAAAGAGGCATAAAAATCAGGTATGGACTTTGCAGTGACAAAGGGCATCAAAGAATCGAAGACGCTGTTCTGAAGGTTCCTATTTATAAAAAAAAAGAAGGAGGTGTCAACAGCAGGAAGATTCATCAGGTCTTTCGTTCAAATTTTTTATTTCTCTATCCTTCTTAAGCCATTTGATTGTGGCTTCCACCATTGCTTCTATAGTTGCCTCTCCGGGCATGATGTCCACACGAAGTCCTGCTTTCTCAACAGCCTTTGCCGTGACCGGACCGATCACTGCAATAGCTACCCTTTTGAGAAGTTCTTCCGCATCGCTTCCCATGATTTCCCTGAAGTTATGAAATGTCGCAGCGCTTGTAAATGTCGCTATCGTGATTTTTCCTTCCCTCAAAAATCTTCTCAATCTCTTCCCCCGGAATTCGGGCTTAATCGTCCGATATGCCACAGGCACATCTATCACTCCGCCGAGTTCCCTTACTTTTTCCGGAAATATCTCCCTCGCCTTCTCGGCCCTCGGGAGAAGAAATCGCATACCCCGTCAAAATTTTGGGGTTGGTATTATGGGGTTTGGCAATACCCCACCTTCAGTCCCCCCATTAGCAAGGGTGGGATGGGGGGGTGATGTCTTCTGCACATTGCTTGCATGAATAATCGTTTCGATGAGCCCTTCTGCACGGAATTCATCGGGGACTAAATCCACTTTTAGACCGTATTTCTTGATCTCTTGTGCAGTCTTCGCACCGATAGCGCAGATCTTAATTCCGCTTAAGTCCCTGATGTCTCTCTCTTTCTCAAAGAACCTTTTGAAGAAATATTTCACTCCGTTTCTGCTCGTAAATATCAGCCAATTATAGGTATTTATCTTATCTATAGATATGTCGAGCTCATCATAACGTTCCGGCGGCACTATTTCGATTGTCGGAAATTCGATAATTTCCGCTCCGAGTTCTTCCAATGGTTCAAAACCCTCTGCGTGTTCCCTTGTGACAAGTATCCTGTGACCGAACAGTGGCTTTTTCTCATACCATTTCAATGATTCCCTGAGTTTCACTACGTCACCTACAACCATTACCGCCGGGGGTTTGATATGTTTTTCCTTTACGAGCTCTGCAATATTCTTCAATGTCCCCACAATCGTCTTCTGGTCGGGTCTCGTGCCCCATCTGACGATAGCAACAGGGGTATCGGGTGAGCGGCCGTTCTCGATTAACTTCTGAGCGATCAGATCCACGTTTTTTACCCCCATAAGAAATACCAGTGTTCCCACACCAGTTGCGAGTTTCGACCATTCAATAGTGCTCTCTTTTTTTGCGGCATCCTCATATCCGGGGATAACCGCAAAGGAAGACGAAAAAAGTCTGTGGGTCAGCGGGATTCCGGCATATGCAGGAGCTGCGATTGCGGAACTCACACCCGGCACAACTTCAAACTCTATTCCTTCTTTCCACAACGCCTCTGCCTCCTCTCCTCCCCTTCCGAATACAAAAGGGTCCCCACCCTTAAGCCTGCATATCCTTTTGCCTTCTTTTGCTTTTTGAACAAGTACAGCATTGATTTCATCCTGGGTCATGGTGTGGTGGCCGCCGCGCTTTCCGGCATATATGAACTCTGCGTCATGGTTGATGTAATTCAGAACCTGGGCATTGAGGTGGAAGTCATAAACGACCACATCTGCCTTCTTTAGGCATTTCAGGCCCTTTATGGTAAGAAGACCGATATCTCCGGGACCTGCGCCGACCAAATAAACCTTGCCTTTTATCAATAGATCTCCAAGTCTGTTATTTTATCATAATCCTGCACCTAAACTTTCTGTGAAAGTCCTTCCGATACCGGAAAGTTCATAGTTTTTCTGCAGGAAATTGTGTGGCGAGTAAAGTAGCCGCAGGCTTTAGCCTGATATCGGATTATCTAAATCCGGGGTCGATCCGACCGGCCACCCAGAAAAAAATCTGAAGAATCTGAAAAAGAGACACGCAGGTATCCCGATTTAAAAAAAGGAAACCGCTAAGCCTTT
>CAVZMO010000036.1:0-195630 GCA_963776195.1 Thermodesulfovibrionales bacterium
AGTTGAAGCTGTCGTCACTATTCTCAGCATATACAACGATATAGTTGCGCCGACCATAAATGTTGCGATAGTCCGGACCCTGAATGTAATCTCGATTATGTTCCGCACCAGGCAAGGAAGACGACCGTGAATTATGCCTTGACAAATTCATTCGGGTTCGGCGGTACGAATGCCTGCCTCTTGTTCAAGAAATTCGAGGAGTAAGACTATTTCCTGTCCTTCACTGATTGCGTGGATCGATGTCGAATAATGATATTGCAGCATTCGAAGATCACCTCGGTTATCACTTCAAGAACAAAAAAGTCCTGATCGAGCGCTTACCCATAGGTCTTTTTATCATGAGAACCCTGATAAGGCGGAGAACTATAACGAAAGGCTGGAATTCCTGGGCGATTCTGTCCTCGGATTTGTCATAGTCGAGTATCTCTTTTCATCTGAAAGGCGGCTTACGGAATCGGTCATGGCAAAGACCAAGTCATACCTAGTCAAAGAATCGGTGTTTTCCGAAATTGCAAATGCAATATCTCTCGGAAAATACTTGAGACTTGGTAAGGGCGAGGAAGCTACAGGGGGCAGGACAAAAAGGTCCCTCCTGGCAGATGCTGTTGAAGCCGTCCTGGGAGCACTTTATCTGGATGGCGGTTATAACAAGGCACAGGAACTCATATTGCGGCTATTCAAAGAGAAGATAGAAGCGATCATGATCTCCGGCGAATTCCACGACTTTAAAACAGAGTTGCAGGAAAAGACGCAGATGCTTTTCGGCTCTATCCCTGAGTATAGGATGATCAAACAGGAAGGTGAAGAGCATAGAAAGACTTTCACCGTAGAAGTCTATATAGCGGGGGAGAGGCTGGGTACGGGATGCGGCAAAAGCAAAAAAGAGGCGGAGACCCTCGCTGCCAGAGAAGCGCTTCATAAGGTGCAGGAATAAATTTTCTTTCAATATCAGCATGACGTCTAAATTGACGTTACCTTAAGTTTTTGATAGCCTTTTTATAATCAATAGATACTATTGAACAATGAATGGAGGTGCATTGAATGGCAACAGACCCTGTATGCAATATGAATGTAGATGAAAAAAAGGCGGCAGCCACCAGCATCCACAAGGGTACGACGTATTATTTTTGCGCGAAGACCTGCAAGGAGAAATTCGACAAGGATCCTGAGAAATTTATAACAAGAGAGAAGAAATAAATAGGGAGATCGTTGCCGCAAATAGATTGACCACATGTGCCGTGCCGAGTCTTTCGCTTGTCATTTTGAGTGAAACGTCCGCCCCGGCCAATAGGACATATTGTCCATAAGCACAGGATCTTCACGATGATTGACGTAATGCCTCATTAATGATATAAACGAATAAAAGACATAGTTTCAATTTCGGATTCAATCTTTTTATAGAGTTCTACCGCAATACTCGAAAATTCTCTTAATCGGCATGGGAGGAAAAAATGAAAGCAGTTGATCCTGTCTGTAAGATGACCATTGAAGATAAAGATGCTGCTGCGACGTCGGTATACAAGGGCACTACCTATTATTTCTGCTCCGGGCCCTGCAAGGAGGATTTCGATAAGGACCCGGAGTCGTACTTAAAAGGCGAGAGCATGGAAGTCCCGGCTGTAAGTAGTGGAGAAATGGCTAAAGACCCGATATGTGGTATGGTCATTCCGAAAGATCGCGCGATCAAAAGGGTGGTTGGAGGAAGGGAATATTATTTCTGCAGTGAAACCTGTGTGAAGACATTCGAGGCTCCCGAAGCAGAACTGAAAGACATGAAAATGCGTGTGACTATCGCTCTCACAGGCGTGCTCGCGCTGGCTGTCTTCAGAGCAGCTATTTTCCTCGGTCTTGCAGCGGGAGCGACAATTCTCACCTGGGTCCCTTTTTCATTTCTCCCCTGGTTCAACGCAGGTGTATGGCTCTTTCTCATCACAACGCCGATTATGGTCTTTGGTGGTAAAGGTTTTTTCGTCGGTGCTTATCAGGCCATTAAGCAGCGCATGGCAAATATGGATCTTCTCATAGCTCTTGGCACATCAACGGCCTATCTCTACAGTGCTTTTGTCGTCTTCTTTCCGGGCGTTCTTCCTGTTGAGGAAAAGAATGTCTACTTTGATGTTTCGGCTATCATAATAGCATTTGTCCTCTTTGGAAAGTATATGGAAGAATTAATCAAAAAGCGCAGTTCTGCCGCCATTCGAAAACTCCTTGATCTAAAACCCCAGACCGCAAGGGTAATAAGAGACGGGACCGAAGCAGAGATACCCGCTGAATCTGTTATGGTGGATGAGATTGTAGTCGTGAGACCCGGCGAGAAGATACCGACAGACGGCAAAGTGACAGAGGGGTATTCATCAGTAGATGAAAAGATGATAACCGGAGAAAGTATCCCAATCGAGAAAAAGGCCGGCGATGAGGTGATCGGCGGTACGATAAACAAGGTGGGATCTTTTAAATTCAGGACAACGAGGGTTGGGGCCGATACGACCTTGAATCAGATAATAAAGATGGTTGAAGAAGCACAGGCATCATCCTCAAATATTCAAAGGCTTGCTGATAAAGTGGCATCTTATTTTGTACCTGCAGTTATAGGGGTTGCTTTTTTTTCCGCTGCGGGATGGTCACTTTTCGGTAACTATACATCAGCACTTTTATCATTTGTTGCTGTTCTCATAATTGCCTGTCCTTGCGCTCTGGGCATTGCGACACCCGCAGCTTTAATGGTCGGGGTCGGTAAGGGCGCTGAACTTGGCATCCTGATACGGGGAGGAGAATATCTGGAAAGGGCAGAGAAACTTAATACCGTTGTCTTTGATAAAACCGGCACACTAACAAAAGGTGAACCCGAGGTTACGGAGGTAATAACTTTTGAGGGGAGTGAAGGAGATGTCATCCTCTCTGCGTCGATCGCAGAGAAGGGTTCGGAGCATCCCCTCGCCGAGGCAATAATCAAAAGGGCACATATGATGGGTCTTTCTATCCCTGATGCTGAAGCCTTCGAAGCCATTCCAGGGCATGGAGTCAGAGTCAGCTTCAATGGCAAGGGAATATTGATCGGGAACAGGAGGCTTATGAAAGACAGGGGGATCCCTGTGGAGGAGAAAGAGGCTGCTATTTCAGGTCTGGAGTTAAGGGGCAATACCGTAATGATTGTGGCGGAGGACGATAAACTCAGAGGGTTAATTGCCGTTGCCGATACCCTGAAGGAACATGCAGAAGATGTGGTGAAAGGTCTCAAAGCAGAAGGGGTACAAGTTATCATGCTTACCGGAGATAATGAGAGGACCGCAAGAGCAATAGGAGCAAAAGTCGGAATAGATAGAATTATTGCAAATGTCCTTCCCGGCGATAAGGCAAAGGTGATAAAGGAGCTTCAGGCAGAGGGCAAGGTTGTGGCAATGGTCGGGGACGGGATAAACGATTCTCCCGCCCTCGCCCAGTCGGATATCGGCATCGCTATCGGCAGCGGTTCCGATGTAGCAAAGGAGACGGGAGGGATAATTCTTGTTAAGGATGACTTGAGAGATGTGATAAAGAGTATAAAACTTTCCAGAGCGACGATGCGGAAGATAAAACAGAACCTTTTCTGGGCATTCTTCTACAATACCGCCGCAATCCCTATTGCTGCCATCGGTCTTCTGAACCCTATTATCGCAGCAGCAGCAATGTCTGTAAGCTCTTTATCTGTCGTAACCAACTCTGCGATGTTAAAGAGGGTAAAAATATAGTTGAGTCAGCTTCAGAATTCTCTGAAATATCGATACAGCAAAAAAGGAGATTTCAATGAGTTACTATTTCAGCAAGACCTTAAATGTTTCTTTTGAAGAAGCGGTTTCAAAGGTGACGGAGGAACTAAAAAAGGAGGGCTTCGGGATCCTTACCGATATCGATGTGCAGGCAACACTGAAGAAAAAAATGAACGTGGATTTCAGGAAATACCGGATCCTCGGAGCATGCAATCCACCGTTTGCCTATCAGGCCTTACTGAAAGAAGATAAAATCGGTACCATGCTGCCCTGCAATGTGATTGTTCAAGAGCTTGCCGAGGGGAAAGCGGAGGTTGCAGCGATAGATCCTATCGCCTCCATGCAGGCGGTCAAAAATCCGGATTTACAGGGCATAGCCGAACAGGTACAGGTAAAGCTAAAGAAAGTGATCGATAGTTTATAATTTCTTCTGTGAAATAATTTCAAATGATCGCAATTCAAGGAATAATGTCAATTCTGTCGTCATTGCGAGCCCCCGATTCTTGGGGCCGGCAGGGATTCTTTCTCAAAGAAACCCCGCCACGTCTCAGGGATTATTTCAACATGCCTAAAATCGTTAACTAACAATATTTGTCACATCTCCTGCTTTAAAAAATCCAAAAATTGTTTTTTCATTTATTTATCAGTAAGTTATGAAAAGAAAAAATTGGCATAGAATATGCTCTTGAGATAGGTGGCATTAGCCGTAATCCTAATGAGGAGAATTTTCTGATAGATGATAATGAAGGAATCGGACATTTGTAAAGAGATCACAGATACAGGCGGAAAGGAAGGAACGTTTTCTTCCAGCGAGACAGAGGCTGCATTACCTTCACAATTCGCTTCTCAAGGCGAGTTAGAAGATCTTACAGATTATCTGCAGCGTGGAGGGGTCGAGTCCCCTTATGATCAAGAAAATGAAATGAAAGAGGACGATATTATCGAAGAAAAGAAGATAGATGACTATGAAAAAACAGAGGATCTGGTGCGGGCATATTTCCGGTCGCTGGGAAACATTCCGATTCTTACAAGACAAGAGGAAGCAGCTTTGGCAAGGCGGATAGAAGAGGGGGAAGAGATTCTTAAGAGGATAATGACTAAGCTCCCCTTCTACGGCAGGCTCAAAGCAACCTCAAATTGTGCACAGGAATTCGTTAATCATCCGGATGAAGATAAATCAAATGAGATCCTCAATAAGAGTCTTGAAATACTGGATAATCTTATGTGTCGCGTAAGGCTTACCGATGAAAAGGTTAAAAAGTATGGGACGTTACAGAATTTGAGGAGATTAATAAGGGGAAAGGAGAGAAGACATATTAATCCCCATAAGCTCAATATTATTGCAGAAGAGGTTCAGAAAGAATACAAAAATATTGAATCAGAGGTAGGGACCAAAATTCATGAACTGAAGACCTTGTACGAGAGGATAACAACGGCGAGAGAGCTTATTATTGAGGCAAGGAATGAATTTATAACTCGTAACCTGAGACTGGTAATCAAGGTCGCTAAACATTATATCGGAAGAGGTCTCTCTTTTCTCGATCTTATTGAAGAAGGCAATATCGGGCTTATAAAGGCAATGGACAGGTTCGACTATAAGAAAGGATTTAAGTTCAGTACCTATGCAACATGGTGGATAAAACAATCAAGCGCGAGAGCAATTATGGATCAGGCAAAAACGATCAGAGTTCCCATTCATATTATAGAACTGTACAACAGTATTGCCAGGGTTTCGAGAGAGATAGTATTACAACTTGGAAGAGAGCCCAGCACAGAAGAAATTGCTGAAAGATTAGGAATTTCTGTTTGGAGAATTGAAGATGTCTTCGAGACAGTGCAAGATACGATATCCCTTCAAACCCTCGTGGGAGATGATGAGTCAACACTCGAGGAGATTGTTGGCGACAACAATAGCATTTCTCCATACTCTAATGTTGAACAAACTATGCTGTCTGAACAAATACTAAAGGTCCTTAAAACACTTTCTCCCAAGGAAGAAAAGGTAATAAGAATGAGATATGGCATAGGCTTCAGCAAAGATTACACGTTAGAAGAAATAGGAAGGTATTTTTCAGTTACTCGTGAAAGGATAAGACAGATAGAATTGAAAGCAATTAGAAAACTCAAGCATCCCCAAAGACTGCATGTTTTAAAGGCTTTACATACCGCTTCATTGTAATCCGCACTTATTACCGGAAGGTAGTCCTGCTTTGTCCTGTTCTTTAAATCTTTATATGCAGCATGGGCAATCCCAGCCTCTGCCTGCTATTTTCGCCCTTGAAGAGCTTGGACGTCCGCTGCGGGGTGTCGCCCCGCTCACCCTCATGCCGGGCCTGTAGTTTTGTAGGCAGGCTCGACGCCATGATGACCGCATATTTGCCGAATCGCTCCGACAGGAGATCCACGGCATGGTAAATCCTCGCCATCTTCTCTATCCGGGCAGGCATCCTCAAAGAGGGTGTACTGGACAATCGGGTCTCTGAACCAGGCCGGCAAGGACCACCCCTGTCTGACGGTAGAGGGCCTCGGGGTTAAAGAGTTCGATTAAAGCCTTCCTTGAGCGCTTTGAAGAGGTCAGATAGGATAGGCAGTGGGCCTGCTCAGTTTCAACTCAATGCCCCGGTCTCTGAAATCCTGCTGTCCTGAAGAAAACAATGAGCCTGCGTGGCGGCAAGTTTGTAGCGCCGCGCCTTGATGCAGGCGTCCTCGAGGTTCTTCGAAAGCTGCGCGAAGACGAAGTCTCGTCATTCGAGGCAGGGGTGAAGGTCTTGGCCTTGCTGATGGACTGATAGCTGCTCTTTGATTCGGTGACAACAGGGTAGATGCTTCTGCCGTTCAGCTCATGCCAAATCTCCTGATAGGGCTTCGAAAGATGTTTTTGTACAAAGCCCTTCGTCTTTCCTCGCAAATTCCAGGGCGGTCTTTATCCCGAACTTCCTGAGAAATGCGGTCGTGTTCGGTCCGATGCCCCAGACCTTTCTACGGGAAGCTTTTCCAGATACAGATGTATCTCCCTCCCCGGTATGAGGGTGAGCCCGTGGGGTTTGTTGTGCTTCGATCCTATCTTTGCCAGGACCTTCGAGAGGCTCACCCCGACCGATACCGTAATCCCCAGCTCTGTCTCGACCGTCTCCTGCATCTGCCGGGCGATCATTCCGTAGGGACCGTGAAAGCTCCTTCTTAAGCCCGTGAGGTCGACAAAGGCCTCATCGATGGAGTATTCCTCCACATCCGGGGAGAAGCGCCTGAGTATCTCGAACATCCGGACGGAGAAGAGGCTGTAGGTCTCGTAGTCCGATGGCAGGATAACGGCCTCAGGGCAGACCTTCTTGGCCTCGAAGAGACTCATCCCTGTTTTTACTCCCCTGGCCTTTGCCTCGTAGCTGGCAGCGGCCACGATCCCGCTCTCTTTGCCTGTGATAACGGGTTTTCCCTTCAACTCCGGATGAATCGCCTGCTCGCAGGAGGCAAAGAAGGCGTCGGCATCAAGATGGAGGATCGCCCTGGGCCAGGAATGGATGGTTAATGGTTGGTTGTCCATATGTTTTTCGCACAAGGTAATGCTACCGATATTTCCTGACTACTGCCGTTACTACGCCCGCAATCTTGAGTTCTTTTTGAGGTTTGATCGGTTTATAGCGCGGGTTTGCGGGAATAAGGGCAACGCTCTCTCCCCTTTTCCTCAGATATTTCATGGTCCATGCGCCATCAACCTCTGCAATAACAATATCCCCGCTTTTGGGGACCTGTGCTTTGTCAACAAGCACCATGTCTCCGGGAAGGATACCGGCTTCAACCATGGAATCTCCTGATACCTTAAGAAGAAAGGTAGCTTCGGGGTTTTGTATAAGGAGTTCATCAAGGGACAGAGTATCTGCCAGCGCTTCCTCGGCGGGACTCGGAAAACCGGCTTCGACAGTCCCGAGTATTCTTACAGAGGATGCTATCGACCTTGGGATAAGCCTTCCTTTTTCGTCCCTCTCGATGAATTTAAGCTGCTCAAGCTTATTGACGAGTTTGAAGACGGCGTTCTTTGAACGGAAACCAACAATCTCTCCGATCTCAGAAAAGCTCGGCATCCTGCCTTTTTGACGATAGAAATAGGATATGTCCCTGGCTCTGGAGCGCAGTTTGTTTTCTTTTAAGTCTTTCGTCATGATCAAATTATAAGGTGAACGATAGTTTACTGTCAAGCATAAATCGAAAATACTGTTTAATATCATGAAAGATAGTGCAAATCAGTGCTCTCGATAAAAAATAGTTAAAAACCCATACTAGAAGCTGAAAATGACTCAGATATTCTATTTATCACCTTATTCAACCCTTGAGATATATTCTCAAAAGAGTAAAATTAAAAATAGGAAAAGGGATTGCGATACTCAGGACGGGATTAAACCTGAGGATCAA
Organism: Thermodesulfovibrionales bacterium; assembly: GCA_963776195.1. GTDB lineage: Bacteria > Nitrospirota > Thermodesulfovibrionia > Thermodesulfovibrionales > SM23-35 > CAVZMO01. The sequence continues at coordinate 8,154 of CAVZMO010000036.1, forward strand.
TAGCAGTAAGGGAGCGGGAGTTGGATGCCGGTGAGTAAGCCTCCAGCAGCGAGGAGGAAACCTAAAGCATCCACCGAAGCACCCACTTAGACGAAAGAGCTCGAGGCTATCCCGGAACTGAGATCGCAAGTTATTCTGGAGCCATGAAAGGGTTTTTGGTCATCCTGCCGACGCGAAGGCAGAAGTTGAAATTGCCGGCGTAGAGAGGCTGTCCAATCAGGTTGGACCCTTAAAATGGCTCTTTTATTTTATGGAGATTTCAGATAGCCTTTATATTTCACTTCGGCCTTAATGGAGATTTCCAATCCAGGAAAGCCCATTGACTCAAATACAGCAAAAGCGTTATCAACGGTGTTAGACGACCCGCTTCTCAAGAACTGCCTCCTAAATCCGTCGAAGACATGAGGCCCTTTGCGGTGTCCGATAACGCCGGGGAATACAAGATCCCCTGATTCGTAACTTCTTTTGAGGTAATCAAGGAACTTCCCCCTGAACAACATCGACATAACCCCATAGGGATGAAGAATCCTTTTCGGCAACAGACCCGGCGCAGGAGTCTCCCGGAAATTCTTCTTGACTTAATTATGAGCATATGCCTATAATATGAAATGGCGCGTCCTAAGAAAGACAGATGCGTTCGATGCAGGCCGGATGCCAATTATTTTAAGCCGAGAGGTATTCCGCTTGTCGATCTTGAGGAGATATCATTGACCCCTGATGAAATCGAGGCTATCAGTCTTGCCGACTATGAAGAGCTTTACCATGAAAAAGCGGCGATGAAAATGAAGATCTCAAGACAGACGTTCGGAAGAATTTTGAATGGCGCACGCAAAAAGGTTGCCGAATGCCTAATAAAAGGGAAGGCGTTAAAAATAGAAACGAAATAAAAGGAGGAAGAGTTATGAAGGTATGTTTCCCGGTTTTAAAGTCCGAGGGTTTGGAAAGCGAGGTCTATGGACATTTTGGTTCGGCGCCGGTATTTCTCTTTGTTGAAACCGACAGTAGTAATGTAACGATTGTCAATAACAAAGACCAGCATCATGAGCACGGGGCCTGCAATCCCATGAAGGCTTTGGATAATCAGAAGGCTGACGCAGTGGTAGTCGGAGGGATTGGTGCGGGAGCATTGAACAGGTTGAATCAATTGGGGATTAAGGTTTTTCGGGCAAATGCGCCGACGGTAAAAGAGAACCTCGTGATGTTGAAAGCCCAAAATCTGTCCGAATTGACAATGCAGCAGTGTTGCCCCGGACATGGTCATGCATCGGGGTGCGGGCATTAAGGAATAAATGTAAGACAGTTTGCGTTAGCAGAAGCAGGATGATCAGCGTAGTAATATTACCGAATAAAACGGGAGGAAGGTTTTATGGCGAAGAAGAGGATAGCGATCATTGCGTGTAAAAATATTAAAGGTATTAGCTGTGTCGGCGGCTGCCTGAAGTGTTTCAAGGGCATCGCAGAAAAGGCAGGCGAGTATGAGCGATGGAAGGATCACGATATAGAGGTCATTGGTATGGATGACTGCGGCGGTTGTCCCGGCGTAATTATGCCAAAGGTGGCATTGATGATGGATATGGGGAAATTATACGACAGGGATTTCGACGCTGTCCATCTGGGGACCTGCCTGATGAAGGCGACTCAGACCGCCAAGTGCCCCATTGATGTTGAAGACCTTAAAAAGAAGATCGAAACAAAGTTTAACAAAGAGGTGATCCTCGGCACCCATCCTTATTAGGTGTAAAACATGAGGTCTTTCTCCCCCTCTATCAATGAGGGGGAGAGATTTTTTTAATTCGGATGAGGGGGTCAGGACAAGTAATGCTCCATTCAATCGCAACGCAAATCATCCTGGACAGTATTGCGGACGGTGTTTTTACCGTAGATAAGGAGTGGCATATCACATCTTTTAACCGGGCCACCCCTCAGGACGTTGCGCTCAACGATGTCAGGAAATCAATTTCTTTCTGCCGTCACGTCCAGTTGCCTGTTATCGGCGTGATAGAAAATATGAGCGGTTTTGTCTGTCCGCATTGCGGTGTTGCTACCGATATTTTCAAAACGGGCGGGGGAGAAAAAATAGCTTCGGAAATGGGAGTTCCGTTTTTGGGCAGGATACCGATAGACCCGAAAATAGTCGAACAAAGCGATAGCGGAAGACCTTTCCTGCAATATTTCCCCGGATCTGAAACAGCACGGGCCTTTGAAGCTGTCATAAGCCCTCTTTTAAACCTGAACAAAGAGAAGGAGAGAAAATAAAGTGCCGATCTATGAATATCTTTGTAATGACTGCGGCAGGCAATTCGAGATAAGCCAGTCAATGCGCGATCTTCCGATTGAAATATGTCCTGAATGCAAGGGAACCATACGGAGGATCATTTCAGGAGGAAGCGGTTTTATTTTAAAGAGCTCCGGTTCCGAACCCCCTCTCCAGCCGCGTTGCGGGAAGAGTGAAACGTGCTGTGGCAGCAAAACACCCTGTGAGACGCCTTCCTGTGAATCCCGGTAATGGGATTAGATAATTACTTGTCCCCTCTATCAAGAGGGGATGAAGGGATGTGTGCCCGGCAACAATAGATGCAAGATTTCACCCTGTAAGGAACAAGCTCTTATTACGGCTAACACATAGTAGTTCGCATTTTGAAAAGTTGCTCCCTATGCTGAATACTGTATCTAACTCACATTTCATTTTTAAAATAAAGTTGGAGCAATAATTACATTTTATGGTAAGATTTCGAGAACTACGTCAGTTAGGGAGATAGCTTGGCAGATTCTTCAATTGAATACAAGCAATTCCAATTCCGAATCACCGCATTAGACCCCCTTATTTTTCCCAGTTATAAAGGTTCCACTCTCTATAGCAGAGGATTTTAATTCTATGACAATAAATCGTATGGGAGCTGATGATTACGTTGTGGCCTCGTTAACTGCTAATAAACACTATTGCTATCAATGATAAAAAATAATAATTCACAATAGAAGAATAGTGTGTTGCCCCATATCCCTTTCGCACATGTCTTTCACAGCGAAAGGAATAGTATGTTTCGCAGGTCGATCTTATCTTGACACGGTACTTTGTCTATAGTATATTTCGTTAATCTTAATCTAACTTTTTGTTATAGGAGGAACGATGAAGCCCAGCGATAGAGTCTGCAGTCCGGAGGGATGAAGCTTAAGTTCGTGGTTTACTGCTGTTCTTTCGCTTCTTATCAGGCTTGATGTACGGGGCTCTGCCAAGAGGATTCCGTTAAAGGCAAGCTACATACTGATCTAAATCATCAGGACATTATATGCTTAATAAATTTTTCAATTTCTTGAAAAACAAAGAGAAGTTTTCACAGGAAGACATTGATGGTATGCGCGCAGAGATTGAGCTTCTACGCAGTGAACGCGACACCCTGAAACAGCAGCTTGCAGCTTTGACAGGCCAGAGCCGTTTAATCCCGAAGGAAGAAGGAGAACTTATCCCGCCTGATGAAATCCTGTCCAGGGTCAATATAGGAAAGGGCGACTTCAGGCTCATAGGCAGTGAATTCATGCAGCTTTTTACGGGTCTCGCCGGGCTTAAACCTGACGAGACGATTCTTGATGTCGGATGCGGGATAGGCAGGATGGCTGCTGCGCTCACTAAATATATGGATGCGCGCGGCAGATACGAAGGTTTTGATATAGTTGAAGAAAGCGTTAACTGGTGCAGTAATAACATAACAAACCGCTATCCGAATTTCAGGTTTCAGCGCGCTGATGTCTACAATAAAGTTTATAATCCCGAGGGCAAATACCCTGCTTCAGAGTACAAATTCCCGTATGAAGACCGACAATTTGATTTTGTCTTTCTGACCTCTGTATTTACGCATATGCTCCCTGAAGATATGGACAATTATATGTCGGAGATTTCTAGGGTTATTAAGCACAACGGCAGATGTTTTACAACTTTTTTCCTTCTCAATTCTGAATCTCTTGAGCTTATAAAGTCTCGGGCAAGTACAGTGGATTTCCGCCATGAGTTTGCTGAAGGAAAATCCGGCAGTATAAGGAGATATGTAACTTCCAACCCAGAGTTTCCTGAAGAGACGGTTGCGTATTATGAGAGTGATATAAGAACTCTTTTCAGGAAGTATGGGTTGCAGATTATCGAGCCATTGCGCTTTGGCTCATGGTGCGGAAGGAAGATATTCATAACCTATCAGGACATAATAATGTCTTGTAAGAGATAGTAGCTTCACATGTGATGAACTTCAGTCAAGAGAACCCTTCAAAAGCTGCTCTCAGACCTCTTCAGGGTCACGTTTTGAACAGTAAGTTTTAAATGATGCTGAATGAAATTGAAGTCCGCATTAAATTAAGGGAAAGTATATCGACCAAGCCTATTCTGTCGAGAAGGGCTTCCCGTATTCTCCTGCTGAGATCGATGAGATGATATCTGAATCTTGTCTGATATTTTATATATGTCAGCAGAAGATAGTAGCACATTGCCACCCAAATCTGAGTCAGAACTGCATTTTTGCTCGTTCCCAGAAAAGATTTTATCTTCAGGTTGTGCTTGATCCATTTAAAGAATAATTTGATCTGCCATCTGGATTTATAGATAGCAGCGATGGTAGTAGCTGAAAGGGTAAGATTGTTTGTCAAGAACTGAAGGGTTTTCTCTTTTTCTTTGTCATAGTATGTTACAAGGCGAAGACAATCGTGATATCCGCCGCCTTGGAAGAAACCTGGGGGAAGCACAGTCTGATCGCTTATTATTTGTTTGTTTTTAGGTCTTTTATGCTGTCCGGCACTAATGGGTTTCATGTTCTTTTTCAGACGAGTAACAAATGAGATGCCTTGTTTATTGAGCTGGGACAGCCACTTGAAGTCAATATAGGCTCTATCTATCTATGGAAATGATGCTGTCCGGTAACAGGCGCGAAGAAGAATCCTGTTCTTTTACAACACGGATATCAGCAGCACACCCGTCTGTAACCACCAGAAATGATGGCATACAGCCAGCATGCTCATAAGTGAGAATCTAAGCCTTGATGAATAAAGGATTGCGACCTTGGATAGGTGCGCGGGCTCAATGCTAAGAGTGCGAATTTCTAGTGCTACTGCGCACGCGACGAAGAATGCCCGATGTGTTTGTTTGATGAAGAACTGTGCCCTGAGTGGTTCCGTTTAAAAGTAATACTCTTTCCGGCGAATTTAAAATATCTAAAAACTATCAAGGAGACGATGGTATTCTGCATCGGGGCAGGGATATTGAAACCTTTCACCCTTACTTTTCAAATAATCGCACGTCAGGTTTATTGTGATATTGCATTCTATATTTGCAATACATTGCAAATATGCAGTAGGTGATTTTTTATCCGCAAACATCCTCTATGCGCTAACGTTTTGATTAATCTGCATATTTCAAATTATTCCTTCCTGGTATATTGTTTGCGTTATGTGTTTTGTTATGAAAATAGCCATCCCGGTATTCGAAAACAGGATTTCTCCACGGTTTGATTGTGCTCCGGCACTTGTTTTATATGACATTGCAGGACAAAGAGTAACCGGACGAAGAGAGATTTCCTGCGAGGGTTGGAACGACATGGAGAGAGTTTCTCAATTGAAGGGCCTGGGAGTTGATACCCTGATTTGCGGCGGTCTTCCGAATTATCTGCTCGGTATCCTGACGAGCAGCGGGATTAAGGTCATCCCGTGGATAGCGGGCGATACCGGCGAGGTTTTAACCCTTTTCCTTCGAGGACAATTGAACTCGGGTACGGTCATCTGTCCGGGAAGGAAAAGACGCCGCTGCAAGAGAGGAGTAAAGGTCCAGTATTAAATTTTTTAGCGAAAAGGTAGCTGCGGGCATGGACATTAAACTTGATCTGATTGAGTCAAGGATCAGAAACCTGGAGCAGAAGAAAGAAGGTAAAGAACTATGAAACTCTGTATAAGTTCCACGGGAACGGATCTGGAAGCATCTGTTGACCCCCGATTCGGGAGGTGCCAATACTTTCTGTTCGTTGACACTGAAACGATGAATTTTCAGTGCGTCGGGAATCCCGCATTCACGGCCGGAGGAGGAGCAGGTATCCAGGCCGCCCAGTTGGCAGTTAATAGAGGGGCGAAGGTTATTCTCACGGGAGATGTCGGACCGAATGCCTTTCAGGCCCTTCAGGCCGGGGGGGTTAAGATCGTAACAGGCGCCCAGGGTTCGATAAAGGATGTAATTGAAAGATTTAACAAAGGTGAACTCGGATATACGGGATCCCCTTCGGTTGAATCGCACTCAGGGATGAGGAGGTGAATACTATGCCAAGAGGAGTTAGGAATGGGGTCTCCTGGCTCAGGTCAGGGAGGCGGACAGGGATCAGGGAGAGGACGGGGCAACTGCCGGGGAATGGGAGGAGGCAGGGCAACCGCCGGTCCCGGTGGAGAATGCATATGCCCTTCCTGCGGAACCACGGCGGCGCACCAGGCCGGCGTTCCATGTTATCAGTCCAAGTGTCCCAAGTGCGGGACAAATATGGCAAGGAAGTAGAGGATCGCACTCTATGGTTATCTCTATAGCAAGCGGTAAAGGAGGAACCGGCAAGACCACTGTTGCGGTGAGTCTTGCCCTGTCGGCAGGAGCGTGTCAGTTTCTTGATTGTGACGTGGAGGAACCGAATGCCTCCCTCTTTTTAAAACCGTCGATTACCAAAAAGACGTCGGTAAGTGTACTTGAACCCTGGATAGACGAGTCAAGATGCACGTACTGTGGCGAGTGTTCCAGGATCTGTGCCTACCATGCGATTGCCGTATTTGAAAAAAATGTCCTTGTCTTCCCTCCGCTTTGCCATGGATGCGGCGGATGTATTTTGGTATGCCCTGAAAAGGCGATCGCGGAAGGAAGAAGAAATATCGGAGTTATTGAAGAGGGCTTGAGTAATTCCATAACCTTTATTCAGGGCATCCTGAATGTCGGGGAACACATGGCAACTCCGGTAATCAAAGAAATGAAGAAACTCATGAGAGAGGATACGGATGTTATTATTGATTCGCCTCCGGGCACTTCCTGCCCGGTGATTGAAAGCATCAAGGGAAGCGATTTTGTATGTCTCGTTACCGAGCCGACGCCGTTCGGCCTGAACGATCTCAAATTGGCAGTAGATGTCGTAAGGGAACTGAAAATACCCTTTGGCGTGGTTATCAATTGTGACGGAATCGGAGATGACAGGGTGGAGCGATATTGCCGGGAAGAAAATATTCCGCTGCTCCTGTTTGTTCCGTGGAGCAGAAATATTGCCGAAGCATATTCCAGAGGAATACCCGCGACTGAAATATTGCCTGACCAGTTTCGTTTTCTTTATCAGAAGAATAAAAAGCATCGTCGGGAACAAAAGGGATTCCTGTGCGCAGCTTGGGACATTGAGATGAAACAGTTGACCATTATCAGCGGTAAGGGGGGGACCGGCAAGACAACCTTAACTGCCGCATTTGCCCATCTTGCCGATAACGCGGTGATAGCTGATTGTGACGTTGACGCAGCCGATCTCCACCTCATACTCAGCCCGCATATTATAAGACAGGAGCCATTTCACGGAGGACAACTGGCTTCTATTGATCATGAACGATGCAGCCGGTGCGGATTGTGTGAACAGAACTGCCGTTTCGGGGCTATCCGGGCTTTCATGGTCGATTCTTTCTCCTGCGAAGGCTGCGGCGTCTGTGCATATATCTGTCCGGAAAAGGCTGTTTCGATGGAGGAAAGGCTTTCCGGCTACTGGTTTGTTTCTGATACAAAAGAAGGGCCAATGGTTCATGCACGGCTGGGAATAGCGGCGGAAAATTCCGGCAAGCTTGTCTCGACGGTGCGTCAGCATGCGAAGGAACTGGCTGAAAAAGAGAAGAAGGACCTCGTGATCATTGACGGTCCGCCCGGCATCGGTTGTCCGGTGATAGCATCGATCGGCGGTGTAGACCTTGTCCTTATTGTGACAGAGCCGACCCTTTCCGGAATCCACGATTTTAAAAGGGTCCTCGAAGTGGCAAACCATTTCAATATCCCGGCGATGGTGTGCATCAACAAATGTGATATCAATCAGGAGAATACCCGGTCCATCGAAAGTTATTGTGAAGGAAAGAGGATTGCAATCGCAGGGAGAATCCCATACAATCCGGCTGTGACCGGGGCGATGATGAATGTCCTTTCGGTAGCAGAATATCCCTGCGGGGAAGTGACCGAGGAAGTAAAGAAGACATGGAAGAAGGTGGAAGAGTATCTCTTTGGAGTCTAATAAAGCGAAATGTTCATTTTGAAATTTAAGAGTGATAACCAAATAATGGAAGCTTCCTCTTGTAATTGTTATGGGCATATGCTTATAATAAAAAATGGCGAGGCCCGAGAAAGTGAGATGTGTAAGGCGCTCAGAACAGAAACAAAAGAAAAGGAGAAATAAGATGAAAGTATGTTTCCCGGTTTCAAAGGTTGAAGGAATGGACAGTAAAGTATATGGACATTTTGGTTCTGCTCCTGCGTTCATTGTTGTTGATACCGCAAATAACAGCGTTACAACAATCAAGAACGGCGACGAGCACCACGAACATGGTCAGTGCAATCCGGTGAAGGCGCTGAACAGCCAGCATGTTGACGCAATTGTTGTCGCAGGTATCGGGGCCGGTGCCTTGACAAAACTGAATCAGCAGGGTATTAAGGTTTTTCAGGCGCAGGCCCAAACGGTGGAAGAGAATATTCTTATGCTGCAAGGCCGGAATCTTCCGGAGTTCGCTCCTCAGCATACCTGCGCCGGCCACGGCCATGGAATAAGCTGCGGACATTAGCGGATAGCTTATATAATTGAATTTGGATGCATGGTAAAATAAGTTTTCCGGAGTGATGTCTCCAGCAGAGGAAAGTCGATGAATCGGTTGCTAAACTGGGATTGGAATACTAAAGAAAAACTTATCGATATTGATGATTGGGAAAAAAGATTCCCGGTCGTCCATGAATTTTTTGTGTCCGACGATGGCGAGAAAATCGCGGCCGTCGTGGAGATTGAAAACAAGAAAGTCGCTCCCTGCGTAAACGGAAAGATCTGGAAAAACACCTATGAAAGAATATGGCCATTGAGATTCACCCCGGACAACCGCTTGGTCTGCGCTGTATTAAGGGACTATGAATGGACTCTCATTGTTGATGAAACTCTATGGGAAGAAAATATGATTTTGTCTGGAACTGACTTTCAGTCCCGATGGAAATATATCGCAGTGAATATAAAGAAAGATAATGAATTCGGGATTTCATTAAACGGCAAGTCCTGGGAGAACAAGTTTTTTGAAGCGACGAGATGTGATCATGAGTCCTGACGGCAGGAGTACCGCATCCCGTGTCAAAACAAAAAGGATTGCGTCTCTGGATATTGCCGGCTATGCTGAAAGGGTCCTGACCGTTGCCGTAGACGGAAATCCCTGGGAGACGAAGTTCCTGAGTATTTGGGGTATTAGCTTCAGCCCGGATGGCAGCAGTGCGGCAGCAGGCGTGAAGCTGAAGCCTATGGAATTTACCATTGCAGTAGACGGAGTCTTGTGGCAGGAGACATTTCTCTGTGTATGGGAGCCTGTCTTTAAAATGCAGACCGGTGAAGTCGTTGCGCCGGTCAAAACCGGCAGAGGCTGGACACTGGCTATCAACGGACAACCGATGTGGGACAGATATTTCTCGCAGGTATGGGGGCAGAGATACAGCCCTGATGGCAAGAAAGATAGCAGCCGTTGCAGCTCCCGAATTTGGCAGATGGACGATAATGCGTTGACGGTTCTCCATGGGAAAAGACATTCGGAGATGCGGTTTTCCCCCCTGCATTCAGCCCTGACGGCAAAAGGGTTGCCGCAATCGTAAAAGATAACGACAGGTACACAATTGCCGTGGATGGAAAAACATGGGATACGGATTTCGATATGATTTGGGACCCGGTATTCAGCCCTGACGGCAGCATGATAGCGGCGAAAGCGGAACTCAACGGCAGGTATATGATTGTCGTTGATGGAAGAATCGGAAGGCAATTCTTTTGATGAACTCTGGGACCCGGTTTTTAGTCCTGATGGAGAGAAACTGCTGATAAGATGTATTGAGAATGGAAGATATTACGGAGGGTAGTACCGGTAAATGAACTGTAGATTGAGGGATTTCTTGTAGTACTGTCATTCCCGCTTGTCGGGAATCTTTCTGCATTGCAGTTTGATGGGAGAAGAACAAGAAGGATTCCGAACAAGTCGGAATGACACACAAAAGGCTGAAAAAAGATTATGTATGAATTTCTGACAAGCCTCGCAACTCTATGACTTTTTAAAAGGCCCTATGGTCTGGGTTTCGTTTATTATTTTTACCGGCGGGCAGTATATACCGGATAAGCTCTTTGCTGTCAAAGGCGAAGAAGGTCAAAGTTATCAGCACGTATATGAGCCTTAAGTACAGTCTGCGTTCGATCTTTCACTGGATCATCCCTTTTGCCAGTACGAACATGAGAAAACATCCGTGGTTTACCTGGTGGCCTTTCTTTTCCATGGCTGTTTAATCGTTACTCCGCTGGTTCTTCTTGCACACAATAAACTCTGGTATGATTCATGGCAGATACGGTTATGGTCTGTTCCTGAAAGAGTAGCCGATATAATGACCTTGATTGTTATTGTTCTGTGTCGTTATTTTTATGATACGGAGGATTGTTACTCCCGAGGTGAGATTTGTTACCTTCGCATCGGATTTCATTATTCTCGCAATCGCTGCTGCGCCGTTTGTCTCCGGTTTCCTGGCATATCATCAATTGTTTTTTGATTACAAGCTTATGGTAGCCCTCCATATTCTTTTCGGGGAAATAATGCTGGTCGGCAATCCCATTCACGAGATTAAGCCATATGCTATTTTTCTGGTTAACCAGGGCATATACGGGTTCTGACTTTGGGGCTGTGCGCCATTCAAGGGATTATTAAATGATAAGACAGATCATCAGGAGGATTATAAGATGATTAAAGTTCAGAGAAAACCGGTTGCCGATCCCGGCATTGAAGAGAACGCAAAAAAACTCACCCCTGAAAAAATTGAAAAGGTCATACAATGGGTCCTTGAAAAAGAAGCGGACGTAAGATTGAAGACCTTTGTCGAGACCTGTATCCACTGCGGTCTTTGTTCGGAAGCCTGCCATTATTTCCTTTCCTACAGGAGGGACCCGAGCTATGCTCCTGTGGCAAAGATCAGGCAGACGCTATGGGATATGCTGAAAAGAAAAGGGAAGGTTGATGCGGAAGACGTAAAAATGTACGCCCGCATAGCCTATGCCGAATGCAATATCTGCAGGCGTTGCAGCATGTACTGTCCCTTTGGTATAGATATGGCTTATATGCTTAACCTTGTCCGCCGCATATGCGGTCTTCTTGGAGTAGTGCCGCAGTATCTGCAGGACCAGGCGAACAGCCACATGTATACATACACACAATCATGGCTTGCACAGGATGACTGGGTGGATACGGTCCAGTTTATTGAGGACGAACTCAGGATGGAGATAAAAAATGCCCGTATCCCGCTTGATAAGGTCGGCGCCGAGGTCATGTATTCTCCCCACAGCCTTGAGGCGAAATTCAAGACAAACCTTTTGTCCAATATCGCTTATATTCTTAACGTAGCCGGCGTTGACTGGACGATGCCTTCTTTTGACGGCTGGGACAGCACGAATCAGGCGATGCATGTCGGGGACAATGAAACGATGGGCATGGTCGAGAGAATGCACTTTGAAGCTGCAATGAAGCTCAAGGTAAAGAAGATCATGACGAGCGAATGCGGGCATTCGTTCAGGGCAGCGGTATATGACGGCTCCCGGTGGTTAGGCTGGAAAGAACCCCCGATAACGTATCTTCAGCCCACCCAGTTTTTTTATGAACTCATCAGGGACGGGAAGATCAAGATTGCAAAAAAGATAAAGGAGCCTGTGACGGTACAGGACCCGTGCAGTATTGTCAGAAACCGGGGTCTTGGGGGGATGCTCCGCTCTATTGTGAATTGCGACATGTGAGGACTTCAGGGACGTAAACCCGAGACTTGAGCATAATTATTGTTGCTGCGCAGGTTCCGGGAGTTATCAACTACGGCCCTCCCTGGAAGTTCATCAGAATGGAAGGGGGCCGAGTAAAGATCAATCAGCTGAAAGCTACCGGCGCGAAGATTGTCATTACGCCCTGTCACAGCTGTCATAAAACAATCGAAGAGATGATTCATTACTACAAACTCGATATGCACGTCATGTTTATCAGCGAAATTCTTGTGCAAAACATGTATGTTCCTGAAGAGATGAGAGTCGAAAAAACAAAGGATGAAGTAGTGAAGGACAAAGGATGAAAAAACCCCTTATCGGCCTCTTTTTATTGACGGCAATAATGAGCCTCATGTATTTTCATGAATGGAATACAGTCCCTTTATTCCGGTGAAAAAAATGAAAAGGCAGCCGGGAGAACGATACAGGAAAAACTGGTGATTGCCCATACGGAGATTTTCGGGAAATTGGAACGCCCGCAGGTTATTTTTAACCATGGCCTTCATACCGATGCCTTTAAAAAGGAGGGTTGTAAGACATGTCATCCGGTTACTCCCGAAGGCAATTACAGATTCGACTTCCCCGATAGTGCAACAAACAAGACTGCAAAAGAAATAGAGGATTTATATCATGAAAAATGCATCAACTGCCATAAAAAGATAATGCAGAGAAAAGAATAAATCGCTTCCCATCCGCTGCGGTGATTGTCACATGAAGAAATTCGAATCTTTAACGATAAAATATCCGATAGTTGAGTTCGATTTTGCCTATCATGACAAGCATGTCAAAAAACTGAAAGAGGAGAAAGGTAAAGGATGAATGCGGTGTTTGTCATCACACCTATGACCATCTGGAGAGAAGATGAATCATTGCGGCTGGTCTATGAAAAAGGGACGGAGGAATCCTGTTATTATTGCCATGATCTTGAATAAGCAAAGAGGTCCTGGGTTGGCGGCAATAACACAGGCAGCGGCCAAAAAAGGGCTTTCAATGCAGAAGGTTTCACATCAGCAATGCGTAAATTGTCATCTGAGTTATATCAAAGCCGGTGAGAAAGCCGGCCCTGTCGAATGCATGAAATGCCACACCGGAAAATATAAAACAGTTGCGGAACTTGCAAATGTACCCAGACCGGAGCGGGACCAGCCGAAAAAGCCTTTTATCAGTATTGAAGACGGCAAAATGAAAGGCGTTTCCTTTGACCATGCATTTCACGAAAAGAATGCGAAGACCTGCCGGTCCTGTCATCATGAAACATTGCAGTCATGCAGGAAATGCCATGGCATGGTCGGGTCAGCGGAAGGGAAATGGATCAACCTGACTAATGCGTATCATGACCCGTCTTCAGACAGCAGTTGTGCCGGATGCCATAAGAAAAGCAAGGCGGACAAAAAGTGCGCCGGATGCCATCATCATCTGCCTGATATGGATATACAGTCGAAAGGGCCGAAAAAGGAAACCTGCTACCGTCTGCCACAGCGGCAAGAAGGAAGGCCTGATAACAGGCAAACGGATTTCACTCGCATCGCTTGAACGCCCAAGAAGGTCCCTGAAGAGGTGACGATCAAAATTCTTGAAAAGCAATATGAACCTTCTAAATTCCCTCATATAAAAATTATCAGGAAGCTGGTCGGAAGTCTCGAATGACTCGAAGCTGGCGGCTTCTTTTCATCGCACCATGCAGACAATATGCAGAGGATGCCATCATCAGAGCGCGGTCGAAGCAGAGGCTAAGGACAACAAACCGCCTTATTGCAGAAACTGTCATTCAATCGTATTCGATACAAAAAATCCGAACAGGCCGAGGCTCCTTGCCGCGTATCACCGTCAATGCCTGACCTGTCATGAAAAAATGGATATCAAAGAAAAAGGATGCGCGGATTGCCATAAAGAAAAGGTCCTGCAGCCGAAAGACCTTTTGACGGATGCGGACGATATGCAGACTATTTCCAAAAGGGGTGTTTAGATGTATATTTTTGATCAGATATTGAGCGCAAAAGGCTATGAATATATGATAGCTGTTCTGTTTCTGTTTATTTTTATTATTTTCTACAAGTTCCTAAGTACTGACAGGATTGACGGAGACGAATAAAATGGAGTATTTCGGATGGCAATGAACAGAAGAGAATTTCTTAAAAGAACGGCGACAATAGCGGGGACCGCTGTCCTCGGGAGCAGTGCGCATACCTCTGCTGACCAGGATCCTGTCCCGAAGGCCGACCGATATGCAGTGCTCGTTGACACGACAGTCTGTATCGGCTGCAGAAAGTGCGAATGGGCGTGCAATGAATGGAACAAAAATCCCAACCAGCCGATCAAAGAATTTGAAGATAAATCGGTTTTTAACGATATAAGGAGGACACATGCCCCGACATTTACCGTAGTCAACCGCTTTATCAACCCAAAGACTCAAAACCCATATACGTAAAAAAACAGTGCATGCATTGTGAAGAACCCGGCTGCAAGTCTGCGTGTTTTGTCGATGCATTCAAAAAGACGGAAAAAGGGGCGGTCATCTATAATGCAGGCGTCTGTGTCGGATGCCGGTATTGTATGGTCGCCTGTCCCTTTGATATCCCGGCATATGAATATAATGAACCGCTTAATCCCCGCATTACAAAATGCACCTTTTGCTTTGACAGGATCGGCAAGGAAGGCGGTGTTCCGGCATGCGTGAAGATCTGCCCTACCGAGACCCTGCGTCTTCGGCAAAAGAAAGGACCTGATCAACCTTGCCCATGAGAGGATACGGAATAATCCGCGAAAATATATGGATCATGTCTATGGCGAGCATGAGGTCGGCGGAACGAGCTGGTTATATCTTTCAGCAATCCCCTTCGACCAGATAGGTCTTCAGGACAGATATCAGGTAAAGACCCCTATTCCCGAATCTGAAGCAAGGGGTTTCTCTTCACGACAAAAGTATTCGAGATGGTTGCTGCATGGCCGCTCGTGTTTGCAGCTTTTCATGCGATATCAGAAAATACGGAAAAAGCGGAACGGTCAGGATGCTCATTCAACAAAGGAAGACAACCATGAACAGAAAACCTGATTCCGCATCCTGGATTCAAAACAAGATATTACTTGGCATGACTTTCCCGGAATATATAAAATCGAATTTTACTGTTCCTAATGCGATTGCGGCGATTATTTTAATCGTTTCAATCCCGGTAATGATATACAGATTTCATATACGGACTCGGTCCGTCAACAAACCTTTCCGATACGAATCCATGGGGAATCTGGATAGGTATTGATGTGCTTTGCGGCATCGCCCTTGCCGCAGGCGGCCTTGTTATCGGCACTGCATACCACCTTTTCGGCATGAAGCAATATCGGCATTTTGTGAAGCCCGCAATCCTTACCAGCCTTCTCGGATATCTCTTTTCCGTATTCGGCCTTCTTTTTGATCTCGGACGGTATTACCGGCTCCCGTATCCCATGGTCGTGTCGTTCGGTTTTTCCTCCATCATGTTTTTGATCGCCTGGCATTTTGCGCTTTACATCATGATACTTTTTACCGAATGGAGCCCGTCTCTTTTTGAGTGGCTGAACCTGAAAAAGTTCCGTGATTTTTTTCATAAACTTGCAATCTGGGCAACGGTATTCGGCGTCGTCATAGCAGGGGGTCACCAGTCCGCACTGGGCGCATTGTTCCTTGTAGCGCCCGGCAAACTGCATCCCCTTTGGTATTCGGAACTTCTGCCCCTCTATTTTCTGCTCTCCGCGATTATAGCCGGACTCACCATGGTTATCTTTGAAAGCAGCCTTACGCACAAGGCATTTAAAAGACAGCTTGAACATTTCAATCCCGCCGAATTCGACAGACTCACTTTAGGGCTTGCAAAGGCAGCTTCGGCTGCCCTGTTCACTTATTTTTTCCTTAAACTCTTCGGACTGGCTCACTCCAATAACTGGAAGTACCTTTTCACTCCTTATGGATACTGGTTCCTTTTCGAGATTCTCGGCCTGGTTTTTCTCCCGGCCTTTCTTTTTGCATACAGCGTCCGGTATAAAAAAATAACGATGGCCCGATGGACGGCCTTTATTGTGGTAATCGGCATCGTATTAAACCGTATCAATACCTCGGTCATTGCATTTAACTGGAACGCTCCGGAACGGTATTATCCCCACTGGATGGAAGTAGTCATAACAGTAGGCATTATCACCATGGAGGTCATTGCATTCCGGTGGATCGTCAACCGCATGGCCATTCTCTATGACCATCCGGATTATGAATCAACCCATTAACCTGACATATATACCAGCCATTATTTTTATTATGGAGGACGGTTGATCAGCTTCTCTGAATATGTCGCATCGTGAAAACTTTAGTCTTTGGCATAGGGAATTTGCTCCGCTCCGATGACGGGGTAGGGTTACACATCATCGAGCATCTGAGGAAAGAGAATTTAGGCGACGCCGCAGATTTAAAGGAAGGATCAACGGGCCTTGATATCCTCGACGCGATAAAAGGGTACGACAGGATAATTTTTGTTGATGCAATAAAGAGCGCCGGAGAGCCGGGGAAAATCTATAAGCTCTCCGTGGAAGATTTCCAAAATACCGAAACCCTCCATTCATTCTCAACGCATCTCAATATGGATTTCTTTACCATGATCGAGCTGGGGGAAAAGTTGTTTCCGGGACAGATACCTGAAGATATAATAATTATCGCTGTTGAAGCAGACGATACAACGACAATTTCCGATAAATGTTCGCCAAATGTGGAGAAGGCGATACCGGTGGCTGTTGATTTGGTTAAGACCCTGCTTTCTTAACCATCAAAATACATTATTATGTTTGCGATTATACTCCATGTTACTATTTGTGTGGCCGGACAAGGTCATATATAATTATTTTAGCGGACTACCGGGCAAAATGCGGAATATCTCATAATATCCCGGAGACTGAGCGAGATATGGAATTCTAAAACAAAAGGAGTATTATGTTCGAAACGTTACGATCAATGGTCTCAAAAACGACGGCGGATTATGCGGACTTACGATATGAGACAAAGAAAGAGACGAGGATTCTGTTTAACGGGAAAGAACTTTTTCACATAGGTTCCAACTCAACCGACGGGTTTGTGATAAGGACCTTAAAGGATGGCGGCCTTTCGTCAACAGCCTATACCCGTGCGGACGATGCCGACAAAGCTCTTCGTATTACGGAAGAAAACGCCGCCTTAATAGCGCGGCATATAAACAAACCGGTTGAGTTCACAAGGACTGATGTCATCAAGGATACTTTTCTTCCCGACATAGATGAAGACCCGCGAAACATTTCGATCGACGAAAAACTCCGTCTGACGAAGGACTATAATTCCATAGCTTTAAGTCATGACAAGATCGCTACTACCAATATCCTTTATAGTGAAACCGTCCGTGAGAAATACTTTATAAATACCGAGGGGACCGAGGTCAGAGAGGATCTCGTTACCACGACAATAAGTGGAATGATTACGAGTAAAGATGGAACACTTACCCAGAATGTTCGAGTTGCTATAGGAGGGAGCAGCGGGTTCGCCTTGTTGAGGCGTCAGGAAGAAGAGCTTGAGAAAAGGACGGCGATAGCGTTGGATTTGTTAAAGGCGACGCCTATTACCGGCGGAACATACAACGTTATTCTCAATCAGGACCTCGCGGGAGTCTTTACCCACGAGGCCTTCGGCCATTTCTCAGAGGCGGACCTTATAGAAGACTCTCCCACGATGAGGGAGAGAATGCGGATCGGGGCCGGGATCGGCAATGAAATACTGAGCATCACCGACGACCCTACAATGCCCCGGCAGTTGGGTTTCTACTGTTATGATGATGAAGGCGTAAAGACGCGGCCTTCGCAGCTTATGAAGCAGGGCGTGCTCGTCGGACGTCTGCATTCGAGGAGAACCGCCGCTGCCTTCGGTGAGGGAGTTACCGGGCATAGTATCGCAGAAGACTATCGTTATGCGCCGATAGTGAGAATGGGAAATATCTTTATCGAACCCGGCAAGAACAGCTTTGAGGACCTTCTCTCGATGCTTGGAGACGGAGTATACATTCTCGATAGTAAGGGAGGCCAAACGAGCGGTGAAAATTTTACCTTCGGTGCGCAATACGGTTACATAGTCAAAGGCGGAAAGACGACGGCCATGGTCCGTGATATTAATATCTCCGGCAATCTTTATAGTACGTTAAAGAGCATAACCGCCGTCGGAAATGATCTTGTCCTGAGCAAAATAGGCGGATGCGGAAAAGGACAGCTGAACATCCGTTCCTGTCACGGCGGTCCTCATGTGCTGATCAAGAACGTGCTCATAGGGGGGATATAATGGAGCGGCTACTCGAAATGGCCAAAAGGGTAAGCGATCAGGCTGAGATATACTCCATTGCTGGCAGATCGGACGGAGTTTCCTTCGAAAATGCCCATTTAAAAGATATCGAGAGCAGTATGCAATCCGGACTGAGCCTGAGAATCATAAAAGATGACAAATTGGGTTTCGCGTATACGAAAAACCTGATTCACAGGGAGGAGCTTATACGGAACGCCATCGATTCCCTTAAGGGAGAAGTGGAGGGATTATTCAAGTTCCCTCTAACAAAGGACCCGCCTTCCCTCGACACCTGCGATCTGTCGATCGAAACTCTCGCGAATTCTGAAATGGTGGAGGAATGCAGGAGGGTTTGCGAGCTTTTGTCTGAGAGGAGCAAGGGGCAGATCAATATATCGGGACACCGCTCAATGAGCGGCACAAGAATCATAAACAGTTCCGGGACGGACCTTTCTCTAAAGTCTTCTGCATACTTTCTGAGTGCACAGATACTTTATCCTTATTCGTATGCGTCTCTACACCGTCCCCTCATATCAAAAGCCTTCAAGAAAGCCCCTGATGCATATTTGGATTATCTCGTGGACACGTACAGCCGGTCCATGAGGGAAGTGACTCCTGACGGAGGGAAGATGAAGGTGCTGTTCTTGCCTGAAACCGCATATGTGCTGATGTGGAGGCTTCAAAGTGCAGCGAGCGCGGTGAGCATTTACCAGAATATTTCTCCCCTTGCCGAAAAAATCGGCGAAAAGATATTCGATGAAAAGTTCTCGGTGTACAACGAACCCTTGAACGACTCCCTCCCCGGTGCAAGGGCGTTCGACGACGAGGGAACTCCCTGCAGACGTTTCCCTATCATTGAAAAAGGCGCCTTGAAAAATTTTTACTGTGACCTTTACTTTGCCCAAAAATTGAAGACCGTTCCGACAGGGCATGGATTCAAAGGCTCGGTGTCCTCAAAGCCGGTACCATCGCTCAGCCATCTTTCCATATCCCCGGGCAATATATCTTTTCCTGATCTCCTGAAGTCCATTGACCGTGGAATAATTATTGCGGGCGCTCTGGGGGCCCACAGCGGCAACATCCCGAACGGAGATTTTTCGATAGGTCTTTCTCCGGGACTGTATGTTGAAAAGGGTGAAATAATCGGGCATGTGAAAGACGCGATGGCCGCGGGAAATATATACGACACGCTAAAGAACATTGTTGCTATCGAAGATACGCTATATCCTGGCTCCGGCGGGACTTTTCCTTCTCTTCTATTCGATAATATTAATGTAACGACAAAAAAGTGAAGGCATGGGCAAGATCATACCTGTCCGAGATGAGGTATGACTATATGGATTCAAGCGGACTTGATATCCGGATCAATATAATAAAAGGGGTGATGAAGCAATGACGGAAACCAGCGACAGACTGAATGAAATATCGGACAAAATGAATGAACACATGATGGCTGTTAAGGGGACATTGGAACTTGTGGATGCGTCTGTTTCAGAGGACGATTTGCACGACCTTCTGTTCAAAGCTGTCGAAAGAATGGAGAGCATGCAGAAACTGTCCGATGAATTGTTTGCTGCATTGAAACAGATATTCGAGAAAATGAACGAAGCCAAGTACCGCAAAGAGAGCGAATAGTTCAGTCTCTCACTGCAGGTTCATTCGAAACCGACAGAGCACTATTTGACTTTCCGAAAAGATCCGGTAGAATGCAAATTAGTGTGTCTAATAAGGAGGGATTTATGGCAAAGGCAACAAAAATAAAACAGCTGAGTTTTGATATGCCGGACAAGCCGGGATTACTTTCTGAGGTAACGGGTGCTATTAGGGCGGCAAAAGCGACTATTAGCTCCATATGTGCATATGCCATGGATGGAAAGGCGTTTTTTATGGTCATAACGGACAGCAACGCGCAGACGAAAAAGGCCCTCGCTAAGCTGGGAGCCAAGTCGGTGAAAGAAGAAGATGTCGTTGCAGTGGAGGTGCCGAACAAGGCGGGCGAATTAGACAAGGTTGCAAAAAAGCTTGCCGACGCAAACATCGATATCTACTACCTGTTTGGATCTGCAGCATCAGGCAAAACTGCAGCGGTCATACTTTCGTCTTCAGATAATAAAAAGGTAATAAAGGTGATAAGCAAGTAAGACCGACCACCATGCCGTTATCTCGGGAAAAACGATACTGAGAGAAGGCATGATGGCAAATGCATAAAATAAACTAATCGCTTAATTAATAATTTTAATTGACAAGCGGCGGGATTTTGTGTTTTCCTATTAAATAAGGTATTTAATTCAAAGATCCATCACGTTCAGTCTTTTATCCCGTTTTTGAATGGTTGATTTCCTGTTAGTCGCAAGAAAAAATTGATCGGAGGTAAAAAATGAGACAACTTATTTTTGGCTTGGTGGCCATGATATTCAGTATTCTCTGCAATGCCGAAGCGAGCATGGCAGATGCAAAGGTCTCAGCCGTTGAAGAGAGTAGCTATGCTGTCGCCTCTTGGTATGGCCCTAAATTTCATGGGAGGCAGACGGCTTCGGGAGAGACATTTGATATGCACAGCTTCACCTGTGCCCATAAGAAATACCCATTCGGTAGTTGGTTGAAGATCACCAACCTGTTGAACGACAAGACCACTTTTTGCGTAGTTAATGATAGGGGTCCGTTTAAAGCATTGAGAGATTTGGATTTATCTTATGCCGCGGCAAAAGTGCTGGATATGATAACACTGGGCCAGTGCATGGTGAAGATTGAATTTTTGGGTGTGGATAAAGAGTATCTCAAAGCAGTAAAAGATATCTTTGGAAAAGATCATTAAAACGACTTTATCGTGTCAATGAGGAGAGGGAGGCGTTAGCGATATTGTGGCTGATGATGCTTATGGCGCTGAATTGCCGTTTCCCTGCGAAGAACGTTCATAGCTCCTTGGCGAGCGCATGTATTGCCGGATATTCATTTTTTGCAAGAGTCGTGTCTTCTTTAAGAAGTCTCAACCCTTCCGGAATATATTTTAAAAAATATTTTTTCTCTTTCACCGCTGAAAGAAACCCATATGCGCCGAGAGCTTGCATATGTCGCTGGAGGCGGCATGGAAGCAAAGTTTTCATAAATTCATCCGCCAGAAGTCTCCCTTGCCCTCCTTTTCCAAAGGAGGGATTCGGCGGGGGGATTATTTTGTGCATGTAATAATCTAAAAGCCTTTCTCTCAAATTATCTTCAAGACGATAATAGGGGTCCCAGAGTATCGATGCTACATCATAGGCAGGAGGACCTATTCTCGCGCTTTGGAAATCCAAGAGTCTTGGTTTCCCGCCTTTTGTGACTATAATATTCTGTGATTGGAAATCGCGGTGGATTATTGTCTTGCGGAAAGAATCTACGTTTACTGCAAGCCTGTGAAACTCGTCTTCCAATGATGAGGGATTTTTGACCCTGACACTTCTGATGCCTCCAACAAATCTTTCAAGAAAATATCCCGTTTCCCACCGAAGATGTTCGTAATCAAAAACCCTGTTCTTGATCAATGCGCATTCAGCTATGTGTTCGGTCGCTTTTGTATGGATCAAAATCAGGATATCGATAACTTTTCTGTAAATCTCTTCCATGCGGTCCTGTTCGCGTGGGCATTTCAACCAGTTGTAGAGCGAGAGGTCTCCGACGTCTTCGAATAACGCAGTTCTATTATCAAAATCCGCATCTATTAATTCGGGCACCGGGATAAGATACTTTTGAAAAAATTGCGTATATTCTATGTGTCTCCGGAAATCGGGGTCGGCATCCGGACACTTCATCAGAACTGCCGAACTGCCATCCCTCTTGACCCTGTAGTATTTTCTGTCGGACCCGCCTGTGCCGATGAGCACCGCGTTGCTTTCGGCAAGATTATATAAGTCCGCATCATCGAGATCTATTTTAAATCCGGGACCGAGGATGCAATTTTCGAGCAGTAACTTTGTCCGCTTTTCCTTCGGATCGCTGCGTGTCCCCCAAAAAAGTGTGAGAAAGCATTCAGGGGAAATATCATCCCCGGGTTTTTGCCCAATCTCAGTTCCGGGAAGAATAATGCAATTTTTTAAATTGGTATCCTGATAACATGAACTTCCTTTCTCAATGACTACATACCCATCCATCTCTGTATGCTGACACCATGTTATGTCATGATCGATATAAACCATATCACCGTTTTTTCTGAGTTCACGAATGACAGCTTTTGCGTATGAAGCCGGTGTGCCGATGTCGGTCCAGTAACATCCGCTAACATCCAACGTACCGATTTTATATCCCATCGCGACAGCCCTTAACCAGGTATCCACGACACTTGATATGTCTGAAGGCAGCAAGTTCAGGAATTCAGGCCGGTAAACAGCGATACCGGTGAAGGCCGCGCGTTTATGCGTCGTAATTCTCTTACCCGTGGAGGGGGGATTTTCTTTTTCGGCTTCCTTGAGAAAACCGTTCTCGTCAATGAGAAGTTTGTTGAACTCCGGATAATCATGCACGGCAAGGGTTGCAAGATTTCCTGATGAGAGATGGTGCTCGAGCAGTTTCCCCAGATCTATATCAGTGAGAATATCTGAGTTATGTATCAGGAAAGAGCCGTTTTTGAGAAAATCTTCGGCATTTTTTAAAGCGCCTCCCGTGCCGAGGACCGGGTCTTCACGGAAAATTTCAACCTGACCGCCGTATCCGGACTGAATGAGCCAGTCTTCGATTGCGTCCTTTTTGTAATGAAGATTTATCCCCATTTTATGTACAGGTAAAACGGATGTATTTTCGAGGACAGATTGCAAAACAGGCTTCCCGAGAATGGAAACAAGCGGTTTGGGAATATAGTTGGTGATCGGACGGAGCCTCTCACCGAGACCGGCGGCCAAAATGAATACTGAAAAATTCATCTCAAAATATCCATCTCATTTTGCCTGCCATTCTATTCCCTCACCCATCAATTGAGGGGCCATTTCGGATGCCCCTTGGTCCTTGACAGGGTGATTCATTTATACATAAGATAATGTCTTCTAAAATCCTTATCAAACCTCAAGCACTGCTCCTGCCACCATTCTTCCATCCGGTCAAGTTCTCTGCCTTTTTCTATGTCCCTTCTTAACCTGTCCGTACCTGCAAGGATATCGATAGGCATCTTTTCGGTCTCATACTCATATGGCGGTTGTTTCCATGCAAAATGTTCCGGATAAAGATCATGGATAGCTTTGATGACGGCTACCCCGGTTTTGAAGGGTCTGAACCTCTCCCTGTTCACGATGTGAATCTGTGCGCCTCCGCAAAGATTTCCGGAATATTTTTGAAAGGCGGGCTGGAAATACACGGGCCTGAAGACAACTCCGGGAAGCCTGAAGCCTTTAAGATGATCTGCAAGTCTGTCCGGTTCTATAAACGGAGCGCCGAATATTTCAAAGGGCCTTGTCGTTCCTCTTCCTTCGCTGAGGTTTGTCCCCTCAAGAAGGCACATGCCCGGATAAACAACGGCGGTATCAAGTGTCGGCATATTCGGTGAAGGCAAAACCCATGGCAAACCGGTCTCATCAAACCACATGCTCCGCCTCCACCCATGCAGAGGGATTACATATAAATCCAAAGAAGGATAAAATTCATTCTTAAAATAGCAGGCGATCTCGCCGATTGTCATTCCGTGACGTGCCGGCAGATGCCGCTGCCCCACAAAGGAAGCATAAGCCATTTCAAGGACAGGGCCTTCGGTGGTATGCCCCCCGATCGGATTCGGTCTGTCCAGTATGACTGTCGCTTTGCCTGTTTGAGAACATGCCCGCATGCAGAGTTCCATGGTCCATATGAATGTATAGTAACGTGAGCCTACGTCTTGCAGGTCCATTACTAGTACATCGAGATCGTGTAACATTCGCGGTTCAGGTTCCCTGGCATTTCCGTAGAGGCTGAAAACAGGAAGTCCGGTATGGGGATCAATGAAGCCTTCCCATTCGACCATGTTGTCCTGCGTCTCTCCATGGATTCCGTGCTGCGGGCCGAAGAGGGCCTTCATTTCGAAAAGTTTTGATCTAAAAAATAATTGGACGGCGTGTTCCAGTTTTCTGTTCACGGATGCGGGATGTACGAGGAGTCCGACTTGCGCTCCTTTTAATATTTTAGGCCATTTTTTCTCGAATCCGTCCAGCCCTGACTGCATGTGATGAAGGTTCCCCTTATTAAGCACCGTGATCGCTCCAATTAAATAGAATACCCGATTAAAGACCTCAGTGGAAGATTTCTTTGTTGCCTATCGATATTTATCAGAAAGGGGCACAAACAGCATCCATGGTAAAGCGAGCCACTTTTGGTCCCTGTAATTCGCAAGTCCTATGATCATGTCCTTATGTCCGGAAGCAGGCTGATCACGGTACGTGCCGAAAAGACGGTCCCACCATGGTAAATTAAAACCGAAATTGCTGTCTGTTTCTTTAATAATCACTGAATGATGAACACGGTGCATGTCAGGTGTAACCAGAAATGTTCGTAAGAACTTGTCAATTCGCTGATTCATAAAGACATTGCTGTGATTGAACATTGATGTAGCATTCAGCAATACCTCAAAAGCCAGGACAGACCAGGCCGGCGCTCCGAGGATGACTATCATTGCCATCTTGATGCCCATCGAAAGGATTATTTCGACGGGATGGAACCTGGCGCCGGTTGTAACATCGATATCGAGATCGGTATGGTGCATCCTGTGGAGACGCCAGAAAAGGGGGACTTTATGGAAAAAGACATGCTGGGCATATATGGTCAAATCGAGCGCGACGATCGAGATGGCTCCTGCAATCGAATGGGACATTTCCAACATGTTGAAAACCCCCCAACCACGTTCCCGGCTGAAAAGCGCAACTCCGATCGCGGTTACAGGTAAAATCCAGCGGACCAGCATGCTGTTGAGAAAGGTCAATGTCAGGTTATTGAACCATCGGGTGGCTTTGGGTTTGGTCAGGGCCCGTCGGGGTGCTATCATCTCCCAAAAAGTCATGAAAACAAAGATGCCGAAGAAGAAGCCGAGCCGGATAAAGACCTCTTTATCAATGACAAGCATATTCATTGGTTGCTCTTCAATTCTATTATACTTCCAAGCTCTTGCATAGCTTTTGCTCTATCTGCCGCCGGCCCTGGGATTTGATCAGATCCCGGTAAAAAGCATCACCGGCCTGACAATGATACAGGGGTTTTTCGCATCTCTCTCGGCTATGCTCTTCTACAGAAGTCAGCGGCTCGTCAATAAATCACTGGTCCTCTCGCTCGGACTTTCCCTTTTTTTATCATCCCTTGCGGGCTCTCTCATTTCAAAGAGGGTGCCGGACAAGTCTTTACTTTTTATTTTCGGAGCCCTCGCTTTTGCCGCGTCTGTCTTTATGCTGACACCCCGAAGTTACGGGAAGATGACTTAACCGAGGATAAGGTGCATTTCAATAGAACCGCTGTAATTCTAATAGGTGTTTCTATCGGGTTTTTAATCGGGCTTGTTGGACAGGGCGGCGCGTTTATCATCATACCGATCCTTTTGTATGTCCTGAAAATACCTCTTAGGGTAACCATAGGAAGCACGCTCGCAATCGGGCTCTTTTCTTCCACAGCGGGTTTGATCGGGAAGATAGCAACAGGCCAGGTGCCTTTTCAGATAGCTATAGCCCTTCTCATGGGCTCTATCCCTGCAGCACAATTGGGAAGCGTGATCGGCAGGAAGACAAAGGTCCAATTTTTGCGGTGGCTGCTCGCCTTCATCATCACTATTTCTGCAATTAAGGTATGGTCAGACATCTTCTGGCCGAAATAGGCCCTATGGTTTATCTAAAAAATGTGAGGCGTATATACGCCTTTCATCGATGCAGGCTTTAGGGAATTGTGTCGACAGACGCAAATTTGGGCTCGTGGAGCGGCAACAGGATATCCGCCATATCTCTCACTTTGAGTACGATGTCGTACGCTTCATATACATTGACATGGGTGCCGGGAGGGATGACTTCCATCTCCATCGCTTTTATCCTCGGAGGAGGATTAAAATTTTCCATAATGAGACAGAATCCGGTGATTACCGCTTTCCCCTGATCAGTGTCTATAATTACTGATAATCCTCCCTCGGTATGGGCCGGAGTGTGGATGACCCGGATGCCGGGAACGATCTCCGAATCTCCGGTGAGTTTCTTTATCTGACCTCTCTTCTCCACGTCCAGGATATAATCTTCCATATAACGGATATCCAGAGGGTGCGGGTTGTGCGCCCTCTCCAATTCTTTTTCATGCACGTAGAATGTTGCATTAACGCATTTGTCATCATTTTCGCAGTGATCGTTGTGTAAATGTGTGTGAATGACTATGTCGATGTCTTCGGGCTTTAACCCCCATCGGTTCAGACCTTCCTCGAATTTATAGATTTTCCCTCCGATAGCGTTTTCCCTCTCCTTGGACTGCAAAGGACTATATTCTCCGGTATCCACAAGAATCTTCTTGTCTCCGCCCTGCAGATACCAGCAATAAATAGGAATAGTATAGGGTTCTCCATAGCCAAACTGATACGTCATCATGCTTTTGTCGAAAGCCTTTGTTCCCACCACGATGGGATGGATTTTGTAGTAAACTCTGTTCATAATGTCCTCCGGATGTATTTATTATAACATTGAGAGCTCTTGTTTTCTCTTCTCATATTTTGACACAGCCTTCTGTTGACATCGATATAGTCATTGACTTATATTCATTTTATTATTTGTTTAAAAATAAGAGGTAGGGAGCGTAAGACAACGGTCCGATACTTTGGGCCGAGGGGCGTTCCGATTGCAGAACGGGAAAAGGATCACTCATGATAATCGAGACTGAGGATATATAAGAGACATGAAGCAAGAGTGCAGACTGATGCTTGAAAGCAAGGCCTTGAATATGGCTGATAGCTTCAAGGAGGAAAAGTCTTGAAGTTATGTTTCCCGGTTCCAGAAGAGAATGGATTGGAAAGCAAAGTTCATCGACATTTTGGTTCCGCGCCGGTTTTTCTTCTTATAGAGACCAATACCGACAACGTATCAACAATTCATAACAAAGACCGACATCGTGCGCATGGGGCGCGTAATCCGATAGAGGCTCTGGAGAATCAAAGGGTTGATGCAGTAATAGTCGGCAGAATCGGTGCCGGTGCATTGAGCAGATTGAATAAACTCGGCATTAAAGTCTTTCAAGCAAAAGGATCCACTGTAAAGGAAAATATTGCACTTTACAGGAATCAGAATTTGCCTGAATTTATAATATTATGCTGCTGCCCCGGAGGTGTGGATATTCGGGAAAATAAACATTAAGGTTTTTCGAAGCTATACCTTGAAAATATGCCTATTGGACCAATGTGGTAGTAAAGAATTTCTTGTCGTTCATGGAAGCGGGAATTCAGAGAAAAAAATGAAGTGAATTCCTATCTCTAAAGCCTTCAGATAGGATTTGTGGGAAAATGCTCTTCATCCGCTTTTTCTTCTCTTTAACTTCAATAAATGACATATTTACCTCCAGGCTACTTTGTGTTTATTTACAAAATGGATTGTAATTATCTTGAGATTATTATTGGCATATGCTTATAATAAGTCATGGCAAGGCCCAAGAAATTCAGATGTGTCAAATGCAAGCCTGATGCAACGTATTTCAAGCCGCGAGGAATTCCGATGACCGAACTTGAGGAGAAAGCCCTTAACATTGACGAACTCGAAGCGATCAGACTCGCCGATTATGAAAGGCTCTATCAAGCAGATGCGGCAAGAAAGATGGAGATATCGAGGCAGACGTTCGGACGCATTCTGAACCAAGCTCACAAAAAAGTTGCCGAGTGCCTTTTGAACGGTAAGGCGCTCAGAATAGAAACAAAAGAAAAGGAGAAATAAGATGAAAGTATGTTTCCCGGTTTCAAAGGTTGAAGGTATGAATAGTAAGGTGTATGGACATTTTGGCTCTGCTCCCGCGTTCATTGTTGTTGATACCGCAAATAATAGCGTTACAACGATCAACAACGGCGACCAAAACCATGAGCACGGTCAGTGCAATCCGGTGAAGGCGCTGAATAGCCAGCATGTTGACGCAATTGTTGTCGCAGGTATCGGAGCCGGCGCCCTGACAAAACTGAATCAGCAGGGTATTAAGGTTTTTCAGGCGCAGGCCCAAACGGTGGAAGAGAATATCCTTATGCTGAAAGACCGGAATCTCCCGGAGTTCGCTCCTCAGCATACCTGCGCCGGCCACGGCCACGGAATAAGCTGCGGACATTAGTCGCCTATTGAACCAGAAATTCCCCCTTAATTAAGGGGGAATTTTTCGACAACTTCCCAGCATTCCTCGCGTTCAGCGGGCACTTATGTGCAACGCTCATTTTAGGTTAAGAGGGGTGATGAGCGAGTTACAAAAGACAATTTTAAAGAGGAGGTTCTCATGGCAAAGGAAAAGAAAAGAATCGCGATATTAGCCTGCAAGAACATCAAGGGTGTCAGTTGCGTAGGCGGTTGTTTGAAGTGTTTTAAAGGAATGGCTGAGAAGGCCGGTGAGTATGAGCGGTGGAAGGATTATGATATCGAAGTAGTCGGTATGGATGACTGTGGCGGCTGTCCGGGTGTATTGATGCCGAAGGTTGCTCTCATGATGGATATGGGGAAATTATACGACAGAGATTTTGACGCAGTTCATCTTGGAACGTGTATTATGAAAGCTACACAGACTGCCAAGTGCCCTATTGATATTGAGAATTTCAAAAAGATGATTGAAACAAAGTTTCATAAAGAAGTGATCTTTGGGACGCATGCTTATTAGAAAAGAGGCGGAAGCAGACCTATTATCAATCACTGAAGAAGGCAAGAGAGGCGGATTATGAAAAAGAGGTTGATTATTCTACTTGCTGTAACGAGCTTTGTTGCGCTGGCACCGTTTTTAACGGCACATTCAGAGGACATCAAAAAGGAAGATTGTTTTTTTCTTAAAAGTCTTCATTACACTACAAGGGGAATGGCATATTGGTACAATAAGGAGAACGGCGGCATAGAAAGTCTTACCGGCATTCCTTACACCAGTTCCAAACTCGACTGCCTGAACTGCCATGTGAAATCATGCGATGTTTGTCATAAAACTTCGGAGGGAGAGAAGTCGTTCTATACAGTGAAGGCGGCAGCCAAGCAAGAGACGTGTTTGAAATGTCACAAGCGCGAAATGACCGTAATGAAGATCGACAAAGACGCCCATCAGGAGGATGTCCATTTTGCAAATAAGATGCAATGCAAGGATTGCCATACGGCAAGAGATGCGCACGGCGACGGCATCGAATACAACTCGATGAAACAGCCCGGCGTTATGGATGCAAAGTGTGAGAAATGCCATAAATCTGTTCCGCAAACGTCATCGCACCAAATCCATAAGGATAAATTGGAATGCAAGGCATGCCATGTAAGGCATGTTGTCAGTTGTTCCAACTGCCACATTGATACCCTCGTAAAAGAAGGGAAACGCGTATCTATTCCGCTTACCGGCTGGGTTTTTCTGATGAACTACAACGGCAAGGTAACATCAGCTACAACACAAACTTTTGTCGCACCGGGAAACAAGACATTCCTCATGTTTGCTCCCCAGAACAGCCACTCCATCATGAAACAGGGGAGAAAATGTGGTGAGTGCCACGGTACCGAAATTGTGAAAGATGTTCAGAACGGCAGATTGAAACTGACCTGGCTCGAAAAGAGTGTATTGAAAAATGTGAAAGGCGTTATTCCGGTCGTGGACGGAGTCACATATGATTGTGCTTATGAGGACTATAAAGGCGAGAAATGGATACCGATAGAAAATCCGCCGGCGCCTTTACTGCATTACGCCGGTTATGGCATCCCTTTGACCAAAGAGCAATTAAAAAAAATGGCTCAACCCATGAGAAAGAAATAGGAAGCGACGATACTTTTAAGATAAGGCTTCAAAACAGAGTAAGGTTAAATAAAAGAATAGAAGGATAACGGTTCAATTGAGAATGTTTGTAATGATTCCGGAAAATTTCGGATGGGCGGACAAGCTTTGCAAACAGACTTTTAATAAACACCTAGGAGGGTTAAATGGAACTGACTGATACAGTGTCACTTGAAAAATGGAAGAGCATAGTTGATCAAATCCATGAAAAATTCGGATTCAACGGAACGGTGTATAGAAAAGATAATTCTGTACTTGCCAAATCTGAAGGATGGGCTAATAAGGTCTGTCCGGCTATCAAATCGGGAGATTCGGTTGTTGTGTGTTCATCTGCTCAACAGCGACTTTCGAAGATTGCTCAGGAAAAGAAAGATTGCGCAGTAGATGAATGTGACGCAGGGTTCATCAAATTCTTAATGCCTCTTTACATAGGCAACGAATTAGCAGGTACGATCGGTGGATGCGGATGTTTGGATGAAAACACGGAGATTGATGCGTTTCACATTGGTAAACTGCTAAAAAAAGAAGATATTACCGATATTTTGAGTTCAACGAAACACATTTCCAAAGACAAATTGAGGGAGGCTATACAGTTTGTCCAAAAGCAAGCCCGGGAAATTACTGTAAGTTGAGCAGAGTAATACCCTTACAGGAGTAGATCACTGAAAAGCTCTGTAAACCTGTCTGCCTAATCGATCTTCGACAGTGCGTCAGGATGAGTAACAACGGCGACCGGACAGAAGGACTCGGCGCTCACCTGTTCCACGGCACTTCCAACATACGCCCTTTCCCCTTTTTCTTTGGTACGGGAGCCCATAACGATCAGATTTACATCTTTCTCGCGTGCATATTTCAGAATTTCCAAATAAGGCAGTGTCCCCTCCCAAATACTATATTCGTGCTCTATCTCTTCCGGCACTTTACAGAATCCCCTGAGTTTCTCCTGAGAGGCTCAATGGGGTCTCTCTTTCCGGAGTAGTTAACGATATGAAAAGGAAAAGCTTTGATCCATATCTCCGGGCCAATGTGGACGCAAACTGGAAGCCATATGCACAGGATTTAGAGAAATCGATGCAGATCATTATTTTCTTGAAATTCAATCTTTCTTTTGGCATTAAACGATTGACGATCATCACCGGCGAGTCGTGGTATTCATGATCACATCTTCCACGGTGTTCCCGATAGGTATCGCCTATCAGGTCCTTCTTCTTTCCGACTTTCCACGCGTGAGGGCCAAGAACAATCAAATCCGCCCCCATCTTCCTCGCCCATCTGCGGATCTCGATGCTAGGGCTGTCCCATAGACTATATCAATCTGGTAGTTGCCATAGGGTTTCAGTGCCGCCGTCGCATTTCTCATTCAGTCTTCTTTGACCGCTTCTTTGTATTCCTGACTTGCAGCAGTCTCCTTGCCCGTTTTGAAGTCTTTGACATTTCCAGCGGTCCGCACTCGTTGAAATAAGAAGGTTCCATCACATGCAAAATAAAAAGTTTTCCCTGATTCTGTTTCGTGATTTCCAATGAGTGATCACTGCTGCATCACAGGCCTCAAACATATCCGTTGCCGTCAACACTCTCTCAAACATTTCTATCCTCCTTAAACAAATCTGTTTTTGGCAGATTCTTGCCATCAGCCCGCATTTTTTGGAAAGTCAGAGATTATATTTACTAATTTAAATAAACAAGCCCTTGAAGAATATTGAGCAAAAAGAATGCCTATTTCTAATAAATTGATATATAAGGATTTCTAAGCAAGACCCCTTGTCATTGCCGGGCATATTGTCCATTTGCAGGGCAGGATGCTGTATAAAGCCTCTCAATAAAGACAACTTTTCCGTAAGGCATTTAGTCAAAAATTGGTCATTTCTATTTTGGCTTGACACTTGGGAAAAAAATTATTGACTTTTTTAAGGGGACTATGATAATTTTCTTTCTATTCAATAAGTAAGTAGTGCAAGTTCTCTCATAGAATAAAGGAAGGGGAACGCCATATGAGCGAATCAGCAAGGTGGGATTGGAATACAAAAGAAAAATTAGTTGCAAATATAAATGAGTGGAAAAAGAAATTTCCACAAGTCCGTGAACTCGTCCCCAGCGACGACGGCGAGAAAATAGCGACTGTAGTTAAAACCGAAGACAAAAAATTTACTACCTGTGCAAATGAAGAGGCTTGGGAAGAAACGTTTGAGAGGGTCTACTCACTTAAATTCAATCCGGATAATCAGTTGATTTCGCTCGCATTACGAAACTATGAATGGTCGGTTAACGTCGATCATGAGATGTGGGAGGAAAAATTTGATTATCTGTGGAATCTGACTTTAAGCCCTGATGGGAAAAGTATCGGAGTCAATTTAAGAACGGGAGAGATGACAAGCGGCGCTTGTCTGAATGGGAAGGCCTGGGAGAATACATTTCCAGTCGCCGCTGATCTCGTAATGAGTCCTGATGGAAAAAGGACCGCATCCCATGTACAGATAGAGCGGCTTGCCACATTAGATAACGTCAGTTTTCAAAAAAAGATCTGGACAGTTGCAGTAGACGGAACTCCCTGGGATAGGACCTTTTTAAATCTCTGGGGGGCTGTCTTTAGCGACGACAGCAACCATGTGGCGGCAGCTGTGCGGACAGATATGTCCCAATATACTATCGCAGTAAATGGAACGCCCTGGGAGCCAGCGGTCGGTGCTGTTTGGGAGCCAATCTTCAAGCCGAAAAGTGCCGATGTTGTTGCCCCTGTGCAGACGCCCAAAGGCTGGACGCTTGCAATGAACGGTAAACCAATGTGGGGTTATTTTTCTCAGGTCTGGAAACAGGTATTCAGTGGTGACGGCAAAAGGATAGCCGCTGTTGTTGCTGTTGATGTTGGAAAATGGACGGTAGTCGTAGATGGTTCACCGTGGGGTGTGATATTTGATACTGCTGTGTTATCTCCGGTATTCAGTCCTGACGGGAAAAGGGTTGCAGCTCCGGTAAAGCATGATAAGAGGTGGTCAATTGCCGTCGATGGCTCTCCATGGTCGGAGACTTTCGACAATGTTTGGGATCCTTTTTTTAGTCCGGCAGGCGATAAGGTGGCAATTAAGGCTGAAAGAAACGGAAAATATTTTGTAGCTGTTGACGGAAAGGTCGGGAAGAAAGGTTATGAATCCCTTTGGAGCCCGGTATTTAGTCCTGATGGGAGCAAACTCCTTGTAAGATGCGTGGACAACGGAAAGTATTACCGTCGCGTAGTCCCGGTAAACGAAATATAAAGAATGGAGTGAAGCATGCTTGATTTTATAAGAGACCCGTCTTTATACACTTTGGTAAGAGGCCCTTTAGTCTGGATTGCATTTATTGTATTTATTGGTGGAAGTATTTATAGATTATATTCTTTTATTAATCTAGCCAAAAAAGACAAAACGATAATGCCTTTTATTAGCCTCAAATATACTCTTCGGTCCCTTCTTCACTGGCTTGTTCCCTTTGCCAGTGTCAGCTGGAGGAGATACCCTGTGGTTACCACGGTAACCTTTATTTTTCATATCGGCCTCGTGATTCTCCCCATATTTGTTCTCGGACATATTGTCCTTATAAACGAGTCGTGGGGTATAAGCTGGTGGACTGTTTCTGAGGGATTTGCTGATTTCATGACAGTGATTGTCATGCTGTGTTGCATCTTCTTTTTCCTGAGGAGGATTTTCGCTCCGCAGGTCAAATTTGTCACCTTTAGCTCCGATTATCTTTTCCTTTTAGTTTCATTTTTACCTTTTTTAACGGGGTTTTTATCCTACCACCAGCTGCTGCTCCCAAATAATGCTATGGTAACCCTGCATATGCTTTTTGGGGAGATTATGTTGGTCGCTATACCTTTTACAAGATTAGTCCATATGTTTTATTTCTTTTTGACAAGATCCTTTATGGGATCTCAATTTGCCCTTTGGCATTCAAGAGACTGGTAACAGGTTCAGGATAAAGGAGGTTCATTGATGGCAGTTAAAGAAAAGGTTGTCAGCAAAGAAAAGATTGTTAGCAAGGACTTTAAGGAATATATTAGAGAGCCTAATCCTGACCCGGGCCTTGATGAAACAATAAAATTACTTACTCCGGAGAAGATAGAAAAAACAATAAAGTCGGTCATAGGAAGCATTTCTGCAAGGTTAAAAGCACCCCTTGAGACCTGTATCCATTGCGGGCTATGCTCCGAGGCCTGCCAATGGTATCTATCCAATGATAAAGACCCAACTTATGCGCCAGTTGCGAAAATGAGGATGACCATATGGGAGATGATAAAAAGGGATGGAAAGGTTGATGCAGAATTCATAAAACAATGCGCAAGGATAGTATTCACTGAATGTAACATCTGTCATCGCTGCAGCATGTACTGCCCATACGGGTTAGATGTAACATATGTCATAGGTTTGGTCCGGCGTATCTGTTTCCTTCTCGGGGTAGTGCCCCAACGCCAGATGGATCAGGATCACGCCCATGCAGCCATGATGAATCAGGTCTGGCTTTCCCAGAATGACTGGCTTGATACCATGCAGTGGCAGGAAGAGGAGGTAGGTGCGGATTTTAAAAATCTGCGCATTCCTATTGATAAAGAGGGAGCAGAGGTTATGTGGCTGCCATTGGGTGCTGAGCCGAAGACCGGTACCTATCATATAGAACGTACCGCGAAGATCATGCATGTTGCAGGGGTTGATTGGACTGTGCCCGGAAAGGATGTATGGGACAGCAGCAACATGCCGATGTTTTTACGTGACTTTGTGACTATGCAGAGAATTGTGCGGGGGCTTTTTGAGAATGCCTTTCGATTGCGAATAAAAAAGTTAGTATTGACTGAGTGAGGGCATCCACGTTTTGCCACAAGTTTTGTGGCGCCACCGATGCTGGGATATAAAGACCTGCCGTTTGAAATAATGCAAACTGGTGAATTCTACTATGATCTTCTCAAGAGTGGAAGGATAAAGATAGCTCGAAAGATTAAAGAGTCTGTCACGCTGCAGGACCCCTGTAACATTATCAGAAGGGCAGGGGCAGCGGACAAATTCAGATACTTCGTAAATGCAACATGTGAGGATTTTACGGAGATGCACCCGAATCGTGAGCACAATTACTGCTGCAATGCCGGTGGCGGGCTGGCTGGTTTGTCTAATTGGGCTGCCCATAAGGCCAGAGGGAACAGAGTAAAGGCAGAACAGATTAAGGCAACAGGTGCAAAGGTCTGCATCACCCCATGCCATAACTGTAGCACCGGTATAAAAGACGTAATCAAATATTGGAATCTCGGGGTAAAGAACATGTTTTTTGATGAAATATTGCTTGCGACGATGGAAATTCCTGAGGAATTAAAAGTGAAGGAATAAACGAGGAAGGAAACGTTATGAACAAAAAGGTATTATCGCAGGATTGGGTGCATGTTTTCTCTTATTATTTATCTATGGTTTCAACAATGTTTCTTCTAAAGAGAGTCAACCTGCGATTAAAGAACCAGTTGTGAGCAAGTCTGTTAAACCCGATAATAAGATCGCTATCGCTCATACGGAAATCTTCGGTGAATTAGAGAGACCGCAGGTAATTTTTGACCATCAAAAACATGTTGAGGCTTTGAAAAAGGAAGGCAAAAAAGAGGCGGCGACATGCGATACATGCCATCCTCTCGACAAGGAAAGGGATCTTATTCTCTTTAGTTTCCCTAAAAAGGTGAAGGGAAAAGACAAAGATTCAATAATGCATGGATACCATGACGAATGTATCAATTGTCATAAAGAAAAGAGAACAGAGAAGAAGAAATCCGGTCCTGTTATCTGTGCTGATTGTCATGCAGAAAAGCTCCAGTGTGAAGGTCAAATATCCGGTATTTGAATTTGATTATCAAGTTCATGATAACCATGATAAGAAGCTCAAAGAGAGAAATATTAAGGAGACCTGTGATCTCTGTCATCATATCTATGATGAAGAATTAGTTTACGAAAGAGGAAAAGAATGGTCCTGCTATTATTGCCACGACACTGCTAAACAGACAGGTCCGGTGTTGGCAGCTGCGACACGGATTACAAAGAAGAAGGATTTCACCATAAGGAAAGTTTCCCACACAAGATGTCTTAACTGCCACCTGTATTTTACTCTCAAAGAGAAAGTGGATACGACAGGGAAGAAAAAAGCGGGCCCGTTGTCTGTGACAAATGTCATACCGGAAAATATAGGACTGTTGCCGAACTCGTAAAGGTTCCGCGGCCTGACGCAGGTCAGCCGGAAAAGCCTTTCATAGATATAGAAAATGCCAAGCTGAAGGGTGTAATGTTTGACCACAAGACTCATGAAACGAATTCCAAGACTTGTAGAGGCTGTCATCACGAAACATTAATGCCTGCAAGGAATGCCACGATATTACGGGAAATCCTAAAGGAAAGTGGGTTAATACTGCAAATGCATATCATGATATATTTTCGGAAAAAAGCTGTACCGGCTGCCACGGGGTTAAGAAAAAAGAAAAAGATTGTGCGGGCTGTCATCATGCAATATTACCGATGAGCCTGGAGACAAACGGTCCGAAGAAAGACAGCTGCGCCCTCTGTCATACGGGAAAAAGGCAGGATTTTCAGGCCCCAAAAGCTTACTGTCGCCGAACTTGCCAGGGAACTTGATAGAGAAAAAGTTAAAAAAGAGGTTGAGGTGAAGGTTCTGGAGAAGGAGTTCAAGCCGGCCAAATTCCCCCATTTCAAGATGATCGAGAGGATGGTCAAGATATCAAATGACAGCGGACTGGGGACTTATTTCCACTCGAAGATGCAGACTATCTGTGAAGGGTGCCATCATCAGAGCCGCGCGGAGGCTGAAGCAAAGAAAAATACTCCGCCGCTGTGCAGGAACTGCCATTCGATAACATTTGATCCTCTGCACGTGAACAGGCCGCGCTTGCTGGCAGCTTATCATCGTCAGTGTATCAGCTGCCATGAGGAGATGAAGCTCGAAAAACCGAAGCAATGTAAAGAATGCCACGAGGAGAAAGCAGTGCGGCCCAAATATGTCGTTCCGAAACCCTTGGGCTACGATGACCTGGTAAAGTGAGGAGAACAGGAAATGCATCTTTATATTTTTGAACAACTGTTTTCACCGAAAGGTTATGAGTATACGATAGCGGTATTGGCGGCGTTTGTATTTATTTTTTTCTATTCCGTTTTGAGCACGAAGAGATAATAATTGGCAGGGAGGCTAATCTATGGGAATTAGCAGGAGAAATTTCTTTGGGCGGGTGGCTGCCATTACGGGAACTGCTGTACTCGGCAGAAGCACAACAGCCCATGCGTCGAATACTGCAAATGAAAGAAACTGGAATCTGTGGTATAAGAAGCTGCCGCCTGTAAGTGAAGAGCGTTACGGCGTTCTGGTCGACACAACTGTCTGTATCGGATGCAGGAGATGCGAGTGGGCATGCAACGAGTGGAACAAAAATCCAAACCCGCCGATAGAAGAGTTTGAAGGTTCAGTAAACCGTAAGAACTCTGTTTTCGATACGGTAAGAAGAATGCATGCGGCGAACTTTACAGTAGTAAACCGTTTCATCAGCCCTAAAGACGGAAAACCTATATATGTCAAAAGGCAGTGCATGCATTGCGAGGACCCGGGATGTCTGTCGTCGTGTTTTGTCGATGCTTACAGAAAGACAAAAATGGGGCCGGTTTTGTATGGCCAGGGTCTTTGCGTCGGATGCCGTTACTGTATGGTTGCCTGTCCTTTTGATGTTCCTGCTTATGAATACAATGAACCCCTTAATCCGCAGATTACCAAATGTACATTCTGTTTCGACAGAATCACCCAGGGCAGTGTGCCGGCGTGTGTTGAGATCTGCCCGGCCCAGGTGATGACATTCGGAAAAAGGAGCGATTTGATTAACCTTGCCCATAAACGGATCATAGAGAATCCGGGCAAATATGTTGATCATGTCTATGGGGAGCAGGAAGTCGGCGGAACGAGCTGGATGTACCTGTCTTCTGTCCCGTTTGATCAAATAGGCTTTAAGAACAGACCTCGCGGAGACACCGATACCCAAACTCAGCAAGGCGTATCTCTTCGGGGTCAAGATGTTCGAAGTAGTCGGCGCATGGCCATTGGTCTTCGGGGCCTATTATGCGATATCAAAGGCTCGTAAGAAAACAAAAGAGAGTCATGAAACATCCAATGAGAAGAAGGGAGAAGGCCATGGCGAAAAACACTAATTCCTGGGTGAGAGAAAAGATATTTCTTGGCATGTCCAATCGGGATTATATTATCAGTATTGCTACCCCCGGGAATTTCATTGCAGGGCTCATATCATGTTCTTTGCAGTTGGCGTAATGATTTGGCGTCTCTTTTTCGGACTCGGCGCAGCGACACATCTTTCGGATGAATATCCCTGGGGGTTATGGATAGGATTTGATATTCTTGTTGGAATTGCCCTTGCCGCTCCGGGTCTTACCCTTGGAACAGCGGTTCATCTCTTTGGGATGAAGCAGTATCACCATTTTGTCCGTCCAGCCATTCTTTCAAGCATGCTCGGTTACATTTTCGCCGTAATTGCGCTTCTCTTCGACCTCGGTCGTTATTATCGCATGCCCTACCTCTTGGATGGGTCATGGGGGTTTTCCTCTATCCTGTTCCTGATAGGCTGGCATTTCTTTCTTTATATCAATATTTGTCTCATCGAATGGAGCCCCGCCTTGTTTGAGTGGTTAAATATGAGGAAACTCCGTGAATTCTTCAATAAACTTGCTATCTGGGCGACTATTTTCGGGGTGATCATAGCCGGCGGCCATCAGTCTGCACTCGGCGGTTTGTATCTTCTTGCTCCTGCAAACTCCATCCGCTCTGGTACTCGAAACTATTGCCTGTTTTTTTCCTTCTGTCGGCTATCTTTGCCGGCATAGCCATGGTGATTGTTGAAAGCACGATTACCCATCGTGTTTTTAAAAGCCAGATTAAGGACTTTAGTCAGAGCTGAATTTGACAAGCTTACCATAGGCCTCGGTAAAGGTGCAGCGTCTGCCATGGTCATCTACCTTATACTGAAAATGCTCGGTATCGCCGATGCCGACAATTGGGAGTATCTAAACACCCCATACGGCTACTGGTTCTTGGTGGAACTCCTCGGCTTTGTCCTCTTGCCGGTTTTCCTCTTTACCTCTGCCGCCAGAAACGATAATGCCAAACTTGCCAGGATCGCGGGTTTCATAACCGTCTTCGGAGTTATATTAAACCGGCTGAATGTATCCGTAATTGCTTATAACTGGGATATTCCAGCTT
Source organism: Thermodesulfovibrionales bacterium (assembly GCA_963776195.1). Lineage (GTDB taxonomy): Bacteria > Nitrospirota > Thermodesulfovibrionia > Thermodesulfovibrionales > SM23-35 > CAVZMO01. The sequence goes on from CAVZMO010000036.1 coordinate 47,679, forward strand.
CTATGAGGTATTATCCAAAATGGTCTGAGTATGCATTGTCCATCGGGGTTGTTACTATGCTGGTGCTTGCCTATCGATGGATTGTGAACCGGATGCCCATTATGCGGGAGCATCCTGATTACGAGTCAGAACATTAAAAGTTAACTTACCTTTGCAAAACCTGTGAGGCAGACGGCAGAAAAAACTCTACGAAGCGCCGTAATTTAATTATGGTACACATGACTGCACTGTGAACTTCCGGTCCTGCGGACAAAGGCCGGCAGGCCAGATTTGAGCATATTAGGTGTTTCTGGCAGAGCTTTTCCATCACATCTGCATCAGGAATATAAAGCAGATTCTGCAACTGAGGGCTTCAGCAGGAGAAATTCTTCAAAAAGTTGTTCAGGGGGGATTTCCCCCTTGCACTATGATTTCTTCTTTGGTTCTGCTTCTTAGTTTCCGGCTTTTTTGCTTCAGGCCCTGCCGGCTTTAAGATCGACACTTTCAGCTATATTTTTACCGCCGACCCTTGTATACTTTGCAACCACCTTATCACCCGTCTTTATATCAGCAAATGTCTTCTTCTCGTCCTTCTTAGAAATTTTTGTTCTATTATCAACAGTAACGACAGATTCTATGACCTTGTCTCCGCATCTCTTTGTTACGGTGATTGACATGGCACCGGCATTAATTGCCTTCACTTCACCGGTAATTTGCTGTGCTTTTGCTGCAACGGGCAGTGCAGAGGGAACCGGCTCTGTTTTTTTCTCTGCGTCTGCAAAGGCTATCGCCGTTACGGCAAATAGCAAGATTAAACATAATAGAAAAGTTTTAATATCCTTCACTGAGATCACCTCCCTTCATTATTTTTTATTTTGCAACGTTATCTGCTCCTTAATATCTTCGTTTTTGGTAGAGAGGAAAATGATGCAATCTTTGCAGCTTTTGTTCGATTTATGACTGCATATGGTCTGTTGCAATTCCCAGCAGGGCTTTACCCTGTCCACATAGGCAAGACATTTTGCTTTTCTGTCTTCGGGACAGGCGGTTATCTCCCAACACGGAGCGTAATCCAGGAGCTTCTTTATCCCTTCAATACTGATTTTCTTAAAATGTATCAATTCTCTGAGACAAAGAAGCCATCTGATATCATTTTCCGAGTAGAATCTGTTTTTATTTTTCCTTGACGGTTTAATTAAACCGTGTTTTTCATACAGGCGCAATGTCTGATTTGTCGTACCCATCAATTCCGCTACAATCCCGATAGTGTAAAGAGGCATATCCTTTCTCTCTTTTTCTTCAGTGAATTCTATTTCCCTTCTTTCTTTGCCATAAATGTATTTACCCTCAAAATTGTTTCTATCTATATTAAAGTATTTTTTAAAGAGAAAATGCAACTAACATATAATATAATTAATTAAAGAATTCCTCGAAGTTCTGCTGCGGGCCGTTCACTTGGAAAAGTATCTTTTTTGGCAGGAAAGAACGTCTTATTGAAACTATGGACATCTCCGCCGCATTTTATGGTACAATTATTTAATTTTTTTTAAAGGAGCAATAAGGGTTTATGAAGATTTCTGGAGCCGAGATATTGATTGAGAGTCTTTGAAGAGAGAAGGTGTGAAGCACATTTTCGGATATCCCGGAGGTGTGATTCTGAATATCTTCGATCTTCTTTATGATGACAAGGATATACAGTTGATCCTCACAAGGCATGAACAGGGAGCTGTTCATGCTGCCGACGGTTATGCGCGTTCTACAGGGAAACCGGGTGTTGTCCTCGTAACTTCCGGCCCGGGGGCGACAAATACAGTTACGGGCATTGCGACAGCCTCTATGGATTCGATACCGCTTGTCGTATTTTCAGGACAGGTGCCGACCATGCTGATAGGGAATGATGCATTCCAGGAAGCCGATATTGTCGGCATTTCGAGACCCTGCACGAAATATAATTATCTCGCAAAAGATGTGAGAGACCTTTCAAGGATTGTAAGAGAGGCGTTCCATATCGCAACGACAGGCCGTCCCGGCCCTGTGCTTATAGACCTTCCCAAGGATGTTACCTCAGCGAAGGCGGAATTTGTCTGGCCCGAGATAAAGATCAGAAGCTATAATCCGACATACGAAGGCAACAAATGGATGATTAATCAGGCGGCGCAGTTAATCTCAAAGTCAAAGAAGGCCGTCATCGTCGCTGGCGGCGGCGTGATACTTTCAGGAGGCATCGAAGGAACTCAAGGAACTTGCGGAGATTACGGATATCCCCGTTACTATGACCTTAATGGGACTCGGGTCTTTCCCCGGATCTCATACACTCTCCCTCGGCATGCCTGGTATGCACGGCACTTATTATGCAAACAAGGCCATACAGGATTCCGACCTGCTGATCGCGATAGGTATGCGGTTTGATGACAGGGTAACAGGAAAGCTCGATGCCTTTGCGCCGCATGCAAAGATAATCCATATCGATATCGATCCTACCTCGATAAGAAAGAACGTGCCTGTGGAGGTCCCTATCGTCGGTGATGTGAAAAAGGTCCTTACGGTCCTGAACAAAGTTTTGAAGGAAGACATTAAGGAGCAATGGGAGGAAGTCCGCAAGGCATGGCTGAAGCAGATAGACGCATGGAAGAGGGAAAGACCGCTGACATATACATACAGTGATGAGGTGATAAAACCCCAGTTCGTTGTTGAAAAGATCTATGAACTTACAAAAGGAGATGCTATCATTTCGACCGAGGTCGGCCAGAACCAGATGTGGGCTGCGCAGTTTTACAAGTTTGACAAACCGAGGATGTGGCTGACATCAGGAGGACTCGGTACCATGGGATACGGTTTCCCTGCCGCAATCGGAGCACAGTTTGCGCATCCGAATAAACTGGTGATCGATATTGCAGGGGACGGCAGCATACAGATGAATATCCAGGAACTTGCAACAGCGGTCATTAACAAACTGCCCGTGAAGGTTGCTATTCTGAATAACCACTATCTCGGCATGGTAAGGCAATGGCAGGAACTCTTCTATAATGAAAGGTATTCGTATACCCATCTGGAGGTGGTCCCTGATTTTGTGAAGGTAGCAGAGGCATACGGGGCTGTCGGCCTCAGAGCGACGAAACCGAGCGAGGTTGAGCCGGTACTTAAAGAGGCGTTTAAGATAAAGAAAACCGTATTTATGGATTTCGTTGTATACTGGAAGGAGAAGGTCTACCCCATGGTGCCTGCGGGCGCGCCGATAGACCAGATGTTGTTTGAGGAAGTCAAGGAGAAGTCCGAAAAGAAGCTGAAGGCGGTGAAATAATGCGACACACGATTTCATTGCTCGTCGAGAACAAATTCGGGGTGCTTTCGAGGATTTCGGGTCTTTTCAGTGGAAGGGGCTATAACATCGAAAGCCTCTCCGTGGGCGAAACTATCGACCCGCTCATGTCAGCGATGACTATCGTTACGAGCGGTGATGACCAGATCATAGAACAGATAACGAAACAGCTCAACAAGCTCATAGATGTTATTAAAGTGGTTGATATGACCGAACTCGACCATGTCGAGAGAGAGATGGTCCTGATAAAGGTTGCCCCGAGACATGAGGACAAGGCAGAGGTTCTCAGACTTGCGGAGATATTCCGGGGAAGGGTTGTGGATTCCAGTCAGAGGACTTATACCATAGAGGTTACCGGTGATGAAAAGAAGATAGCCGCGATCATTGAACTTCTCAAACCCATGGGCATTAAAGAATTTGTCAGGACCGGTAAGATAGCTATTGCGAGAGAGGGTACGAAAAAAGCCTGATCCTTCTCGGATGAAGTAATATACGCTTCGGTAGTGCAGACATGTATGATTCCCTTCGCTTGCCGCCTCCACGTAGAAATAAGTGTTTTGGGTGGTTTCAGGCATAGCTCACTACTCACAGAAGTCCTCACTACTTAGCATCCTTAGCATCCTGGTTATTCTGCGGAGTACAAGCGAAAATCGGCAAAACGTTTCAAATGTCAATAAGCAAGTCTGACCCCAATCACTATACCCCATTATCTATTCTCTTGCAACCTTTAATCGATTGACAAAATCAATGATAACTATTTATCTTAAAAAATATTCCAACATCTATGACATCCATATATAAAAGCTATCTTTAATAGATGATTGATTGAAAATCGTACTAAATAGGAACAGGCCATTCAAAACCGGGATGTCTAATATCGCATTAAAAGTGTCCGGGGCGGCTGTTAGCATGTGCGGGGGGTCAGACTGCTCATATACTCCTGGTTATTCAGAGTCCGAGGGACAACAAAGAATTAAATTTTTTTAATACTTTGGTTCACTATGATTAAAACCTTTTATTCTAAAACTTCAAACCTTTTCTTGATTGAAAAGATTCCTTGATTAAGGGTACAATTATTTATTCATCTTAGGTATATTACTTATTCATCTTATTTGTATTACATTATGTATATTAGTTATCCATCTGATCTATAGTACGAGTCTTCAATCGTAGCGGGTGGGCATGAAGCTCCGAATCTCCAAAGGAGGGAGGGGGAATCAAATGAAGAAAAAAGCTGAAAACCTTTCTGACAATATCCAAACAGTCACCCCGAATGATATATATGCCTCTCCCGAACGAAGACTGTCCAGACAACTTCATGCAGCAGCGTTTGAAAGAGGGTTTTCAGTAATTCCAATGAAAGGAGGTGAGTAAAGAAATTCAGAACAAAATTTTTAGGAGAGGGTTTGTAATCACTTTGATTTGAAACGAAGGAATGGAGGTGAAAAACATGAAGAAAGTTTTGCTACTGATCGTTGCACTGACTTTAGTTTTGGGAGTTGCCACGCTGTGGGCGAGAGAGAGCGGCATGCCCGGTATCTCAGGTACACCCCATGATGTCAGGATAATCACCGGAGAAGAGGGTCTCGAACCGTGTGTTATGTGCCATACACCGCACTCAGGGACAGGGCAGTATCCTCTGTGGAACAGGGACCAGGGTCCTCAGACCTATCAGATGTACAACAGCCCGAGCTTTGACATGAACGAGTTCAAGGCAGGTCCGCAGGAGCCGTCCTCACTCTGTCTGGTATGCCATAACGGCGTATTCAGCTCGCTGGTCAACTATCCGGGCCCGGGCTCACACCAGAACGAGAATTACGACTATCAGATGAACCCGACGTTCTGGGCAATGCTCGATACGGACCTTACGAACGAGCATCCGCTGAGCTTTACTTACAACCCGGCGAAGGACAGCAACCAGGATAACAACGGCTTCCCGGCACAAGCGCCGTGCCCGACTGCTCCGTGGAGGAACTGGATATACGGATCGGCCGGCAATTATCCGCTCTATGGCACCGGCACAACAGCAGCGCCGACTACACAGTTCGAATGTGCGACATGTCATTCAGTCCATGACACGATTTCATATCCGGGCAAGCAGATGGTAGGCGGTAAATCGGTAGGCACACAGGTGTTCTTCCTGAGGGCAAATAATGCCAATTCGGCAATGTGCGCAGACTGCCATAGAAACAGGCTGTAGGAAAGGAACATCGTGAAGGAAGTATTAACAAGGAGAGAACTTTTCACCGAATTGTTCTCTAAGAACACGATCAAACAGGTTGCCACAGCATGGCAAGGTTTTTCCGGACCGCTCCTGTCTCAGAAAGGCGGCGAGGAAAAGAAGAAGGAAAGTTTATTGGAAAAAGTCAACAGATTAAAAATGAATCGTATGATAAATAATAGAAAGGAGGGATAAGAAATATGGTACGAATCACTCGTAGAGATTTTCTGAAGTACTGCGCCATATCAGCGGGTGCGCTCGGACTTTCGGCCTCGACTCTGATGAGAATCGAAAACGTCCTTGCAAAGACCGATAACGGCGCTCCGGCTGTAGTCTGGATTGCAGGCGCTGCATGCACAGGCTGCACAATGTCGATGATCAACGAAATATTCTACACCTCAATCGACAACGTACTCCTGGACCAGATAGACCTCAAATTCATCGACACGTTACAGGCGGCTGCCGGCTCTTATGTGAATACATCTCAGTGGGGCGGCGCGAATTCACTCGCTGCTGCACAAGCAGTTTACGCTGCAGCTGACCGAGCTCCCAAGCCGACTCCTTTTGTGCTCGTTGTTGAAGGCGCTATACCAACAGCTACACCTCCGGGAAGCACCGTAGCCGGAGATTACTGCCGCATCGGAAGTCTGGCCACTGTAGGCGGCTCGGAGACCATGTTAGCAAATGTAACAGCGTTCGCTAGCATGCAGCTTACTGCCATTCTTTCTGTCGGCACATGCTCATCCTTTGGAGGAATTCCCGGAGCGCTGGGCAATGTCACAGGCGCGAAAGGTGTTGCCTTCACAGGCACCAAAATGGGAGGCGCTGTAATCGGCAATGGTGATAACATGGTCATGGATGTCTCAGTTAAGGCAGATGGCAGTGGATATAATGTTGCTAATCGTATTTAGCTGGTCCTACTGTCAACTTTGATTGGAGGATGCGGAGGCTCAGGCGCAATCGCCTCACCAGTGATGGAACTTGGCGTAACCAGCATCTCAATTGCGCCACTGTCTACCCCGTCATATTTGCACCTGGAACTACAGTACGTCCCAATGTCGAGATCTGGGATAGTCCGTCAGGACCAGGAACATTTGGGCTGAGCTACAGGCAGGCACTGCAATGGCGATAATAAGCGATGGCTCCGCTCGATTTGGAGGTGCGGCTGCCGGTACACTCATGGGCATCGACATGACATACAAGGGCACTGGATATAATACTACTGGTCTCCGACTGTCAAAGTCTATGACATATCGAACCCAGCGATTCTCGCCCCCGGTACCGATATCACGGCGACCATAGTCCCTACGGCAGTGGTAAGCGGCTATGTTGCAGACTTCAGTGGTGTTACCGCAGTGGCACTGGATATACTTCTGCTCCTGCTGTCGAGCTCATCAGGCGGCGCCGGCACAGGCGCTGAGGCTGCGGCAGTAATGGACTTTGGTGGAACTTTAGACAGCGTAAAATTCAGGACAGGCCTTGCAACCAAACTCGTCAACATTTCGGGCTGCCCGCCTCATCCTGACTGGATAATCGGCACTCTCGCTTACATCCTCGACTACCTGCCGGCCGTCCTTCAAGGTAACGCCACCTTAGCCCAGTTGATTCCGACTCTCAACAGAAACTATCAGCCGATTGATTTTGGTTACGCAAGTTATCAGTGTAACGCAGGACCGTGTCCGTGGAGATACAACAACACGGATCAGATCGGCACAACCGGCAGGACTCAAGGGGCTCTGGAGACCAACTACAGGTATCCTGTCCCCGGAAACAGCAGGGCCCTCGGTATCAACAAGTGGCAGCAAGATGACCTTGGATGCCTTGGAATTCTCGGCTGCAAGGGCAGAAAGACAAAAGCAGACTGCTCCGCCAGAAGGTGGAACGCGGACGGCGCAGAGCAGTTTGGTGTTAACTGGTGTGTAGGTAGCAGAGGCGGCTGTCACGGCTGCACAGAGCCTACATTCCCCGACAAAGTCGGCAAATTCTTCACATTTGCATAGAAAGGAGGTGTAAAGAAATATGGCAACTATCACGATAGATCCTGTAAACCGAATTGAAGGACATCTGAAGCTTACAATGACCGTCGATGACACGACGGGCATAATATCCGATGCAAAGTGCACGGGTAACCTTTTCAGAGGCTTCGAGCTAATCATGAACAACAGGGACCCCAGAGATGCGCCACAGATTACACAGCGTATATGCGGGGTCTGACCCACTGCACATGGGTTAGCTTCAGTTAGAAGCTTAGAAACAGCATTAGGCATTACCGTCGATCCGGGAACAAGCGATAGAAACGGTGACATCGGCAGTTACACCACGATAATCCCCGACAACGGCAGGATAATCCAGAACATCATTCAGGGCTGTGACCTGGTCATGTCCCATATCACCCATCTCTATCACCTGTCTGCGCTTGACTTCCTCGACACGTCGGCCTTCCCTGGCATGGCGCCATGGATACCGGCCTATACGGGCTCCGGTGTATACGCTTCGCTTCCCACAGGACCCTCAACTCTCGGTTCGACACTCGTCGTACATTATGTCCAGGCATTGGAGAAGAGAAGGAAGATGCATACCGCAGGAGCTCTCTTCAGCGGCAGGCAGCCCATCTCCAACGCAATGGTTCCGGGCGGTGTTACGACATTGTTGTCTGCAACGGTCCCGGCCACGCCGACCGCAACCGACTACGACCAATGGGGTCCTTACAACACCTCGGATGCGAAATCCAAATTCAAAGTGCTCCTGAACAACGTCAGGTCGTTCATTAACACGACCTACATCCCGGACGTTATAACCGTTGCGAATGCATATTCGGCATTCTGGAGCCAGGGCGTCGGCTGCCACAGGCTTCTTTCCTATGGAGACTATCCGGTGACTCCGCAGTCTACGTTTGCGGGTGGGGCACTGGGAACGCAACAGCTTCTCATTAAGAGAAATATTGTAACCGTTCTCTCCCCGGGTTCCCCGACTCCGTTCGACCAGGCCAACATCAAAGAGTTTGTCGAGAACTCCTATTATGACTATGGGATTCTCGATCCGGCTGGTCTGCACCCGTTTGAGGGAAAGACTGTTCCGGATATGTCCAGCACCAAGTACAGCTGGCTTAAGGCCCCGAGGTACATGCGCGGCACGACACCGTACGTTTGCGAGGTTGGTCCGCTGGCGCGTATGGTGGCAACCCACCTTAGCGGCACCCAGGTAGGCGTCACGGAAGATGACATGCTGACTACTCAGCGGTTGCTCGGCGGAGCTCTTCCCAATCCTTACAACGTTACAGACCTTGTCACTGCGGCATTGGCCAATGTGATACCGCCTCAGCCCACGTCAGCCCTTTACAGCGCGCTCGGAAGACATGCTGCAAGGGCCCTGGAAGCCAAGTATGTGGCTGATGCAATGGCAGGTACTAACGGTGGTGTAACGGCATGGATTGACCAGATCGATCCGGCACAGCCTGCCTACACGTACAAGAAGCTGCCGAAGCAGATCGCCACAGGCTACGGCCTTACCGAGGCGCCAAGAGGCGCTCTGGGACACTGGCTAAAGATCTCGGGCAAAAAGGTCATGAGATACCAGTGCGTGGTTCCGTCCACATGGAACTTCTCGCCGGCCGTCAGCAACTCTCTACCTGCTGATCCCGGCGCTGTCGAGCAGGCCCTCAACGGCTCTACGGTGGGCACGACCCCTGATAACCAGATCGTGAACATCCTCAGACTCGTACACCCGTTCGACTGCTGTATCGCTTGCGCTGTTCACGTCGTCAACCCCGAAGGGAAAGAGATGATGAAGTTCGCTATCGATCCTGACGGAAGACCGAAGAACATCGAAGTGAAAAAATAGTCTGAACTGAGCTGCTTTTTAAAGGGAGGCGCCACCGCGCCTCCCTTTTTTTATGGGGAGAATTTTTAATTTACACTCCTTTAGCTCCCCGCCTATTTTAGGAGGGGTCGCCGCAGGCGGGGGTGGTAATCGGTAAAATAATTATGCAAACAACCACCCCCGCCCCTCCTTATCAAGGAGGGGAGCCATTTGGTGACTGGTTCCAGGAGTCAAGGGGAGTCAAGGGGTCAGACTTGTTTATTGCAATTATTAGAAATAGTTACTAAAATGAGGCATGGCAAGGAAATCGAGGATAGAATATGAAAGGGCATTTTATCATATAATCAGCCGTGGAAATCAACGGCGGAAAGTGTTCAAGGACGAAAAAGACTTTCAGAAATATCTTACACTACTTGCTTTTTATAAGGAACGATACAAGTACTTTTTATATGCGTATGTATTGATGAACAATCATGTGCATCTGCTGATCGAGACCCGCAAAAATCCTCTATCTAAAATTATTCAGGGGATAACCCAGAGTTACACGATGTATTTCAACAGAAAATACAGGACGGTAGGGCATTTATTTCAGGGCAGGTACAAGGCGATCCTCTGTGACAAGGAAGCATATCTATTTTCGTTAATTAAATATATTCACCTAAATCCAGTAAGGGCAAGGATCGCGAAATCGGCAGAGGAATACAGATGGAGCAGCTATGACAGACTATAAAGGGACAGGCTACTTTATTAGTCTGCAACACTACTTATTTTTTTTACAAATCGATAAGAGCTTTATCTTCCAACCGTTGTCTGCTTGCAGGTGTTACCCGTATTTTATTGAATATTCTCTGAGTGTGAAGGTGATACAGAAGTCGGGGCATCACCTGTCATCGCGTATGAACAGGTCAAATGATTTGCACTCATTACCGGAGTTGTTTGGATTTAATTATTTCGAAGACCTTGTCCGCAGACACGCTCTTCATACACTGACTATCATCACATGTTCTCTGGAAGCAGGGCGCGCAGGGGGCCCCTGCCTTGATAATGGTGTGCCCTTTCCCATAGGGGCCTGTTTTTGCCGGGTCTGTCGGGCCGAAGATGGCGAAAACGGGAACCCCAAGGGCCGCAGCGATATGCATCGGTCCTGAGTCGTTGCTTACGACAAACCTTGCATCCCTCATTATTCCGATCAATTCCTTTAAGCTTGTCTTGCCGGCAAGAGAAATCGCCTTACCCTTTGAGAGAGAGACGATTAAACCGGCAATATCTTTGTCCGTATTGCTCCCTACGATTACCGATTGTAACGGCAAGCGCGATGTAAGTTGCCCGAATTCCTCCTCCGGCCATCGCTTTGTTTTCCAGCGGGCCCCCGGCACAATAACTGCGTAATCCTTGTTTAAGTTAAAAGTTGAAGGAAATTCAGAGGGGGGAAAGGGAAAAGAAATATCGGCACTATCACATCCCAGGAATGCGGCAATCTTTAAATACCGTTCAACGGCGTGGATATCTTTTCCGCCTTCAACTTTATGGGTATAAAAAAACGTGCTTCCTTCTCGCGCCTCTTTAAAACCCATTCTTAATGGAGCATTTGTGGCTCCGGTTACAATGCCGCTTCTCAAGAGTCCCTGGAGGTCTATCACAACGTCGTATTTTTCCTTTTTTAAATCTTGAAACAGGGCCTTGAGTTCGTTCATTGTCCCCTTCACATTCTTCAATCTTTTTCCATGCATCTTTATTGATAACCCAAAGTCTGTCAATCATGGGGTGACCATCGAGAAGTCCTTCAAATCCTTTGGCGATTACCCAATGTATTTCGGTCTTGGGGAAACATGTCTTCAGCGCATGAAGAAAAGGGAGGCTGTGGACGATGTCGCCGAGGGAACTCGGTTTAACAATGAGGATTTTTTGTACTCCGGCAGGTAATTTTAAGTGTTTAATTGTCATTTTTACTGTCTTTGATAATCAAATTCACCGCTTCTGCAAGATCTTCGGCAATAAAATCAGCATATCGAGACTCTTTTGCCTCCCCCGTTTGTACAAGAATTGCTTTTGCACCAACGGCTTTTGCGAGAAGCATATCCGCTTCCTTGTCTCCAACCACATAGGATTTCTTGAGGTCGACTTTATGTTTTGCCCTTGCCCTGAAGAGCATTTCAGGTTCGGGTTTTCTGCAGGGACAGTGGTCATCGGGATGATGAGGGCAGTAATAAAAATCATCAAACCCGTACCGGTCAATAAATATGTTATTGACCTCTCTTACAAACTTTTCATCGACGATGCCCCTTGCGATGCCGGATTGATTGGTAACGCCGATGAGTCTGAAGCCCTTTTCTTTAAGGAGACTCACCTTATCGGTTTCTTTGAAGATCTGAAGGTTATCCATGTTATCGACATACCCGGTGTCTTTGCATAAAGTCCCGTCCCTGTCAAAAAAAACTGCCGGTTTGTCGGGCAAGATCTTCTTTATACCATAATAAACCTCGTCCGGCGTTATTGCATACATACACTTCATATCATTATTTTTGCAGGTGCGCCCGAAGCATGGCCTGCACGGAAGATCGGGGGTCACTACGATATTATTATCGCCGATCATCTCCGGAGGAGGCCCGGTTAATTCGGGGGCCGTCGAACCGAACAGAGCTACAAGAGGAGTTCTCACTGCATAGGCGATATGCAGAGGGCCGGAATCATTCGTAAGGAATGCATCGCATTCTGAAATCAGTGAGATAAGATCTCTCAACGATGTCTTCCCTGCCATACTAATCACAGAGTCGGAAGAGCGGAATTCAGGATACACATTCCTGTATATCTCATCTGCTATACCAATTTCAGACCGTCCTCCGAAGATGACAACACTGCCGCCGGTATCCTGCATAAACCAATTTGCGATATCCGCGAACCTCTCAGGGAACCATCTTTTAGCCGAGCCGTATGTTGCGCCGGGATTAATCCCAAGGACCGGCCTTTTTATCTCCTTCAGCAGATTCCTCGCATGTAACCTTTCATCAAGTCCGAGATGTATGCAAGGGTCCGAATATTCCGCCTTTATCCCCAACTCTCCGATGAGATTCAAGTAGTAGTAAATCTGGTGCACCTTTTTTTCATTCGGAGGAACAGGGACCGCGGTTGTTAAGAGAAACCCTCTGCCGTCTCTCCGATATCCCGCCCGGTTCTTAATGCCCGCAAGGAATGTTATAAGAGCGGCATCGAAGGCGTTCTGAAAAAGGATCGCGCTGCAGAAGTCTTTTTTGCGCAGCATCCAGGAAAGGCTCAGTTTGCCGATAACGCTCCTTATGTTTGTCCGTATAAATGATTATTTCATCAACATCGGGATTATTCTCGAAAACAGGCGAGACCCATGGTTTAACCAGGAGAGAGAGCTTTGCACCGGGCAATCCCATTCTTAAGGCTCTCAATGCGGGGAGGGTCATAATGCTGTCTCCGATCCAGTTCACACCCCGGACAAGGACATTCTTACAGGATTTATCAAACATCCAGTAGTTTAACATTTAAGCGCCGCACTCATGAACATGGACGGGATATCAATCCAGATGAAGGATCCATTTTCCGTATTTTCTTGTGATCCGATTGTTTGAGGAATATAATTTGTCTATGTATAAAAGGATCCTTGCTGCGGTAAATGAATTCACAAATTCGGAAATAGCGGCACGGTATGCGATCGCTCTCGCAAAATCTTGCCGGGCAAAACTTTCTTTAGTTTTTATCGCAGAAGAACGGATCGATAAAGATGCATTGAGATATGCGGAAGCAGCTCTTGAGAGGCTTTTTATTGAGGCCGGCAATCGGGGTGTTGAAGCCGAAAGTATTATTGAAAAGGGTGAGCCGTTGAAAGAGGTTATTGAGTTGGTCAAAAAAAATGATATAGATATCGTCTTTAACGCCTCAAGAAGAGAAGACACGGATATGCGTTTTTTTGTACGTACGTTTGCGAGGGAGTTGATCCTAAAACTGCCTTGCTCTGTCGCTATGGTGAGGGTAGTCCGTATGGCGAGAGGTTATCCCAAGAACATCCTCGTGCCATTGAGAGGCCATATGTCCCATCTTGAAGAAAGGGCATGCTTTGTGGCAAAACTTGCAGAAGCTACAGGTTCCAAAGTAACTCTTTACTATTCCGCAAGCAAAATCTCCAGTTTCTTTCATGGTGAAATGCACCTAAAACCTGTCCAAAGAGAGAAACATATATCGGAAGATCTGGAGGGGTTTACTGAATGTCTGGACAGATACGGGGTCTATCATGAAAAAAGTACCGGCTATGGGGCTATTTCAAGGGCCATTACCATAGAAGCTGCTCATAGAAGAAATGACTTGATCGTAATGGGTGCGACTGAACGGAGCCTCTTAAGGAGCATTGTCCGTGGAAACCCTGTCGAGGATGTTCTCAGGGAGACTCCGTGTAATCTGATAATTCTGAGACCGAAGCATTAATCCGACTAATGCAGATATTGTTCAAAAATGTATTTAACTCGATGTATTTATTGGCATTTTTCTTTGTTTGTCCTATCAACGAAAATATTCGGACAACCATCAGTGAAAGGTACACTAATGTATCGAAAAATAGATTTTTTCGCAACATCCGCATTAGTTCAACTGCATTATTTGGGCTAACATCCATGAAGATCCACAACATTCCGAAAGAAGACGTTTTCAAGACACTTTTGACCTCTGCGCAAGGTCTCTCTGAAGGAGAAGCACAGCGGAGGATCCATGAATATGGTCTCAACGAAATAAAGGAAGTCAGGGGTACATCCTTATACAGGAGATTGCTTTCCCAGTTTACCCATTTCTTGGCATTGCTCCTCTGGCTGTCTGCCGGCCTCTGCTTCTTATCGGAATATCTGCATCCGGGAGAAGGGATGCTTTCCCTCGGCCTGGCAATAATCGGAGTTATCATCATCAATGCCATCTTCACTTTTGTGCAGGAATACCGCGCTGAAAAAGCTGTCGAAGCGCTGAAAAAACTTCTTCCTTTTAATGCGAAGGTGTTGAGAAACGGTTCAGTCAGGGATATCCCTGCAAGCAGAAGTTGTGCCCGGCGACATATTTGTGTTAGGCTGAAGGGGACAAGGTCCCTGCAGATGCAAGACTTATTGACGAGAACCGGTTAATGGTAAACAATGCGCCGTTGACCGGTGAATCCGAATCAAAGCCGCGCAGTGATAACCCTTTCGATGGGGATTCACTTGAAAGCCCGAATCTGGTTTTTGCCGGTACTCATGTAATAAGCGGCACAGGAAAAGCCGCAGCGTATGCGACCGGCATGTCCACGGAATTCGGCAAGATCGCCCATCTGACAAGCGCCGTTGATCCCGGGTTGAGCCCACTCCAGAAGGAGATGTTGAAAGTGACCCGGATAATCGCTGTTATTGCACTGACAACGGGCATATTCTTTTTTGGTATAGGGATGCTTACCGGGAGAAGCTTCTGGCATAATCTCATCTTTGCAATAGGGATTACGATCGCAAATGTCCCGGAGGGGCTCCTGCCGACTGTCACCCTTTCACTGGCTATGGGAAGCCAGAGGATGGCCAGGAAAAAAGCCCTCATAAGGACTCTCACGTCAGTCGAGACCCTCGGTTCGGTTACCGTAATATGTACCGATAAGACAGGCACGCTCACACAGAATAAGATGGAGGTCGAAAAGGTATGGACCTTCGACAGCCAGCGGGCCTCAATCGACAGTCTTATGACAATCGCGTATCTCTGTAATAATGCGGTTTATGAAAATGGAGAATATAAGGGGGACCCCACGGAAATTGCGATCTTGAAGAAAGCACGGGAAATCTCCGGGGATATGAAAGCAGAGCGTATTTCCGAGATTCCCTTTGACTCAGACAGAAAAAGGATGACGACCGTAAACAAGGTCAATGGGAGCAACACTCGTTTTAACAAAGGGGGCATTGGAAACCGTTACGCCCTTTTGTAATAGGATACGCGAAGACAATGCTATAAAGACGTTGGATGACCGGAGTAAGGAGTTTATTACGCAGGCTTATCATGCGATGATGGATCAGGGGTTAAGGGTTATTGCTTTTGCCTTCAAGAAGCTGGACAGCGGAAGCGAGGAGGTTAATCCGGAAGCTGATCTGATCTTTGCCGGTCTCATGGGACTTGAGGACCCACCAAGACCCGAGGTCCCCGAAGCTATAAAAAAGTGCCGGGAAGCCGGAATTAAAGTGATTATGATTACGGGAGATGCGAGCAGGACCGCTGTTGCTATTGCAAAACAAATAGGGCTTGCAAGCGGTAACCCCGCAATTGTTGAAGGGCCTGAAATGGAAATAAAGACTGACGGCACGCTGAGAGAAATCCTCCGGTCGGAAGAGATCATCTTTGCAAGGATGTCGCCGAGACATAAGATGAGGATCGTGTCTATTCTTCAAGATGAAGGCGAGCGGGTTGCGGTTACAGGAGACGGGGTGAATGATGCGCCAGCCCTCAAAAAGGCGGATATCGGTATTTCGATGGGAATAATGGGAACTGATGTTGCAAGGGAAGCAGCGGATATGGTCTTGCTCGATGACAATTTTGCAACTATTGTGAATGCGATAGAAGAGGGCAGGACGATCTTCGAAAATATCAAGAAATTTATTACCTATATTTTTGCGCATGGCACGCCCGAGGCGATTCCATATATCATGTTTTCGCTTTTCAAAATCCCGCTCCCTTTGACGGTAATGCAGATACTCGCAATCGATCTTGGTACCGAAACCATCCCGGCGCTTGCACTCGGTGCAGAGCCGCCTGAGGCGACCATCATGAGATACCCTTCTGTGCCGTCAAAGACCACAGAACAAATGAGACAGGAGAAAAAGGGAATTATCGACAGGTTCCTTCTTTTCAGGGGGTACATTTTTCTCGGGGTTATAAGCACGGTCGGTGTCTTATTCGCCTATTTTTATGTGCTCTATAAAGGCGGGTGGCAGTGGGGGATGGTTTTGCCGATGGATCATCCCTTGACCCGCCAGGCGTCAACTGCTACATTCCTGGGTATCGTCCTCATGCAGATAGGGAATGTATTTGCCTGCCGGTCATCCAGGGAATCCATCTTCAAATCAGGTTTTTTTTCGAACAGATTAATTGTTATCGGAATTATCGTCGAGGTCTTACTTTCTGCTATCATCATTTATCTTCCCCCGGCAAATAAAATGTTTGGAACGGAACCCTTGGGTCTTGATGTATGGCTGATCCTTATACCTTTCAGCATAGGGTTGCTCCTTGTGGAAGAACTGAGAAAGGTTTATGCAAAGAGGGCCAGTGCCGGAAAACTTTCCCGTATTTCTCAGTAATTGAACGTGCAATTCCCGGTGGTCTTGCCGCAGGGTGGTTAATTGTTTTCGGTCTGCGCCTCTGACGCATTACCGCCTGGCGGTTTTGGTTATATATTCATGCAAAAAATTGCACCATGCCGTTTTCTTGACGAGATCAAGTCTCGAATAAATAGGCGATACCTTTCTGATGGGAAAATAAATTGACAGGCCATGTGAGTTTTTGACGCCGTTTCCTTTGTACCCGGAACTCAGCACTATCCTATTCTCAAATAGTACATCTATCAGGTTCTTGCAGGCTGATTTGATGTTCGACCGGCTGCTGTAAATTTGCAAGAGCTTACAGAAGTCTTTCAGATCAATATAATCGGGGTTGGCATAGGATTGAACCTGGGTTCGCGACTTTATGATTGCTGTTTTTGTGGATGGATCGGACAGCCCCTGCGTTAGCGTTCGTGACAGGGCGTCGATAGCGGCCGCCATTTCCTTTGATTTAGAAAGGTCACACGTGGATTGCGTTACCCCATCGCGGGGAGAATAGGAGGCGAGATATTTCTCCACAATGACGGCTGATAACTCTTGAGGTGTCATAGTCGGTGTTGCTGCAAGCTCGGAGAGAATCCTGTCATAGGGCCAACCGTCTCCCGGTTCGGTTTCTTCCGATCCCACTCCGAACATGACGCTATCTCTTATCTGATACATTACCTCGGCCATGCTCATAAGACAGGCATCCATGCCGAGCAGGTCGATCTTGCGGCCGAGTTTTTTCTTCACTGACAAAAAGAGTCTTTTCAACTCGATATTGTCGAGAAAGTCCCCGGCATCGTCATCCAGAGCTATTGCCCGCGTGGTGACGGCCTTTTTCAGAGATGTGGAGAACAGAGCACGACGGAAATTTCTGCTTGCGACAGAACGAATCTGACGAAAGGGAATAGAGGATTTTGATTCCTGGAGCGCCTCACCCATAACCAGGCCGTGCCTGTTGATATTAAGTTTCAATGTGTTTTTCGCGACCCGGTAAATATCCGTATCGTCCCATCCCTGTCCGTGGTTCCAAATGACAACGAGATAATGTTGTGCCGGATATTTTTTCGCACCCCACAGGATAAAATCTTCAAGCACCTTGGGATCTCCGGTGTTCGTCTCGCCGAGACTTGCAACCGCATCCATGTCAAGCGTTCCTCCGGTGCGCAGGTAGAAACGTCTGGTTGAGATATTCCTGCCCTGCCGGTCAAACTGAGCTATGATATTGATTGCATCAGTAGAGCCGATTTTTTTCATCTCCCTGAGGTCGGCAACGCCTGCACTGTCGAGGTTGTTGTCTCCGGCAAGGTAAACCATGACCGTCCATTGTTTTATTGTGCTTTTCATCAATTTCCTCCTTCCGGATATTAGTATGATGTCCCTAACAGTTTTGTCATTTCCAGGAATATTCACCCGCCTTTATTCTGTTCGAATCATCATGGTCGGGCTCATGGCTCCCAATCGCCGGTTATCCCGGATAGTCACCCGCCGAACGGGAGGCGTGTTTTTTTCATGTGGACTTTATTGCCTCGCAGTTTGAGATATTTTTCAATGCCTGATTTTATTGAAGTTTTTCTATCGGCGTGGAGAATCTCCCAGAGATGATGGTTATTGAAACAATAATAGGGCACATACTGAAAGAACTGCCCCGGCGCCGTAAGTTTGTCCGCCTTGGGCATGTGCGACGGGATGTTATCGAGAGTGCTTTCGAGGATGCACCATTGCCCCATTTCATTCTTGTACACGGGCCAGCAGTGGCCTCCAAGGGATTTGCCGTTTTCATCGAAGGCCTCTCCTAAAACTACCCTTACACAGAAAGGACTTATACCGCTCGCGATAAGAAGGCTTGCAAGAAGAAAAGAGCTGTCTTCGCAATCTCCGCGCCGCAATGTATAAATCTCCGGAGGGAACAGCCAGAAGTCCCCTTTTCTCGGCTTGTCGCCATCGTGGATATATTTAATATGCTTAGCAACAAAATCCCATATGATCATCGCTCTTCTGTCGAAACTTCCCGGCGTTTTGTGTTCGGGTAAAGCCTTTTCCTTCACAAGTTCCTTGAGGATTTCCTTCATGATGTTGTTGTCCTCGAAAGATATCCACTCCCTGATATCTGTCTTTATCTGTCTCTTCGGACTTCCGATAACGAACCGTTTCTTTTCTATTACGGTGTCCTGGAGAATCAGATCTCCTTCCCAGTTATGAAACATCTTCTCCTCCTCTTTACAATGTCCTTAATAATCGCCCCGCCATCCACCAAGAGCAGAGCTTTCTAAATCATTCTTGCTCGAAATATTATAGCAATAGCTAAAATTATTATCACTTGCTATTATTTAAGAATCGGAAAAGATGTGAAGAAACAACGAAAGAAATATAAGAAAAATTAAGAGAATTTTTTAAAGAATTGTGGGATTGCCGGATGAAAGGTTGTCTATCGGTAGCAAGTCAAAAAATCCGGGAGTATACTGATATTATTTTTCTATCAAAGCGATGAGGGCATCGGCTTCTTTATAACCCGGCACGATTGTTCCATTCGGCAGGATAATCGCAGGCGTTCCTCTTATGCCGAGTTTTTCAGTAAGCTTTATATTTTCATCAAGCGCGGATGTTTCGCACTTTGGAGCCGGCAAGGGTTTCTTTTCAAAAGCATCTTCGAGGAGAGCAAGAGATTTTTCACACACTATGGCTTTGGCTTTTTCGTAAGCTGTTTTATGCATCGGCAACGGATACATCTTTATGAAAAAAACGATATCCTTTCTCTTTTCTATCACCTTCTTCATCTCCTGATGAAGTTTTCCACAGTACGGGCAGTCAGGGTCACTAAAAACGATAACACGATATTTGGCATTCTTATCTCCCATCACCAATGCATCGTCAAGGGGAATTTTTGAAACATCAACCTTGTTGATTTCATTGTGTCTCTCCTGAGTGACGTTTGTCTTTGTCTTAATGTCTATGATAGAGCCCGAGACGATATAATTCTTGGAAGAGTCGAGATAAAGGACCCCCTTCTGACCTTTTGATTCAACTGCAACCTCGATCAATCCCTTGACCTGTGCCGGGCGTACGTCGAGGACCTTTATGTCAGGGTAGCTCCCTTTCAGTAAATTCTGCACATCTTCGCTCGTTACCTGGTGGCACTTTATACAGGCATGATCGCAGGTCTCGATGCTGTATGCGCTGTGAGCGATAAGAAAGGTGGTGATCGCAAAGGCAGTAAAAATAATCAGAGTATATTTCCGCATGCGTTGATTATAACATATCATTCGAGTAAATCAATAGCGATATTTCAGCCATTATTCCTTAATCAAAGTTCTTTGAGCCTTTCCGATTGGTAATGGGTGATCAGGGCATCGATGACATCGTCGAGGTCTCCTTCGAGCACCTGTTCCAGCTTGTGAAGGGTAAAGCCGATCCTGTGATCGGTGACGCGGTTTTGGGGATAATTGTATGTCCTGATTTTTTCGCTCCTATCGCCTGTTCCCACCTGTGATTTCCTTGCCGATGCACGCTCTTTCTCCTGTCTTTCCATCTCGATCTCGTAGAGCCGGGAACGAAGCACCTTCATAGCTTTTTCTCGGTTCTTGATCTGGGAGCGCTCATCCTGACATTGAACAACAAGCCCGGTGGGGATATGAACAATCCTCACCGCGGAATAGGTCGTGTTCACTCCCTGACCGCCAGGCCCCGAAGAACAGAACGTATCAACTCTGAGATCTTTTTCATCGACCTTAATATCAACATCCTCTGCCTCGGGCAGCACAGCAACCGTTGCAGCAGAGGTATGTATCCTTCCTGAGGCCTCTGTGACGGGAACCCTCTGGACCCTGTGTACGCCGCTTTCGTATTTGAGCCGGCTGTACGCATTTTTCCCCAGTATCGAGAAGATCACTTCCTTAATGCCCCCGAGACCGGTCGCATTCAGGTCTATCGTTTCGACCTTCCATCTCTTATGCTCCGCGTATTTCAGATACATCCTGAGCAGGCTTGCGGCGAAGAGGGCAGCCTCCTCACCTCCCGTACCCGCTCTGATCTCGATTATTACATTCTTTGTGTCACGGGGGTCTTGGGGAAGAAGCATGATCCTAAGCTCTTCTTCGATCTTCGGTCTTTTCGCCTTCAGTTCATCGAGTTCAGCCTGTGCAAGCTCACGCAGGTCACTGTCGCCGCTGTTCAGCAGTTCTTCCGCCTCTTCTATGCCGGAGAGCACCTTGCTGTATTTTCTGATCTTCTCTACTAAGGGGAGGAGTTCGGATTCTTCCCTTGAGTACTTCAGGAGTTCGGACGGCTTTGATAACACTTCGGGGTCCATCAGCAGGCGAGTCAATTCTTCATATTTATTTTCTATTGTCTTCAGTTTCTCAAGCATTTGTTTCCTCTAGGATAAGAACTTCTTCAAGTGCCCTGACAGCAACCTCGATCTGGGCTTCATCAGGTTCCCTTGTTGTGAGCCTCTGCAGCAATAGGCCGGGCTGTATCAGCGCCTTCATTATCAGGTTGTCCTGCATCTTTGCGGACAGCTTCAGAAATTCATAAGAGATGCCTGCAATTAAAGGGATCAGGACGAGCCGTGAAAGAAACTTATAAACGAAGGACCATCCCTGGGGGATGAATGAGAAAGTGAATATGCTGATCACCATGACTATAAGGAGAAAGCTTGTTCCACAGCGCGGATGCAGCGGGCTGTAGACCTTTATGCCTTTTAGTGTAAGGTCTTTTCCGTTTTCATAGGCATGGATGACTTTATGTTCCGCCCCGTGATATTCGAATATCCGCCTCATCTCTTTCCACAGGCCGACTGAGACTATGTAGATAAGGAAAATGAATACCCTGATAACACCATCGACAAGGTTGAAGACGAATGAACTTCCGGCAACAGATTCAAAAACGAATCCCAAAAGTTTTGTTGCATATAACGGCAACAGTATAAAGAGGGCTATCCCGATAACAACCGACAGGAAAATGGTAAAACCGAGGGTGACAGGGCTCAGGTCTTCTCCTGCTTCCTCTTCATATGCCTTGCTCGCAGAAAATTCTATTGCCTTAATTCCGATAAACAAGGCGGAAAACAGAGCGATAAAGCCTCTCAGGATGGGGAGCCGTAAAATCCACGGAAGTTCGGACAGTTTTTCCCTTTTTACATGAATTTCCCCGTTCGGGCCTCTGACTGCCACCGTCCAGCCTTTTCTGCCCTTCATCATGACGCCTTCGATAACTGCCTGTCCGCCTACGTTTTTCATAATTATCCTCAGTTCCAAAAAAAAGCCGTTAGCCATAAAACGATTGACTAACGACTTTTTCTCTAAGCGTAGTTACTTCTTGTTAAGAGCGGCTTCAGCCTTAGCGTACTTCTTCTTAAACTTCTCGACCCTTCCTTCCGCATCAACAAGCTTCTGTTTCCCCGTAAAAAAGGGGTGGCACTTAGAACAGATATCTACCTGGATCTTTTGTCTTGTCGAATTTGTTGTGAATGTCTCACCGCAGGCGCATACAACCGTTGCCTCGCTATATGATGGATGAATTCCTTCTTTCAAGTTTTTTCCTCCTGAAATTTGATAACTTTAATAATAATCGATTTATGTGTCTTTTGGCAAGGGACAAGGGGCACCGCCCGGAAAAAGTCATCCTCCCTTCCTGAAAATATCGCAGGCACTTATATGAGTAAAGGGTGTTTCGTCAGGAGTTCTTTTGCCTTTGTGATATCTTCCCGTATCTGTTCCGCGAGACTGCCCGGATTGGGAAACGTCCGCTCGCCCCTGATCCTGTCGATAAAATAGATCTTCAGGCTTTTACTCAGAAGATCGCCGTCAAAATTGAATAGATGGACCTCATAACTCACCTCCGTATTGCCGAATGTGGGGTTCTTGCCGATATTCGCGACACCGTCGTAAATAGTTCCCCTTAACCCGACTTTTACGGCATAAACGCCTTCCTTCGGTGCGATTTCGACGGGCGTTGAAATATTTGCCGTTGGGATATGTAAAATGCTCTGGCCTCTCCCCTTCCCTTTTATTACGGTCCCCTCTATTGAATATGCCCTTCCAAGGAAATTCGACACCTCGGAAACCGCACCTTTCAGGAGGAGGCTGCGAATAGTGCTGCTGCTGACGATATGCCCGTGAACCGTTACGTCTCTCACGGCTTTGACACGGAATCCGTACTTCTCGCCCCGCCTTCTCAATAAGTCTATGGTTCCCTTCTTGTTTTTTCCGAAGGCATAGTTGGTGCCTACAATGATTTCCTTGACATTTATTTTTTCGACGAGGACGTCGTGAATAAAATCATCGGGCAGTATGCGAGAAAACTCTTTATTGAATCTTACGCAGAGCAGGACATCTATTCCCATTGCCTCTATGAGTCTTGTTTTCTCTTCGGGAGTAGTGAGTAACTTTATGTTTCTCTCGGGAGCGAGGACTTTGACCGGGTGGGGGTCAAAGGACATGACCATCGAGGTCCCCTCTATTCCTTCCGTTCTCTTCAGTACCATGGAAAGGATCTTTTGGTGGCCGAGGTGGATGCCGTCGTAATTCCCTATTGTGAGAACCGGATTAGGATAACTCTTGTTTAAGTTTTCGAGTCCTCGTATTATTTCCATCCTTTTTCGCCTCTTTCAAAAGTTCTTTGCATATCGTTTCAACCTGTAACGCTGTCTCTTCAAGCGCGCCGTTGTTGTCTATAATAAAATCGGAACGTCTTATCTTCTCTTCTATCGGCAACTGGGATTTTAATCTGAGCAGTGCTTCCTTCCGGGAGATGCCTTTCCTCTCGATACGATTTAAAGCGGTCTTTTCTTCCGTATAAACCGTGATCTTCTTATCGAACCTGCCTTCATATCCCCTTTCAAAAAGCAAAGGTATTTCGACTAAGATGATCTTATCTCCATCCGCGATTCCATCCAGGAAAAAATTTATCCTTTCAAAAACGAGGGGGTGAAGGATGTCTTCGAGAGAACGCCTCAGGATATCGTTATGAAAGACAATATCCGCGACCCTTTCCGTATTGAGACTGCCGTCTTCCAAGAACGCTTTGTCACCCAAAAGTCCTTTGATCTTTTCAAGGACCTCCGTTTTTTTGAGCAACGATCCGACAATCTCATCCGTATTAATGATGATCGCGCCGAACTTTTCGAACAGAGAAAGAACGGTGCTCTTCCCCATTCCGTAATTTCCTGTCAGGCCAACAAGGAGCACAAAAGATATTATACAACAACACAAGTTATTACTTCTGATGGGTTTGATATGCAAGAAATATCATGCTTGCGGAGCATGAAAGGATTATTTTCTTGTCATGGCTCTGCGTAATAATTCTTTTATTTGGTTATTCAGAAAAGCATAATCGATAACCTCGCGTCTCCGGTTGTCCTGAACATGGATATCGGCGCCTTTATCGACCAGCATCTTTGTGATCTCAAGATTGTCATGCAAGACAGCAAGCATTAATGCTGTTTCCCCGTTATCATTTTGGGAGTCCATGTCCGCGCCTTTTCCGATAAGGAAGCCGGCAACTTCTCTGTCTCCCTCGGAAGAAACAAACATCAGAGCGGTATAGCCGTTATTGTCCCTGTCATTAACATGAGCGCCGTTGTCGATGAGGAACTTCAACAGTTCAATATTATGATTAACAGCAGCGAGCATCAATGCCGTTTCTCCCCTATCGCCTGTCGCATTAATGTCCATTCCTCCTTTTAAGAACAATACTATCGTCTCTTTGTGGCCGCCTGCCGCGCTATTTAGAAAAGACTCTACCGAATACGTCATTCCTTTCCGTTCTATTTCCCTTCTGTAGCTTTCTTTGCTTTTGCAGCCGGCAATGAGCGCAATCAAGATCAGGGAGAGTAAAACAGAACAATGAATAGGTTTATTTGAAAGCTCTCTTAATATCATCCTTTACTTTTCCTTACGTCAGCCCTATGCTTACCTTTTCGCCGACCGGTATACCGAAATTCGAGGATGCACTGCCTTTGTTGACAAAGAGTTCAAGATATCCGAAACTGTTGGTTAAGGAGTAAAGTCTTTTCGTGTCACCCTCAGAATAATATTCTTTGATGGGTGCCTCCATGCCTCTGATCACGACCTTCAGATCTCGCTCAGGGTAATTGCTATAAAGGTCCTCTATCATCTGTCCCTCTATGTTCGTCATCAGATTTCCAAAACGGTCGATATGAATGATCTCACCTTCAATAGTATTCTTCTCTGTTGTTGTGGGAATGGGTACCGGAATGGTTACGTAATCAGAAATGGGATCCCCGAAATTTGAAGCATTTACGCCCTTTGAGAACCAGGCAGTCACAGGAGCGAATACGTCTCTGCCGTGGAAGGTCGAGCTCCTCCGGGGCAAGAAGTAATGTTCCGCCGTAATGTGGAAAACTTCCAGGCTTTCATTCAGGGCGTAGACGCGGGAAAATACTCCGTTATCCGGACCGATAAAATAATGATGGTCTGTTGTTACGAGGAGCGGTCTCCGTTCGGAACCAACACCCGGATCGACAACGGTGACATGGATTGTTTTATGAGGAAATGATCTGTATCCCATTTCGAGCGTGAAAGCTGCTTCCAGGATATTCTGCGGGCTTATATCATGAGTCATATCGACTATCTGAACAGAAGGGTTTATGCTGAGGATTACCCCTTTCATAATTGCTACAAAAGGGTCTTTGTTCCCGAAGTCAGTTGTCAGTGTTATTAAGGGACGAGGTTCCATGAAGCCCCCTTATGATATCTCTCACAGCCCGAATACCTTTTTCCCTCAAATATCCGCCAATCCCTTCGGCGACGTTGACTGTCGCTCTCGGATTTACGAAATTACCCGTGCCCACTTCTATTGCCGTGGCACCGACAAGCATAAACTCTATAGCGTCTTTATAATCAATGATACCACCGATTCCTATAATTGGAATAGTGACAGCGCCTGATGCCTCCCAGACCATTCTCAGGGCAATCGGTTTTATCGCCGGACCTGACAGTCCACCTGTCATATTAGCGAGTTTGGGCTTCCACGTTTCGATATCGACAGCCATTGCGGGTATGGTATTTATCAGCGATATAGCATCGCTTCCGGCGTCTTCGGCCACCCTCGCAAACTCGGGAATATTCGAAACATTGGGCGACAGTTTGGTGATTACTGTCGTTTTGCTCACCGATTGCTTCACCTTTGTAATAAGTCGTGCAAGCGCCTTTTTATCAGTGCCGAAGACAATGCCTCCTTTTTTTACGTTCGGACAGGAGACGTTCAGTTCTATACCGTCTACCCCCGCATCAGCGAGCGCCTTTGAAAGCTTTACATATTCCTGAATGGTATTCCCCAGGATGTTAACGATCACCCTTGTCTCGAAGTTCTTGAGATAAGGCAGCTTCTCTTTTAGAAATGTTTTAAGCCCCACATTCTGGAGGCCTATCGAATTCAGCATGCCGCATGGAGTTTCACAGATCCTTGGAGAGGGGTTCCCCTCCATGGGTTCCAGAGATATTCCTTTGACAACAACCGCACCGAGCAGATTCAGGTCAACAAAGCTGGAATATTCTTCGCCATACCCGAAGGTTCCCGATGCCGTCATAACAGGGTTTTTGAGTTTCAGGCTGCCTATGCTGACGGTTAAATCCATTCAATTTCCTCTATCCGAAAAACCGGCCCTTCTTTGCACACTCTTTTGTATCCATGGATTGTTTTGACAGCGCATCCCAGACATGCCCCGAATCCGCAAGCCATATTTTCTTCCAGCGAAAAATAGCCCCTGATACTTTTATCAGCGGCGATCTTTGCCACGGACTTCAGCATCGGCTTGGGGCCGCACGCATAAATGAGACAAGAGGTGAGGAGTTGCGGATGGGAGATCAGAAAATCTTCTAAAATATCTGTAACCAGCCCCTCTTTGCCGAAAGAACAGTCGTCTGTACAAGTGATTATTGCAACCCCCGATTTCTCCAATTCATCCAGCATAACCAGTTCATCTTTGCTCCGTGCACCGTATATCACAAATGATTTTTTTGCAAGCGCTTCAGCAAGCGGAAACAGGGATGCCATACCGATTCCGCCGGCGATGAGCAAAGGTGTATAACCATCTTCGGTTTTCGGGTAACCTGTGCCGAGGGGACCGATCACATTTATTTCTCTTCCCTTCTTAAAATCCTTCATCAGAGATGTGCCTTTGCCTTTGACCGTATAGACAAACTGGATTGATTCTTGTGTCTTCCTGAAATAACTGAAGGGTCTCTTTAACAAAGGGTCATAGGAATTGCCGACTTCTATCATGTAGAATTGACCTGGTTCGGGGTTCAGTGCCGGTCCGAGGGGTTTTATAGTGAGCAGATTGTTCTTGCTGGTTAGGGGGATATTATCGATTATCTCTGCTCTGAAGTATCTACACAAAGCTGATCTCTAATATCTCATACTCCAGGGTCTTTGCGGGTGCCTTAATCGTAACGACATCGCCGATATCCTTGTTGAGCAGGGAACTCCCGACCGGGGAACTTATAGAGATCTTACCGTTCTTCGCGTCTGCCTCGTCAGGTCCGACGAGCATGAAGGTCTTTTCTTCATCCGTAGAAAGGTCCATCACCTTGACCTTTGCCCCGAAGGCTGTCTTGTTCTGGGTAATCTTTGAGGGGTCTATAACATCCGCCAGGGCGAGTTTGGTTTTCAGCTCCTGTATCTTCCCCTCGATAAAAGACTGTTTTTCCTTTGCAGCATGGTATTCCGCGTTTTCGGAAAGGTCACCGTGCGCCCTCGCTTCAGAAATGTCTTTGATATTTTTCGGCCTGTCGACCTTGAGAAGCCTTTCGAGTTCTTCTTGCAGCCTCTGATAGCCGTCGGGTGTTATCGGTATTCTCTTTAGCAAGTTATTTTCCCTCCCTGGTAGTAATTAATTTAACACTTTTCCCTTAATTTTTTCTATATTAGATGTCAGTATGGGAGTCGCAAGGAAATTCTGTTGACAATAAAAAAGGAGTAAAAAATGCGTTTTTCCAAGATGCTTATACCAACCTTAAGGGAGACACCCGCGGATGCGGAGGCGATAAGCCATATACTCATGCTGAGGGCAGGGTATCATCAGACAGCTTGCCGCAGGACTCTACATTTATCTGCCCCTTGGTCTCAGGGTTACAAGGAGAATACACAAAATCCTCCGGGAGGAGATGAACGCCATAGGCGCACAGGAGATCGCCCTGCCGGCGCTGCACCCGGCGGAGAGTATGGCAGGAGACCGGCAGGTGGTTCGACATCGGAGATGAAATGTTCAGGCTGAAAGACAGGACCGGACGGGACATGTGCCTCGGCATGACGCACGAAGAGATAATGACCTGGCTCGCCGCGAGGGAGATACGGTCATACAGGAACCTGCCGCAGGTGTGGTATCAGATCCAGACGAAACTGCGGGATGAGGCGAGGCCGAAGAGCGGCGTCCTGAGGACAAGGGAGTTCCTGATGAAGGACAGTTACAGTTTTGATGCAGACGACGAGGGGCTCGAAAAGAACTATCAGCTCCATGCCGATGCGTATCACAAAATATTTTCGAGGTGCGGGCTGAAATTCCATATGGTCCAGTCAGACCCCGGAATGATGGGAGGCGCTGTCTCCCATGAATTCATGGCGCCGAGCCCGTGCGGGAGAAGATGAGATCGTGCTCTGCGATTCCTGCGGATACGCCGCGAATGTGGAGCTCGCCCTTTCGAATCCGAAGAAGACAGAGGTGATGGACTGGGAGTTCGAAGAGGTCCATACGCCGGAAAAGCGTACTGTTCAGGAGGTTTCGAACTTCCTGAAACTCAAGCCCGAATATTTCATCAAGAGCCTGCTGGTCATCAGTGATGACGGGCCTGTTCTCGGCCTTGTGAGGGGAGACCAGGAGTTGCACGAAAAAAAGCTCAACAGGGTCATCGGAAAACACAGACCTGCGGCGAAGGAGGAAGTAAAAGAGATCCTCGGTGTTGAGGCAGGCTTCATCGGACCCATGAACCAAAAGATCAGGATAGTCGCCGATACCTCCCTTCAGGAGGGCGTCTATGTGAGCGGCGCGAATAAGCAGCATTACCATGCAAAAGGGATACGGCCCGGAAAGGATTTCACCGCTGAATGGCATGACATAACCCTTGCAAAAACAGGTGATTTGTGCGCGAAATGCGATGCGCCGATAAGGATCGAGCGTGTTATCGAAATAGGCAACATCTTCAAGCTCGGCACAAAATACTCTATACCGTTGAAGGCGTTCTATCTCGATGAAAACGGGCAGGAAAAACCGATTGTCATGGGAAGCTTCGGCATCGGCCCTGCAAGGATAGCAGCCGCGGCGATAGAGCAGAACAACGACAAAGACGGCATGATCTGGCCAAGGAGCATCGCGCCGTTCGATGTCGAACTGTTACCGTTGAACATGAACGACGCAAAGACCGTCGA
This sequence comes from Thermodesulfovibrionales bacterium, assembly GCA_963776195.1. Lineage (GTDB taxonomy): Bacteria > Nitrospirota > Thermodesulfovibrionia > Thermodesulfovibrionales > SM23-35 > CAVZMO01. The sequence continues at coordinate 76,714 of CAVZMO010000036.1, forward strand.
GATTGCGGAGAATTTTTACAGGGATTTGACGGAGAAAGGGTTTGAGGTTTTGATGGACGACCGCGACGAACGGGCAGGGGTGAAGTTCAAAGACGCCGACCTTATCGGTATTCCCACTCAGATAATCCTCGGCGAAAAGAACCTCAAGGAGGGCCTTGTCGAGATAAAGGACAGGAAGACGAAAGAGGTCGTGAAGGTGAACATAGCGGATGTGGTTGACAAAGTGACAAGTGAAACAGCTCAGTAGGAAATGTCCACAATCCTGCGCCAATTGTCATTGCGAGTGAAACGAAGCAATCTCGCTTTTTGGAGCCTTCTTCTTGATTTTCTGTTCTGCCATAGGTACGGTAATGTAAAAACAGAGGCATTGCCTCAGTTGCGGAACTTAGCCAAAGGGCCCGGGAATCCCGGGCCCGCTTCTTTTAGGCTCAAGCAGCCGTTTTATCTCTCTTGCTCATAGGGGGTGGTCAGGTAGCCAGGGTTCAAGCCCCATAAGAACCGTGCTTGTCAGTTTCCCGACACACGGCTCAAGCCTTTCTGAGGCTGCCTTTAAGCAACCCGGCTGAACAACTTCCAACATGTGGCCGTTGTTCAGCCTTTACAATACCCATTCACAGCCTTCTTACGTTATCCGTAGGAGGATGCACATACAGTGAAGTCCTGTATTCCTTTGCTTTTCCTCCTTCGAAGGTTCGGTAAACTCTCTTGTAAAGAAAGACCAAGTGGAAGTCTGCCTGCTTTCGCATAGGATGATGTCGTTTTAGGGACAAAAAACAAAAAACAGGGACACATCCCATATTCCAGCGTTTGTGGCCCCATCGGCTCATGCTCTGCGTTACTTCTCCTGAAAATCCTCAGTTAATACCTTCGTGATGTTTGCTTATAGTGAACTGAGCGTTTTAATTTCTTCTCCTGATAATGCCCTATCATAAATTCTCACTTCATCTAAAATCCCGTCAAACTGTCTATCGGACAGTCCATTATGGGCGCTCATCCATAAAGGGTGATTATTTGATGGAGTGATGCCCGGGAAATTAAATTCGGCGTCGAGAATTCCGTTTATGTATATACGCAACTTATTAGCGCTTTTTGAACCTACAATTGCGATGTGATAGGGAGTATATTTCGTCAACAAAGTATTAGAGAAATAGTATAAATCTTGAGCGGGTGGCCAGACGATGAACCGTATCTTGTAATTATCAGGATAAGCAGGTCCCGGGGCCGCCGTTACAGTCCAGCCGCTGTGATCAAAAGCTATTTCTTTTGAGATTAAAAAGCCGCCATCTATACCCTGCCATCCCCAACTGGCGGCATCAATATTGACCCAGAATGAAATTGTATATTCATCCTTCAAATTAAATGCCTCATCATGAGGCACTTCAATATGATCTTCTTTTTTGGAGAAATTGAATGCTTTACCTTTAACGCCTGGAACGCATTGTGATGCATCTACACTTACCAAGGTGCCTTCGTGGTTGTTTCCGCTATAATCTCTTGCATCACAGGCATCAAAACTCCAATATGCCACTAAATCGTTCTGATCGCCGTTTTCATATCCTATGAAATCCTGTCCAGCGACATCTGTCGTTACATTTGTTGCTATGTTCGTTGGTGCAAAAATATAGCCTTTTTTTGAAGGCGTGATTATATATCCGCCGGTATTAGGAACTTTAAATTTATAGTTACCATTGCTATCTGTTATTGTTACAGCGACAAGTGCACCGGTTGATGTAGTAAGGGTCAGCGAAACATCCCCTAATCCTGAGCCTCCTGAGGCTACTGTCCCCGAGATAGCATATCCTGCTTGGGCTGATGCAGAAATGGTTGTCATTATAGGAAAATAAGTTGGTACTCTGTCCCACACCGTCATGTCTCCGATCTGGGTAGTCTTAAATGGTTCGCAAGCAGTGTAATCGTAAGAAATATTTGTACCCTGTGGTTGTGGAACCGAAAACTGTGATTGAGTTGAGATATCAGAGTGAGAGAGATAATCCCCCATCTCTTGACCGTCAGCGTAAAAACTATAGCCTGATGCGAATAAATCAGCAAGGCCGTCAGGACCGATTAAAATCAGATTAGATGAACCTGTGATCAGATCAAGTCCTGCTAAGCCTACTTTTGCGTTATCAACACCATTACTGTAAGCATCACAAGTCTTTTTATCCCACCTGCCTGATTGACACATCTGGTAAATAAATGCCTCATATGTATTCCATGCAGAGTCCATAGCAAAGCCAAAACAAACTCCGCCTATAGCCGCACCTATGCCACTTCCCCCTCCTGCTATAGCACAGCCGCCATAGAACACCGTATCTAAAACGTTATCAAAAATATCATACTTTCTTACATTCTGTATAGCACTGTCCAATCTATCCCTGAAATTACTGTCTTGAAGAGTAAGAATTACTTCCTTATCAGAAGATGATATGGTTCTATCCTGAAACGTTGTCCAGTAACTCATATCCAATTGTCCATATAATGCGGTCATATCAGCGTCTGTTAAATTTTGTAAAACCTTAGGGTCCCTGAGTTGGCTTAAAGAATATGAGGTCAACGAGTGAGAGTAGACACCGATATTAATAGGATAAACCTGGACAGCACTATTGGAGGCTGCACTCTTTGTCATTTTTTGTTTCACTGGTGTCGACGATGCTTCTGCTTGTTGATTTTTCGTCGATATTTTATTTACGATTGCTGCTGTAAGATCATCAACAGTTACATCAGATAAAGGGGTTATCATTGTCACGTACGGTATAGTCCCATCTGAAATGAGATAAAGCATTGGGATAGGCATAGGTATGGATGTGGTAGTAAACTCAAAGTTACCGTTCGCATCTGTTGTTATAGTGTCAGTCTGATTGTAAAGCACATTTTTGACAGAAATAGCCTTTGAGGGCAGCGAATTTCCAGAAGAATCTTTAAAAACCCCTTTAACAGTTGTTATAGAACCAACCTGAGGTTGTGTGGTAGTTGAGACAGATAAAGGATTTGGTGAAGGACTTGATTCACCCACCAAACTTTGCAGAATTATCCTGTCGTTATTTAAGCTCCATTTTGGTACTACAAAATGCAGTGAACTTACCCCTGTTTCAGGGTTCATCATGCAACTTAAAACTTTACAACTTTTTCTTTTTAATGACAAGAGGTTTTCTATGAAAACCTTTGGCTTTTTATTTGTGAAAAATTGTCCATTTATTGTTACTATGGCACCTATTGTAAGATTCTTAGGAGTAACTTCGTCGATAATAGGTTTTATGATGCTGAATGTCCCTGCAGAAATAGGAGAAGCGCCTTTTGTACTTGGTTTTACAAAAAGATTGTATGTCCCTGGAGCAAGCTTTTGTGTCCAGAGGCAGGTAAGTGAAGTATCATTATATTTTTGTACCTTGGCCTTTGCCTGTTTCATTTGACTGGGCTGTTTCTCATATTCAAGATATACTTGAGGCTTTTTGGTACCAAATCCAGAGCCCTCTATGATAAACTTTGTCCCTATTGTTCCTATGTAATCTGCCTGAGCTATCCCCGTCATTAAAACAAGGAATAATACAGAAATAAGAATGAGCAACCTTTTCATAATCCCTCCTATCACCTATCAAAGTTTTACAATCGTTTTACTCTCGGTTGTTTTTGATAACGATAACCCTTCATCCTCATATTTTTAAAAACAATTTCATTCCACGCGTCACCGTTTATTAAAATTCTCAATCAGACTACTGCTTATTCGGAGTAAGCACATTTTTTTGTTATTCGGGAACTTTTCCATAATTTTTTGTAATGGAAAAGTGTTTTCAATAAGTTTATATCCGACACTTCTCGTCCAGATGGGACTTGAATGACTGGCTTTGACTAAAAGTGCAGAAAGGCTTATTGCTGAAATATCCCCATAAGAATCCCAGCTTTTATTTACATCCGTTGCGCCGTCCCAATTTATTATTGAATTTAGATGAGCCAATGAAGGATTAGGAGTTATCTTCACTATGTCGAAATACAGGATAACTAATGCATCTACCCCCTGCTCCTTTGCAATAATTCCTGCCAGCTCGCCCATCTTTTTATGGTAATCAAGTCTCACTCTTGCCCTTTTGGGATCATATTTATCTTCAGGATTAAACCCTTCGGAGTTCTTTGCAACACTATCAGGCAAGATGATAAGTCTGAAAGATGTTTTGTAATATTCGTCAAGCATATTTTTAAAATCACTTCGCCATTCTTCAGCAATCCTGAGTCTGTCATTCTCCGCAATGTTCATCGTCGGATCGAAGAAAGGGCCGACAATCCCTATTGTTTTGATGTCCGCTATTATTCTTTTGTCTGTAATATCAAGCCCGGCAGGTTTTGTAATTGCAGCACCACATGCAACAGTAAAAGACAACAGAATTAAAGCTATCAATTGCCGCATTTTCATGATCTCTACCTTAAAGTGTTTTGTCAAAAAATGGCTCCAAACATAAGGCAACGGATTTTTTAATATTGGAAATTGTATCCGATGAAGAGAATATTTCTTCCGGTTTTCTTTGCTCAACTTTTCCAAAAGCCTTCACCAGCGTTAAGACTTCAAAGCCGCCATATGCCCAGTATTCCCTCCCCTTGAATGAATATATTTCGATATTTAAAGATAATGCATCTATACTTACTCCGTATTGACTATGCCCAATATTTCCAAATGGTCCGATGATAGCAGATGCCGACCTGTCATCGACGCCATCCCATTCGGCATACCAGCCTCCTGTAAGCCCCATACTTAATAAGTGACTCTTATGCTGACAATGAGCTGTCCTTTTTATTAATCGAGGCGCCAATATCCTGCCCTTATATTGTTCTGATAGTTCTTTGATCGATTTGCTATACAAGGCGCCGTCAAAACCTTCGCTGACATAAAAGCCCTTGACATTACTCTTTTTCAGGATTGTTTCAATATCTTTTTGTGCCTGTTCGACTGGGATAGCAATAATGGACAACTTTGGATTAACCTTCTTGACATATGCTAAAATCTCATTGTCAAGCTTTGCTGTATTCAGCGTTACTTGCTTGTCAACATCATCGTTGCCGGACGGAAGATAATCATTCATTACGCCAATCGGCAAAATAAACAAAGCATTGTTCTGAGTCCAATAGTTTCCTGTATCCGTATCAAAACCATATCGTGTAATACCGCCACACCCTGACAAGAGAAATGTGATCGCCATTAAGATAACAACTGCTGTTGATAATCGTCTCATCCTGATACCCTCCTGCGCTTTATTCTTCTGACTCCAGATTAACGACAATGGTTTTCCAATAAACTTCTTGTACTACTTCGGCAGCCCCGCTGTCTTAAGAAGACCGGATGCTTTGCGCCCCAACCCTTTCAGGTAGTTTGCTCTTATCGGTAGTTTTAAGCGAATGCTATAGTATTCTCGAAATAATGTCAAGAAATTTCAAAGACTCAAGTGAATATCCAAGGATACTTACACGTTACACGATTCCAAGTCATGCTACATCTTATGAGAAGAATTGTAAATCGCCCGATACGGGTATTTTGGGGGGATATGCACCCTCTAAATTAATGTGGCCTAACTTATGCGCTGTTTGGGCTACTGGGAGTTGATTTTCACAGGCATAGGAATTTCAAGAGTTATGCACGAACCCATATCCGAGGTTATTCTCATTTCACCCCCGATTTCCCTTGCCCTCGTTTTCATATTGGCCAATCCCCTGCCGTTGGACTTTTCCCCTGTGAATCCAATGCCGTTGTCTTTCACGGAAAGCCTCAGGTTGTTATGTCCCACTTCGAATAGTACGGTCACTGCCGTTGCCTTCGCATGCTTTATCACATTCGTAACCGCCTCTCTGTAAATCCGTAGAAGGTTTAAATAGAAAAGGCCGTTTATCGGCGCAAGATTGTCAACAACTGAGGATTTCATATCAAAGGCTATATTATGAGGTTCGGTCATGCTGCTTCCCATGTCCCTCAATTCCGCTTCCAAAGAACACCATGTTCTGTCGCTGTCATCGAGGCTTTGCATAAAACTTGTAATCTCCGACATGCCTTCTTTCGCAAAATGGGCTATCTTAGACAAGGACTGCTTCAGGCTATCTGCGGAAGTCCCGCTTTGCGCCATTTCAGCAATGAGGTTGATATTGGCCACGATCCCCCCTACTCCGTCATGGAGGTCCCTTGAGATTCTCTGTTTTTCCTCCCACGCCTCCCTCTCTTTTCTTGCGGCTTCCTGTCTGTTGTATAGATTCTCTATGGTTATCGAAGTCTGGTTTGCTATCGTACTCAGGAGTTTGAAGTCTTCATCGCTATAGAGCCTGCCGGAATATTTGTTTTTAAGGGTCATATAACCAAGCGTCGCGGTTGAGCCGATCAGAGGGACGATCACACCTCCCGAATAATCAGGCGGAAGATTACTGCTGCTATAAATCGAGTAAAGATGTTGAGGAGATTTGCTGATACGACCATTGGAAAGCATTCTATCCCTCACGTCGGACTTGATCCGGCATCCGGAAGGATTTGAAGACACTGGATTCCCGCTTACCGACTGCGGGAATGACGACAAAAGGCCATTCTCCTGTTTAAATGCAGTTTCCTTATTTTGTCCGTTATTCAGTCCATGCCCCAGCAAAAATGGTTCCCTCTCATTAGACAAAAAAAACTCGCCGCCTTTTGGATGGAGCGTTTCGTTTAGAATTCCGTTCACTTTCTCAAGAACAGATGATATGTCCGAAGCGGAAAGGAGCCCGTTACTTAGTTTTAAGGTTGCCTCATTCAGATTGTAGTTTTCTCTTTTTAGAATTTTTTTGACCGCTTTCCTGACATTATTTCTTACAGGGACATAGGCAAAGATGATAAGCCAGACCTCAGCAATCGTTTCGATAGAGCCACTTACACGGAAAGTCTCGCTCTTCAGATTTGCAAAGAAACTGATGACCCCCATATCCAGGAAGACCAGAATAGAAAGCGTAATCGTATATATGAAGGTGTTGTCGAAGAGCGTGTCTATGTCCATCAGGCGGTGCGTAGTAATTGCAATAGCCATAGTGACAGGAATAAACGCGAAAAACAAAGTTGGCAGCATGGCATTGTAATATTCCAACCTTCCGAAAAGAGTGGGCAGGGTGATGGTCGATATAAAGACGACGGCAAAAATTCCGGTACCCCACAAGACCCACTTTATCTGCGCCCTTTCATAGGGCGATTTTAGTGAAATATAGCTGTGGATCATTGCGACGATGCCGCCAACGAGAGTTCCAACAAAAAATAATTGAAACGGATAAAAGAATATGCGGGCTTTATATAAAAATGCAGTGGTCGCAGCAAGCAGATAAAGAGACCACAGAAAAAATTTATTGCGCGCGATATGCTTCTCTATCGGAAAGACAACCAGGAAATGAAGAAAAAATACCGGGTTGCAGGGAAAAGCATAGGTTGCAATTATCTTAAACAGTAATGAATATGTCTTGTAGTCAAACGATATATTGCGGGAAGACCAGCTTCCAAAAGGAAAAAACACCAGGCTGGCGGTAAAGATCATGCCAAAAAAAAGTCTTGCGCGTTTGTCTTCAGGCTTTTTTAATACGACTGCAAGTCCGATTGCAAGACAGATAAAAGCAAGCACATAGTAGGGAGCTGAACTTGAAAAAGCCTTTATGATCGGATAAGAAGACGGAGTTATCTTTACTTGAAGCCGGTAAGCTGCGATACTGCCATCCTGTCCCCGGCGGACAAGACTGAGAATAAGGGGCGTTCCTGTTTTTATATGTTCATCAAAATACCTTTGAGCTTTGTAGTAATGATCAAGGGAATCCTTGTCAGGTATGGTGTCGTCATCATCAACCAGATCATATTCGCTTAATTCAAGCCCGCCGATAGCCGAAACTTTCGATCCAGCAAATTCTTGAAGTCCTTTCGCCGGACCCTCGGGATCGACAGAAGATATAAACCACTTTTTGTTTTTTAACTCAAATTTTATCCCCAGATAAGGCGCTCTTAAAAGAGCGATAAAGCCGACCAATCCTACCATGAGAGAGAAGATACTCAATCCTATGAAGAGTCTTTTCCCCATATTAATTGACTTTTTTCTCTCTTGTGAAGACGTTTGAAACGACCATTACATTGAAGGACACCTGTAATTCGCGGGGGATTTCTTTTACCGTATAAAAGCCTATCACGCCGGCGATAATGCCCCCGACTATGTAAGACATCATCGCCTGGTGCGGCACTGAATTTGTCGGGAAAAGGAATATGGCGGATGAACCTTGAATAACTCCATGAGTGGCGAATACCACAATGAGCAAATTCTCATGCCAATATGCCCGGTCGGTAACAGGGCAACTCTTCTTATAGATTAGCCACAGCAGGAACATGAAGAATTCTACCAGTCTGTCCACACAGAACCAGATTACAATTCTGGGATGTGGAATTGCTTCCCACAAAATGTCGCTTATAAAAAGAATAACAAGGGATGATCCCCACCAATCATCGCTGGAATGAGAATAGACGAGCTTAACTTTCTCGGCGCGGATATATCTTAATTTATCAGTATCAGGCGTATGCATTCTTAGACTCATGCAAAAATGTTTCAAAAAAAATATCAAAAAAGTATTTGAAAAGCAAGTAAAATATAGCGAAAGCTAAAAGATACGCAGGGCCTTTGCCTCAGTCCCTTTTAGAAAATTCTTATGGGAAGCATTTTTACCACTGAATTTCCGGGAAGGATGGTGTCCGATCTGAAGAATAATTTTTATGCACATCTGGATTTATTAAAAACAACTGCATATGGAGATTTGATCAGTAAAAAGTATTTTCTTGTCAGCCCTGAAAAGGTAAGAAAATATTATATGACTGCCGGAATCATCGTTGTGGTAGTCGGGGTTCTTACGCTGCAACTCCTCACACCGTCCGGTGTCGGGAAGGGCGTTATTGCAGGGATATTAATGGGTCTTCCGGTGCTTGCCTTCTCAAGGGCAATGCCTGCAAAAACAAAAGCCGAGGCTTCTGTTTATATGGATGTCCTCGGTTTCCAGGAATTCATGAGGCGCGCCGAGAAAGACCGGCTTAAACGAATTGAAGGATAAAGACCTTTTCTCAAGGTTTCTGCCGTATGCCATTGCACTCGATGTTGTCGACAATTGGGCCAGGGCATTCGAAGGGATTTATCAGGAATCTCCTCAATGGTTCAGATCGCAGGAAGGGTTCGGGACATTCAGGGGACAGATGGGGGACAAATGGGGACACATCCCATATTTATCACTATCCTTTCCCCTTACTCTGCCTGTGTGGGCTGCCATAACTCTCCCAAATATGGGATGTGTCCCAGCTATTTGTCCTAGCGGTGGCGGAAGCGGCTTCGGAGGAGGCGGTGGAGGAAGCTGGTAAGGGTTACTTCTTCTCACTGATCATAGTGACTATACCATCCTATAATGACGAATCATCTGTTGTCCTGTATTTTAAACGTGCTCTTTTTTCTCTTTTTGATTTTTGTTTTTTTATCTTCTCTCTCTTCAGTTCGATTGATGTTAATTGACCCGATATCATCTCAACCCGTTTCACCAGTTCGCGCCGTGCGAGAAAGCGGTTGATGGACTGGCTCCTGTCTTTCATGCACTTCACTTCAATGCCGGTGGGGATATGCTTTAGGTAGACACAGGTCGAGGTCTTGTTGACGTTTTGCCCCCCGTGGCCGGATGAGCGGACAAATTTCTCCTCGATATCTTTCTCGTGGATACCGAGTGCTTCCATCTTCTCCCTCAGCCAAACGTTTTTTTCTTCACTTACTGCAAAGTTCAGCATTTATATTCAAAATTCACTTATAATTTTCCTGCCTGGATATTATAATTAAATCCATGGAAGATATTCTAAGAATACTGCCCAGCACCTTCATCCCGCTCTTCGTTGCGATGAATGCATTCATGCTCCTTCCCATTTTCATCTCGATGACAAAGGACATGACAAAGCCGAAGAGGCAAAAGGTCATAATGGACTCGATACTGACAGCCCTGATCGTGAGTCTTTCCTTCATCGTTTTGGGAGAAGCGATATTCAGGATACTGGGGATTACGACAGATGATTTCAAGATCGCGGGAGGGCTTTTGCTCCTCACGATAGCGGTCCTCGATCTCACACAGCACATTGAAGAGCGAATGAAACCCGATGTCAGGATGGGCGTGGTTCCCATCGGTGTTCCTCTAATCGTAGGACCCGCAGTGCTTACCAACATTCTCTTGCTTGTGGATCATTACGGCATTGTCCCTACACTCATCTCGCTGATACTCAACCTTTTCATCGTCTTGATTTCATTGATGAATGCCGAAAGGATCATAAGGTTTGTCGGAAAGGGTGGGATAGTCGGGATTTCAAAAGTGATGTCGCTTCTTCTCGCATCGATTGCGGTCATGATGATACGCCTCGGGATCGAGAATATTATTAAACTGCATGGAAAAATCTGACAGGAGGGAACATGCTTATCGGGATCATGTCCGACACCCATGACAATTTAGTCCCAACAAGAAAAGCCATTGAACTGTTCAATAATAGAGGGGTTGAACATGTCGTCCATGCGGGGGATTACACATCACCCTTTACCATGAAACTTTTTAAGGAACTCAAGTGTAAATATACCGGAATATTCGGTAATAACGACGGGGACAAACTGCTTCTCCAGGAAAGGGCTGAAGGGAATATCCATAGCCAGCCGTATATATTTACCCTGAATGGCAAGAAGATTGTCGTGATGCATGAACATCATGTCGTCGATGCACTGGCAGACAGCGGCCATTTTGATCTCGTGGTGTACGGGCATACCCACAAAGCCGACGTGAGGAAAGTGAAGAATACCCTGGTTGTTAATCCCGGCGAGGTCGGCGCCTGGCTTTACGGTAAATCAACAGTGGCAATCGTGAATCTGAACAAAATGGAAGCGGATATTGTGGATCTCTAAGTGCCGCAACTTCCAGTTTATCAACATTACGAACGCAAGGAATCACTCCGCTTCTTTTCGCGATCCCACAATGAGGACTGTCTCCGGAAGGTTTTTTATCGCAATATTTTCGAACCCTGTTTGCGCCAGCCAATGTTTCATCTCCTTAGGACTATAGCACCTTCCTTTTTCCGTTCCTACAAGCATGTTTACCGAGAATAGTGCGCTATGGGGCGGAGCGGTCCGCGCCTCGTTAATAGGAAACTCCTGAATTGCAACCCTTCCCCCCGGATTAATGGCTGTTCTGCATTTACGAAGGACAGCAATATTTTCTTCCGCTGAAAAGGCATGCAATATCTGGCTCAACAGAATGAGGTCATACCCGGAACCGATTGTGTCTGTGTGGAAGTCGCCGGTGATAAAGCTGATGCCCCTTGCCCCCTCACGGCGGGCAACTCTCCTGGCAATTGCAATTGTCTCCGGCAGATCAAAAACGGTAGCTTTTACACCTTTCCTTGCCATAGCTAAGGCATTTGTGCCGGGCCCGCCTCCCAAATCAAGCATCGTTCTCACACCTTTAAGTCCAATTGCTTTTAAGAGACTTTCCGTACGGAGCACTGTCAGGTTATGCATGCCCATGATGAATGACTCGTGATCATGGCCGTGCCGTGCGGGACGGCCCGTCCTGACTACATCGTCTAAAGCAGAAAAGTTCTGCCACATGATGGAGGCGTGTTTGATTATATCCCCTTGATAAAGGGGGGAACCTTTTACCAGATAACGATTGCTCACTGCAGTATTCGTGTATCTGCCGTCTCTGCTCTTTCCGGCCAGTCCGATGCCGGTGATAGCGTCGAGCAGAATCTCCGTTGCCCGTCGGTTGATCTTCAGCTTTCTCGAAATCTTTGTCGCAGATGATGCCTTCTTCAACTTATCAAAAATCCCGAGGTTATTTGCTGTCAGTATGACTCTCGACGAGATGAATCCCAGATAAAGTTTTCTTAGTCCTATTAAGTCGTCAGGTACCATGTCCGTGTCTCCAATATAATAAGAGAATTCTTGGATTTCACGCAACTTTCTACAAGGTGAATTTCCCTACCGGCACGTGTCCCGCTCCAGGAACTTAGTACGAAGTGTTTATACGGTTATCCCATCTATCCTGGTCAGTCCCGTCTCTTCCGCCAGTTCTATTGCCTCGTTGTATTCTTGAGCAGTTATCCTTCTGTCGAGGGGTGGGTGATCGAAAGCTTTGTAACAGGGGTGGTATTGGTCCATGATGTTGATGTAAGTGTTTTTTGAAATCTCTCCAGCGATGAATTTTACCACTTCAGCAGTGCCCGCGATTCCACCGGGCAAGACAAGATGCCTCACGAGAAGTCCTCTCAGGGCGATTCCTTTTTTGTCTATTACGAGGTCTCCTACCTGTCTGTGCATTTCTTTGAGTGCTGCTTTTGCGGCCTCCGGATATCCTTCAGCCTTGGAGTACTTTAGCGCCATTGCAGGGTCCGCATATTTGAAATCCGGCATGTATATATCAACAACACCATCGAGTATCTCTATCGCGTGGAGTGATTCGTATCCACCACAGTTATAGACGACTGGAAGCGTCAGGCCTTTTTCAGAGGCAATCAGGAGTGATCTGATCAGCATTGGCATCTGATGTGTCGGCGTAACAAGGTTTATGTTGTGACAACCTTCTTTCTGCAGCGAAAGCATGATATCCGCGAGGTTTTCAAAGGAGACTTCGACACCCTCTCCGAGGTGGCTTATCGAATAATTCTGACAGAATAAACATCCGAGGTTGCAATGACCCATGAATACGGTCCCCGATCCGAATCTTCCGACGAGCGGTTTTTCCTCACCGAAATGGGCGCCATAGCTTGATATGGAAGGTTTGTCCCCGGTCTTGCAGAAACCTTTCTCCCCGGAAGTCCTGTCAACCTTACAGTTTCTGGGGCATAAGGTGCATTCCTTCAGAATCTCTTCAGCCTCGCTGACTTTATCGGACAATGCACCGGGAGGGAGTTGGAGATACGAAGGCGGTGAAGCATAATCCTGCATATTTTTAGTTTAACCAATCAATGCAGACACTGTCCAAAACAGTGGAACAGCCCGCACAAAAATCAACTGAACCAATGTTATAATTTTACGTAACACCATAGCGACTTTTTCTGGTGTCTGCGCCTCCCATATGCATGGGGCACCGGACGAAAAATGGCGTAGTAGTAAGGAGGTTAGCGGAATGATGGATAAGGATTATTACCGGGTTCTCGGTGTGAGTGAAAGTGCGACTGCGGATGAAATAAAGAAGACCTACCGGAAATTGGCTTTCCAGTATCATCCCGATAAAAACCCCGGCAGTGAAGAGATGATGAAAGATATCAATGAGGCCTATGCTGTCTTATCCGCCCAGAAAAAGAGAGTGGCATATGATTCTTACAGGCAGAGATATGGTTCCTCTGCCAGGGACCAGTTCAGGCAGAACTATGCCGAACAGGACATCTTCAAGGATTCCGACATTTATCAGATATTCGAGGAGTTAAGCAGGGCATTCGGTTTCAGCAGGCCGGAAGATATCTTCGGCAGGAGTAATTTCTACGGAAACCGATACCAGACTTTTGAATTTAAAGGCCCCGGATTTTTCGGAAAGGGGACGTTCTTTTTCCGACCGATGCCGACCGATCATCAGGAGCAGATAAAAAGGTCTCAGTATCAAACAGAAGAAATGACCGAGCGGCCTTCTTTATCATCCAGGCTTTTTTTAAAGGGCTTGAATCTGTTTCAGAGACACATAGCAAAGAAATACGGGCTGGAAGTTCCGGAAAACGGCAGGGATCGGTTTGACGTGATTAAAATTACGCCTGAGGAAGCGGCAACCGGGGGCAAGGTCGGATATCATTACCTGAAAGGGGATACTCACCGGGATCTTTTGGTGAAGATCCCAGCCGGAATACGGGCCGGTCAAGAAATAAAACTGAAAGGTTTGGGTGAGGAAGGAAATAACGGGGGGGTAACCGGCAATCTCTACCTCAAGGTCAAGGTTCGTGTGTCGATTCTCAAAAGGATATCGGAGTTTTTCAAGCAGGGATGATGACAGTATCTCCTTTTATTTCATCACCGCACCGCTTCCTGCCGAACTGACCATCTTCGCATATCTGGAGAGATAGCCTTTGGTAATCTTCGGCTTCAGCGGCTTCCATTTACTCATTCTCTCTTTTATTTCTTCCCCGGATAAAAGGGCATCGATCTTTCTGTTCGGTATATCGATCTTTATCCTGTCTCCATTCTTCAGGATGGCTATTATTCCGCCTTCCATCGCTTCAGGGGATATATGCCCTATGCACGGTCCCCTCGTGCCTCCGGAGAATCTCCCGTCGGTGATCAAGGCAACCGATTCACTCAAACCCATGCCTGCAATGGCTGCGGTAGGGGAGAGCATTTCCCGCATTCCGGGGCCTCCTTTGGGGCCTTCATATCTGATGACGACGACATTGCCGGCCTTGATCTTTCCGTTCATGATCGCCTTCATGCCTTCTTCTTCTGAATTGAACACCTTCGCGGTGCCTTCAAACTTCATCATGTTCCGGCTCACGGCAGATTGCTTGACGACCGCGCCGTCGGGTGCAAGGTTGCCCCTCAGTATCGCGATCCCGCCTTCCTTGTGATACGGCTTATCCAATGGCCTTATGACGTTTTCATCCGTTATATTTGCCGAGCTGGCGATTTCGAATATCTTCATGCCGCTCACAGTCATATTGTTGTGCAAGACCTTTCCCAGCCTCTTCATTAAAGCGGGGATTCCACCCGCCCAGTCGAGGTCTTCGAGGTAATGTTCGCCGCCTGGCAGCATATTGGCGAGATGGGGTGTATTTTTGCTCAATATATCAAACGCCTCCAGGGGGAGTTCAACGCCTGCATCATGGGCTATCGCAGGGATATGAAGCACGGTATTTGTTGAACCGCCGAGAGCAAGGTCCACCATGATTGCGTTCTCAAAGGCATTCCTCGTCATAATCTTCCTTGCAGTAACATTTTTCTTTATGAGATCAACAATGCGCATTCCGCTCGCAAAGGCAATCCTTCTCTTATCGGCGGATACCGCCAGTGCGGTAGCACATCTCGGAAGACTCATCCCGAGGGCCTCTGTAATACACGCCATAGTATTTGCCGTATACATGCCCTGACAAGAACCGGCGCCCGGACATGCGCACACCTCAAGGGCTTCGAGCTCTTCTTTTTTTATCAATCCCTTCTGATATTTTCCTATCGCTTCGAAGGTATCATTGACCAGTGATAATCTTCTCCCTCCCAGACGGCCGGAGAGCATCGGGCCGGCGGTGACAACGATCGCCGGTATGTCTATTCTTGCCGCGGCCATCAGCATTCCGGGGGTTATCTTGTCGCAGTTTGTGAGGAGTACAAGGCCGTCGAACTGATGCGCCTGCGCCACGGTCTCGACGAGATCGGCGATCAATTCCCGTGAAGGGAGGGAATAATGCATGCCCGTATGCCCCATGGCGATGCCGTCGCAGATGCCGGGGATTCCGAAAAAGAAGGGATATCCTCCGCCGGTATGCACTCCTTTTTCTATGTACCGCTCAAGGTCCCGCATACCGATGTGGCCCGGGATAATATCGGTGAAACTCGTTGCGACGCCGATGAAAGGCTTTTTCATCTCACTTTTCGGCAAACCTGTTGCGTACAGGAGCGCCCTGTGCGGAACTCGCTCCAGACCTTCTTTTATTATTTTACTCCTCATAAATACCCCCAATGATTATGGAAATAAAAACTGAGAAACATGAAATGAGACAAAAATCTCTTATTGCTCACTTCCCACTCCTCAGCTCTAATTAGATTCTTAATTCAGCGGACGACTTTTCTTGTACTCTCTCACCAGTTCCGCCATCCGGTCCTTTTTCAAGAGTTTCTGTTTCTGAATCCTTTTTCGTTCAATCTCTTCCTCCGCGGTAAGATAACGCTTGCTGTCGATCTCCGAAAGCACACCGTCAAGGCCCCTATGCTCCTCGCTCAGCTTCCTGAATTCCTCATTTTCTTTTTTTAAGAATTCAACGATCTCGTTCTCTTTCAATTTTACCTCCCGTTTTTAAGATAAAATTTTTGCTGAATAAACACTTTTTTGAGGCATTTTGGGATAGATTGCATTATATCTCCTGAACGATCTTTTCTGCAAGCTTATAGGAATTCTCTATACAATCATTTACGCCTATCCCGCGATAGGCATTCCCTGTAAGGTACAGCCCCCTGAATCTGCCGACAATCCCGTCAATCGTGTCGAGTCTTTTTTCATGTCCCGGGAAATACTGGGGGATACCCCTTTTATGAATATAAACCTTTGCAAAATCCGGTTGAACCTTTATCCCCATAATATGATTAAGCTCATCCATGACTAAATGTACTTGTTTGTCTTCATCCTGCAGGGAGAGTTCAGACCGCCTCATGCCGCCGAGCATGCTTCTCAGGAGCACATACCCTTCAGGCGCCCTGTTGGGGAATATGCTCGAATCCCACAGGGTTCCTAATATCTTTCTGCCTTCTCTGCTCGGGATCAGGAAACCGAACCCATCAACGGAGTGCTCTATCCGCTCTCGTTTATATCCCAGGCAGACAACAGAGACGGAGGGATAAAAGATTTCATCGAGCGTCGAAGAGAGTTTCTTGTCAATTATCTTTACCATATCCGAAGTTTCAAAAGCAGGTGTCGCTAAAACAACGGCATCCGCCTCGATAGACGAACTATCCGAGACATGAACGATATACCCGGTTCCTTTCTTATCGACCGCAACCGCCTTTGCGCCCGTCTTCATCCTGTCTCCCAGATAACTTGAGAGCGCGTCGATCAAAGCCCCCATCCCGTCAAAAAATGAGGTAAGGACCCCGCCCGGACCGGCCCCCACCTTCCTGCCTGTTTTCTTTGCCTCCTTCTGGAGCTTAATCATGCCTCTGATAAGACCGCCATAGGTTTGTTCGAGATTATAGACTTTCGGGAAACAGCTCTTGAGGCTCATCTGTTCCGGGTCGCCCGCATAGATGCCTGACGCCATGGGATCTATGAGCTTCTCGTATGCTTCCTTACCGAGTCTTCTTCTTGCAAAGTCTGCGAGTGTCTCGTCACCTCCGCCGCCCTTTGGAGCAAACATCTCCCATATAATCCTCAGCCGGCCGGGAAGGCTCAGAAGGTTCGAAAAGAAGAACGAGACTGGTGATTCGGGCAATCGATGAAGGTTTCCCTCGGAGAAAATAAATCTCTTCCTCGCGGTATCGTTGCTCCTCAGCGGTTCCAGGGCAAGTTTGGAGACGAGCTCAAGGGTTTTCGGCCTGTTGTCGAGAAACCCGTTCACACCCCCTTCACAGAGAAACCCATCCACCTTATCTGTCCAGATCTTGCCGCCTGCTTTCTTTTCGGACTCAAGTATCGTGATGTCTAAAGAGGGCTTTTTCTCAAGGAGAAAATAAGCTAAGGAAAGGCCGGAAATGCCGCCGCCGATGATTATCAGTCGCATTGGTTAAATTTTACCATACTTAAATTCAAATATTACATGATTGACTCGTATTCACCGAAAAAGTTTTCGTGGTTCAGAGAAGAATGATTTCAAACAAAAGCAGATCCTACCTGGATTCCATTGCCAGCGATAAAAAAGACTTTCTGTCGGAAGAATAGAGTATAAGGCCCTTTTGTTCAAAATCGTCCAGGACGGCGGACACGTCATCGACAGACATGCCCACATGTCCACACACTTCTTCGATCAGCCGTGATTTTTCAATTGCTGATAGGTATATCTGCTTCTCCACAGGATTAAGGACGTGGACCGTTCTGCTACCATTATGGCCGACATCGATCTGCAGGCCCTCGGGAGAGTCTTTGTATACCATGAAATAATCTTCCGGCTTTTTGGCGTTGATCTCTTCAACCTTTGTTCTGATCATCCCCGAGATCCTATATTGCTCTTCATCGTTATCGAACTCATAGGGGTACGGATAGTTGGAATATGAAGGCATGGGGAAGTCCCTGAATACCGATGAGAAGACGGATTCATCATGTTTTTTAATGCCGTAGCCGGCGGGGTTGAGAAAAACCGGACAATCCGTCGGCAGATAGAACTCGCCGGGAAACATAACGAAATTCCCGTCCACCAGTATATGGGTCACAAGATCCATCACCCTCAAGTTTTCCTGCATATCCTCGTTCGTCATCCCGGGAAAACAGGTAAAGAGGTTGAACTGCACGGGTGCTCCCAGTTCGGCAGCGGCTTTCAGGACTTCAACATTTTTCAGGGCCGCGACACCCTTGTTCATTAACTGCAATATCCTGTCACTGAAGGTTTCGATGCCGATCTGAAAATTCGACACCCAGTTGCCGAAACGCAGGATTGCGGACAGGACTTCTCTGTCCATCCTCTCTGCGCGGAATTCCGCATAGATGAAATTGAGATTTTTCCCTTCAAGATACCCCGCTATCTTGATGATTTCCTTCGGGTCTTTCAGGGCGTCCGAGTCCAGGATAAAGAAATTTCTGAGATCTTTCGAAACAGACTGATAGTATTCGATTTCTTCTCTCACACGATCTGCTTTTTTTGTCTGGCAAAGAATGTTGTATGACTCATCAGGACAGAACGTGCAGCGTTTCCACGGACAGCCCCTGCCGAATTCGATCGGCAAAATGATCTCGTCCGGCTCCAGAGGAAAGTCAGAAAAAGTGTAATGAGGAAAGGGAAGGGCGTTGATCGAGACGTTCGGTTTTGATTCAGCCTTTTTTATTTGGCCGGTTTTATCCCGGAATATGACATTGTAAAAATCTCTCCCATTATCATCAATATGTTCGAGTACGGTGTCAATCGTCACTTCACACTCGCTGATTCCCACAAAATCAACGAAGCTGATATTCCTTACTACATCGTATGCAAAATCTCCCGAGCAATCCTTGCCTCCGATGATCGTGCGGATTTCCGGATACGCCTTCTTTATCATGGAGCACATCAACAATGAACCGCTTAACTGATAGTGGGAGCAGCTGAACCCTATCAGTTTCGTGCTGTCGAGGTATGGTGCTATTTTTGAAAAAGAGGATTCAATAAATGAGCCGGCAACGTCCCTCAGCTCTTCAAATTCGTTCATGGTTAATCCGACCGCATCGAGACGCTCCCTGAACAGATCGTGTGACACTGAATAGTTTTTTTCAAAGAGAAGAGATGCAAAAATATAATCCAGCCCCATATATTCGACGCCGAACTGTTCTGTCAGCGTCGCTAAATTCTCGGTTATTCGTGGAGGAAAATTCTTCAGATAGGGAAGGAAATCGAGGTGGAAGTGGAATGTTTTTGCACTCCTTCCCTTCCCTGTGAGAAACGACTGCATAATGCCGAGGTTGATATTCGGCACATTGGCAAACCATTTTGAAATGAACCGGGCATAAGGCATGGAAACAAAAATAAAATCCATAATTTTTATTATTGCCTAAACTTACCTTTTTTTCCAAGTAAAAGAAAGACAGCCGCATCAGGCTGAATTAATTTGTGTCTCTCCTTTATAATTCAGGAAGAGATGAAAGACAAGCGGTCAAAGATTTCAGGGTACAATCAACCGAAGAGGCTTAACTTTCCCGCTGATGAAGTGGTCCACCCCTGGCTTTCGATGCTCCTTGATGCCTATTGCATCGTTGACAAGGGAGTTGCCGAAGCCCTTAAGATGGAGGCGAGAAAGGGCAGGAAATTGGCCTGCAGCAAAGGGTGTTCGACCTGCTGCAAAACACATAACACTATCCCCGTATATCCACTTGAACTGGTGGGTCTTTCCTGGTATGTCACGGAAAATATTAACGGTCCCGGGAGGGAAACTATAAAAGCCCGGCTTAAAGGATATGAAGAAAACGGCCCCTGTCCCTTTCTGGTTGACGGAGCCTGCTCGGTGCACCCGATGCGACCAATCTCTTGCAGGCAATTCCTGGTTTTCGGAAAACCGTGCGATGATGGAGAAGATCCCTACTACACGAGGCGAGAAGACGTCCTGACGCCAATAACGAAGTTTACAGGCCGGGCTTTTTTCATTATGCTTCCCTTTTACGGCGTTGCAAATGAATCCGAGAGGTGGAAGATCATCGAGAGAGGTGCTGTCCATCAAGTGGTCAAACTTATGCAAACCTGCAATTGGAGAAGCCTGGCAGAAAAAATGGAGGAGTTCGAGAGGAGAGTTCCGGGGAAAAATATTTGAGCTTTTCGAAATTCTTATTGCAATCAATGCCTGATTTTTCTTAAAATATGTTATCAAAATGACAGGAGGCAATTATGTGCAAAAAGTGTAATTGCGGCAAAGGCGGAAAAAAGAAATAAATAATAGCGAGTTCCTTTCGGGGAACTCGTTTATTACCGAAAAGACTGCCGCACGACAGTCCTTTTATGTTTGTTTAAATTTTTCTTAATGAAAAGGAATGTTTTTGTGGCACATTCGCGAAAAATGAGGCCCCTGCAAACCGAAATCCTTCAATATTCGGGTTAAATAGCAATCGGGTCGACGTCTATTTTAATCCTCACATCTCTCGATTCTTTGAAGGTCTCTACAAAAGTCCTTGCTGTTGCATGCAGCTTTCCACGGGCAGAGGATTTTAGGAGTAATCTCACTTCGCTTCTGCCTTGTCTGGTTCTTGTTATATAGGGACCGAGTATTTCGACGTCCTGAACGTTCTTTTCCGGAGCGGGATCATCCCTTTTCCCCTTGATGAAAGGATGGGGCGTCATCATTGTTTCATGAATGATCTCCGACAACTTGGACGAGATATCTCTCACGCTTATAAATTTCATCAGTAAAAGCCTTGAATAAGGAGGGTAGGCGAGGGCTCTGCGTTTGCTCAGTTCTTCTTTAAAGAACGAATCGTAGTCATAATTTTTCAGGTATTTGAACAAATAGTTCTGCGGCATCCTTGTCTGGACGAATACCTCGCCGTCGGGGTCGATCTTATCGGCAACGGCAAGAGATCTCCTGATATGCCTTTTCTGCAGATCGGAAGTCGGGAATGTTGAGGAGAAGATCCGTATTCAAGACTGCAGCCATGGAAAAGCCATTGGCAGAATCCAATTTCCCTGTCATGAGTTTCGTGCCGACAATGATCCTGTGATCGAGCAAAAATGTCGACCCGATCAGGCCTTCCAAATCCGTTTTCCCTTTGACTCTGTCACTGTCAATCCTGAGGGTTTTTATCTTTGTGAGTTCCTCGATGTCTTCCTGAATTTTCTGTGTGCCCGCGCCGGACAATTTCAGGTTGTAGCCTTTACATCCGCTGCAGCGTTCAGGCAACCCTGGACAATGCATATCCGCAATAATGACATTTCAGTGACACGTCCTGTTTATGAAAGACAAGGGGGATATTACAGCGCGGACACTCTTCGATGCGGCTGCAATCGATGCATTGTAATAATGTCGAGTATCCCCTTCTGTTCACAACGAACATAACTTTTTCTATCATTCTTGATATGTCTTGAGGCCGCATCTACGACCCCTTTTGATAGATACGGCTTCGCGAGTTTTTCATGTCTCATATCAACTACCCTGATGCGAGGTCTTTTCATCTTCGACGCCGGCTTTAAAAGGTTATATTTGCCTGTCTTACAATTAAAGAGGGATTCGACGGAGGGACAAATCGACGAAAGCATTACGGTTGCTTTCTCCAGATACCCTCTCATGACAGCAATATCCCTTGCACTGTAACAGGGACTATTCTCCTGTTTATAGGAATTGCTATGTTCACGGAGAACTGCGATAAAAGAAACTTTTTTCAAAGGGGCAAAAACGGCAGACCTTGTACCGAGCACGATATCGGAGCGGCCTGAAATAATCCTTCCTATCGTTTCGGATCTTTTTCCCCTGCTGAGTTCTCCGTGGAAAAGAGTTATCCTCTCCCCAAGCCGTTCGCGGAGTATCGGGTAAAGATTACTGATCATTGAAACTTCGGGAACAAGAATGATTCCGTTTCCGATCTCGGGAAGTATCTTGAGCAGAAAGGAGTATTCATATGCAGAAGACGGGGGATAAAGGAGAAACGTTCTGTATTCAACGCTGTTTATTGCATGTACAAGTCCTGCTGCAATGCTGTTGTCTATGTCAACAAGAGAATGAAGATGCTCTTTTGTTTCCTCCCTATTCGTCGCTCTTTGTTTCACCTTTGTGAATACCTCTTTCGGGAGGACATTCTTTAGGACGAGTCCTTGCTCAGCCATATAGTAATCCGCCATCCACTTTAAGAGGTCGATCATTTTTTTGCCGAGAACAGGAGTTTCACCATGAACCTCCTGAATATCTTTCAGGGATCCGGATGGTACTTGCGCAGATTTTCCGATAACGACTCCTTTTGTGATTCTGTCCTTGAGTGCGGCGCTCACGATCATGCCGGGTTTTACGCTCCTGGAGAGAATTTCAGGGCACCTGTAAGTTAAAGGTCCGATGTTTAGCGGGAAGAGGACATCAAAAAAATCCATATGAAATTCTATCACATTTGTTAATGCTTCAACCTTTGTGTCATAATTCAAAATGGTTCGGAGAGCAATATGTTTGTTGCTTTTACTGATGTTTGTAGTGTCATGCGCTGCAAAGCCGGTCAGTGTTAGGTTGACAAAGCCCTTTCCTTCCGCGGACGCTTATTATTTCTACCTGCTGGGATACAGTGCAGAAAAAGAGGGGAAGTGGGAGGATGCGATCGGCTATTACGATAAGGCGCTCAAGTTGGATCTTTCCTCCTCTGACCTCAGAATACAGATCAGTTATGTGCTTCTCAGGGCGGGGAAGGTTAGTGAAGCAATATCCCTTGCCGAGGAGGTCGTTAAGAAAGAACCCGATTACATTCCGGCGCTTATGCTCCTGGGTGAGCTTTACAACAGCCAGAAAAGATCCGAAGAATCAATAAAAATGTATGAGAGGGTCCTTAAGATACAACCGGACCAGCGAGAGGCTGCTTTGTTTTTGGGGCTCCTTTATGCCTCGGTGAAGGAATATGACAAGGCCATCGGCATTCTCGAAAAGCTCAACGAGTCCAATCCCGATAACCTTATGGCGATTTATTATCTCGGTTCGATAAATATTGACAAGGGAGACCTGGAAAAGGCTTCGGATTATTTCAAAAAGGCGATAGATCTGAGGCCTAACTTTCGATGCTGCCTATCTTAATCTTGGGCTGATCAATGAAGCCAGGAATAACCCGGAAGAGGCTCGGGCGTATTACAACAAAACAATTTCTATCAACCCCCACAATATCCAGGCAAGGGAGAGGCTTGCTCAGATTTATTTCAAGCAAAAGGAAAACGATAAAGCGATAGAACAGTATAAGGATATAAGTACCCAGGTCCCTGCTAACATCGATATCCATATCAATCTCGGGATACTCTATTTTGAAGAGAGACAATACGACAAGGCTATCGAGGAATTCAGGATCGTTCTTGAGGCCAGGCCTAATAATGCCGCAATCAGATATTATCTCGCTTTATCGCTCGGAGGAGATCGAGAGGAATGAAGAAGCTGTTTCTGAGTTAAAAAAAATAATCCTGCGGGAACCAAAGAACATAAATGCCTTCCTCCGTCTCGGATTTTTATATTCAAAACTGAACAGAGAGGACGATGCGATAGCAGTGTACGAAGAAATATTGAGTTTTGAGAAGGAAAAGCCCGAGGGTTATCTCTACCTGGCCGTAACGTATCTGCACAAGAAAGATTATGCAAAGGCGGAGGCTGTTCTGAGGGATGCCCTCAGCCGTTTTGAAAACAACGACGACTTAAATTTTAACCTCGCCATCGCATTAGACAAAACCAAGCGGTTTGACGAAATGGTGCAATATCTGAAGAGGGCGATCGAGATTAACCCGAAACATGCCGATGCGCTGAATTACCTCGGCTATAGCTATGCTGAAAGAGGGATACACCTTGACGAGGCATATTTACTGGTAACGCGGGCATTGGAGATTAAACCCGACAATGGATATATCATGGACAGCCTCGGGTGGGTTTATTTCAAATCCGGGAAATACGACGAGGCATTGAAGACCCTCCTGAGGGCCGCTGAGATCGTGAAGGACGATCCCACCGTCCTGGAACACATCGGCGATGTCTATAATGCTTTGGGCTTTAAGGAAGAGGCCAAGGTATATTGGACAAGGTCGGTCAGAGTTTCAGAAAAAAGGTGAGGATGAAGACCTCAGGGAGAGGGTCGAAAGGAAACTGAAAGGACTCGGATCCGGAGGTGGAGAGACACATTGAATCGGCGAATTTCCCTGTCTCCGCTTCACCGTGTCTCCACTTCACCGTATCAGGGTTCTTCCCTTTCCCTTAATGCCCCTGCAAAGATCAACTGGTTTCTTCAGATCCTCGGGAAAAGAGAAGACGGCTATCACAATATCAGGACCATCATGCAGTGTATTAACCTGTATGACTGCCTCACGTTCGAGCAGCGCCGATTCGATAGATGTAGCGTGTGATTTAGACATCCCGGTTCACGACAATATTATTTACAAAACGGTGTCTTTGTTAAAAAAGCGTGCTTCTTACCGTGAAGGTGCAAAAATTTTATTAAAGAAAAATATACCGGTTGGCGCGGGGCTCGGGGGCGGGAGCAGTGATGCCGCATATACCCTTTTAGGGCTGAATATGCTGTGGGGGCTCGGGTTGAGCAGCGAAGAATTAAGCTCGATAAGCGCCGAGATAGGTTCTGACGTCCCCTTTTTTCTTAAAGGGTCCGTTTTCTTTGGTCGAAGGGAAGGGTGAAAAGATAAAGCCGTTGGAAATAATATCCTCAATCATACTCCTCATTGTAAAACCTCGAATATCTGTTTCCACTGCATGGGCATATTCCCGTGTCGACCTGTACCGTAGTGAAAAGTTGACAAAAAACCCTATTGATATTAAACTGTTTTGTCAGGCTTTAAACATGCGGGATTTTACCTCTCTGGGTATGATGCTTTATAACGATTTTGAAGATGCGGTCATGAGCAAATATCCTGTTGTCAGGGAGATCAAGCATAGGCTGTCGGAGATGGGAGCGGTAATCTCTGCAATGAGCGGAAGCGGTTCCGCTGTTTTTGGCGTTTTTCTCAATAAAGTCGAGGCTGCAAAGGCCGCTCAAGCGATGAAACCCAATTTTTGTCGGGTGGTTGAGACATTAACAACAGTAAGCAGTAAACAGTAAACAAAGGGTTTTTCGTCCCATTTACTGTTTACTGATTGCTGTTTGCTAATTTTCTTGGGGCGTCGACAAACGGCAAGTCAGGAGACTTTGGATCTCCCATCTGGAGGTTCGAATCCTCCCGCCCCAGCCAGTTCGATTTCGTAGAGCAAAATCGAAAGTTGTGAGTTTATAGTTAGGTACGAAAATATTGCTTTAACTTTCAACTCCTAACTCATAACTTTTAACTTTTTTGGAGGAGTGATGCCCGAAGGGATCAAGTTTTTTACCGGCAGTGCGCACAGGGGGCTTGCGAAGGAGATTGCAAGCTATCTCGATATGCCTATCGGAGACGCTACGGTATCGAGATTCAGTGACGGCGAGATCATGGTGCAGGTCAATGAAAATGTGAGGGGGACAGATGTATTTGTCCTGCAACCGACCTCTATGCCGGTTAATCGTCACCTCATGGAGCTTCTTTTAATGGTGGATGCACTGAAGAGGGCATCGGCAAGCAGGATAACAGCTATCATCCCGTACTACGGATATGCGAGGCAGGACAGAAAGGTCCAGCCGAGGGTTCCGATATCCGCAAAACTTGTGGCTGATTTGATAACCGCGGCGGGTACAAACAGAGTGCTTACCATGGACCTTCACGCGGCCCAGATCCAGGGCTTTTTCAATATCCCCGTCGATAATCTTTATGCAGCTCCTGTCCTTCTGGATTATATCCGGAAACAATATCATTTCGAAAACCTCATTATCGTGTCACCCGATGCCGGCGGTGTGGAGAGGGCAAGGGCCTTTGCAAAAAAGCTCCAGTGTTCAATCGCAATTATTGATAAAAGGCGCGAAGTAGCGAATGTATCCCAGATCATGAATGTAATAGGAGAAGTCGAAGATAAGGATACGATCATACTCGATGATATGATCGATACAGGTGGTACAACAATTCAAGCAGCTGCAGCACTGAAGAGAAAAGGTGCAAAAAGGGTAGTTGCCGCGTGTACTCATGCAGTGCTTTCGGATGACGCGGTCGAAAAGGTGAATAACTCCGTGCTGGAGGAACTTATCGTTACCAATACGATACCCCCCGACAGCAAAAAGGAGCGGTGCAAAAAGCTTACTATTTTAAGTATAGCACCTCTTATCGGAGAGGCGATCAGAAGGATTCATGACGAATCTTCAATAAGTTCACTGTTTGCGTAATTGATGATTGATAGAGAGGAGGAGAAATGGAAAGAATAATCATTCATGCCGAAAAGAGGGAAGAGACCGGTAAGGGGGTGGCGCGCTCCCTCAGAAGAAAAGACAAGATCCCCGGGGTTCTTTATAGAGGGGGAGGGTCTCTCCCGATCAAACTTCCTAAGAAGGAGATTACCCAGTTTATTAATACAACCGCCGGTGAACAAATAATGGTGGACCTTCAGTTTGCAGACGGCGAGACTAAACTCGCTCTTGTAAAGGACTACCAGATTGATCCTACAAGGAGGGAGTTGCTCCACGCAGATTTTTTTGAAGTTCTGCTGACGGAGAAGGTAAAGGTGAATGCACATATAATCCCTACCGGAGAACCTGTCGGTGTAAAGAGAGACGCCGGGATATTACAGAACCTCCTGAGAGATATAGAGATAGAATGCCTGCCGGACAAAATACCCGGCCACATCAAGATCGATATATCGGGACTCGAAATAGGACAATCCTTTCATGTCAGAGACCTTAAACTGGAAGAAGGGATAAAGGTTCTGACGGATCCCGGAGAAGTCATCGTGAATATAATCGCACCATTGGTTGAAGAGGTTGCGCCGGTAGCTGAAGTTGCCGCACCCGAGGTCGCAGAACCCGAGGTGATAAAGAAAGGTAAGAAAGAAGAAGAGGAAGAGAAAAAATAGTTATTTTTTTCGATTCTGACCGATGAACGATGCACAGTTGGTATGGCTTATCGCCGGTCTCGGGAATCCCGGAAGGAAATACTCCAGGACCAGACATAATATCGGCTTCATGGTGATAGAGGAGATTGCCGAGAAATATAAAATAGATCTCGTAGAAAAAAGAGAGTACAGAATGGGAAGGGGTTCTATAGAGGGCCACAAGGTGCTGCTCGCAGAACCCCTTCTTTATATGAACATGAGCGGTATCGCTCTTAAGAATATATTTAGGAAGTCCCATGTCCAGCCTGAAAATCTTGTCGTTATTCATGATGATCTTGATATGGAAACGGGTAGATTAAGAATCAGGGAAACGGGTTCATCCGGCGGGCACAAAGGAGTCGAGTCAATTATTCAGAGCATAGGTTCCAGGGATTTTATACGGGTAAAAATCGGGATAGGAAGAGGAGCAGGGATACCGGCCGAGGAGTACGTGCTGAAAAAATTCAAAAAAGATGAGATGGATTTGATTCAAGAGTCGATACAGAAGGCGTCGGATGCGATCTGCTCCATTATTTCGGAAGGAGTGCGTAAGGCTATGAATAAGTTTAATTGAAGTGATATTAGATAGAGAGTGAAAATATCGTTCAAAAATTTATTTGACTTGATAATGTTGTTAAAGTATCTTGTAAATCTACTACCCAACAAAATGACCCAACAGCCATCAGTTGACGGTACACTAAGGTATCAAGAGATACATTTTTTCACGACACCTGCACTCTCTGAGATGAATTAAATCAGCTTATTTGTAGCCGCAGGCTTTAGCCTGCGTTAAAATGGTTTTAAAGGCAGATATCTATGCGCGACATGCTTGGCAGAGAAGAACTTATTCCTGTGGAAAAGGCACTTGAACTCCTTTTGCAACATGCACCTTTTAAAAGACCTGCTGAAGTCAACCTCTCAATCGGCAAGTCTTACAGAATGGTTCTATCAAGGGACATCGTCTCTCCGGAAGACCTCCCTTCATTCAGCAGATCAACGGTAGACGGATTTGCAGTAAATGCTTTGGATACCTTTGGCGCTACCGAGAGTCTCCCCTCATATCTTAATATAATGGCCGAGATATCAATGGGCGAGAGGCCTGAATTTGTGGTTAAGAAGGGGGAGTGTGCCAGGATCGCAACAGGCGGCATGCTTCCCGGAGGCGCTGATTCAGTCGTGATGTTTGAACACACCCAGCAGATGGATGAAAGGATGATAGAAATTTTGAAGCCTGTTTCACCGGGTGAAAATGTGATACCGGTGGGAGAAGATGCAAGAAGAGATGAACGCATATTGAAGGGAGGACACAGATTAAGACCGCAGGATATCGGCGCGCTCGCCGGGCTTGGGATAACAGACGTATGGGTCTATGAAAAGCCGAGAGTCTCTATTATATCAACCGGTGATGAGATCGTCCCTGCGGCGGAGCCTGTAAAACCAGGTCAGGTGCGGGACATCAATTCATATACCTTGTCAGGATTGATATTAGACGACGGAGGGATACCTATCAAGAAAGGGATCTTCAATGACCGATATGAAATCATCAAAGATGTGGTAAAAGCTTCTTTGAAAAGTTCTGATATGGTCTTGATTACGGGCGGGAGCTCGGTAGGCATGAAGGATATGACGTCTCGGGTGATAGGTGACCTCGGAAAGCCGGGAGTCTTATTCCACGGTGTGTCACTAAAGCCCGGCAAACCCATGATCGGCGGTGTTATCGAGAACATTCCCGTCTTCGGCCTGCCCGGACATCCGGCGGCCGTCAATGTCTGTTTCGAGGTCTTTATCAGGCCTGTTCTGGGAATTCAGTCAGGATGTAATGAAAACCGCTTCGATAAAGAAAAAAGGACTGTTCAGGCAAGGATAGCAAAAAACATCTCATCAAGTCCCGGCAGGGAAGAACATATAGGAGTGGCCCTTGAAGTGAGGAATGGCGAACTGTGGGCTATACCTTTACTCGGCAAATCAGGCCTTATCACAACGCTGACACGGGCAGCCGGGACAGCTGTCATTCCTCTAAAGAAACTCGGGGTGCATGAAGGGGAGATTATAGAAGTCAGACTCTTTTAATCGGGAACTACTACAATTTTCAACGAGTCTTTTGCCTCGCTGGCTAATTTGAACCCTTGCATAATATCTGAGAGTGGTACTCTGTGGGTTATCATTTTTCTGACGTTAATTATCCTTCTGTCGATTATCTCGATTGCCTTTTTAAGATCGTCGGGGGCTGCGCCATAGGAAAATGTCACAGTTATTTCATCTCTCCAAAATCGCTGGGACGGGATGCTGACATCAAAATCCGGCACTGCGAAGAAAAGAATTGTTCCTTTTCTGTCAACAGAAGACAGGGCGCTATCAATAGCCTGTTTTGCAGCTGCGCAGACAATCACGATATCAGCTAATCTGTTATTATTTATGCTTTTCAGTTCATCCGTAGCATACATGTGTGCATTAATTACATGATCGGCGCCAAACTCCAAGGCTCTATTCAGCCTGGATTCGTTGATATCCGTAGCAATAACCTTCCCCTTTCTTATCTTTGACAATTGAATGTGGAGAAGGCCGGAAATACCCGATCCTATTATCAAAACCGTTTGTCCTTCTATCAATCCCAATCGGTTCTGTCCTGCTATGGCGCATGCCAGAGGTTCTATCATCGCACCGTCTTCATAGGTCAATCCGTCAGGGAGGAGAAAAGTTCCGTATCTGACATTGTCTTCGGGAACCCTTATGAATTCGGAAAACCCTCCAGGGTCATAATTGCCGGAATGGAGTGATTCGCAGGCGGTATACTTGCCTTGAAGACAGTGATGGCATCTATAACATGGAACATGGTGAGATACAAATACTCTGTCACCCTTTCTGAACCCTTCGACATTATTGCCGATATCTATGATTTCACCGGTCATCTCATGCCCAAGAATTCGGGGAGCTTTTTTTATTCTGTACCACTCCATTACATCGGTCCCGCAGATTCCACAGGCCTTCATTTTCACAAGGATTTCATCAGGCGAAACAGAAGGCGTTGGTCGCTCTTCAATTCTTATATCGTCGTTCCTATGATAAACGGCTACTTTCATCGAAAAAATCCTTTGATATTTTAGTAATCCCCTCTCGCCCCTCTTTAAGAAAGACGGAATTATATGCCTATATTCTAAAAGGTATTCAAGTATAAGTTCTCACTCCCCAATTTATAAAGGGGGATGCAGGGGGGAATTACTAATTTCATATCTGTGACTTTAAGACACAGGGTTCACAAATTTTATAGCTTTCAAAATGGCTACTTTTTCGAATAAATCTTGAATGCCTCATCAACAGAAGAACCCTTGTGGACGATTGCCCGTATGGCCTTTATCATACCCACAGGATTGTCGCTCTGAAAAATATTCCTTCCCATATCAACGCCTGATGCGCCTTCTTCAATCGCATTTGCGGTCATCTGCAAGGCATCTTTTTCATGTATTTTTTTGCCTCCTGCCATAACAACGGGCACGGGGCATCCTTCAACAACCTTATCAAAATTTTCGCAATAATATGTCTTAACAAAATGTGCACCGATTTCTGCAGCCATTCTGCATGCAAGCCCGAGATAGCGGGCATCCCTTCCCATCTCTTTACCAACAGCCGTAACAGCCAGTACAGGTATTCCGTATCTCTCTGCCTCATTCACTAATCTGCCCAGATTTGCTATTGTTCTGTCTTCATTCTTTGCTCCGACGAAAATAGACATTCCGATACCGGAAGCATTAAGCCTTATGGCCTCTTCCATTGATGTGGTAATATCCTCGTTGGACAATTCCCCAAGAATGCTCGGGCCTCCCGAAACCCTGAGGCATATTGAAACATCGCTCCTCGGATCGACACAATTTCTCACCATTCCTCTCGTTATGAATAAACAATCCGCATGAGGAATCAGCGGAGCAACGGTCTTTTTTAGATCTTTTAACCCCGTCGTGGGGCCCTGAAAATAACCGTGATCAACGGCGAGCATAACGGTTTTTCCTGTCCTAGGATTAATAATTCGGGAAAGCCTGTTTTTCATTCCGAAATCCATTGTTGAATTCTCCTTATCCCTTTTTTTGAAAGTATATAAAATGTTATAATTAACTGTCAAAGCGGGAAAAATATAAGAAATAAGAAATTCGGATTGGATCTTAAAATTAGTATTGACAAAGTACCATGAAGTTGATTATTATAATTTCTCTTTGATCGTTCTTTGAAAAATCTAAAAAAGTGCGTAGCAGCATGTCCTAGTCAGTTTTAAAACTAATATTTGAGAGTTTGATCCTGGCTCAGAACGAACGCTGGCGGCGTGCCTAACACATGCAAGTCGAACGGGGTATAGATTGTAGCAATACGATATATGCTTAGTGGCGGACGGGTGAGTAACACGTAGGTAACCTGCCCTTAGGAGGGGGACAACTCAGGGAAACTTGAGCTAATACCCCATAAGACCACGAACTGAAAAGTATGAGGTAAAAGTGGCAACACACCTAGGGATGGGCCTGCGGCCTATCAGGTAGTTGGTGAGGTAACGGCTCACCAAGCCAAAGACGGGTAGCCGGGCTGAGAGGTTGAACGGCCACACTGGAACTGAGATACGGTCCAGACTCCTACGGGAGGCAGCAGTGGGGAATCTTGCGCAATGGGGGAAACCCTGACGCAGCGACGCCGCGTGGAGGATGAAGGCCTTCGGGTTGTAAACTCCTTTTGTAGGGGAAGATAATGACGGTACCCTGCGAATAAGCCACGGCTAACTCTGTGCCAGCAGCCGCGGTAAGACAGAGGTGGCAAGCGTTGTTCGGAATTACTGGGCTTAAAGGGCGAGTAGGCGGTGGAGCAAGTCTGAGGTGGAATCCTATGGCTTAACCATAGAACTGCCTTAGAAACTGCTTTACTTGAGTCAGTGAGGGGAGGGCGGAATTCCTGGTGTAGCGGTGAAATGCGTAGATATCAGGAGGAAGGCCTGTGGCGAAAGCGGCCCTCTGGCACTGTACTGACGCTGAGGCGCGAAAGCGTGGGGAGCAAACAGGATTAGATACCCTGGTAGTCCACGCCCTAAACGGTGGGCATTAGGTGTAGGGCTCGTAAGGGTTCTGTGCCGAAGGGAAACCATTAAATGCCCCGCCTGGGGAGTACGGCCGCAAGGTTGAAACTCAAAGGAATTGACGGGGGCCCGCACAAGCGGTGGAGCATGTGGTTTAATTCGACGCTACGCGAAGAACCTTACCTGGGCTTGACATGTTAGTGGTAAGAACCCGAAAGGGGGATGACTTGGGGGTAACCTCTTGAGCTAACACAGGTGCTGCATGGCTGTCGTCAGCTCGTGCCGTGAGGTGTTGGGTTAAGTCCCGCAACGAGCGCAACCCCTATCCTCTGTTGGTCGAAAGATCTCTCTGAGGAAACTGCCAGCGATGAGCTGGAGGAAGGTGGGGATGACGTCAAGTCATCATGGCCCTTACGTCCAGGGCGACACACGTGCTACAATGGCCTCTACAGAGGGTCGCAATACCGCGAGGTGGAGCCAATCCCTAAAAGAGGTCTCAGTTGGGATCGGAGTCTGCAACTCGACTCCGTGAACGCGGAATCGCTAGTAATCGTGGATCAGCCACGCCACGGTGAATACGTTCCCGGGCCTTGTACACACCGCCCGTCACACCACGAAAGCCTGTTGTACCCGAAGCAGGTGAGCTAACCCGCAAGGGAGGCAGCCTTCTAAGGTATGGCCGGTGATTGGGGTGAAGTCGTAACAAGGTAGCCGTAGGGGAACCTGCGGCTGGATCACCTCCTTTCTAAGGAAAAAATAAGGGGCATGTCTACGCACTTTTTTAGTTTTTGTGCAGGGAAAGCAGGGGCCTATAGCTCAGCTGGTTAGAGCGCACCCCTGATAAGGGTGAGGTCATTGGTTCGACTCCAATTAGGCCCACCAATCACATTTGAAGATTGACGATTTGCGATTTTTAAATCTAAAATCTGAAATCAATAATCTCAAGTGGGGGTGTAGCTCAGTTGGGAGAGCGCCTGCTTTGCAAGCAGGAGGTCATCGGTTCGATCCCGTTCACCTCCACCAAGCAAGCTTTTGCTCTGCAAAAAATAAGTGTAATTTGTGAAGAGTTGCCGGTGTGATTTGTTGAAATATTCGGTTTAACTGTTCACGGGTTGCATGAAACTCGAAAATGGAGTTTCGCAGATCTTTGACAACAGAAGGGAATAAGTAAGGGTCAAGTTAGAAAGGGCATATGGTGGATGCCATGGCATCAGGAGGCGAAGAAGGACGTGGCAGGCTACGAAAATCCACGGGGAGCTGCGAGCGAGCGTAGATCCGTGGGAATCCGAATGGGGAAACCCACTCTGAGTAAAGTCAGGGTATCATACACTGAATAGATAGGTGTATGAGGCGAACCCGGGGAAGTGAAACATCTCAGTACCCGGAGGAAGAGAAATCTAAAGAGATTCCCTTAGTAGCGGCGAGCGAAGGGGGAAGAGCCCAAACCCACCCTACAACAAAGCGTAAAGCAGTAGGCAGAAAGCAGGGGAAGGAAGTAAACTGCTTGGTGCGAGACTTGCCTACAGTGTTGTTTTTTGTTGTAGGGTGGGGGTTGTAGGACCCAGATATGGGACCGAGTGTTGTAGCAGAAAGCTCTGGAAAGGGCGACCGTAGACGGTGACAGTCCGGTATGCGAAACGGCATGAGGCCCTATGGGGATCCTGAGTACCACGAGGCACGTGGAACCTTGTGGGAATCTGGGGGGACCACCCTCCAAGGCTAAATACTACCTGATGACCGATAGTGAACAAGTACCGTGAGGGAAAGGTGAAAAGAACCCTGGTGAAGGGAGTGAAATAGAACCTGAAACCGTGTGCCTACAAGCAGTCAGAGTCCGGAGCAATCCGGGATGATGGCGTGCCTTTTGATTAATGAGCCGGCGAGTTACTGGCTGTAGCGAGGTTAAGGCCCGAAGGGCCGGAGCCGTAGGGAAACCGAGTCTTAACAGGGCGAATAGTTACAGTTAGTAGACCCGAAGCCAGGTGATCTACCCATGGTCAGGGTGAAGCGAAGGTAAGACTTCGTGGAGGCCCGAACCGGTGTTTGTTGCAAAAAGCTCGGATGAACTGTGGGTAGGAGCGAAAGACCAATCAAACCTGGTGATAGCTGGTTCTCCCCGAAATGCATTTAGGTGCAGCCTCAGCGTAGTCTTACGGGGGTAGGGCACTGGATGGGCTAGGGCCTCGTTAGGGGTACCAAACCCAACCAAACCACGAATACCGTGTAGATGGTCGCTGGGAGTGAGACTGCGGGTGCTAAGATTCGTAGTCGAGAGGAAAACAGTCCAGACCGTCAGCTAAGGTCCCTAAAGGTATGCTAAGTGGTAAAGGATGTGGTGTTGCGGAGACAGCCAGGATGTTGGCTTAGAAGCAGCCATCATTTAAAGAAAGCGTAACAGCTCACTGGTCAAGCGGCACTGCGCCGAAAATCCAACGGGGCTAAGCATACTACCGAAGCTACGGATTCATCGTAAGATGGGTGGTAGGGGAGCATTCTGCGGACCTGTGAAGGTGAGCTGTGAGGCTTGCTGGAGGGGGCAGAAGAGATTATGCCGGCATAAGTAGCGCAAATTCTGATGAAAAGTCAGGACGCCGTAAACCTAAGGTTTCCTGGGGAAGGGAAATCCGCCCAGGGTTAGTCGGTCCTAAGGCGAGGCCGAAAGGCGTAGCTGATGGACAACTGGTTAATATTCCAGTACCGTCTTGTGTGCGTTTGACCGAAGGGGTGACGCAGGAGGATAGTCCGGGCCTGGTGATGGTTCAGGTCCAAGCATTTAGGCTGGTGGGTAGGCAAATCCGCTCACCGTTAAGGCTGAGGTGTGATGGGGAAGTCCGTAAGGATGAACTCGGGTGATTCCACACTGACGAGAAAAACCTCGTAGGGAGCACATGGGATGACCGTACCGCAAACCGACACTGGTAGGTGGGTAGAAGATACCAAGGCGTTCGAGAGAACCCTCGCTAAGGAACTAGGCAAAATGACCCCGTAACTTCGGGAGAAGGGGTTCCTCACTGCAAGGTGGGGACGCAGTAAAGAGGCTCAGGCGACTGTTTAGCAAAAACACAGGTGTCTGCAAACTCGCAAGAGGAGGTATAGGCACTGACGCCTGCCCGGTGCCGGAAGGTTAATGGGAGAGGTCATCTTCGCAAGAGGAGAAGCCTTGAACTGAAGCCCTGGTAAACGGCGGCCGTAACTATAACGGTCCTAAGGTAGCGAAATTCCTTGTCGGGTAAGTTCCGACCCGCATGAATGGCGTAACGATCTGAGCGCTGTCTCGGCGAGGGGCTCGGCGAACTTGAGATACCGGTGAAGACGCCGGTTACCTGCAACTAGACGGAAAGACCCCGTGCACCTTTACTATAGCTTGGCAGTGAGCTTTGGTGATGTATGTGTAGGATAGGTGGGAGACTGTGAAGTGGAGACGCTAGTCTTCATGGAGCCGACGTTGAAATACCACCCTTACCTTACTGGGGCTCTAACCTGCTCCCGTGATCCGGGAGAGGGACACTGTCTGGTGGGTAGTTTGACTGGGGCGGTCGCCTCCCAAAGAGTAACGGAGGCGTCCAAAGGTCTCCTCAGGCTGGACGGAAACCAGCTGTCGAGTGCAAAGGCATAAGGAGGCTTAACTGTGAGGCTGACGGGCCGAGCAGATACGAAAGTAGGGCTTAGTGATCCGGTGGCACTGAGTGGAAGGGCCATCGCTCAACGGATAAAAGGTACGCCGGGGATAACAGGCTTATCGCGTCCAAGAGTTCACATCGACGACGCGGTTTGGCACCTCGATGTCGACTCATCGCATCCTGGAGCTGAAGCAGGTTCCAAGGGTTGGGCTGTTCGCCCATTAAAGCGGTACGAGAGTTGGGTTCAGAACGTCGTGAGACAGTTCGGTCCCTATCTGTTGCAGGCGGAGGAGACTTGAGGGGATCTGTCCTTAGTACGAGAGGACCGGGATGGACAGACCTCTTGTGTTCCGGTTGTCACGCCCGTGGCAATGCCGGGTAGCTATGTCTGGAAGGGATAAACGCTGAAGGCATCTAAGCGTGAAACCCACCCCAAGATTAGGTCTCCCAGGGAGTAATCCCTCTGAAGGTCTGTGGTAGACTACCACGTTGATAGGCTGGAGGTGTAAGTGCAGTAATGTATTCAGCTGACCAGTACTAATAGACCGTGCGACTTGACCCTTATTATTTTCCCTCCTGTTGTCAATGAAAAGGTTGAAAAAAACGCTTTTTGATGGTATTATGAAAACTAGTAATTAAGGTTTCCGGTGGTTATGCCGAAGGGGCAACACCCGTTCCCATTCCGAACACGGAAGTTAAGCCCTTCTGGGCCGATGATACTATGATTGTAAGGTCATGGGAAAGTAGGTCGCTGCCGGATTATAAATAAAAAAGGCCCAGGAAATCCTGGGCCTTTTTATTTAAAGGAATTTTCACTCCTCCATGACGAGATCCCTTAACTCCACTACAACGTCTCCAACCGGAACCTTTGTTTCGACTCTAACCGGTATTCTTTTTTCATCGTCGGTAAGCCAAATCAGGACATCTCCCTTCCGCTGGAAAAGACCTTCCGTTTTCAGTTCCGGTCTCACTATTAACGTATTCATTTCACCGATACCCGGAATCTTGATCTTCTCTTTTTTCAGGACATTAATCTCCGCTTTATAAAACTTATTACTGTCAAAGATATTAATGCACACGGTCTTTCCTATATCGAGCGGTTGAGTTCTCAGGTAATAAAATCCGGAGATGACATCCCAAGTGCCTCCGTCCCTAACGGCATGTTCTTTCTTGGTGCCCTTTAGATAATTGAAGAAGGTAACATTTTTATTGTCGGCATCATATATTGTCTCTTTGTTGCTTCTGTATTTACCTTCATGCTGTTTAATCCTGAAATGAACGGGGATCCCGTCTCTAATCTGACTCTGCGCATAATCCTCCACTTTGTAAAAGGCGGATATAAAGCCGGAAGAATTTGCCCGAGACGTTATCGTTAAAAGGCCGTTCACATCTACCGCTTCTAAAGAGGCATTCCCAACATGTAGACCAAGCCAGTATATATCATAGGAAAATTTTTCTCGTTTAGCCCGCGCGATCTGAAACGATTTTGTTTTCGCTCCAGGTTCACCTGTTCTTATCTCCTCATTCTCGGTCCCTTCATATGTCGTTTTTTCTGGTGTTTTTCCACTATCGCCGGATGTCTTAGTCGCGGCATTGTCTTTCAGAATTTGTTCTGCATGACCCTCATCGTGATTCTCGATGCTTGTCTCGTGATCTCCTTTCGAAACGATTGTTTCCTCCGACCCTTCCTTCTCAGATTTCTTCAGTTGAAGAACGGGCCCCCATGTTTTCATCGGTGCCTTAACGGATTTTATTCCCTCCCGTAGATCTATCATCATAGCGTTATGCGTAAAAGTGGCAATGAAGGGAAACCGTTCAGAGATGGGAAACGCAATCAGGATAGTTATATGCAACAGAATGGACACGATGATTGAAACAAAAAAAAATGGTATTTTCTTATTCCGCACGCTAATCACGATGAAGTTATCCATAAACAGCTGTTTTTATTCAACTCGACCGAAAGGGAAAGACCTTCTTCGGTCCACAATGTATCCAACACTTTCTAAAATAACGAAATCACGGCTCAAGTAAGTCGGAGCAAAAGCAATACTCAAAGTCAACCTTCTTTTTTATCAATGACCTCCACAAGAAAAGGCAGGAGAAGAGAACCGCCGGGGAGCAGAAAAATTGTCACTACGGGAACTGCCTTTGATATGCTTTTTAAATGGGCCTTAATCTCTTTTTTCTCTTCTTTCGTCCAGTGCTGTCCCGAGTACCGATATTTCATGAGAAGGTGCATGAGTCCTTTTACCTCAAGGACTTCCTTCATAATGAATTCCCGATTGTGCTGGAGTAATCGTTTAAAATATTTCACTATCGCGGCCGTAATTCCTAAGAAATACTATACTATGAATTCGTTTCTACTGTCTATCGTTTTTCTTTAAATATCTCTTCGAAAAAGGACTTCATCGCTTCCCAGGAGCGCTTGTCAGCTTTTTCATTATAAGCTATGCCTTTCATTCCCAACTTGCTAGATTCGGGCATTGGTAAAGCTGTGTTCAGCGCCTCCGTAGAGATTCATCTGCCAGTCGACTCGGGATGCCAGAACATAACTATTTCTTTAATAAAGATTTGAGAAACAAAATACAGTGTTCTTCAGGCAATTTGCCCTAACGACAGGGAAATTTGACCGGAATTTAATGGAGAAAAAAATGCTCCCGGATGTTATGAAATACACACCTCGCGACAAAACTGTAAATAGTTCAGTTTAGGAATTGCTTATACATAGATCACCGGAGCATCGTGCGTGAATTGCTTGCAGCAATTATCGGGAACAGAGTTTTCTCAAATATGGGCAACTATGTGCAAGCCGTATCACTGCGACAGTGAGCCTGCAAAGGTCTAACAGGGTGTACCTAATATAAGTGTATGATGCATCGGGGAAAATGTTCTATAAAAAAGTCAATTTGCACCGGAATAAAAAATAGAGATCATAAATTCAATATCTCAACGTTGGTACGGATATTGCTTCAATACTTTCTGAGCATAGATGACTAAAGTTGAATTACGCGATTCGGGAAGATGTCAGATGAAGTTTCAGTTCCAAAAAAGGAGGATCTATGAAAGTTAAACACCTTGCCGAAGCAGTCATATTACAAGCTATGGAGGATTTATGGAGTGAGGAGCACAGAGAAGGGTGTATAAATTTTTTTACCGGAGAGGATTTCAGGAACTGTGCCTCGATTGCCGGAATGGGCACATCTGAGCAAATTAAAATACTCGAAATGCTCGACAAGCTCATAAAGGGTATGCAGAAAACGGTTAAACCCGCCAAGAAAATGTCTTATAAATACATGGTGCCTCGTACCGAAATGAGAGAAGTAGCCAGAACATAATCCTTAAGAGTACGGAAGAAAATATCGGAATGACAGAATGACGGCTTCCCTACCTCACAATTTGTTGTAGGGTAGTCAAGCAGAAGGGTTTGACCCGAGGAATAATGTCCTATCTGCAGGGTAATTTGCCCTAGTGGACCACCCTTTCCTCTTTTAAGCTATTGAAAATCAACAAATTCAGTCTTGGTACCTTTTTTGCAATCAATTAAGATTACTATGACAGACAGAAGACAGAATGAACTTCAGGACCTACTAAAGGAAGGCATATCGGCATTGAAGGAGATGAGAAAGGGTATGGAAAATGCCTGTGTTGAATTGAGAACCTTGTACGGTGAAGCTTTGCGCCGGGATATCCAAAAGGCGGCTCAGAGAAACAAAGAAAAAGCCTACGGAAAACAGAAAACCACAGAACCTGCGTCACCTATAATTAACTCCTATTGAAAAACGTCATTCCCGACTCTCATTTTGGTGACATAAAAGAGTTCACAGGAAGGGTCACCGCTATCGCTCCGTGATAGGCTTGTGTTTCACCAGACAGGCTGTCCTTCAAAAAAATCCTTCAAGGAGGATCTTCTGTTTCATCTCGACGGACTTCAGAACTTTCGCCTATTCTCGGTGGCAGGGTGATATGATTGTTCGAAGAATGATCAATAATGCAGGATGCCGTAAAAGGTGCGTCCGGCGTGTATTCAAAGAAATACCACCTGTCACTTTGACTAACTGTTTTAGAATCTCCAGCATGTCTATTGTTCCTCCCGGACAGGCGATCCTGTATCTATTGAGGCTTTTCAGCTAAAATAAGCGAACTACTTTTCCGTAGAGTTGTGGGGTATAAAGTCTGTCATTCCGGCCCGTCCGGTAGAAGCAACTCTCGCGAAGAACTCGCATCGAGAATCCTTCTGTATTGAAGAATGATTCTCGATAAGTGAGAGTGACGACATAACGAGGAAGGAGACCGGTACTGAAAGCATTTCTCATTCTTACCTTCTGCCTTTATATCCTGAAGGAAGGATCTGAATATTTGCTCCAGCGTTTGAACCTCGGGCATATGAAGAGATTCGGTTCCATCATACCGGATGAATTCAAAGGGAAGATAGATGAAGACCTTCTAAAAAAAATTCAGGAATATGAGCTGGAAAAAACCCGCTTCAGTTTTGTCTCATCAATATTCGGGAATGTCACAACAATCATCTTTTTATTCGGCGGCCTTTTGGATATCTACAATTCATGGATCGCGTCTCTCAACTGGAGTTTTATACTAACGGGCATACTGTTCATTCTCCTCCTGAGTTATGCGAGCATGATTCTTTCCATGCCGTTCGGTCTTTACGGCACGTTTAAGATCGAGAATAAATACGGGTTTAATACCATGACGCCAA
This sequence comes from Thermodesulfovibrionales bacterium, assembly GCA_963776195.1. Classification (GTDB taxonomy): domain Bacteria; phylum Nitrospirota; class Thermodesulfovibrionia; order Thermodesulfovibrionales; family SM23-35; genus CAVZMO01. The sequence continues at coordinate 117,058 of CAVZMO010000036.1, forward strand.
AATTATGGGTGACCGATTTTCTGAAATCATTGCTCCTTTCAACCGTCCTTGTGGGCATAGCGGTTTCCGTCGGATTGTGGCTGGTCCAGTCGAGCCCGCAGTACTGGTGGATATTGGTGTGGGCTTTTTTCTTCATCTTCAGCCTCTTTATGATGTATATTTCGCCTTATGTTATCGAGCCGCTTTTTAATAAATTCACGCCGATTGGAGAAGCAGGCCTGGAAGAGAAGATCAAAGATCTTATGCAGAGGGCGAACATAAAGGTGAGCAGGGTATTCAAAATGGATGCGTCGGCACGAAGCAGGCATACCAACGCATATTTTTCAGGGATAGGCAGGGTAAAAAGAATAATTCTCTACGATACGCTCCTCGAAAAGATAGACCAGGAGGAGATACTGTCTGTGCTTGCGCACGAAGCCGGCCACTGGAAGAAAAAGCATGTTTTAAAAATGGTCGTCGCAATGGAGGTCCTCTCTCTTATCGGCATTTATGTCTCTTTCAGGATCCTTCAGACAGATTTTCTTACAAACCTTTTTCACGTTCACCAGGCCACCTTTTTTGCAAAAATCGTCATACTCGGTTTCATCGGCGGCATTATTTATTACCCTTTCACACCTCTGAGCAACTATATTTCACGGCGCTTTGAGAAGGAAGCCGACAGGTTCGCCTGTGAACTAATAGAAAATAAGGAAGCTATGGCGAATGCTCTGATAAAACTTTCGAAAGACAACCTTGCGAATCTCCACCCCCATCCTCTCTACGCGGCATTCTATTATTCACATCCACCTGTTGTCCAGCGGATAAAGGAAATCAAAACACTGCAACTTCATTAGGATAAGAATACATTGTATAATGTATATAAGGGTCGCGTGACGCATGATGCTTGGATATAACATCAAAGCAACAAGGTATTCAGCACTTGTGATCTTCCTTTTTGTTTTTGCGGGAATCGTTGGTGTAAGCGCGGTCATGAATGAGGAAGGAACTGCTGAAGTCGGTGAATCAAAATCACTCGACCCCGTCGAGATCAAGAATTTCGATGGGAAACACCTCTCTTCAATCAAGGATTTCAGAGAGAATTCGATTAAGGGACCCCAGCATACTAATGGCGCATATGATGAACGATCTCATCATCCCTCCTGAAAGAGGTTTCCCTTTTGAACTTGTTGCAGAAAGTAAATGGGGATATAAATGGATCAAATGGATAACAGAGATTGAACTGTCTGATAATCCTGATTATAAAGGTTACTGGGAGAGCAGAGGATACTCCAACAGCGGCAGTTTAAAGGAAAACTTTTTTGATGGCGGAGCGAAATAGGGGAAGTGATAAACATTTCGACCCGGCAAAATATATTTGCGATTTGCCAAAACTGGTTAATGCCGTCAGGTAATTGATGGTCCTCCACACATAAGATTCCATATTGATAGTTTGTGTTTGTGTATCAGAAACAATTATTACGATTCCGCAGACTTTTCCCATAACCTCATTCCCGCTGACCGTATCATCAAGTGCAAGCAGGGAATCCCCTTTCGTACAAAAAGAAAGCTGATCATCACCAATACGTCTCTTTTTGATAATACGATGCAGTATGGGCATACCGATACTGTCCTTAAACAAAATCAGATCTCCGATATGCAGAGATGAAACCGCTACTTTCCTGATAGTGAGAATCTCATTGCCCTTGAGAAAAGGGGCCATGCTTCTCCCCGTTACTCGCACTCGGAGCGTCAGCCCACTGACGAGCAGGTCTTCAAAAAAAGAGCAAATCTCAGGACGAAGATTATAGGGATTTTGCATTTGGTAATCCCGAAAGAAATGTATGAAAAAAATCAGGCACTCCTGTATCCGGTTTAAACTGCAGCTTAAAAGACGGGATATTAGCTGTGAGGTCCTCACAGAAGGTGAGCATTTTCATCATACTCTCCTCCTCATACCAGGGAATAGATGTCACGGCCAAAAGCTGCTCCAGAGATTTTTGAGGCCTGATCTCTTCTATCCTGTTGGCATCACCGTGAGACAGAAAGAATATGCCTGAAAGATGAGTGTTCCCGTTTGCAGCAACCCCTTCATCACCGGGCCAGGGAGTCCCGTATGCCGTGAATGTCTCAGCAGTCTTTCTCACAATGATGCGGTCATCGCTGAGCAGATGAAAATCCTTCCGGCAGAAAAATTGACGGGTAAGGGTGCTCTTTCCTGCGCCTGAGCGTCCGGGGAAAATATAACCGCATCCATCAATATCAATACCAGCTGCATGTATTAATGCGCCCTGCCTTTGTGCAAGATAATGCATCAGGATAATCTGATCGAGGGGATATTGTACAGGGTTTGAAACCGTGGTGGTGTCCCCGGTTCTGTTTATGAGATGCCCGTTACAATATATTACAACCTGCGTGAGAGCATGATTCATCCTGGCTGTCAAATAAGGCTTGTTAAAAACAGGCGGCTGAAATATCAGGAGATAATCGTTACCCGAACGGAATAAAGACCAGGATTCTCCGCTATCGAAAATTTTATTCATCCCATGGGTGTCAGGCATGATATCTATTTTGATTTTTATATCTATATCTGAAGAGCGTATTCTGTCAGTACGAAAAAAATGCTGATAGGCAGGATCAGCATGCTGAACTATTTTCAGACAGTCGGCGGTTATGATGCAATTGATGCCGGCTATTTCTAAATTCAGGCAATCAGGCATTGAAAACCGAGAAAATCATCCGATCATGAACCTTTACCGGCACAATTGCGGATCATGCATGGAGGAGTAGGCGATCCGGGGGCGGTGCCGGAACCGACAGCTTTACATCCAACTGCCAGGATTTCTTCAGCGGCAAGTTCAATCGTTCTGAGTCTCGGTTGTTCATAGACCTGTTTTTCTTTTATGGAATCTTTTCCCATCTTATCCTCCCTGGAAACCATTATGAATCATTTGAAAACGATGTTCGCCCATTGCGCAGAGATATTCGGACCGGATATCTTCCGAGTCATTCTCCAATCTGAAAAAAGCAGGGCATACTCCGCATAAAGCCCTTTTGTCACAGGCATTACAGATATAGTTACCGGGGGCTTTTTTATTCAGTATATCCGGAATCACATTTTTCCAGCCATTCGAAAAATTATCTGATAACAGATTAACGTGAATATCATTTGTCATCAGACATGGCTTCAGGTTCCCGTGTGCATCGATATGGAAATTTGTGAGACCGGCGCTGCATATGTAGAGCGAGTCTGAAACGGGGAAATCCCGTGCTCTTTTAAAATAATCTCTATAACTGTTCAACCTTCTTTGATCGGCGAATTCCTTTTCTATCGCAGCTTCAGGAGGGACCCTTAGTTTTAGAGGCGTTTTATCACCGTTGAAACGCGGAAACAGAGCTGCATCAAAACGAAACGAAACGCCGAATTTTTTGGCAAGCTCTTCCATAGCAAAAAATTCATGAATGTTTAATGTCATGAGAACGGTTTTTAATTTCACGGTGATGCGGTGGTCCAGAAGCCTTTGGATGCCGGCTAAACATCTTTCGTATGAGCCTTCAATACCTGTAATTTTCTCATAGGTAGAAGCCGAAGCACCGTACAGGCTTATTTCAACCGCCTGCGGAGGCAGTTCTTTAAAAAGTTCCGCAATACGTTCTGTTATCAGAGTTCCATTGGTGAAGACAGTCACCAGAAGGCCGTTCAATTTTATATGCCGGTAGATAGTGCTGAAATCCTGTCGCAGCAATGGTTCTCCTCCGGTGAGGAGGAGATACAGGCATCCGGCGTCTGTGATTTCATCAATAATAGAAAGAATCCTTCCGGTATCCAACTCATCATTCCCTGTCTTTCTATCCTCATGAGGACCATAGTAGCAATGGACGCATTTCAGATTGCATCGTGAAGAAAGATCGATGCCGCCGGATAAGGGTATGCGGAGCTGAAAAGCTTTATTACTGAACTGTTCCAGATATTCCTTATCGCTGAGCCATGCTGTTTCAGTGCATTTCATAATCTTAATTTCCCGTGATTAAATTCTCTTTGATAAGGTCGGAGATGAACGTCTGTATGTCATTTTCCGCCTGTTCCCGGTCAACCTCAAAGTGTGAGAGGACCTCATTGCGAATTTCACCGAGCGGTTTTTTACCGTCAAGACGCTTCCAGATATATTCAGCTACAGAATTCAGGGCAAAGATCCTCTGCATATCGGCAAGTTTACCGCTGATCGGCACGAGGAGTGTTTCTCCGGCGATAGACCTTGATGCAATCTCTCCTGCTTTTTTAAAAGTCTTCCCCCATATTTCATTCATGACAGTCATGCCGGGATTATTTGATCTGCATCGCCGGATCGCCGAGAAGATTATATATATCGAGCATATAGCCGGATACCCCTGCTGTGCTGCTCTTGCCGAGGGCGTTTAAAAAGACCGTGCCCAGAGGACGATTCGGGTCTTCCAGGTACGATTCATAAAACGATTTCGCTAAAATCAAAGCCTGTGAATTGAGGGACATTCCCGACGGTGATATGACTGAAATGGCGCCGCCATTCTGCTTCAATAACAGGCTGGTACCAAGTGAATCAGTGCCCGGAATCGAATAGTTACCCATAACACAGGTCATTGAAGTTACCACAGGGAGTCTATTCTGGTTTGTGAGCGATCCAACGTCATCGAGCGTTAACAGTCCTTCCTCTGCTAGCTGGGTCAATCCGGCGTGGCCCAGATAGTTCAGAAACGCCGCGCCATTGTTCAATCCGTTCAGAAGGGTCTGACGTGTCTCATCGAATGTATTTTCAGAGAGATAGATTTTGTCTACGGTAAAAGGAGGCGGTATTATCAGAGCAAGTAAATCACTGTCTGCAGGGAAGTCTCCACTTTCATCAGGATTGTCTGCAAGCATCAGTATTCGGTTCGACCAGTCGCCTCCGCCTGAGGATTCATAGCTGATGATCTTGCTGATAAGGGTTTCCAATTCTTCAGCGGTAGCTACAGGGAGCCTGCCGATTGCCATTTCAGGAATATGGTCTCCGTTTATATCTGCAAAATGGTTGTCTGAGGGGAAAAGACCCTGCGATGTCCCTATCATGATGGGAGGGATCAGGTTCCCGCTCAAATCCATATTGTTCTTATAATCGTAGTTGCCTTCGCCTGCGAGAACGACAAACTCAGGGTGCTTGGACCAGTTATTGTAGATATACGACAGGAAGTTTTTTATCGCCTCCGGGGAATAAATACCGTAATTGAATTCGTCCATGATAGTTTCCTGAGTAACAACCATCGATTGCAGTCCTTTACTTTGACGGTATTCAGCCAGCTGACTCGCGGCATCTTTGAGCGCTTCAGTAGTAATAATAAGGTAATCTGCAGAATTCCCGTTGTTTTTCAAGGAAGATATGCTGCCGGCTGTAACAAGTAACGGATGTTGTATTTTTGAGTCAGTCTGTGCTAAATAAACGGTTTCTCCGGATTCGGCCCTGAAACTTACCTGGTAACCATTCGCTCCCTGGTTATCAATAGTGACACCGGTAACCTGTTTTGGATTCGAGCTGTCAGTGACTTCAAAAACTTTAATTTGAGGATTCGTGAAACCTTTAATGGAAACTATGGGTTGCCCGTTCCCTCTGATAAACAATTTATCATTATAAGCCTGGTAATATCCCTGGAAATGCAGGTCAAAAGAGTTTATGTAAAAGATGCTGTAAGGAACGTCGTTATCCAATATCCCCCTGACTTCAACAATATTGTTACCTTCTTTCAGGAGAGACTGGTCGAAAGAACAGATGAGCGGATATGAATTTATGCCATTCCATTTGTCCTCTCCGATGTCTGTTCCGTTGAGGCTGACAATTGCGTGATGGCTTGTGTCCGTTGCACCCTGCAGGTTTGCAGTAAGATTTACCCTTCCTGATTTAGCAACGTCATTGATATTCAGTGAAAACTGTTTGCCGCTTTCTGAGGAATCGCCTGCAACAATATAATCCCAGAACCAATAGTCAGTCTGGGGGTCGCCAAAGAGCCCTTCTGCAGACCAATTGTTTTGCTCCGCATGAACTGTCTCGGTGAATGTTTGTTCCTTAGCAACCGGAGCCGGCTTTTTCCTTTTTACCGTCTTCATCAGCGTCCCTTTGCCTGTTTCAAGCCAATAGATGTTTTCACGGGTATAATTATTTTCGATGCCTTCACCATAGAATAATATCCCGGAGTTCTTTCCGGCGGGAAGATAAGAAATCCCCTTCCCTTTATTGGTCAGGAGGAACATCTTTTTCCTGATCGATGTGGATACTTTTTTCTGTGTGGTCCCAAGCAACGCTGCAATCTCTGAAGCATCTATCGAATAGAGACCTTCCTCGGTTACCGAGATTTTTAATTTTGTATTTTCATTCGCCTGTTTCGGCAATGCAGCTTTTGCGGTTTTTGCTGATTTTATCGCTTCAATCCGGGCCTTTTTCGCAGCAGACATCGGATGTGCGGTCCTGGAAAAAGACGAAAGTGAAAGCGAAGTCTGAATACGACTGTTGTTGGCAGAGGGTGCAACGGTGAATGGGCCATGCATCCGGCTGCCGCCTCGCTGTTCTATTTCAGCCAGGTAATAGGTATAGGTTGCTCCGGGCAGAGCGCTTTCATCGATATACTGATACGCGCCGCCCTGCGGAGATGTTATGAGTCCAGGGAGTAAATTGCTGTTTACCCGGATATATTGATCCGTCCTGTCATCTTTCCGGAAAAGGTAAAATCCTGCTGTTCCGATTTCAGAAGCAGTGTCCCATGACAGAACAACTTTTCCATTCCGTGTGAAAGCAGTGAATGAAGAAATGGATGCAAGAGTAGGCTGGATGTTTGCGCCTTGAGTGACTGCAAGTTCGCAGAGTGGGCCATAGGTATAAGTGGCAATTGTCTGGGTTGTATTCCCGGTTTCGTCCACGTATGTTGCAGTTGTACCATTTGATGCAGGAGTGCCGGTTACCGGTATCCTCTGTCCGGCGATTGTTGGTGTTACATTGACATCATATATCAAATCGGCGCTTGAATTTGCGCTGACTGTTCCCGGATTCCACGTAAGGTTGCCGGTTCCGCCTATCGCAGGTTGTACGGTTATGCTTCCCTGGCTTACTACGGGATTCCCGGCATAAACAGCGCCTAAGCCGGGCACACGTACTGTAACCAGCTTCGATGAAGTAAAAGTAATAGGAAAGGAGGTGGGGTTGAAGACGGTTACCTGTATCCGCACCGTTGAGGTCTGACCGACTGCTGGAGGATTCGGCCCTGAAACATGACTGAGCGTCTGTGTAAGAATCGGTTTTACCGGTATACCAGGTGTGCCGCCGTTGTTGTATGTCGGAAGATAAACACGAAAGGTATTTGCTTCAGGCTGACCTGTTGGGGGAGGTGAAGAAGCCTGATCGTTAGCAACATAAAAAGTCGAATAATTAAACGGTGAACCGGAGGCTACAGGGGTTATCGCATCCGTAATAGTCCAGATACCGTAGTCTGCAGCCCAGATATCGGTTGAAAATTTGTTGGGTGTAGGAGGCAATACATAGTTTTGCCAGACAGTTGACCCTGAACCAGTATGTGTATTCGTAGTATTGCCGGTTCTGCTTGTGGTTGTGAACACGCAATTTCCAGCGGTAACAGAGTCGCAGTCGAAATCGTTCTCCCGCATACTGCAGCCAGATGTGATATATGGATAAATCGTATGCGTTATCGTGCCCTGTATATAGGTTGGGAGAGGTACAAATGAGCGGGCATAGATATTCAATTCAGTCCCGTTTGAGGTATAAGCCCGGATTCCAAATGCATTTGCATCATCTCCGGTAGTTTGTGCTGATGACATATCGATCCTGAACTCCCAATGGCCGGCGGCAGGGTTGTTTATAGTCACACCATCCCATGCATTGTCCTGGCAAAAGGGTGATACATTTGTTGCAGCATTGCATCTGATGTTTTGAACAGCAGTTCCCGAAGGATCTATGAGAGTATATCTGACACGTGTGTTATATGAAGTGCCATACAGCTGATCATAGTGTGATGAACCAGAGGATGTGGCACCTATATCACCATCAAAGACCTGAAAAGTCATATTTGTGAGACTGGGGGGCACCTCGATGAAATAAGAATAATAGGTATTGAGCGGAGTCAAGCCGCTAGTGCCGGGAGTATTAGAACTGACGAAATCTCCGCCAGCAACATCATAGCCACGTCCCATCATGAGATGGAGTGCACTTGTAGGAATTCCGGCAGCAAATAAGTTGCCCGGCAAAAATTGAAGAAATACAAGAAACAGAGACAAGAGGATAATTTTTCTGGATATAATATTTTCTGTCAACTTATGACTTTTTCTGATATGCATTCAGTCCCCCTTCAGCCCTGTTTTCAGGGTCATAAAGTAATTGTTCTATTTTACAAGAAATATCCATAAATTGTTCAGAAAATTGAAAATAATTTTAGAATTATTTTCTGTTAGTTAAGAACTTTCTTATCATGTTTCGTATAATATTCCAAAAATATAATGGATAGAATTATTAAGGGGATATAAAATATAGAAAAAGAAAGTTTTTCGTTTATTATGGATGAGTTTTCTGTTGCTCTGCATGCTTCAATCTGCCTGTTGGAGCGCTGAAGCTGCTTCAAACCAAAAAAATTTCCTGTGGAAGGTCCGGTCGGATACAACCACTGTCTACCTCCTTGGGTCCGTACATTTCATGAAAAAAGAGATTTATCCGCTGAACAGGAAGATTGAGGAGGCGTTCGAAAAGTCTGATCTGCTGACGGTTGAGGCAAATGTGAACGACGTCGGCAAAATCGATGTCGGGAAACTCATAGAGACCGCTTTTTATACCGGAGATGACACGCTCGAAAAACATGTCTCTGCTGAGACGTACGAACTGGTCAAAAAAGAATTCGCCGCGTCGGGAATGCTCCTGGGTCTCGTGGACAAACAAAAACCGTGGTTTCTAGCGCTGACATTGACTTCTCTTAAGCTCGTGCAATTGGGGTTCGATCCGACCTATGGAATAGATATGCACTTCCTTTCGAAGGCGGAAGGAAAGAAAAGGATTGTGGAACTGGAAAGTCTGGATTATCAAATCAATCTTCTGTCAGGGTTTTCCGATAAAGAGCAGGAAGCGTTTCTGTTGTATTCCGTGAAAGAAATAGAGACTCTGGGACAGGAAGTCAACGCACTGGCGCGGGCATGGAAGTCCGGAGATACGCAGACCATTGAATCCTTATTGACGAAAACCGGGGACAAAGGAATGTCTTCTCTGAATGAAAAGATGCTTTATGAAAGAAACAGGCATATGGCATCAAGAATCGAGGATTATTTAAGAACGAAGGAGACTTATTTTGTTATCGTCGGCGCGGGACATCTGGTGGGAAATAAAGGGATCATCGAGATACTCAAAGGAAAAGGGTATCTCGTTGAGCAGTTGTAAGATTCGAAGAGCGGATCTTTTCTTGGTATATAATATGTGGGGAGGGTTCGGCCATTTCTTTTCTTATCATAGACGGTTACAATTTGATCGGTATCTATCATAGCAATCTCGAAAAACAGAGAGAGCTGCTTATCAATTCTCTTATTGAATACAGGAAGGGAAAAGGCCATGACATAACAGTCGTCTTCGACGGATGGAAAACAGGAGAGGCGCGGGAGAGCCGAATCGGTGCTCGGTGGGATAAAGGTAATCTATACCAGGCTTGGTGAGAAGGCCGATTTCGTGATAAAGCGTATCGTTTCCTCAGACAGGAGAGAATGGATCGTTGTGACATCGGACAGGGATATCGCCGATCATACCTGGGCGTCAGGTTCCATCCCTGTGCCGTCGGAGGATTTTCTCAGGGCGCTCGAAAGAAAGGTCCCCCCTTGTTTTGGTGACGAAGACGAAGAGGACTATCGCGAGCCTCAGAGAAAAGGTAATCCCAGAAAACTCTCCAGAAAAGAAAGAGTCCTCAGGAGGGCCTTAAGCAAGCTCTAATGGGAGGACCGGGTGGAATTTTCTTAAAGCAGAGACCGGCCGATTCAGTGACGATTATCTTTCTTTTGTTCCTCGATGCGTTGACCATCGCCTTCTATCCCGCTGTCCCGAAGGCGCTTTTCTTGATATGCCTTTATTCAATGCTCGCCATTATTCAGATTGTACTTATCAGATTTAAAAGCGAAGACAATTTTGCGGGTCTCTTGTACGCTATTGTTTTTCCGGTCCTCTGTGTGCTGTTGATCTTCGACAGCCTCGGCCAATTGGTGCATTATATAAACCCGACGGATATCGATCCCCTACTCATCAGGGTTGATTATATGATTTTCCATAACCATCCCACCGTCATGATCGAGAAGATTATGCACCCCTTGCTGACCGACGTCCTCCAATTGGCATATGCTTCCTACTATTTCATTCCTATAAGCTTCGGCGTTCTCCTGTTCAAGGGCGGTTGCAAAAAAGAGTTCGACAGGTCGGTTTTTCTCATATTGCTATGCTTCTACCTCTCTTATCTTGGATACATCCTCTTCCCGGCGTTGGGACCGAGATTTTATTTGAACAACGTTCAGACTACTGAACTGCATGGATTTCTCATTGCAGAGCCGATACAAGTACTGTTAAACAGACTCGAAGGGATTCAGCGGGACGCTTTCCCGAGCGGGCATACGGCGATTACGGTGCTCGTCCTTTATCTTGCATACCGCTATAACAAGGTTTTTTTCCGGATTGCATTGCCGGTTGTTTCAGCCCTTGTATTCGCTACCGTCTATTGTCGGTACCACTACGTCGTAGATGTTATAGCAGGGCTTGCGCTAACGATTCTTACCCTTGTTCTCGGTGAAAGGTATTATGTGTGGTGGGAACAGAGGCAAACCGATCTTACACCGATTAAGGGAACAAAAACCTCGCAATGACAGTAACGTGGCGAATTGTTACTGCGAGTCTCCGACCCGTAGGGCGAGGCAAAGCAATTTCTTTCTTGGGACGCTTATGGTTCAACGTAAATCTTCGCCCCTTCGGACAAAGCTCCGTCCATGCCGATTTCATTGCCCCATTCATCGAAGACTCTCCTTGAGGCCCCTATTTCTTTCAGAAGTCCGGCAGCGATAAGTGCGTGTTTGACGGTCATGCCGGGAAAAATATCAGCCGGTTTATCGTTCACATAAACAGTCATCTTCAGGGTATTTCTTTGATTCGGTCCTCCGTAAGCGGAGATATCATCTTTTTTCCTTTTATATACCCGATGACCACGTCCCTCAGCCATCTGCCGGAATCACTGTAGGCCAGTTTTTCCCCTTTCATCATGCCTCCGATAATCGAAAAATCCTTAGAGGATTTTACGCTTCTCCGAAGACCTTATATCCGTCTCCGCCGGCTGCGAGGAAATCATTGGTTGCCACGATATATTCCTTACCGGCGTTCTAAAGGCTTACCTGCGATCAAAATATCCTGTCACCCTCGATCCGGGCTTTGCCGAACGGCTGTATGTAAATTTGATGCCCGATACCTGCGGGAACCTTCCTGCTTCTTCTTCCACGGCTGATACCCCGTGTTCGAGCGCTTCTCTGAATCTGTTTCCCCGTAAGTTTGACAGCCACAATGTAATTGTCAAAGGGCAGAATGTGTAGACATCCTTTACCTTTATTTCACCCCTCTTGATGCTCGCCCTGATTCCGCCGCCGTTTATTATCGCTGCGTCAGCATCTGATACAGATCTCATGATATCGGCGATGAGATCGCCGAGGGACGTTTCCCTTACCCTGACATTCTCTCCGTCAAAATCGGCAAAGGCCTCTCCGACCTTTTTACTGAGAACGGAATCTATTTGTTCTTCGTATCTCTCCACCAGTTCCATGACAGCCCTGTCTTCTTTGTCCGGTTCCGGTTTTATCTCCTCCAAATGGCCGTCGAATTTTACGATCTTCCCGTACTTCACCACAAGGTCCAACACGCCTAGTGCCTTCCCATGCTCCCAGGCCTGAACGATTATGGTGTTTCCGATGATCACGGGGGACAGAATCTTTGTGTGCGAATGTCCGCCGACGATAACATCGATCCCCTCAACCTTTTCTGCTAAGAGCCTGTCTGCATAGTATCCGATATGAGAAAGGACGATGATGATATCGGCCTTGCCTTTCAACTCGGTCATATATTTTTTTACGGCAGCCTCGGGGTGGATAAACGTCAGTCCTGCAACATTCCCGGGATGGGTAGAAACAGGTGTTTCGTCGGTGACTACACCAAGAATGGCAACCTTAACTCCAGCAATTTCCTTGATGGCATAAGGTGTTAGAACTTCAAGACCTTCAACATTGGCTCCGAGAACAGGGAACTTTGCTTCGGCAACCCTTTTTTTCAGTATATCCTGTCCGAAATCAAATTCATGGTTTCCCACAACCATGGCATCGAATCTCATCAGGTTCATGAGTTCGATTACAGATTCTCCCTGAGTAAGGTTTGCCCAGTTGTTCCCCTGGATCATATCTCCCGCTGCGAGAAACAGAGACGGCTTTTCAGCGCGAAGTTTATTTGCTTTCGCGGAGAGATAAGCAATGCCGCCGAGCATCTCGTCGGAACCCAGCGGTGTATAGGGCCCGGCAAAGCCGTGGAAATCGTTTATGTGGAGGACACGTATAGTTGATGGATCAGCCTGTGTCGCGAAGACGGACAGGACTGAAATGGCGATAAGAAAAAATATTATCTTATATTTTTTGTTGTCTAAATTCTTCATGTTGTATAGAGGGCTCCGCATTCCGAAAAGAAAAGTATAGCCTACCTTACACGGGTTTTCCAAGCTGTAACAGGAGAATACCCCGGCAGTGAAAAGATTCTGTGAAACGCGCATCGAGGTAGCAACTGAAAAAAAGTGAAGAAAACCTTATTCTGTTGGTATAATTATGTAAAATAAAGCGGAATGCGCTTGCTAATTGCTTGAATGCATTTGCACAACTTGATATAATTTCTCATATGAAAAATATGAAAATCCATTATATATTTAGTGTCGACAAGAAATTAAGGATCAATTCGTGCAGTAAAGAGTTAGAAGAGATTCTAAGAAAGCCTTCTTCTGAAGTTCAGGGGATTCTTTACCATAAGATAATTCCGAGGATAAGAAAAGACGGGAGAGACGCTGTTGCTCAGGCATTAAAGAATGGTAAAGCAGTGATAGTTAGAGAGCATCATAGTACTTGTTTCTGCGGACACACGACAGCAGATATCCGCATTACTCCTGTGAAAGACAAAACAGGTAAGATTAGCGGGGCAGATGTCTCGATCGAGGGATATCCCGGCTGTGTAATATGGGAGAGACTGAAACAGTCAGAAAGATTTATTGACATGGGCAAAATTTCGGCGACCTTTGCCCACGGAGTGAGAAGTCCCTTAAATGCAATAAAAGGGGCAGTGGTATACTTGAGAGAAAAATATGCCAATGAGGAAAAACTCATTGAATTTACAAACATCATGGAGGAAGAGATATCACGTCTCGATAACTTCATCGCCAAATTTCTCAGTACGACGATTTCCGATCAAGGGTTAACTGAAACAGACCTGATATCAGTGCTGAAAAAGATCGAGACCTTAACCTCCCTTCAGGCTCAATCCCGCAATATTCAGACTTTTTTTGAAAATGGTTACACTGCCCCTGTGATGATAAATTCTTTCTATCTCGAGCATGCAATCCTGAATGTTATTAATAATGCAATAGACGCTATGCCGTCGGGCGGAACACTCGCGGTAAAGACTGAATCCAAAATCAGCTCCGGGAGTGAATTTGCCGTCATTGAAATTTCGGATACCGGCTCAGGAATGATGGGAAACAATAAGGATGGGATACCTGGACCCTCAAAGAAGCAAGGAAAAGGATTAGGGTTATTTATCACCCGTGAGATCCTCCGCTCCTGTGGAGGTCATCTTGAAATAAACAGTAAGAGAGACCTGGGAACTACCGTGAAGTTGTATATTCCTGCAGGGCAAATGAATGACTAGTAGATATAACGGAAGGGTTTTAATAGTCGATGATGAAACAAATGCCATAAAAGTTCTGTCTGCGATCCTCTCAGATGCGGGCTACCATGTCTTCGAAGCACAAGATGTTGAAAAGGCCGTCAAAACAATCTCCAGGAAAGAAATAGACGTAATTATTACAGACATGAAAATGCCGGGGAAGGGCGGAATGCACGTATTAGAATATGTCATTGGAAATCATCCCGATATACCGGTTATCTTTCTTACAGCCTACGGAACGGTTGACTCTGCCGTTCATGCAATGACTCTCGGCGCCTTTTATTATTTCATTAAACCTCCCGACTATGTAAAACTTAAGTCCCTCGTCTCAAAGGCGGTCAAACAGCGTTCTTTGAAAAGGGAGCTTGAAACCCTGAGGAAAAGACTTTCGGAGAAGGAAGATCATGTTAGGATTATCGGCAATACACCCAAGATATGCAAAATACTTGATACCATTGATGCCGTAAAGGATTCAGCAAGCAGTGTTCTCATTTGCGGTGAGACGGGTACGGGAAAGGAACTTATAGCAAGAAAACTGCATTATAGCAGTATAAGGAAAGATAAGCCCTTTATTACGGTCAATTGCGCTGCTATCCCCAAAGAGCTGATCGAGTCGGAACTCTTCGGCTATGAAAAAGGGGCTTTTACGGGTGCACATTCACGAAGGGTAGGGAGGTTTGAAGAGGCCTCGGGCGGTACAATTTTTCTCGATGAGATTGGTGAGCTTGATCTTTCACTTCAGGCGAAACTCCTAAGGGTTCTCCAGGAGAGAGAGATTGAGCGTCTGGGTAGTAATAAGAAGATACGGGTAGAATTCAGGCTTATTTCCTCTACAAATCGTGATTTAAAACAAGAGATACTGGCCGGTAATTTCAGAGAAGATCTTTTTTACAGGATAGATGTGGTCCAGATAAACACGTTCGCTCTCAGAGATATAAAGGACGATATCCCTTTGTTGGTATCAGAATTTATTAAAGAGTTTTGTATCAGGGAAGAAAAGGTGCTCAACGCATCAGAAGAAGTGCTGAACGTTCTTCAAAACCATTCATGGCCCGGAAATATCAGACAGTTAAGAAATATTATTGAGAGAGCTGTTGTCCTGGCGAACGGAAATATGATCACACTGAAAGAGTTGCCCGAAGGACTCCTATCTCAGGGACAAACCGATATTCATTCCAAGAAAACACTAAAGGAATTGAAGTTACAGGCTATAGAAGACGCTCTTCGGGAGTGTAAAGGCAATAAGTCTAAGGCGGCAAGCATGCTGGGAATGTCAAGAAAGGCTTTTTATAAAATTTTCCGGGAGTCAGTATTGTAATTGTATCTGATGGATACAGATAATGCTATCTGGGTGTTTCTTTGAGATCCATTTTCCCCTCCATAGATTTCCCCATTTGAATATCCACAGTAGTGATCCATTGATAATCCGGAAATTTATCGCGGGATATTAATACGTCTATTCATTAAGTTACCTCGTAGATTTAAAAGAATTACCTTTAGCTTAAATGACCGCAGCCCTTAAAGAAATTTTTCATGGTATACTTATTGCTTTTAATATCATCAGGTTTCTTTCACGGGGGGGAGCATTATTCATGGAATGGTTTGCTTTATATGTTAGATCAAGGTATGAATTTATTACCAATAATGAATTACGGAAAAAAGAAATAGAAACCTTTCTCCCTTCCGTAAAAAAGTGGAGTCAGTGGAAAGACAGAAAAAAACTCATTGAATTCCCGCTTTTTCCGGGCTACCTTTTTGTCCACATTTCTCCGGATACGGGGAACTTTTTAAAGGCACTAAGAACGATGGGAGCTGTTAACCTTGTCTCTTCGGCGCCCGGCAATCCCTGCCCGGTGTCCCCTGGAGAGATAAGTGCCTTGAGACTTCTCATCGAGAGCGGAAAAGAACTTGATATCTATCCCCACCTCACAGAAGGATCTTGGGTAAGGGTGAGAAGAGGCCCTCTCAAGGGAGCGGAGGGAATTCTTGAAAAGAAAGCAGATCAATATACGTTTGTGGTAAACATAAATCTTCTTGGCAGAAGTGTCGGTTTGAAGATTTATGCTGAAGATATTGAAAGTGCGTAAAGTGTTTGCCGGAGAAGGAATACTTCCCAGATAGTCAATCTGAGAAACCCTTCCCTGAAGATTTATCCTCTATCCTTTTCGGTTGATATTGTGACCGAAAAGGCGGAGCATTGCCGGTTTCCCAAATTGAAAAAACTGTGCAGCCTTGCGAAGTTCCCAATGCCTCATCGAGGGAAAAATCCGTCGAGGATTTTCATAACCGATAGTAAAAAACCATAAATTGTCTGCCAAAGTTTCACCGAGCACTCATACAGAGATTTAAGTGAAAAAGATATTAATAATAGATGAAAGTGCCTTCTCGCAGGTCTGTTCAGCTATTCTTGAACTCGAAGGGTACCAGACGGAGACAATCAAGAGCTTTGAACGTGCGTTCCCAAAATTAACAAATAATAAATTTGTATTGATAATAACGAGTTACCCCTTTGGGCACTCTTTCTTTGAGAAAATAGGAAAAATAGACATGCCGACAATTGTTCTGACTGACCATATCAATAGAGATGTCGTGAATCTATTGGAGAGTCTTACTAATTCCTATTGCATGATAAAGCCCATAGATTATGACAGGTTCAGATCTCTGGTAAATGAGATAGTCAGTTGTCGGACGCCTAAAACTAGTGAATATCATATCTTATAGAATTGCTCAACGCGAAATAACTATGAGATCCTGCCGACTCTCAACATCCACGTGAAGTTAAAGACCAGAGTGAGAAAATGAAGCACAGTAGGGATTTAATAAGACATGATTAAATTAATTGTATTACCAATAGGGGATTTTATCCTCTTTTTTATGTTAAGCATATATCCCTTTTCTCGATGTAATGATAATTTATAATGGATAATTATGAACAATTAAGGTGGTGTTCTTCGGAAGAGGAGCACGATAGGAGGAAAAATGAGAAAATGTCTTTATTCGATCTTCATGGCCGTTTCAATTTTTATTTTAATCCATGTGCCTTATGCAACAGCCAATCAGAGTTATGTAATTGGAGATGAGGACGTGCTTCAGATATCCGTATGGGGAAGCCCTGAATTGACTATTCAGGTCCCTGTAAGACCTGACGGGATGATTACGGTTCCACCTGTAGGAGATGTTAAGGCTGCGGGGCTTACACCGCAGGAATTAAAAGCGGTACTCGAAAAAGAACTTATAAAGTATGTCAAGTCGCCCGCTGTAAGTGTAGTCGTAACAGCTGTAAACAGCTTCAAGGTCTTTGTGACGGGGGAAGGAATAAGGGGGGCACTATCAGGTGGAGCGGCAGGCGCATCAGCATCGGGAGCAATTTCATTGAAAAGAAGTACTACCATCTTACAACTGTTAACACAACTGGGTTCGTTACAAAATGCCGATCTCCATAATTCTTATGTCCTCAGAAATGGCCAGAAACTCAATATTGATTTATATAAACTCATAGCCAAGGGTGATGTATCACAGGATGTACAGCTTAGATCAAATGATGTAATCTTTATCCCTGATAATTTCGAAAAACGCATCATGGTTTTGGGAGAAGTCAGGACGCCGAGCGTTATCCCTTTCAGAGAAGGAATGACGACACTTGATGCAATATTAAGTGCGGGGGGATTTACACAATTTGCGAACCCGAATAATGTGGTTGTCGTAAGAAAGGAAGGCAACGAGGTGACGAATATAGAGGTGAGATTGAAAGATATAATCAAAAAAGGTAAAGTTAGTAGCGATCTTCCTTTAAAGCCTGGAGACCGTATAGTTGTTGATTAGTATAATTTTAGGAGGTATCTATGCCGAAAGAGGATTCCCAACAGTTTGATATAAGACATTATGTGTCGATAATAGAGAGGAGAAAATATTTAGCACTCTCAGTCGGACTCGTGGTGCTTTCTATATTTACCTGGGGAAGTTTTCTATTGTCCAAGACATACGAGGCGAGTTCAACTGTGTCTATCGAGAAGGACACCGTGTTGAAACCTCTGATGCAAGGTGTCGGGGTTTCAGGCAGCAATGAAGATAAGCTCATAAACCTCAAAAGCGACATTACGAGCAGGAGCATTATAGAGAAGGTCGTAACAAAGCTCGGGTTTAACATTAATGATAAGGGTTCAGGGCAATCCAATGCCCTTATAGAAGGCATAAGACAAAACCTGGATATAACGGTAAGAGGGAATGATAGACAAACAAATTTGTTTAATATCACCTACAAAGGGAAAGATCCTAAGAAGGTAGCTGATGTGGTGAACACCATTGTGGGTATATATATAGATGAGAATATACATTCCAGAAGATCGGACACCTCTGAAGCGTATGAGTTTATCCAGAATCAGGTTCAGGAGTATAAGGTCAAACTTGAGGAATCTGACAGGAATATACGGGAATTCAAAGAAAAAAATCCGAACCTCGTTCCCCAGAGTGAAACGACACTTCTTACAAGATTGGAGGGCCAGCAGAGCGCCAGGATAGAAGCCGAGATAAGATTGAAAGAGCTCTTGAGAAGAAAGGAAAACCTTCAGAAACAACTTGCAGGTGAAAAGGAACTTACTATTGCGTTTGTAACGAGAGAGGGTTCACCACAGGCGAGGTTGAGTTATTTGAACAATCAACTCATGCTTTTGACGGCCAAATATACTGAGCGTTATCCCGAGGTAATAAAGATAAAGAGTGAGATAGAAGAATTGAAGAAACAGATAGCTCAAGCTAAAGAGTCTCGCACGGAAAGTTCCGGCTCTGAGACTGCTGCAATGAACCCTATTTTTCAACAGTTAAAAGAGGATTTGGCGAAAACGGATGCTGAGGTGGAATCGTTGAAAGCAAGAACATCTGAGCTTTCAAAACAGCAACAAGAGAGTCAGAGAATATTCGGACGTATGCCAAAAGAGCAGGAGGAGTGGACAAAGCTTCAAAGGGACAGGAATGTATATCAGCAGATATATGATCAACTGTTGCAAAAGCTCGAAAATGCAAAAGTTTCGAAGGAACTCGAGTTTTCCGATAAAGGTGAACGGTTCAAGATTATAGATTATGCAATGATTCCTTTATTCCCGGTCAAACCTGACAGGGTCAAAATGATCCTTTTCGGGATCTTGCTCGGCATCGCATCAGGAATAGGTACTGCCTTGGGACTCGAATATCTTGATCACTCTTTTAAAGATGAGGATTCGATTGAGTCCAGCATCCAGTTGCCCGTACTCGCTGCGATCCCAAGAATTGTTACAGAGGCCGATGAGCTGGCTGCAAAAAGGCTTGACCTTAAGGTTTTTGTTGCATCAGGCGCTTATCTTTTTATCGTATGCCTGGTGCTGATAAAAGAATTACTATCGAGATATATGGGAATTAAAATATTTAATTTCTAGGCGGGGGGACTAAATGAGCAGAATAGAAAAGGTATTAGAGAAAGCTGCAGAAATGAGGGAATCGGTGCACGAGACTGTCGGTGAGGAAACATTTTCTCATGACCATAAGATTCCCTTTGTGGGCTTTGAAGTTGGAGAGCCCGCAGTAAATCCTGATACCGTTGATAGACATATAGTGTGCATAACAGATCCCAATTCTGTGGCTGCCGAACAGTATAAAAAATTGCGCGCCAGGATTATTAAGGCTACCACAGAAAATTTCCTGAACACCATTATGGTAACAAGCCCGGATATGGGTGAAGGAAAGACAATTACAGCAACAAACCTTGCTGTTTCTATAGCAAATGAGATTGACCATACGGTACTTCTCGTGGATACTGATTTTAAACACCCTTCCGTACACAAATATCTCGGCATCGAAACAAAGCAAGGTCTCAGCGACTGTCTCATGGGTAAAGCAGAGCTTTCCCAGGTAATGATCAAGACAGGCATCGGAAAACTCGTATTTCTGCCGGCGGGCAATGCCGCTGAAAATGCTACTGAACTTCTCTCTTCAGAAAAGATGAAAATGCTTGTACACGAGATGAAGCTCAGGTATAAGGATAGATATATAATTTTTGACTCAGCGCCCATACTCGTAAGCTCAGACTCTATTCCGTTGAGCAGTTATATGGACGGGGTTCTCCTCGTAATCCAGGCATCCCGTACCACTCCGAAAGCTGCGTCACATGCTATTTCCCAGATAAAGGGTAGTAATATTCTCGGCGTCGTATTCAATAACGTTTCAAAGTACCTCGCAAGGAACCTTTATCCATATTATTATCTCTATAACAAAGAAGGATATTATAAAAGCTCTGCAAATACCGGAGGAGATAAGGACAATAATCCATAAAACTTCTTCAATTACAGGGGACACAAGAACCTGGACACTTGCGTTTGTTTCTCACGGCAGTTTCAGAACTTGGATTTTTTAGTCGAAATCGAATAAATGTTTGAGCTTCTCAATATTGATACTTTATCTTCTTTACAGAATCATCTGTCAAGCCTGACAGGTCTTTCCCTCTCTATGTACGATGAGAAAGGAAACATAATCCTTCCTCCCGTCAAGGAGGATAAATTCTTATCGGCTATCAGATCATCTCTGAGGGGCAGGGAGGAATATAACAATTTTTTTAAGACACATATAGAGCAAGCAGTCCAGAGAAGAAATGTGTCCTTAATCAAGGGGCCTGCAAGCCAATACTATTTTTTCATACCTGTGCATATTGATAATTCATTCTTGGTTATCACAGGAAGCGGGGGATATCCTTCTGCCGGGGATTTTGAGGATTTTTATAAAAAAGAAGGGCAATCTTACGGTCTCCTCCCGCAGCAACTTAAAGCCTGGTATCACGAGATTATCATCAGGGACGATGCGGCCATTCACGATAGGGCAATGCATATCCAGTCCATATTCAATCTTGTCCTCAGGGTCAGCTCTGAAGGCAGCCTGAAGGAAAAGAGATATAAATTAATGAAAACTGTCCTCGGCCTTGTAACCAACACAAAACTGGATAAACAGGAAGATGAACTCTATGACATGTTGGCGGATATTACACTTTTTTTGTTCAGCGCAGAAAGTGTCTCGGTAATGGTAAGAGATAGTGATGTATTCAGGCCGGTGAGGACGGCAGGCATATTAAAAGGACATCTGGAATCGCTGCCATTAAAGATTACAGGCATTGTTTCCGAGGTGGTTGAGAAACAAAGATCTTTATATTCCGAATCTGCGATAGAGCTATTGCGATTGGGGCTGGGTGATGAGGTTGCATCTCTTTATGCTTTTCCCATCATGTTTGATGAGAAAGTGTCCGGATTGATGTGTATCTTTAACTCTCCTATTAATCAGGATGACGCTGATATTATATCTGAGCTATGCAAAATTACGGGTGTTATTTTCAGCCTCATAGATCTGCAGTGCATTTATGATAAAAGCATAAAAGAGAAAGATGCATTGAATTCAGCTACAGCACGTCTCAACCCTGTTAAAGAACCGGATATCCTTTATGAATCCATACTCGATATAGGCGTACATCTTACTGGTGCGGAAAAGGGTTCCTTAATGCTGGTAGGGGAAGATGCATCTTGCCTCACCATAAAGGCCGCGAGAGGGATAAACAAAAGACTCCTGGGTGAGATAAAGATCAGTGTTGGCGATGGCATTGCGGGGAAGGTATTCAGCGAAGGCAAACCACTCAAGGTGGAGGATGTCGAAAGTCGCGAAAAAGTTTTTTTCAGAAAGCGTTCGAGATACAGGACGGGCTCTTTCATAAGTATTCCCCTTAAAATCGGAGAAGAGACGATTGGGGTGCTGAATATATCCGATAAGATAAGCGGGGAGGTCTTTTCAGATGAGGACATGGCGTTATTAAGTTCATTTGCATCATATGCATCTATTGCACTCGAAAGATCGATGTATTATGCCCTGGCAAGCCATTTGAGGGAACTATCTATTACCGATGCCCTGACCTCTCTTTTTAACAGGCGATATTTTGAGGAAAGATTCTACGAGGAACTCCAGCGTTCTGAGCGTCACAATCTGTCTTTTTCTTTGCTGATGCTGGACATAGATGATTTCAAGCTTTTTAATGACACCGAAGGCCATCTTTCAGGTGATGACGTATTAAGGCGCATTGCCAATATCGCAAAGGATATCCTGCGAGTTATTGATGTGATAGCAAGGTTCGGAGGAGAAGAATTTGCGGTCATCATGCCTCAGACAGAGAAGGATGAGGCGTTTTTAGTCGCTGAAAGGATAAGGAAGGCAATCAAGGAACAACTAACCAGTACCTGGGATGCTTTCCCGAGGGACACTTTAACCGTCAGCATCGGTATTGCAACGTTTCCGTCTGATGCGATGAACAGGAAAGAACTGATACAGAATACCGACAAGGCACTTTACAGAGCAAAAATGGAAGGCAAGGACAGGACGGTTTTGTATAAGAAATAGGGTTTTTGCAGTAATAAAAAAAATAGCAAAATAGATTTTTAAAATAAAAACAGGCTCTTATGTATATTTCTTTCTTTAACCTTAGATATAAGCCTTTCCAGATCACCCCTGACCCGGAATTTCTTTTTAGGAGCAAGGTACACAAAAAGGCTTTGACCTATCTTAATTATGGGATCAGTTCTGATTCCGGCGGATTTATTCTTGTTACCGGTGAGGTAGGTACCGGTAAGACGACTGTCATAAGAAGTGTTATGAAGGAGCAAAAAAAAGATATAACCTTTTCACGTGTCAACAATACGCGTTTGACTTCGGATCAATTAATCTCGATGATCAACGACGATTTTAACCTCGATATACAGGGTAGGGACAAGACTCAGATGTTAAGGGATCTCACGGACTTTCTCATTGAGCAGTACAGAAAGGGGAAAAAATCAATCCTCATAATAGACGAGGCACAGAATCTCACCCCTGATCTCCTTGAAGAAATAAGACTTCTTTCAAACCTTGAGACCTCTAAATCAAAACTTCTGCAGATAATTCTTGTCGGTCAGCCTGAATTGAGAAAGGTTCTTGCACTGCCGGAACTCAGATCACTCAGACAGAGAATAAACGTAAGTTGCCACATTTCTCCCCTTACAATGGTCGAAACGGAGGAATACATATTCCACAGACTTGAGATTGCGGGAAATAGAGAAGCTGTTAGTTTTCATAGTGGAGGCATTGAGTTGATCCATAACTTCGCCAGAGGTATCCCAAGACTGATAAACATCGTATGTGATTTTCTTCTGCTCTCCGCATTTATCGATCGGACAAGGGAAATATCTTTGGATATGGCGAAAGAAGTAATTAATGACCTTGAGAAAGAGAATAGATACTGGCAGGATGGAATTTCTGAAGAATATTCCGACAGTGTGAACTGCAATAAAGAAATGAAAAAAAAGGCAGAGAGTCTTGAAGAAGAGTCATTTAGAGAGAAATATTGACTGTTTCGATAAAGACAGAGATCTTTGAGAAAATCTCTGAAACCGAAAAGATGCTCAGCTTCTGCCATAGACGAATTAAAGGTAAAGTTGACAAACAGGGATTCAGTGGACACGGAAGGCAAGGTTTAACAAAATCGTGAGAGAAATAAAAGAACTGAAGGAGATAACTTCAGAATTCAGAAAGGAGGGACCATGAACAAACAGAAAAGGGGAGAAAGAGAAATCTGTGGACAAGAATTTTTAACTGAAAGGAGGTCACTATGAAAACAAGACTTATTCTTAGTCATGACGTTTGTGCTGTTTGTAGCTTTATTGGCTCTGAATGATCTGCCACAGGGCATGGTAAATTACGGGGTAACTTCAAGCTATGCGATGGATGCCGAATCCCGCCGACACCTATCGCGACCGGTATAACCCCAACCCCGGGAATAGTTCCGTGCCCGATCCAAACGCCGACACCTATCGCGACCGGGTTAACCCCAACCCCGGGAGTAGTTCCGTGCCCGAACCTTCTTCTCTCATGTTAATGGGATCAGGAGTAGCAGGTTTAGGCATTTACCTGTTTATTAAAAAACGGAACAAGAAAAAATAGTGTGTGGAATAGCAGGCATCTTTCACATTTGTAGAGATGCGGAGATACCCAAAGATACCCTGAGAAGAATGGTTGCCATCCAAAACCATCGCGGTCCCGATGGTTTTGGATTCTATGTTGATAAACGGATAGGACTCGGACACGCGCGTTTGAGCATCATTGACTTGGATGGCGGATGGCAGCCAATCCATAATGAGGATAAGACTGTATGGATAACCTTCAACGGCGAGATCTTCAATTATTTAGAGCTCAGGGAAGATCTCCTCAGAAAGGGTCATGAGTTTTATACAAGATCTGACACAGAGGTCATTGTCCATCTTTATGAGCATTATGGAATAGATTGCCTAAAATATCTTAACGGTCAGTTCGCATTTGCCTTATGGGACAGAAATATCGAAAGACTCTTTCTCGCGAGGGATAGAGTCGGTATAAGGCCGATATATTATTCATTTATTGACGGTTCCATAATCTTTGCCTCTGAAATTAAAGCCTTACTTACAGACCACAGGGTAAAACGCGAGATAGACCCATTTGCGCTCGATCAGATATTTACATTCTGGACAACCATCCCTCCGAGAACGGCGTTTAGGGATGTCAATGAACTGCCTGCGGGGCATTATCTCGTTGTAGAAGGTAAAAACTGGAAAGTAAAGGAATACTGGAATCTGGATTTTACGCCGTCTGGAAAAGCGAAGTCCGAGGCTGAATATGGGGAACAGTTAAGAGAGTTGTTGATAGATTCAACGAGGATACAACTCAGGGCCGATGTCCCGGTTGGTGCTTATCTAAGCGGAGGTATCGATTCCGCTGTAATAACAACTCTAATAAAGAAATATACAGATACACCACTTCGCACCTTTTCCGTCACGTTCCATGATGAGGCATATGACGAGAGCGTATATCAGAAAGAGGTGATTGAATACCTGAAAACATACCATAGCGACATCAAATGCACATATTCTGATATCGGCAAAATATTTCCTGCAGTCATCTGGCATACGGAAAAACCGATATTAAGGACTGCACCGGCGCCGCTTTATCTTCTTTCTAAACTCGTCAGGGATCATGGTTATAAAGTTGTATTGACCGGTGAAGGCTCTGATGAAATCCTTGCAGGATATGATATTTTTAAAGAGACAAAGATACGAAGATTTATTGAAAGGTATCCCGATTCCAGGCTTAGGCCTCTGATTCTGAAACGGCTCTATCCTTATTTGAAAAATTCTCCGGTAAGATCCCTCAAGTATGCAGAAGCCTTTTTCAAGGTCGATGCTACGGCTTACCCTGCCCAATATTATTCGCATATACCGAGATGGATTACAACAGAAAAGACAAAGGCTTTCTTCTCCGACGGTCTAAAGGAGACTTTGAGAGGTTACAGGAATACAGATGACCTTTCGGCTTTTATTTCTTCGGATGTCTCTGAATATGAATATTTGTCACAGGCGCAATATATCGAGGCAAAGACTTTACTCCCCGGATATATACTATCTTCACAGGGCGACAGAGTTGCGATGGCTCATTCGATAGAAGGCAGGTTTCCTTTCCTTGACCACCGGGTGATAGAGTTTTGCTGTAAGTTGCCACCGCACGTCAGGATGAGCGTCCTTAGAGAGAAACACATACTGAAAGAGAGCATGAAGGATTTGTTACCGCCATCAGTTATAAAAAGGACGAAACAGCCCTACATGGCGCCTGACTCAAAGAGTTTTTTTAATGGTGAGAATCTGGATTACGTCGAGGAACTTCTTTC
The DNA here is from genome assembly GCA_963776195.1 of Thermodesulfovibrionales bacterium. Classification (GTDB taxonomy): domain Bacteria; phylum Nitrospirota; class Thermodesulfovibrionia; order Thermodesulfovibrionales; family SM23-35; genus CAVZMO01. Next base: position 142,738 of record CAVZMO010000036.1, read on the forward strand.
GGAGAAATACCTGCAAGATACGGGATATTTCGATCCGCGGAGTGTTTCTATGCTGATTAAGAAAGCCAGACAAAGTCCGATCCTCGGATTTAAGGATAACATGGCAGTCGTTGGCATCATTTCTACCCTGCTTTTGCATGATATGTTTGTGGAGAATTTTGAGTCAAAAAGCCGGGAGGCAATGAAACGGATAAAGGAGGATGAAAGTCGTGCAGTTAAAGTCTGATATCAGGAATTTTATTGTCGATAACTTCTTGTACGGGCAGCGTGATGGTCTTGAAGATGATGTTTCTCTTCTGGAGAAAGGGTTAATAGACTCCACAGGTGTACTCGAATTGGTTGCTTTTGTAGAGGGAAAATATGGAATATCCGTGGCCGATGAGGAACTGGTACCGGAGAATTTTGATTCCATAAGCAGGCTGTCGGATTTTATAACCCGAAAGACCGGAAGCCCGCAACTTTAACACTTGATCAATGTCTATGTCCAGGCACACCTTAGTCAATCACTTTATAGAGTACAGCGTTCGGAAATGTCCTGATAAGGTTGCCCTTGTCCACCGGGATAAAAGGCTGACCTACGCTGAGATAGATTCAATGGCAAACAGGCTTGCCGCTGATCTCATAGATAGGGGTGTCGAACGGGGTGACAGGGTTGCTGTCTTTATGGATAATTCGGTAGAGGCAATAATATCAATATTTGCGGCATTAAAGGCAGGCGCAGCATTCATGATGATAAACTATACGACAAAGGCTGAAAAATTCGAGTATATAATGAATAACAGCAGAGCAAAGGCGATCTTAACTCAAAGCGCAAGGTTTGATATAATCAGCAACGTTAACTGCCCTTATCTGAAGACAGTAATAATGGCTGGTTCGCATAACAGTGGTTTGTCATATATACCATACGAGGACATCATAAAATCCGACAGAAGTTCAACAGTAACATCAAAGTGCATTGACCGTGACCTTGCATCGATAATATATACATCCGGCTCAACCGGCAGTCCCAAAGGAGTCATGCTGTCGCATCTCAATATGGTATCCGCAGCCCATTCAATTACAACCTATCTTGAGAATACCGAGGATGACGTTATCATCAACGTGTTGCCGATGTCTTTCGACTACGGGTTATATCAGATACTGATGGGTTTTAAAATTGGCGGGACTGTGGTTCTGGAAAAGTCTTTCACTTATCCCTATCAGGTGGTGGATACTATGATAAAGGAGAAGGTGACAGGCTTTCCGGGTGTGCCAACGATTTTTGCGCTGCTACTCAAGCTCAAGGATATGCATAAGTATGATTTTAGCTCCATAAGATATATAACAAATACAGCCGCAGCCTTGCCGACAAGCCACATAAAAAGGCTATGTGATCTGTTCCCACGTGCAAAGCTTTACTCCATGTATGGGCTTACGGAATGCAAGCGGGTTTCCTATCTCCCGCCTAAAGAGCTTAAGAGGAGGCCGACCTCTGTTGGAAAGGGTATGCCGAATGAAGAAGTCTATATTGTTAATGATAGAGGTGAAAAGGTTAGCCCGGGCGAAGTCGGCGAACTTGTCATAAGAGGATCTAATGTGATGATGGGATACTGGGAAATGCCGGAAGAAACGGGAAAATGCTTGAAGCCGGGAAAATATCCCGGTGAAACAGTCCTGCATACCGGAGACCTTTTCAGGATGGACGAAGAAGGTTACCTTTATTTTGTCGCGAGGAAAGACGATATCATCAAGTGCAAAGGGGAAAAGGTGAGCCCAAAGGAGATAGAAAACGTCCTTTACAGCCTTGATGGTGTCATTGAGGCAGCGGTCGTCGGGGTTCCCGATCAGATATCGGGTCAGGCAATCAAAGCGTTCATTGCGTTCGAGGACGGATCAAAATTGACCGAAAAAGACATTTTGCTCTATTGCTCCCAGCATCTCGAGAATTACATGATACCTAAATATATTGTCATAAGAAATTCTCTTCCGAAGACTACCACCGGCAAAATCAGCAAAAGTTTGCTGGCTGAATCAATAAAGTAGCTAATCCGACGCATTCACAGCCTGCCGAAAAAAAGCCGTTTGACATCATCTACGAGAAATCAGCAGCAATGAATTCATTTAGAGATTTCATTTGCAGTTATGAAGTTTTTAAAAAAAGCGGAATGGAGAATCCTCTGTTCGAAACCTTGCGGCTCTTTGATCTCCTTTCAAACGGAAAAACAAGAGAGGTCTTGTCCATTTCCAGCAATAAAATTGTAGACGTCGCAAACATAGCTCAGAAGAGGCAGAAAGGCTTGCCGATGGAATATATCCTTGGCGAGGCCACTTTTATGGGGAGGTCGTTTTTTTGTACAAGAGATACGCTTATACCGACGGAAGAAACAAGTCTGTTAGTCATGGCGGCTTACGATTTTATCGATAAGCGCCGGCAATCCGGCCTGGATACGCAGACAGTTATTGAGATCGGCACGGGGTGCGGTAACATCGCTGTATCACTGGCTCATCTCTGTGAAGAGAATGTCAAAATTCTTGCTTCAGACGTGAGTCCGGCCGCAGTGGAAATTGCCGGAAAGAATGTTCATAGATTTAATGTGCAAAAAAGGGTCTCACTCTTTCGCGGGGATCTCTTCGAGCCGTTTAGGGCATATCAGGGTAAAGTAGACGTGGTAATCTGCAATCCTCCTTACATACCGACTACTTCCCTGAAAAAATTATCCGCTGAAATCATTGACTACGAACCAATCGTTGCGCTTGATGGCGGCCCCTATGGTATTGGTTTTTTCCGCAAACTTATGAATGGCGCCCTGACTGTTCTGAAGCATGACGGGATACTCGTATTTGAAATAGGAGAGAAACAGGAGAAATTGATAGGAAGACTATTTGATAAGAATGCCTCTTACAAAGAAATTGAGTATTTCAAATATGGTGAACATGTGAGAGTCGTGAGCGCCGTCAGGAAATAGAGGTAGGGTCTGCAGTTGTGCTTCAAATTAGTGATATACCGAATATGAGAGAAGAAGAGCGTCATGGTTAACAAGATAGATCAGCCGATAATTTGTACGCGGTGTATTTTGCCTGAGACTTTTCCCGGCATTAGTTTTAATGCCGAAGGTGTTTGCAACTTCTGCCTGAAATTTACGAGAAATGAAGAGGCAATGGCTGAAGAGAAAAAGAGGTATGGGCAGAAATTTATAGGCCTGCTCAATGATCTGATGGGGCGGACAGAAGAGCGTTCATATGACATCCTGATGGCTTACAGCGGCGGTAAAGACTCGACCTACACAATGAGCCTGTTGAAACTGAAATATGGATTGCAGGTTCTGGCGGTGAGCTTTGATAACGGCTTCATATCAGAGATGGCAACTGATAATATTAAAAAAGTGACCGATAATCTCGGCATTGATCACGTCTTTTTCAAACCGAAATGGGAAATTTTGAAGAAAATCTTTTCGGCTGCCAAAGAACGGGAACTCTATTCTAAAAAATCTCTTGAAAGGGCGAGTACTATATGCACGTCCTGCATGGGAATGGTAAAGTCGGTTTGTTTGAAAATGTCGATAGAGCAGAACATTCCCTTAATAGGATATGGATGGTCTCCGGGACAGGCGCCTATACAATCTGCACTGATGAAAAATAACCCCGCTCTTTCGAGGATGGCCCAGCAGGCGGTTCTCAATCCGCTCAGGGAAGTTGCGGGAGAAGATATAGATGTCTATTTCCTTCAAGAGAGACATTATTCGGACCCGGAAAAGTTTCCCTACAATGTCCATCCTATGGCATGGGAGTTTTACAATGAAGAAATGATACTCAATGAAATCAAAAAGTATGGCTGGAAAGCGCCTGACGATACGGACAGCAACTCGACCAATTGCCTTTTGAACGCCTATGCCAACGATATCCATCTCAAAAAATATAGATTCCACCCTTACGTGTGGGAAATAGCCAATATGGTAAGAGACGGGGTTATGTCAAGGAAAGAGGGATTTAATAAAATTTATTCAGAGCACTCTGCCGAACTTGTCGAAATAGCGAAAAGGAAACTCTACCCATAATGCATTCATCTGATTGTATCTATAATGCTTTGACCATTGACGTTGAGGACTATTACATGGTATCAGCGTTTGCGGACACGGTAAAGTTCGAAAACTGGCATCAGTACGAAAGCCGTGTCGAGAGGAATACGCACAGAATTCTCGACCTGCTTGATGAATATCAGGTCAAAGCGACTTTTTTTGTGCTTGGATGGGTTGCCGAGCACTTTCCCGATCTGGTGAAAGATATTCAGAGGCGAGGGCACGAGGTGGCAAGCCACGGCTATAACCACAGGCTGGTATATGACCTTACGCCCGAGGATTTTAGGGCAGACGTGCGCATGTCAAAGGATATCTTGGAAGGCATCACGGGGCAGTCGGTTGTCGGCTACAGGGCGACAAGCTACACGATCATCAAAGAAACCCTCTGGGCGCTCGATATCCTTATAGAAGAAGGATTTATGTACGATTCAAGCATATTCCCCATACGCCACGACCGATACGGGTTGCCTGAGGCGGAACGCTTCCCTCACGTCATCGAAAGAGGGAACGGACTTATTATTGAATTTCCTCCATCGACGTATCCCCTTTTTGGTCAGAAGATCCCGGTTGCAGGAGGGGGCTATCTCAGAATTATGCCGTTAAAGGCTACGAAGGCCGCTATTAAAAGGATAAATGAGAAAGAGAAAAAGATGGCTGTAGTGTATTTCCATCCGTGGGAGGTCGATGTGGACCAGCCGCGACTCAACGGAACATGGAAGTCACAATTCCGCCATTACGTAAATCTTGACACTACCCTACCCAAACTGAGAACCCTTCTCAGTGAGTTCAAATTTCAGTCTATAAGTGAATTTATCAGCAGCCCCGTGGGATATGACGTAACGGCGCCGCAGTCGACTTTTGTCTTACAAAAGATATCCGCCAGAGGATGAAATGCTGGTAGATTATCTTCGATCTTTGGGGTTCGGTAAACCAGACAAGTCAGTGAGTTGCGCCGATGTGCCAGCACGCAGTTCATTGACCGGCGTTTGGGCCATGCTTGCTATTCTTGCCGCCGCATTTGTCCTTATGTACCTCGATACCTTCGCTTCCCTTATCAGAGAGTGGTCTGCGCGAGACGATTATTCACACGGATTTTTGATACCCTTTATCAGCCTATATTTCGCCTGGTCAGATAGGCAGCGGTTCAAACAAATCCAGGTTCAGCCACATATTCCGGGCGGTCTTGCGGTCCTTATCATAGGCGTTCTTACGCTTGTTCTCGGCAAAGTTGGTGGAATTATCGCGGCCCAACAATTTTCACTATTAATCATCTTGCCGGGATTGGTCTTACTTCTGACAGGCGCGCGGTTTCTACGCGCCCTTGCCTTGCCGCTGGGGTATCTTGTTTTAATGATACCCACGGCGCTGGATGCCGCTATCGGCTGGACGCACTGGCCGTTCCAGCTTTTTACGGCAAAAACCGCATCAATTCTATTTGCGTTCGTCAATATTCCTGTTTACCAGCACGCCCAATACCTCGAATTGCCGAACGGAATCCTTGAGGTCGCCAACGCATGCAGTGGAGTAAGGTATCTCGTTTCGATAGTTGCCATCGGTATCCCCCTTGCCGTTTTAACACAAAAAACTGTTGCTCGAAGGATATTGCTTATAGCGCTCGCCCTTTTAATAGGAATTATCGCAAACCCGATCCGGGTCACCCTTATCGGCATTTGGTCATACAGTGCGGGTGAAATTACCCATGGGCCGCTCCATATCTTTCAGGGACTCTTTGTTTCCATGGTAGGAGTTATCTCCCTGTTCCTATTTGCCCGGATCCTTTCTCGTCTCCCTTCTGCAGCTCATTCCGCCTCCCCTTCAAGCAAGGCGAAACGACAGTTTGATCAGAATGAGATGAGTGTCGAAAAGAATAACCCCGGTATTGAGGTGGGAACGTATCGGGGACAAATGAAGCGATTTCGGACGGCGTGGCTCGCTTCGCTCGCAGTCTTCGTTGCGGCAGGCCTCTTCTTAATTATGTACAAGCCGGCGCCGGTTCCGCTCGGGAAAGACCTGCACGACTTCCCCGTTGCCATAGGACAGTGGCGGACTGTGAGTGAAGGCAACGATAATGGAATCCCGCTGCCGCCTGGGGCAGATAGCGTATTAACTAGGACTTATAGAAACGACCAGGGAAAAGAACTGAATCTATATATTGGGTATTTCGCTTTCCAGATCCGTGACAAACAGTTAGTCCACTGGAACATGCGGAAGATATATGATAACCGTCAAGAGATAACTGTGCCTGTTATGTCCGGCTCTACCGTGAGGGTCAACGGCACTGCTCTTCAGGGAGGGGTAAAACAAATCCGGGTTTTGTATTGGTATTATCTGGATGGCAAGATCGTTGCCAGCCCGTACAGGGCAAAAATCATGACTGCCGTGAACTTGCTCTTTCTCAATAAGTCGAATGGCGCCATCGTGATCATATCGGGCAATGTAAAGGGTGACCGCAATGCGGATATCCTACTCAGTGATGAAGTTGAATTTGCGCGGAATCTTTTCTCTGCACTGTCCCTATACTTTCTTGAAAATAAGGATATTGGAGGCGCCTATGTTCTTTAAAATAATGAAGACTTTAATATGCGCGATGTTTTTTTCAGCGATGGTTGCCGCCTGTAAGGGTGGCAGTATAACCGATCAAGGAGCGAGCTATAACATGTTGAACAAAGTGCCACTATCACAATGGCAAAAACTTTCCGAAAAGCGGATATTTTTTGGACATCAATCTGTGGGCTATAACATCATGGAGGGTGTAAATGACATTTTAAAGGAGCATCCCGGTATTGCGGTGAAGTTGACTGAGACGAACGATCCCAGGGTGTTTGATGCGCCAATTTTCGCTCATTCCCAACTCGGGGAAAACGGAGATTCACGGTCCAAAATAGACGCATTTGTGGCTCTTATGGGTCAAGGTCTGGGTAACAGAGTGGACTTGGCATTCTTCAAATTCTGCTTCGTTGATGTGACGGGCGGCACCGATATACAGAAGGTCTTCAACTATTATGTTCAGAAGATGGAGTATCTTGAACAGAAATACCCGAAAACGACTTTCATTCATGTCACGGTCCCCCTCACTATCGTGCAGTCAGGTCCTAAAGCCTGGATAAAGAGGCTAATAGGGCGTTATCCCGACGGCTATTCCGACAATGTGAAACGGAACGAGTATAATGAACTGCTGCGAAAGCGCTATTCGGGAAAAGAACCCATTTTTGATCTTGCAAAGGCAGAATCGCTTCTACCTGACGGCAGATATGCGAACTTTACACAAGGGGGGCGGGCATTCGACTATCTCCCTCAGGAATACACCACCGACGGGGGTCACCTGAACGAAAAAGGCAGGCAGATAGTCGCACAGCATCTGCTTTTATTATTGGCAAATCTGTCGCAATGATATCGTGACGCGCCTTTCAGGGCACTCGATCAGAATCGACTATGGCAAAGTTAATACTATTTATATCATCTTTCGCACTGTTCTACATCTATATCGGCTATCCGGCCGCAGTATACGTGCTTTCGAGGTTAAGACCAAAGCGTGTCGTAAAAGGCCCGTATCACCCTAAAGTTACCCTCCTCATAGCTGCCTATAATGAGGAGAAATGTATTGCACAGACTCTTCAAAACAAGCTTGATATTGGAGACCCGGGTGATAATCTTGAAATCATCGTGGTATCAGACGGGTCGACGGACAGGACCGACGAGATAGTGAAAAGCTATGAAAGTCATGGTGTCAGGCTGATACGTCAGGAACCGAGAGCAGGAAAAACGTCAGCTCTGAACCTCGGGATAAGGGAAGCTCTCGGTGAAATAGTCGTTTTCTCGGACGCCAATTCAATGTACGAGAAGGACGCGCTCCGTTATTTGCTTGAGAACTTCAATGACCCCGAAGTAGGCTACGTAACCGGACGGATGATTTACACGAATCCGGACGGGACTTTTACGGGTGACGGATGTTCCACCTATATGAAGTACGAGAACCTTCTAAGAGAGTATGAAACAATAGTGGGATCCATCGTTGGGGTCGATGGAGGAATTGATGCGGTGAGAAAGGCACTCTACAGTGAAATGAATCCGGATCAACTCCCCGATTTCGTTTTACCTTTGCGTGTCATTGAACAGAGATATCGCGTTGTTTACGAACCGCGTGCGGTCCTTCGGGAGCCATCCGTCGGGTCGACGCGCGATGAATATAGGATGCGTGTAAGGGTATCTCTTCGCGCTTTATGGGCAATGTTCGATATGCGGCATCTTCTCAGACTTAAAAAAAACGGGCTTTTCGCCTGGGAATTCTTCTCGCACAAATGGCTTCGGTACACAGCATTTGTATTCCTCGTATGCTGTTACCTTTCGAATTCCGCACTCAGCACTGAAAATATGTGGTATGCCCTGCTTTTTATCCTTCAGACCGCTTTCTATCTATCGGCTCTCCTGGCGCTGATATTCGAAAAACTTGGTTATAAATCCGGGGTTCTCTATATCCCGTATTATTTCACTCTTGTGAACCTTGCGAGCGCTTACGCGGCGATAAAATTTTCCATTGGGCAGAAACAGATACTCTGGACGCCCCGAAAAGGCTAAACACATTGCTATGACCAAGTGGAGAATGAGTTAACTCATGACAACAAAAGATGAACCCCTTGTTTCGGTCGTCATTGCTACTTACAATATGGGACAGTATCTGCCGCTTGCTGTTCAATCTGTTCTGAACCAAACATATCATAATTTCGAAGTAATTATTATAGACGACGGCTCCACAGACGATACTCAAACTGTAGTCGGACAATTTTTGCCTGATCCAAGAGTAAAATGCTTTTACCAGGAAAACAAAGGTCAGACTGTGGCAAAAAACAGGGGTATACGTGAGTCAAGGGGCGACTATGTCGCGATACTTGATGCCGATGACCTCTGGTACCCCGATAAACTTGAGAAACAAATGCCTTGCTTTACCATATCTCCCGCCACTGGGGTTGTTTATACCAACGTCGAGTTCATAGACGGAACTGGAGCCAGTCACGGCGTTTCGGACCGAAGATATTACAGTGGCAAGATCTCCGGACAACTCCTGATTGACAATTTCGTGACCCTGTCGTCGGTTGTCGTTCGCCGTGAATGTTTTGAAAAAGTAGGAATGTTCGACGAGCAATACCCAATGGGCATCGATTATGACCTTTGGCTCAGGGTTTCGCCACATTATGAATTCTACTATCTTGATGATGTGACGTTCTGCTATCGTGGTTGGCCAGGCCAGATGTCCCATAATTACAAAAAGAGATTTGAATGTGCGATAAGGATAATGAACTCGTTTCTGGAACGATATCCGGACCTGCTTGACAAGGCCGTGGTAAATGAAGCCTGGGCCCATACCTATGTCTCAAAAGGCAACTGTATAGCACGAGTCGAGAAGGATAAAATAAGCGCCTTCAGGGAATACATCAGGGCGCTGCAGTATATGCCGACCTATATCCCCGCAATGAAAGAAATCGTAAAACTCCTTATCAGGAGATGACAGTCATTAATTTGATATCACAGACATGAGTACGGCCAGGAATTTATTTAAAAGTTCCCTCGTGCGCACCTCTTACACAGTGGTGAGCATCGTCATATCCTTTTTCATGCTGCCGTTTCTGGTGCGCATGCTCGGGGATAAGTGGTACGGCCTCTGGACAATCGCTACGAGCATCACCGGATATTATTACCTGGTCGATTTCGGTTTGGCCACTGCTGTAACGCGGTACGTAACCCGGTATATTTCGAAAAGGGAGGATGATAATGCCAATCAGATAATCAACACCTCCCTGGTCATTTACTCGGCATTGGGCTTTGTCATTATTCTTTTTTCCTTTGGCATCTGCCTTCTCGCTCACTACTTTACAGCGGATTATGCGGAACTGAAGCTGCTGAGGCTGGTTATTCTGATTACAGGCTTGAATCTTGCGCTCGAATTTCCCTTCAAGGCCTTTGCAGGCATCATAGGTTCCTATGTTCGGTATGATCTCCTGACGTATGGTCATTTTGCTGTGATGCTCGTCTGTACCGGTCTGACCGTCTTTTTTATAAGCAGAGGCTATGGAGTTGTGTCGCTTGCCGTTATCGGGCTTGCCGGATCACAGATATCAAACATTATGTTCTATCTAATTTGCCGGCACCTGTTTTCCGGCATGAAGCTCAGCTTTCGCCATTTCCGTAAAGAAAGGGTCAGGGAACTTTTTACCTACAGTGTCTGGTCGTTCGTCATTCAAATCAGCGACCAGATACGGTTCAGGATATCATCCATCGTAATAGGCATCGCCCTCTCCGCACAATTTGTCACGCACTATTTTATCGGTGCGCGTCTCGTGGAGCTTTTCATGAATCTCGTTTTCAGGGCGACGAACATACTAATGCCTGTTTTTACGAGGTACCATGCAGAGGGCAACTATAGAGAGATAGGCTCCAAGTTGCTTTTCTTCACGAAGATCAATGCGATTGGTGCGGTTTTCGGCGGCGGTCTTATTATTATACTCGGCAAGCCCTTCATTGCCCGCTGGATGGGCGAGAATTATCTCGATGCGTATCCGGTCCTCGTCGTCCTAATGGTCGGAATAATTTTCGAGATAATAATCAATCCATCGAACAATGTGCTCTACGCGGTAGCCCGGCATCGTTCACTGGCACTTGTGAGCATCATCGAGAGCCTCACTAATTTGGGATTAAGCCTTCTCCTGATCAGACATTACGGTATTGTAGGTGTTGCAGTGGGAACAGCGGCCCCGCTGATAGTTTCGAGGCTGTTCGTCCTTCCCGGTCATCGTTTGCAGGAGCATTGCTCTCCCCATTCATAAATATTACCAGAACCTGGGGGGGACTATCTTGTTCACGCTTTGCTATCTGGCCCTTTTTTATATAGTAGCTAATAAAGCCTTGATCAGGGCCGAATATATGAGTCTTATCCTCGCTGCAGCGTATGCTGTACCGCTATATCTTATATCCATTTTGTTTGTTTCTTTCAATACTGACGAAAGGATTCTCCTAAAAAGTTTACTGTCGAGGCAAAAGGGATAATACACTCATGCTTTGGAGAATTAAGGATACGGTCTATCTCTTAAGCACATGGGGGTTCGCCAAAGGCCCAAATATCTCACGCTATTTCATGTACAGACATCTCTCTGAATATCGTCGTGAATGGCCAGGCAAAGCCAAAGTTTTATCAATAAGCGGCTCGCAGAAGCTTTGTAAAATCCTGGGTTTTACCGACGAACAGATTGTCAATGTCGAATACCCTGAAGTAAATATGCTCAGCCTGCCCTTCCCCTCTTGTGAATTTGATGCTGTGGTTAGCGATCAGGTTTTAGAACATGTTGAGGGATCTCCTGAGGCCGCCATTAAGGAAGCTTTTCGAGTGCTGAAGCCCGGAGGTGTTTCTTTACACGCAACATGTTTTATGACCGAGATTCACGGCGCTCCGGGTGATTTTTGGCGGTACACACCTGATGCCTTAAAGCTGTTGACCAGGGAGTATTCGGATATCATAGATTGCGATGGATGGGGAAACCCATATGCATTGATTCATATCATTTTGGGAATGAGATATTATCCGGTCCCTCACTCACCATGGCATCCATTGCACTGGCTCGCTACCAAGAACAGCAAGAATTGGCCAATCTCTACCTGGGTTTTATCCAGGAAACACATCCCGGATTGATCGGTAATGAGAATTGATGGTTCTAATATGGCAATAAACGCATATCTGAGAAGAAATTTGTTTATACCCCTCTGGGTCTGGAAAGACGGCAGCCCGCGTCTTGATTATCTCAGAGAGATGGAGAAGACCCAATATCTCGATCCAGCACATCTCAGGGAGCTTCAGTTCGTAAGGCTTACGAAGATGATCCATTACGCCTACAATGAAGTCCCACTTTACCGCAGACGGTTTGCGGAACATGGAGTTAGCCCGGAAGATATCAAGGATCCTGGCGACATTGCCCGGCTTCCCCTCCTGACCAAAAAAGACCTCCGGAAGCATCCCGAGGGGTTTATCGCCGATAGTATGAGGGCGCAACGGCACTTGACACCATTCAAGACTGGAGGATCGACAGGCAAGGCCGTGACCGTGTATTATGACTTTGAATCGATGGAACACGGTGTAGGTGGCGGCCTGAGGGGCTTTAAATGGGCGGGATGGAATCTTGGTGAACCGATGGGGCGAATCTGGGGTAACCCCTTGCTTCCCAGAACGATAAAGGAAAGACTTAGAAACTATTTTATAGACCCGCAGATCTGGTTAGATACCATGCGAGTCGATAATAAAAGCGTCAATGGCTTTGTCAAAGAGTGGAAGTCTGTTAAACCGACTTTGTTGCATGGCCATGCTCATTCGATCTATACATTTGCTGAATACTGTCGGAAGCTCGGCATTGATGACATCAGACCCAAAGGAATCATCTCGACCTCCATGATGCTCATTCCCACAGAAAGGCGCGTTATAGAGGAGGTTTTTCGCTGTCCGGTGACGGACTATTATGGCAGTGAAGAAGTCGGCCTTATCGCCTCTGAATGCGAGTGTCACAGCGGCATGCATATCAACATGGAGAATAATTTCGTCGAAGTCGTTGACGATGCAGGCCGGCCTGTGGCTCCCGGAAGGGAAGGCGCAATCGTCATTACTAATCTGGTCAACCTGGCCATGCCCCTGATCCGGTATAAGATCGAGGATGTGGGCGTGATATCCGAGAGGACCTGTTCCTGCGGCAGGGGGCTTGCCATTCTCGAAGAAGTCCATGGCCGGGTGGCCGACTTTCTCGTCCGGAGAGACGGCAGCCTTGTAGCCGGGGTATCACTCGTAGAGCGAACCCTGACCGCCTTTCCGGGTATCGACCAGATGCAGATCGTTCAGGAAGATAGAAATAACATAACCCTGAACATTGTACAAGGTGCGGGCTACAGCGGAGCCACGGAGAGGCAGCTCATGGATGAGTTTACAATGGTCTTCGGATCTTCCACAGACATTGTTTTTAATTACGTGACCGAAATAGCACCCGAAAAAAACGGCAAATTCCGATTCAGTATCTCGAAGATCGAGAACTCATACAGCAGTCTGGAATAAAAGTCATAGCCAGGTTGTATCGATGACCACATGTAAAACTACATAAAGAGGAAATAGTTTTCTTTAGAAGATGGCGATACAAAAAAGGAGGTTTTAATTATGTCTAATGGAATTGTTTTAATTAACCAGCAAAATGTAATGGCAGGAAATATAACGCCCGGTGATACACCAGGTTTCCCCGTAAAGATCAGCGTCCCTGGTAGCTATAGGCTTTCAAGCAATCTTAGTGTACAAAGCCAAACGAGCATTCAGGCAATCGTGATCACAACTGACGATGTTACCCTGGACCTCAATGGATTTGTTATTTATGGGCCGGGAGTAGAAGCGCCGGGTGGAGGCATATCGGCAACAGACAGAAAGAATATAGCTGTTGTGAATGGAACAATAAAAAACATGAACTCTCTGAGTTTAGGATCAAATTGTCGAGTTGAAAATTTGCGCCTTACTCATATACTTAATGGGATCCAAATAGGTTCCTACGGTTTAGTGAAAAATTGCACGATAGAAGCTGTCGATACAGGCATCTTTGCACAAGAATGCTGTATAGCGACCGGCAATTTGATTCAGGCTTACGAATTGGTTATGAAAGTGGGTCAGGGCTCCATAGTAACGGGAAACACACTTTATAGATCAGGAGCCAATGGCAATAATCTAGTGGCATCGGGGAGCATAATCAATGGCAACATGGTAACGGGCGTTAAAAACAATATTCATGATCAACATGTTGTGGGTATAAATGCTGATAAAGGCAGCATGGTGATCAATAACAAGGTGAGTAATGCCTCGATCGGTTTAAATCTATCGAATGACACCGGCTATGCTGACAACATTCTGACAGAGAATAATACGCATGTATCAGGTGGCATTAGGATGGGTATCAATATCTGCGGTACAACACCATGCCCATAAAAAGATTCGGATCGATTTGCTCTGCACGCCCTGGTTTCAAAGAGAGGCCGGCATACTGGAAACCGTGGTTCAAATAGATTCGATTCATTTAGGTGAAATATGTGAAAAAGCCGGCGTCTATGGCAATCAAAGATACTTTCGACGCAGATCACAATAGCTCTAAAGAAAATCCTTTTTTCTTTACTAACGGCGCCTGCCGACTCTTCGGAGTCCTTCACGCTCCCAATGGTCAAGGCTCACTGGCCAGGCACAAGCTGGGAATGCTGTTCTGCTCTCCCTTTGCCGAGGAAAAAATGATTGCCCACAGAGTTTTCGTGAACATAGCGCGATCCCTGGCAAGGGAGGGTATCACCTGCCTGAGATTCGACTTCATGGGCGAAGGAGACAGCGAAGGAAACTTTGAGGATTCAACGATAAAAACAAGATTGTCCGACATCTCGGCGGCCCTGTCCATACTTGCCGAAGAAACGGGCGTGGGAAAACAGGACTTATAGGGGTCAGATTTGGTGGGACCCTTGCTGCTCTGGCCGCTTCCCAGAACGAAGTGGATTCGCTTATTCTCATATCCCCATTGTTTCCGGAAAGCCTTATATGGATCAATGCCTTCGTTCAAATCTCGCGACGCAGTTGTGGTATATAAAGAATGATTAAGGACCGTAATCAACTGGTCAATGATCTTATGAGCGGGGAAACTGTCAACATCGACGGTTACTTGATAAATAAAGACCTTTATATGAGACCTGCGAGATAAATCTCTTGAACGGCATAGTCCCCCCTGTACGAAGTACATTGATTGTTGAAATAGCACAAAGTGAAAAGCAGTCCGGCGACATGGCTTTAAAAGAGTTACATGAAAGATACGGTAAGAATCACCGGTCGGAATTCAGGAGAGTTCAAGAGAAGCTGTTCTGGAAAGACTCAAAATTATATAGTCCTGTTGCACAGGCGCTGAATAAAACACTCGTCAGTTGGATCACGAAAACGGAGTGCAGTCCGATTTTAAGTCAAAAGTGTAGGTTCGATCATGATTCCAAATGTAATTCATTTTATTGATGTCGGCGGCCGGGAATTCTCTTTTATCCACTATCTGGCTGTGATTACTGCTGATACGAGTGAATGCGCCGGAAAATATCTACTACCACTGTGGCATAGAACCACAGGGCAAATGGTGGGAGGCTGTGAAGAAGTGCGTAACAGTGAAAAAACGCAAGATACCGCAAGAAATATTCGGCAAATTGCTGACTTATCGTGCTCATCAATCAGATGTAATGCGCTTGGAAATTCTATTAGAATACGGTGGAATCTACTGGACTTGGATGCAATCAGCATTAATTCTCTGTCGCCCTTCCTGAATCATCAGGTGGTCATGGGTAGAGAGCCGGAGTCCGGACTTGGCAGCGGAGTAATTCTCGCGGAAAATAGCGCTGAGTTTTTACGAATTTGGTATGAAAAATACCAGGAATATGATGGGAAGACGTTGGAATTATCACTCGGTACAACTTACCATGGGAACTTTGGCACGCGCACTATCCGTCATTAATCCACATTGAGAATCAGTATGCATTTTACTATCCAAAATATAATGATCCGTCCAGCGTTTTATTATGGGGTTTACCTTTCCGCGGTCGGGCCAAGAACAATAGTGCGCAATATTGTATTAAATATGTTGATATTTGCGCTGAAAGAAACGGGTATACGACAATATGAATATCGACATCCACCGCTGATACATTTGATCAGAGGAAAAGAATGGCAACTGAAAAAATTACAGAGGGTATATTCTTTACATTTGTATGAATCATCCTGGGGAAAAGACTATTTATGTAAAATCACACCGGAAAGCATCTTCGATCCTGAAAACGCGAAATACGAAAGTAATTTTTCAAAATTGATGCGAACTGTACTTCAGGAACCACCTTGGGAGCAATCGATTTGTGGTTGCAACTGAACAATAACGATAACCTCACTGACAATTAACATTTTCAGTCTCAACGGTTAAAAAGACTGGGATAAATGAATAAAATTAAAATAATATCAAATGTAAAATTAACAAATAGGTTACCTGAGAAAATAAATAATATTGATTATTTTCAAATAGATAAACGTGGCATTATTAAACGCCTTATGATGATATTTCGATTATTGTTGAAAATCAGGAAATATGATGTATTCTTGGTTTTTAATGCAGATGCCGATGAGATGCTGCTTGCATTTTTGAACAGATTCATGTGGCGTCATAAAACCACAGTCGTTTTTTACGATCTCAATTTGCATTTGCCACATAATTTTAAGGCGAAGATTTACTGCTTTATTAAAAGAGTTCTTTTAACTGGTGTGGATGGATTCTTCTGTATGCATAAGGATATGAGTTCTTATCAAAGATACTATAATGTGAGTGAAAATAAGTGCCATTATATTCCATTCAAAGCAAATAACTATCATATATTGTCAAGGTACCTGCCTAATGATGGTGACTATGTCCTGTCGTGCGGAGCAAGTTATAGAGATTTCGATACTCTGCTTAAGGCTATTACAGTCCTGAATTATCCCTGCAAAGTCGTTCTTCCTGCTAAAGACGCTGCAAAAATCCATAATACTTATTTGAATGAAGGAGATTTTCCCAAAAACGTGGAAATCGTAAGACATAACTATGATTTTAATTCCTGGAATCAATATATTGCAGATTCCCGACTCGTTGTCATTCCTATCCAAAAAAAAGCATTGCAGTCGGCCGGTATAAGTGTTTATTTAGAGGCAATGGCGCTTGGAAAACCTGTAATAATTTCGGACAGGACATCCACTCGAGGTATTTTAACAAAAAATGAGGCGGAGATTGTTCCGGCTGAGGATCCGGACAGTCTTGCTTTGGCTATTAAAAAGCTGTGGGAAGACAAAGATTATCGTGGACGTCTTGCTGAAAACGGCAAAAAATACGCCTTATCTTTAGGGGGAGAGGAGAGATTGGTAAAAGATATTCTCCAAAACATTTGTTTATTTTTCGACAAAAAAAGAAATAGGGACGCTGATTTAAGCAGAAATGCAGTGCTTAAGGTTTAAAGAAAACCATGGAACAAGAAATTAGTTTTCTGAATGAGCATGGGGAAAAACTCTACGGGATCGTGCATCGTACCCGACGGAACTGCGTCTGAAGGGAGACGAATCGGGGTTAATCTGTTGAACCCTGGGATCAAATACCGTGTAGCTCCTAACCGCCTAAACGTGAAGTTGGCCCGAATGCTTTGCGCGAAAGGATATTATGTTCTTCGTTTTGACCCCGAAGGGATTGGTGATAGTGAAGGAGAGCTTACTTCCGAGACTCTATTAGTAATATCTGGGGAAGAATTCAGACGGGGATGTTCGTCTCAGACGTGAAATGCTCAAATAAACTGTTTATCGATACCTATGGGATTGATAAACTTTTTCTAATCGGGAACTGCGGGGGTGCGATTACAGCACTTCTTTCATCTAAGGATTTTCCCAAGTCGGATGGATTGATACTCTTGGATCTTCCCGTTACTGTTAATGGTGAAGATAAGGGCTGTCTTATGCGGAAAATATTTATGCTGGCGGCGCTTATGCAAATAATGCATTTTGGGGATATCTCCAGAATTTGAGATCGATGGAATCGTGGTGGCGGTTATTAACACTGAAATCGGATTTCAGGGCAATGACGGCGGTGCTAAGTACTGGTTCATAAGAAAGGTTATGAAACGAGAAGCTAAGGATTGCGAGATTAAGCATCTTAACTACAGAGCAGTAAATTTATTAAATTCATATCTGGCAAAGGACAAAAGGGTTTTATTCATCCTGGCGGGAAACGATGCAAATAGTTCCGTACTCCTCAACAAATTCTTCCCAAAGTATCTAAAGGAATGTCCCCATAGCTCAGATCAAGTACGAGTCAGGATCATTGAACAGGCAAATCACATCTACGCATGGTATCCGTGGCGAGAGCAGCTCTTCAGTCTGATATGCGACTGGCTTGCAGAGGTTAATCAGAACAGTTGACACTCATATGATGCCTGGATGTGAAAGAGAAAATAAGAATATTGTTTATCATTGATGAGATTGTTCATTTAAATGCGGGTACCGAAAATCAGCTCGAAAAACTGATTAGCGGTCTTGATAAAATGCGATACGATGTTCACCTGTATTGTTTGATGCCTTCTGAGTGGATTATGAAACATCAATCACAGTTTAAGAATTGCAAAATATCAGTCATGAGATGCTGCAGATATAGAAGTCCTTTGACATATCTCAGCATAGCAAAATTGATCATATTGATAAGAGAGCTAGATCCGGATATCGTCCATACATTTTTCGTAAACGGTAACTCACTTGGCGTCTTGGCGGCACATCTGGCCGGAGTGAAATGTATCATATCGAGCAGGCGGGATTTCGGGCAGTGGATAAATCCATTGCCCCTTTTTTTTACAAAAATCGCAAATAGATTTGTTGCCGGTATTCATGCCAACTCTCAGAAGGTAAAGGAATTAACCGAAAGAGTAGAAAGGTTTAATAGTGATAAAATTGATGTGATCTATAACGGGATCGATGTAACCGCCTTTAAAACAAAGATGGCCTCCGATGACAAAAGATATTAAGAAGGAGTTGGGTATATTATCTGAAAACAAAATAGTTGGAAGTGTAGCTAATCTCAGGCCCATGAAGCACCTGGATACACTTATAAGAGCCGCTGCATTAATAAGAGAGCGCAGAAAAGATATTATTTTTATCCTGGTGGGAGAAGGACCGTGCAGGAAAAATCTTGAAGCCCTGTCCTGGGAATTGAATATTAGTGACAGTGTTTATTTTATTGGCAGCCAGGACGATGTTATCCCGTATCTGCGTAGTTTCGATCTCGCAGTAAATTGTTCCGCTCAGGAAGGGATTTCCAATGCAATCATTGAATATATGTTAGCAGGAGTACCTTGCATTGTCTCTGCGAGCGGAGGAAACACAGAACTGATAGATCATGGAGTGAACGGTTTTACTTTTGCCCTGGACGACCATGAAACATTAGCTTCGTTAATTCTGGATATAATTGATGACGAGAGAAAAAAGAAGGTATTCAAAGAGAGAAATAAAGAAAACATTGAAAAAAACATGACCATCAAAAGAATGATCGATAATTTTGATAAGTATTATTCACGACTTGTGGGCAGGAACGGTACATTAAAAGCAATCACTCCAGAAATGACAATCATTAAGTAAACATGTTTTATCAAAAGAGGTTTCATAGAACCGGCTAGAGCCAAGTGGCCTGAAAACATACGCATGTGAAAAGTAAAGATGAAGATACTGCATATAATCGACAGCGGAGGACTTTATGGAGCTGAAAGAATGCTCCTCAATTTGGTATATGAACAGGTCAAGCTTGGCATGGAATCAACGATCTGCAGTATTGGTGAACCTGGTATCAAGGAAAAATCACTTGAGACAGAGGCATTAAAGAGAGGCTTTAAAGTAAAAAAAGTAAGAATGCGGGCAGGCCCCAACTTTGTGGGTGCATGGGAAATACTCAGACTTGCTCATGAAGAACATTTTAATCTTATGCATACTCATGGATACAAGGCGAATATCTTATTCGGCTTTATCCCCAAAATGGTCAGGAAGATTCCTCTGGTTTCGACCTTGCATGGATGGACATGCGCAGGCAGGTTCACAAAGATGAACATTTATAAATGGTTTGACCTGAAAAGCCTGAAATACTTTGACTCGGTAGTAGTTGTGAACAAATCGATGCTTTCAATGCCGGGTCTAAGGAAACATTCAGGGATTATGTCGGTGATTAATAACGGCATATCTCCTGTCGGTTATGAGGCTGATAGTCAAAACTTCGCTGTTGATAGTGAGGTCATTGATTTCTGCCGGGCTGGATTTATCGTAGGCGCTATCGGTAGGCTGTCACCTGAAAAAGGCTTCGATAATTTGATAGACGCTGTCTATCGATTAAAAACCGGCATTGGATTGAAATTGATAATTATAGGAGAAGGTCCGCTGAAAGAGAAACTTCAAATTAAAATCAATAAGATGGGCGTTTCAGACAGCGTATTTCTCACAGGATACCTGCCTGGTGCAAGAAAATATATGAAGTTTTTCGATGTGTTTGTTTTACCTTCCCTGACAGAGGGGCTGCCTATAACTCTTCTAGAAGCGATGTTGTCGAAAATACCCGTTATTGCCACAAAAGTCGGGGGCATCCCCGAGGTTTTGCAGAATGGAAAAGGCGGCGTGCTTGTTGAACCGGGAAAACCCGAAGCCCTTGCAGAAGCAATATTACAGATTCATAACAATCCGGAACTTTGCGAACAGTTTGTGAATCTTTCCTATAATGAAGTGAAGATGAAATATTCGAGCAAGAATATGGCATTGGATTATGCTGACGTATATCGGAAGATAATTAAATAGAGCCCTGCTTACAAAGTTTTTATTGCGTGAATTTATTCCAGCATCTTATAAAATCAATGGTTATGAGACCCTGAAACAAGTTCAGGGTGACAGCATGGCCTATTTATAAAGAGAACTCTGCATAGAAGTTTTTGGAACTAAACGCTAAAAAGATAATACTCAGTTCGATGCCAGGACACAAGAATTCGTCATGATTTCTTTGAAAAAAATATTTTAGTGGAGGAAACGATGAAAGCAAAACGGCTCTTTCTTATGGGGTCAATTATTTTGACGGTGATTTTATTCTATGTCGGTTTATCGATTGCCAAAATACTTGTGATTTCTCCTCATCCGGATGATGATGCTATTACTGCGGCGGGCATTACTTACCAGGCGATACAAAATCAGGAACCTGTAAAAATCATTTATATGACAAATGGTGATTTTTACAACGGTATTAGCACCGGATATATGAGGCAAGGTGAGGCTGTTAGTGCACAAAATTATCTGGGAATGATAGAAGATGACCTGATTTTCCTTGGTTATCCTGACGGATTTCTACAAACGATTTATGATAACTGTGTAAATTCTACCTGTATATATACTACACCTCTTGGTCAGTCGACGACTTACGGAAATCGTGGATTAGGCCGAACCGATTATCATTCTTACCGATTTGGTGCTCCCGCAAACTATAACAGGTACAATATACTTGTAGATCTTGAAGATATCATCTCTTCTTTTAAGCCTGATCAAATTTTTACGCTTTCTGAATTTGACATTCACCCAGACCACAGCACAACTTATGAATTGATAAGACTTGCGGTATTGTCCGTTATTAATAATGATCCAAGTTACAATCCAGTCATACACGAGACCATCGTTCATTGGTATGATGACAATGTTTGGCCAAATCCGTTGGATCCGACAGCATATTTTGCTGAGATTCCAGACTTATTCTCCCGAACAGGTCTCAACTGGAATGATAGAGGCAGTTTTGAAGTCCCGGTAGCAATGCAATCGACTAATTATTCAATGAACCCAAAATATTTGGCAATATCAGCCCATGCATCCCAGGGTGGTGCCGATGGATTTTTAGGACAATTTATTCATAGAGATGAAATTTTCTGGGCTGAAAACCTTACTACGAGTGGTCAGTATAGGCTTACGGTTAACGTCAGTCCTTCAGGGGCTGGGTCGGTGTCAAGGAATCCGGATAAATCAACCTACCTTGAAGGGGAGCAGGTCATCCTGACGGCGACAGCCAATACCGGATATGCCTTCAGCAACTGGAGCGGAGATGCAAGCGGCACGCAAAATCCTATTGTGATTATGATGAATGGAGACAAGACTGTTGAGGCCGATTTTACTGTTATTCCCGGTATACTTTCAGTCACGCCTTCGACGGGGTTGAGTGCATCAGGAGTGCGGGGAGGGCCGTTCAGTCCATCGAGTCAGACGTATACCCTTCAGAATACAGGGGGCAGCGCAATCAACTGGAGCGCATCCAATACACAAAGCTGGGTAAGTTTGTCATCGACGGGCGGGAGTCTGTCGGCGGGAGCCAGTACAACGGTGGTGGTTTCGATAAATAGTGGCGCCAACAGTCTTAGTGCAGGTTCCTATAGTGATACGGTTAGTTTTACCAATACGACCAATGGTGCTGGAAACACCTCCCGATTAGTAACTCTCACGGTGCAGAGCAGTGTCTATGGCAATATAGCTTCTTTGGCAGCGGTAACTGCTTCTTCTGAAAACTCTTCAACCAATCAGCTTGCGATAAAGGCGGTAGATGGGGTTATCGATGGCTATCCCGGGGACTATACGAAGGAATGGGCAACGAGTGGTGGGAGGGCCGGATCCTGGCTTCAGTTGAACTGGTCTGTTCCTTACACAGTAGACAGGGTGGTTCTATACGACAGGCCGAATCTTAACGATAACATCCTGAGTGCCACATTGAGTTTCAGTGATGGGTCTACCCTTGCGGTAGGTCCATTAAATAACGCAGGAGCGGGAACTGAGTACACCTTCTCTCCGAAGGTCATCACGAGTATGAGAATGACGGCAAACACAGTGAGCGGGGGAACCCAGAACGTAGGGTTAGCTGAAATACAAGTCTATGGGACACCATCTACGAGTACACAGTATAGCCTAACGGTTAACGTCAGTCCTTCAGGCAGCGGGTCGGTATCAAAGAATCCGAATAAGTCGACCTATCTTGAAGGGGAGCAAGTTACCCTGACGGCGGCGGCCAATACAGGATATGCCTTCAGCAACTGGAGCGGAGATGCAAGCGGTACGCAAAATCCTATTGTCATTACGATGAATGGCAATAAGACGGTCGAGGCCGATTTTGCAGCTATTCCCGGTAGTCTTTCGGTCAGCCCTTCGACCGGGTTGAGTGCATCGGGAGCGCAGGGTGGGCCGTTCAGTCCATCGAGTCAGACGTATACCCTTCAGAATACAGGTGGCAGCGCAATCAACTGGAGTGCATCCAAGACACAGAGCTGGGTGAGTCTATCGTCAGGGGGTGGTAGCCTGACAGCAGGGGCCAGTACAACGGTGACGGTCTCGATCAATAGTGGGGCCAACAGTCTTGGAGCAGGTTCGTATAATGATACGGTTAGTTTTACCAATACGACCAATGGTGCTGGAAACACTTCCCGATCAGTAGCTCTCACGGTGCAGACGGTCATTCCCGGCACTCTTTCGGTCAGCCCTTCGACCGGATTGAGCGGATCAGGAGCGCAGGGTGGGCCGTTCAGTCCATCGAGCCAGACCTATACCCTTCAGAATACAGGCGGCAGCGCAGTCAACTGGAGCGCATCCAAGACACAGAGCTGGGTGAGTCTTTCATCAACGGGCGGGAGTCTGTCGGCGGGAGCCAGTACAACGGTGGTGGTTTCGATCAATAGTGGCGCCAACAGTCTTAGTGCAGGTTCCTATAGTGATACGGTTAGTTTTACCAATACGACCAATGGTGCTGGAAACACCTCCCGATTAGTAGCTCTCACGGTGCAGAGCAGTGTCTATGGAAATATAGCTTCTTTGGCAGCGGTAACTGCTTCTTCTGAAAACTCTTCAACCAATCAGCTTGCGATAAAGGCGGTAGATGGGGTTATCGATGGATATCCCGGGGACTACACGAAGGAATGGGCAACAAGTGGTGGGAGGGCCGGATCCTGGCTTCAGTTAACTGGTCTGTTTCTTACACAGTGGACAAGGTGATTCTATACGACAGGCCGAATCTTAACGATCAGATCCTGAGCGCTACATTGAGTTTCAGCGATGGGTCTACCCTTACGGTGGGTCCGTTAAATAACGCAGGAGCGGGAACCGAGTACACCTTCTCTCCGAAGGTCATCACGAGTTTGCGAATGACAGTAAACACAGTGAGCGGCGGTACTCAAAACATAGGTTTGGCTGAAATACAAGTCTACGGTACACCGTCTACGAGTACTCAGTATAGCCTAACGGTTAACGTCAGTCCTTCAGGGGCTGGGTCGGTATCGAAGAATCCGAATAAGTCAACCTACCTTGAAGGGGAGCAAGTCACCCTGACGGCGACAGCCAATACAGGATATGCCTTCAGCAACTGGAGCGGAGACGCAAGCGGTACGCAAAATCCCGTTGTTATTACGATGAATGGCAATAAGACGGTCGAGGCCGATTTTGCAGTCATCCCCGGTACTCTTTCCGTCAGCCCTTCGACTGGGTTGAGCGCAGCAGGAGCACAGGGTGGGCCTTTCAGTCCATCGAGCCAGAGCTATACACTTCAGAATACGGGTGGTAGTGCAATCAACTGGAGCGCATCCAAGACACAGAGTTGGGTAAGTCTTTCGTCAACGGGTGGGAGTTTGGCGGCAGGTGCCAGTACAACGGTTACGGTTTCGATTAATAGTGGCGCCAACAGTCTTGGAGCAGGTTTCTATAATGATACGGTGACTTTTACCAACACGACCAATGGTGCTGGAAACACCTCTCGATCGGTAGCTCTCACGGTGCAGACGGTCATTCCCGGTACACTTTCCGTCAGCCCTTCGACTGGGTTGAGCGCAGCAGGAGCACAGGGTGGGCCTTTCAGTCCATCGAGCCAGAGCTATACACTTCAGAATACAGGTGGTAGTGCAATCAACTGGAGCGCATCCAAGACACAGAGTTGGGTAAGTCTTTCGTCAACGGGTGGGAGTTTGGCGGCAGGAGCCAGTACAACGGTGGTGGTTTCGATCAATAGCGGCGCCAACGGTCTTGGAGCAGGTTCATATAGTGACACGGTTAGTTTTACCAACACGACGAATGGGAATGGAAACACCTCTCGTTCGGTAGCTCTTACGGTGCAGAGCAGTGTCTATGGCAATATATCTTCTTTGGCAGCAGTGACTGCTTCCTCCGAGACGCTGCAGTATGGACAGCTTGCGATAAAGGCGGTGGATGGGGTTATCGATGGATATCCCGGGGACTACACGAAGGAATGGGCAACAAGTGGTGGGAGGGCCGGATCCTGGCTTCAGTTGAACTGGTCTGTTTCTTACACAGTGGACAAGGTGATTCTATACGACAGGCCGAATCTTAACGATCAGATCCTGAGCGCTACATTGAGTTTCAGCGATGGGTCTACCCTTACGGTGGGTCCGCTAAATAACGCAGGGGCAGCAACTGAGTACACCTTCTCTCCGAAGGTCATCACAAGTATGAGAATGACAGTAAACACGGTGAGCGGAGGAACCCAGAATATAGGATTGGCTGAAATACAAGTCTACGGTTATTAGTTTCCGCAAGAAGTCCAGACTCTATATACTATGTCTGGACTTCTTGCGGGGTTTCCTTACCTCATAATGCGGTGAGAAGCCCATGCCAAGAATGGTTGTGAGAGTGGATTAAGTGCGTTATTATAAGAAAGAATTATTGACTAATTTTAATACTGGAGGAAAAAACTGAACTCAATACTGAAACAGGCGATGGAGACATATAGTGGACAAAAACAATATTAGAATAGTCGGCGTAATCGACGATAGCCCTTTCCATTACGAAACGTGGTCTGGCAGCAGCTACCATTTTTTCAAAGCTTTGCAAAATGAAGAGGTCCTTGTCGAGGCCATTTCCGCTAAACCGCCGAAATACATGGAGGTAATGTACAAAGTATTGAGTATCCAAAATGACATAGCTATGTGGAGATTTAAATATCATTTAAATACGGGGTATTACTACCAAAGGACAAGGATCGCCAAGAAGAAATTATCCGCGATTCCATCTGATGCATTCAACGTAATTCTGCAAATCGGGGCTTGGTATGATCTAAGAAATCATGGCGACAAGATCACCGTATCGTATCACGACGGAAATCTCCATGCGCTTCTGAAAAGTCCCTTAGGCTATCCCCATATCAGCAATATGGTAATCGAACGAACTTTGAGGCATGAGGCGTCTCTCTATAGGAAGATGGATTTGATCTTTCCCATGAGCCAGTGGCTGGCCAGATCTTTCATTCATGACTTTGGTGTCGATCCTAAAAAGGTTTATCCTGTGGGTGCTGGCATCAATTTGCCGTACATCCTTGAGCATCCGAAAAGATCATATGAAACGCCAAGACTCCTCTTTGTGGGTAAGAATTTTGAGAGAAAGGGAGGTAAATATCTTCTTGAAGC
The DNA here is from genome assembly GCA_963776195.1 of Thermodesulfovibrionales bacterium. Classification (GTDB taxonomy): domain Bacteria; phylum Nitrospirota; class Thermodesulfovibrionia; order Thermodesulfovibrionales; family SM23-35; genus CAVZMO01. The sequence continues at coordinate 168,816 of CAVZMO010000036.1, forward strand.
CTTCAAAATTGCAAGGTCGAAGATCAAGGACATTACTTTGACCATCATTGGCCCGTCATTGGAAAACTTGCCTTTAGGAGTAAGATGCCTTGACTATGTATCCAAAAATAGTCCTGAAGGTATAGATCGCCTGCTAAGAGAGTATGAGTCAGCCACATTATTTGTTATGCCTTCGTTATACGAACCCTTCGGAATCGTTTTTGCTGAAGCAATGGCACATAGGTTGCCATGCATAGGAAGTGACATTTGCGCCATCCCTGAAATTATTGATCATGGTTCGACTGGATTTGTCGTGCCTGTGAGAGACAGTAAAGCTTTGGCTGATAGGATTATTACTCTGGCAAGAAATCCTGACCTATGTGCGTCAATGGGTGAAAAAGGATACAAAAAATATGTGGAGAATTTCACTTGGCAGATGGTAATACAAAAAATCATATACAGGATTCAACAATATCTGAACATTTAATTGCCAGGAACATGTCTTTGGATGATTCTCCACAAAAGATTTCCGTCAATGTAGTCTCAAATGTAGGCCATTCTCGGAATGATAGTCCTATTCGTCATTGCAGAGTCCAGTGCGCCCTGCATTAATTGCTGTTATAAAGACTATTAAGTAGCTACAATCAGAGCCTACAACCATCGTTGTGCAGCGTTAAAGGAATAGATTTTGGATCGAATAACCTATATGTAAAGAAGCATTGGACGGACTGCATTAGTCTTATAACGGGCAAGCTGATGTTATGCAGGGTGCAAGGGATATTAGATCTCAAACAATTTATCATCCGTCATGTGCATCTGAAAATATGACTAACTCTGATCGGCATTCTTCCATTCCCGGAAGGCAAAGATTTTGCGGTTTCTTTTGTTGACGACACCGATCTATCTACAAGGGAGAATACCGAGCCTGTTTACGAAATCTTAAATAGCCTGAATATCAAAGGGTACAAAAACTGTCTGGGTATTCAGGCAAAAGAGGACATCTGCGTTTCGCAGGGAGCACGAGAAACCGGTAGACTGGCATGTCAGCTCAGGAGCTACTCTCGAAGACAAGGATTACCTGGAATTCATTCTCGGTTTGCAAAAGAGAGGCTTTGAAATTGCACTTCACGGGGTGGCTGCGGGAAATTCTTACCGGTCCGAAATAATAGATGGTATTGACACTTTTAAATCTATTTTCGGAAGCTATCCAAATATCAATGTCTTTCATGAAAGGAATATAGAAAATCTGTATGCCGGAAATTATAAGTTGGATTTCTGGCCGCTTAAATTATTAGAAAAAATAACGGATGACAGCGATTACCAGGGTCATATAGAGAGTAGTCCATATTTCTGGGGCGATATTGCGAAGGCTAAAATAAAATATATGCGCCTTCCGTTCCACACGATCCCGGAAGTGAATACGTTAAAAGTTAATCCGAGTATGCCGTTCCATGACCCCAAAAGGTCCTATGTCAATTATTGGTTTGCAAGTTCCGACGGCGCCGACTGCCAACGGTTTAACAGGCTGCTGTCGGATGTGAACGTAAGGAGATTGGAGAAGGAAAACGGCGTTTGCCTCATTTACACTCATTTTGCAAAAGGGTTTTGCTACAAAAAAAAAGGCCGGTACGAACTGAACAAGGAGTTTGTTAACGTTATATCTAATCTGTGCAGATACCCGAACGTATGGTGTCCTACGGCATCCGAGCTTCTCGACAGACTGCTGGCTTGTAAAAAAGTCTCAATAAAACAAACAGGTTACGATGTCTTTGTCCATAATGAAGGATCTCGATGATATAGAAAGTCTTACATTAAAGCTTGCACCGGGTATCCGCCTGACGGAGAAGAATAATGAAACATGTGTCTCAGCTATTCCCGGAAAGGTTATCGTTGGCAGGTTGCATGCAGGTGCAACGATTGCTTTGACAAGCAGCCGGAGCAGAAATATGACGATACGTAGAACGGAATCCTCCACTATATCCCGCAGAGAAAGAATAAGAATTGAGATTGCTAATTATTATGGCCTACTGAAACAAAAGAGGTTTAGAAAAACTATGGAAAGAGGCCAGACTTCACATAGAAAGGCTCCAAAATTAATGGGTGGAGATGCTAAGCTGAAAAAAATAAATGTATTGCATATTTTAACTTCGCTGGGTATCGGCGGAATAGAAAAATTATTTGTCAGTATGGCAGATTACTGGTCCAAGGATAAATATAATGTCAGCGTTTGTCTTATTAATTCGTATACGAAACGTGAAATGGTATATTATGAAGACCTGATGCAGAGTCATTTAAAGGTTTATATGATTGGGAAGAAAAGGCGTGGCAGTGTAGATTTAATGATGCCTCATAATCTGTTCAGGCTGCTGAAAGAACTTAACATCCATATTGTGCATACTCATAATATATCTTCAGAGGTTTATAGCAGGATAGCCGGAATGATGGCGCAGACCCCGATAATTGTTTTTCATCAACATGGGGCTCCAACTGAATTACAACTGAAAGTGAAATCTCTTGATCTGTTGCTTCGAAAACCGGACAAGATAATTGCCGTTTCACATGATACGAAGAAAATGCTACAAGAAGAACTCAAGATTTCTCAGGATAAAATTGATGTAGTTTATAACGGGATACAAGAAAGCCCAAACGATTTTCCTGTTACTGAAGGCAGCACGATATTTACGGTCTGTCGGCTGGTTCCGGAAAAGGGTTTACGGTATCTGATTGATGCAATGACAAGCGTAAAAGAGAAAATACCTGATGTAAAGTTATTAATAATAGGCGATGGACCAAGCCGCGGGGAGTTGGAGAAACAGGCTATAAAAAACAGTTTGGGGGAAACAGTATCTTTTGTAGGTTTTCAACAATTTCCTGAAAAAAATTATGACAAATATGATATTTTCGTTCTTCCCTCTTTGGAGGAAGGCTTCGGGCTTGCGTTGATCGAGGCCATGTCTTACGGCAAACCTGTCATAGCGACTCGAACAGGGGGTATTCCTGAAATAATAGAAGATGGGGTAAATGGGATATTAGTTCCCCCAAAAGACCATAAAGCTCTGGCAAACGCGCTGGTAAGCTTGCTGAGTGATACTGACCTGCGCAAAAGGTTGGCGCTCGAAGGGCAACGCAGGTCTCAACTGTTTACTGTAAACAAAATGGTTTGTAAGATCGAAGATACTTATGAAGGATTAATAAAACAAAAAATGAACCTTGCTTATGACGGGAAAAATAAATATTGGAGACATTTATAAAATGGGAGTTTGTATCTCTTGGGTGTCGGTCAAGCTGCTAATTTGTGACTAAGATGAAAGAATCAGCATTTAAATTATATTTCGTGTTCGTCGTAAGCTTTTTTTTGCATCTGCCTGAAAGGATACCTCTTCTGGGAATGCTGAAGTTTGATTTAGTCTTGATCGTTTTGATTTTCATACTGCTTACACTCGGCAAAACGAGCCATGACTCCGAAAGGAACGAGAGCGATACAGGTAAAATTCTAAAAATCTTAATGTTATATGTTGTAATATCTCTCCCACTCGCGCAATGGCCGGGAACCGTCCTTCGTGCAGGTATACCTAATTTCATAAAAGTTGTCATATTTTTTTATTTTACTGTTTCCCTTATTACCACCGAAGAGCGTTTAAAGAAATTCATTTCTCTTTTTATCCTATGCCAGACTTTCCGCATCATTGAACCTCTCTATCTTCACATAACTAATGGGTATTGGGGGTCTGCTACCACCATGGGCGGTGAAATAATGGACAGATTAGCCGGGGCGCCTCATGATGTGGTCAATCCAAACGGATTAGCTTTCGTCATTACATCGGTAATCCCGTTCTTTCATTATTTAAGTTTATCGTCGTCTTTCAAATATAAAATACTTTATCTTAGTTTGCTGCCTCTATTTCTCTACGCATTGGTGTTAACTGCTTCAAGAACAGGTTTTTTAGCTTTGGGTATTGTTCTGATAAACTTTGTTTTCAGAAGCAGAAAGAAACTCTTACTCATAATTATGTTGATCATCGGATCGGCAATTGTTTATTCAAATTTGAGCGACCTCCAAAAAGACAGATATCTTTCCATATACGAACATGATGTCCCGGGCGGTAAAACAGCAAAGGGAAGACTTGACGGGGACATTCAAGATTTTAACGTCGCTATGGAGAAGCCGATAGTAGGTCACGGCCTTGGTAACTTCTGCAGAGGCAAATCTTTATGCCACGGGAAACTGGCAGGTTTCACATTTTCTATATACGGAGATCTTGCAAGAACTCGGATTCATCGGATTAATAATCTTTCTGTTTTACATAAAATCAATGATTTCAAATCTTCGCAGTGCGGCTAAACAAATAAAGAATGATATACAAAATAATGTTTACCTGCTGAATATCAGTTATGCAATGCTTGTTTGGTTCTGGATGAATTTTCTTTACAGCCTTGCGAGTTATGGGTTATCAAGCTACGAGTGGTATCTATTTGGCGGACTTTCAGTGGCACTCAAAAATATCGCTGATGCAAAAGCTTATGATGAATCAATTAATGAGAGTTATTCGGCTGAAAAAACCTCTATACTTCTGACTGAAGATGTAACGCTAGCCCAAGGGGCTCAAGCGAGCTTGTAGCTGTAAGGCGCCTCCGGCTTCTGCCTGCGGAGTATAACCTGTGAACAGGATGGTAAGAATATTGGCAGTTATCAGGTACCCTATAGGGGGCATAAGAACTTATCTCAAATATATGTATGGTAATTTGGATAAAAGAAAATATTCATTTGTAATACTTACAGTGCCGAACGATGAAACAAAAATAATTAAAGAGGATCTGAGAGACTTTATTATAGAAATAATAGAGGTAAAAGGAAGAAGCTTTCTGTTGTCATTTGGCTATCAGATTTTCGTAACATTACTCAGGAAAAAGATTGACATTATTCATTCTCAAGGAGCCTCTTCCGGTATCCTTGCATCTGTTATTAATGTTTTATTTAGAGTCCCTCATATAGTTACTCTTCATGAAACTTTTGAAGAAAACATGGTAAAAGGAAAAATTAGTATCTTAAAAAGAAAGATGATTTCGTATCTTTTTTCAAAGGCGACTTTTTTGAACACAGTTAGCGACGATGCAAAAATTAATCTAGTCAGTATGTTTCCAGAATTGAAGAAATCCATGGGAAAGATCGTCGTCATCAAAAATGGAGTCGATACAGCTATTTTAGTGAACCTCATTCGAACCATAAATGCATATATGATATCGATGGAATTCGTAAAGACACTTTTGTAATCGGCTACCTGGGCCGCTATATGCCTGAAAAAGGTTTTTTAGTTTTAGTCGATGCAATTGATATCCTAAGCAAAAAAATAAAGAAATTAAGGTATTAGCATTGGGGTGGGGTGCTTTTATCAGAGAATATCAGGCATATATCAGGGAAAAGGGATTAACTGAATACTTTGTCTTTATTGAATTCCAGTCAGATGTGAGATGGATATTACGCCAGATTAATTTGCTGGCAATCCCTTCATTCAGAGAAGCTTTCGGTCTCGTAGCAGTGGAAGGTCTTGTTTCAGGCACACCTATCATAGCTTCCAACTGTATCGGGTTGAGGGAAGTGCTAAAAGACACTCCCGCAAGGACGTTTGAGACTGGCAACTCAAATGCCCTTGCCAGCGATATTCGAAAATTATGAAAATTTCGCAAAAAAACAGGACTCATTAAACTTTATTTCGATCGCAAAAGAAAGATTTGATATTAAAAGGGCTGTAAAAAAATTGGAGCTATTATTTGAAAGTGCCGAGAAAAATGGAGAATTACAAATGTGACATTAATTCAAAAGATAGTAGATCCCTACTGCGTGATTAAATGAACCCCATCTGGATAACTTGGGAACGTCAGAGAAGAAACAGTGAACTGTGCCGGAGCTTTCGGCTTCAAATTGTATGAGTTATCAGAAATTGGAAGGCTCGATAATCGTTTCCAAAAGTATATTCAGTCGGAATTTTTAAAACCTTATTCATATTATATCGGGAAAAACCAAAACTCGTTTTTTGCCAAAATCCTTCTATCGTTTTATCCTTTTTACTAGTCTTGGTCAAACTTCTAACTAGCATCAGGGTCTGCGTCGACTGTCATTATGCTGGCATCTTTCCTTATGAAGGCAGGTCACGAATATTGAATTATATAGCACGATATATTCAGAAGAAAGCGGACTTAACTATTGTGACAAATGAAACCCTGAACAACATGTTGAAATGAATGGCGGCCGAGCCTTTGTTTTGCCTGACAAGATCCCGATATCGCCGGCAGGAATCCCAGGAGACTTAAAGGCAAAATAAATATACTTTTTATATGTACTTATGCCAGCGATGAACCTTATCAATTAGTCTTTGACGCTGCTCGAAATATTGACCCACACATTTTTATTTATGTGACTGGGAATTATAAAGAACATGCAATCAATAAGAACACTTTGCCTGCCAATGTTGTTCTTACAGGTTATATTTCTGACGACGAATATGAGGAAATGCTGCATTCAGTGGACATAACGATTGACTTGACCAGCCGGGAAAACTGTTTAGTATGCGGGGCCTATGAATCTGTTGCGGCCGAGAAACCAATGATCCTTTCAAATACTGAAGCTCTTAGAGATTATTTCAGTATGGGAGCAGTATATACGGATCATACAAGCGAGCCTCTTAAAAAAGCCATTGAAGAGATTATCAAAAGAAAAGATGAATTAAGAGAACAAATAAGAGAATTGAAAAAGATAAGAACTGCGGAGTGGAAGGAAAGGAAGAAAGACTTGGATATCTTTTTGAACAGTTTCGATAAAACTTAGCTACATATAATAAGCTAATACTTATTCTTCAGACCGAAAAAACAGAGCAGCAATGAGATGTTGCAGAACAGATGCAGTCTCTTAAAAATTAATATAAAAAAGGGCATTTATAAATTTCTCACATTCTTAATGATTGATTATTTGATATTAGTATAGGTAAATCCATACTATATTATCATAAAAGCGTTACAACTTTTTAAATATATCAAGTACTTATAAATATTTATTTTTTGGCATCTCTTTTGCTAATTAAACTAAACAAGTTTTACAAGTTCGTGCTTATAATCACAGTTTTTTATATTGATTTATTATAAATTATAGATGATGAATTAAATTTTAATGTATGTGCAATTAATGTCTAATAATAATGTCCAATATGTTATTAGAACGACATTATAAAATTGATGATGTTTGTCAGGCATCTGTTCTTTATCAGAAGATTTTTTAAGATACTTAATGGAATAAAAATAAATTCAAATAAGGCAGCAGGTAATGCAAAAATAAAAATTTTACACGATGGAGGATCATATATGTTTAAACTAAGAAAGGTATCAGGTCTTACAGCTTTAATTATTCTTTTTGTGTTGTCCTTTACTTTGGAGGGCCAAACGGCACCCGTTATAAACAATGTGAATGGTACGTTCAGTCAAGGCAGTTACACGTTACTCTAATGGTTCAGGTTTTGGCACAAAGACCAATGCCAAACCCTATCTATGGGCCGATTTCAATTCGTCTTTAACTCCATCCAGCCTCGGCAGACAACACATGGGACGACACCTATCAGGTTAAATATCAGGCAGGATGTGGGCCAGATGGTAGTGGATGCGCCATAGACGATAACCCCACGCCTGGCGACGGTCCTCAGTGCTATGGTCAGATCAAGGGAGATTTTGGAGCGGGATATATTAACACGCTTAGTCAGAAAAGTTATATCTACAGGAAAACAGAAACATAATTGCAATCAGTAGCTATAATCTCAAAATACTTAGACTTTGGCCCTACAATGCCGGTACTGGCCCTAATACATACATAGGCGTACGGGAATGGCAGACACGGAAGGGTTGGCGATGGGCCTTACTGTTGGTCGTTAAATGAAATTGGCAAACAGACGAAATTGGATAACGGAGGATATTTTATTTCAGGCTAATACTACTCTATCGGGTAAAGATGGGGTATTGAAGCAGTATACGGATAGTACCATATTTATATAATTGTGGTACTGGTGGAGATGGTACGCATGACTGGAAGATGCGATGCGCAAGATAATTATGATATGACTGATATGCTTATCGTTCATGCTATTATAGCCAATACTCCAACCTGGAATGGATCAATTCACTATTATTATGATGATCTCTACTTGGATGATACGTGGTCAAGAGTGATGATCTGTGCTGGTTCTACGTGGTCCAACAGAGGCCATTGCGAGATTCAGATACCTACCGCATGGAGTGGTACGAACGCTTCAATAGTTGTTCACCCGGGGACTTTTGCCAATGGAAATACTGCCTATTTATATGTGGTGGACGCCAATAACAACGCAAGTAGTGGCTGTCAAATTACGATTGGCAGCAGTGGAACGAAAGTTTGTGGTGTTGCGGCGCCTTCTGCACCCTTTCTAAATCCTATACCGTAAGTTTGGTTATCACAAATCTGCGCTGAAAATGCCTCCTCTCCTTTGTCCTCCCACCAAGGGAGAGGGGACTATTTTTGTTTCCCTCTGTTGAGGAGTGTGTTCATATTTTCGTGCCCCTTTGTGAGCGGAAAGCTCGACCCCTTTCAGAAGTGACTCATAGCTCCTGTCCACACGAGAATATAGAGGGTAGTTTTCTTTAATTTAATAACACGAAAAATGCATTTGCCCTAAATGATCGGCCGTCCTGTGTGTGTCAAATCCTTGATAATGGAGAATTCAGGTATTTTTCGGTATTATAGGGGTGTTGCATAAAAGCATGAGGCTTGCTTTGATATTTTGGGAACATCTGTCATAATGAATAATCTTTGGAAGCTGTGAAAAATGAGGAAGGTATCAATTTTTTTTGGGGTGCTTTTGTTTGTCATGATGGCGGTAGGCTGTGGCGGCGGTGGCGGTGAAAAAAATGCAAACAATCCTCCTGCTAACTCCGCTGCGCTTTCCTGGAAGCCTCCCAGCACGCGCGTAAACGGGTCTCCTCTTACCGACCTGGCCGGATTTAGAATATACTACGGTAAGTCACCTGATGACTTCAATAGTCCGGAAAAACTCGTATCATTTCAGGTCACCAAAGAGGAGGCATGCAAGCCTGCTTGCCGCTATACAGTCAAAGATCTTGCTGCCGGCAGATACTATTTTGCCGTAACTGCCTATGATAAAGACGGAAATGAGAGTCCCTTTTCTAATATCCAGGATAAAGAAATTAAATAAGCGTGGCAATATGTCTGTCGTCAAGAAAAAACTTTCGTTCTCAGCGGAATTCTGTCTAGACTAATAGTCGTGTTTGTCTATGGAGTTTGGATGGAGCCATACAGTTGAAACTGATCATGTATATATACGTGATTCAAATTTGGGAGAGATTTTAAGAGGCAAAAGAATAGTTCAGCTTTCTGACCTTCACATTAAGGAGATTGGCGAACGAGAACGTCAGGTACTAAAGATTTTAGTGTCAAGACAAAGTGAAAATGTCCGGTTTAACGCTGCAACCTCAATCAGCTTTTCCAGCCGATTTTGCCTTTTGTCAAACAACTTGGTATTCAATTTTCTCCAGGGGTGATCAACTGAGGGACAAATAGAAATCTCAACCTAAAGAAGATTCACAGGCTGTTGATATTTATCGTAAATCCTAAGAAAAAAGTAGTCTTGTATCTGGATCATATAAGATTGGTCAAACAGGTGGAAGTGCCGTAAAAAAAGATCGACACTAAAGGCAGTCAGCCAGAGAAATTATCCGGCTGACTGCCTTGTTTTTTCACTTCATTGAAGCTTATTTAACATTCCCTCCACGTACTGGCCAGACATAGTTAGTGTAGCTGCTCTTTCCTGAAGTAGTCGTATTGCCTTTTTGCATATTGAGCGTCCATGCCTGGGACGTACTCTTTCCCAGATAAGTTGTAGAGGACCAGTAATTAGAGGATTTAACATTCATAAAACCCGCTGAATTAAGCCAGGCTGCCGAGCTCGAAGTACCAAAATTGACAAGGCTTTCGATTTCCCTGACATTGGGGAGACGCCAGTCAGAATAACCGGCCGTATATCCCAGACAGTTATATGCGCCTGAATTCGCATTAATGTCTTTCATAGCACTTAGCCCGGAAGCCCAAGTCTTATTTAAACAGCCTCCATCTTTGAGCCACATGAGTCCTGTTAGATTATCTGTTACCGTACCATCACCGTTGTCTGCAAACCTCGGTTCGGGCCAGTCCATACCTGCCTCGATATAACCATCATCTCCTGAAGCGTAACTCACTGTTTGTCCTGTCTTCGGTATATCATAAGGTTTTTCAGAGCCCGAAATACGTACCGGCAATATGTAATATGTGTAGCGCTTCGAAGTCATTGTTTCCATGCCACTTTGCATATTTACCGACCATGCATTAGAAGTGCTACTCGGAAAAGTAGTGGATGACCAATAATAGGTAGATTTCATATTCATAAAACCTACAGTGTTGAGCCATGCTGCTGAACTCGATTTGCCATAATTGATAAGACTCTCAAGCTCTTTGGCATTGGGAAGACGCCAATTAGAATGTTTGGCTGCATACCCCCGGCAATTGTATTTGCCCGGACTGCCATTAAAGGACGTGACAGTTTGAAATGCAGCATTCCAGTTATTCCTCAGGCAGCCCCCGTCTTTAAGCCACATAAGTCCCGTCAGAGTGTCCGTTACCGTACCATCACTGTTATCCATAAACCTCTGGCTAGGCCATTCAACACCCGCTTCAATGGAACCGTCATCTCCTACTGCGTAACTAATTGTTTGGCCCGTTACCGGCGGACTAGAAGCAGAAGTCCTTGCCGGTCCTCCCTGGTCTAAGATTTGACCGTTGGCTGTAATGTCGTCGTCGCCCCTGAGACCATCTACGAAATGGAGAGTGACGACATTGTCCGAGATCTCCGCCCCTGTTTGACCATCGAACGTGAAATCATACCAATGAGGTGTCGGATTTTCAGGCGTTGGCCCATATTTGTAATACGTGTCAACTTTAGTCCCGTCGGGGAGTTTTACGATGATATCTGTGCTTGCTCCTTGCTCTAAATTTTCTATACGAAATTCAACGAACTGAAAAGGAAAGGTAGCGCCTAAAATTTGCTCTTGTGGTAATTGTGTTGCTCTGACGCCAGTCAAAGGGGACCCGCCTAGTGAGAATAAGCGTGATATAACTGTGGTCATCATACGTATATAATGACGCCACATTGTTTTGCAGGTAATCAGGTAGCCCGTCTCCATTTCCGTCATAATTTGGATCATCTGAATTTGGACCCATTTCCTCTTTGTCGGGGACACCGTCATTGTCCGAGTCTAACGCCGTGAAATAGACTGAAATGTTATGGTTATTCGCTATGTCGGTGAATGTATAAGATGCAGATAAGCCCACTGATGACCCGTCCACTTGCACATCGGATATCTCATAGTAATTGTTAGGTGTAATGGTAAATGTCTGATTTGCCCCGTAGTTCAATGAAACAGACCCCGAGGGAGAGATAGTTCCGCCGGTGCCTGCCGAGGCTGTTATGGTATAAGTCTTCAGCGTAAAGGTTGCCGTAACGGATTTAGCGGCATCCATTGTCACCGAGCACGTCCCGGTGCCTGAGCATGCCCCGGACCAGCCGGCAAAGGTTGAACTTGTATCTGGTGTGGCAGTAAGTGCAACGGCAGTGCCTGAATTGAAAGCATAAGAACATGAAGAGCCGCAGTTTATCCCTGCTGGCGAGGATGTTATCGTGCCTGTCCCTGTACCGGCCTTTGTTACACTGAGGTTATAGGTGTTTGTAGTAAAGCTTGCACTGATGGTATGGTTTGCAGTTACATTGCTAAAGGTATATGTGGATACCGCACCAACTGAAGCGCTGTCTACCAGTACGTTTGCTACGCTATAGCCTGTATTTGCTGTTATGGTAAATGTCTGATTTGCCCCGTAGTTCAATGAAACAGACCCGGAGGGCGAGATAGTTCCACCGGTGCCTGCAGTTGCTGTTATGGTATAAGTCTTCAGTGTAAAGGTTGCCGTAACCGATTTAGCGGCATCCATTGTCACCGAGCACGTCCCGGTGCCTGAGCATGCCCCTGACCAGCCGGCAAAGGTTGAACTCGCATCGGGTGCGGCAGTAAGGGTTACCGCAGTGCCTGCATTATAAGACGCGGAACAATTAGCTCCGCAGCTTATCCCGGCTGGAGAGGATGTAATCGTGCCTGTGCCTGTACCGGCCTTTGTTACACTGAGGTTATAGGTGTTCGTAGCAAAGCTTGCACTTATCGTATGGTTTGCAGTTACATTGCTAAAGGTGTACGTGGATACCGCACCGACTGAAGTGCTGTCTACCAGTACACTGGTTATGCCGTAGCCTGTATTTGCTGTTATGGTGAATGTCTGATTTGCCCCGTAGTTCAATGAAACAGACCCGGAGGGTGAGATAGTTCCACCGGTGCCTGCAGTTGCTGTTATGGTATAAGTCTTCAGGGTAAAGGTTGCTGTAACAGACTTTGCGGCATCCATTGTCACCGAGCACGTCCCTGTGCCTGAGCATGCCCCTGACCAGCCGGCAAAGGTTGAACTCGCATCGGGTGCGGCAGTAAGGGTTACCGCAGTGCCTGCATTATAAGACGCGGAACAATTAGCTCCGCAGCTTATCCCGGCTGGAGAGGATGTTATCGTGCCTGTGCCTGTACCGGCCTTCGTTACATTGAGGGTATAGGTGTTTGTGGTAAAGCTCGCACTGATGGTATGGCTTGCAGTTACATTGCTAAAGGTATACGTGGATACCGCACCGACTGAAGCGCCGTCTACCAGTACACTGGTTATGCCGTAACCGGCATTGGCTGTTATGGTAAATGTCTGGTTTGCCCCGTAGTTCAATGAAACAGACCCGGAGGGAGAGATGGTTCCGCCGGTGCCTGCAGTTGCTGTTATGGTATAAGTCTTCAGCGTAAAGGTTGCCGTAACGGATTTAGCGGCATCCATTGTCACCGAGCACGTCCCTGTGCCTGAGCATGCCCCTGACCAGCCGGCAAAGGTTGAAGTCGCATCGGGTACGGCAGTAAGTGCAACGGCAGTGCCTGAATTGAAAGCATAAGAACATGAAGAGCCACAGTTTATGCCTGCCGGCGAGGATGTTATCGTGCCTGTTCCTGTCCCGGCCTTTGTTACACTGAGGTTATAGGTGTTCGTAGCAAAGCTTGCACTTATCGTATGGTTTGCAGTTACATTGCTAAAGGTGTACGTGGATACCGCACCAACTGAAGCGCCGTCTACCAGTACACTGGTTATGCCGTAACCTGTATTTGCTGTTATGGTGAATGTCTGATTTGCCCCGTAGTTCAATGAAACAGACCCGGAGGGCGAGATAGTTCCGCCTGTGCCTGCAGTTGCTGTTATGGTATAAGTCTTCAGCGTAAAGGTTGCCGTAACGGACTTTAGCGGCATCCATTGTCACCGAGCACGTCCCTGTGCCTGAGCATGCCCCGGACCAGCCGGCAAAGGTTGAACTCGCATCAGGTGCGGCAGTAAGTGTAACCGCAGTGCCTGAATTGATAAGCATAAGAACATGAAGAGCCGCAGCTTATCCCTGCCGGCGAGGATGTTATCGTGCCTGTTCCTGTACCGGCCTTTGTTACACTGAGGTTATAGGTGTTTGTAGTAAAGCTTGCACTGATCGTATGGCTTGCAGTTACATTGCTAAAGGTGTATGTGGATACCGCACCAACTGAAGCGCCGTCTACCAGTACACTGGTTATGCCGTAATTTGTATTTGCAGTTATGGTGAATGTCTGATTTGCCCCGTAGTTCAATGAAACAGACCCGGAGGGCGAGATGGTTCCGCCTGTGCCTGCCGATGCTGTTATGGTATAAGTCTTCAGCGTAAAGGTTGCCGTAACAGACTTTGCGGCATCCATTGTCACAGAGCACGTCCCTGTGCCTGAGCATGCCCCTGACCAGCCGGCAAAGGTTGAACTTGCATCTGGTGCGGCAGTAAGGGTAACAGCAGTGCCTGAATTGTAAGTATAAGAACACGTAGAGCCGCAGTTTATCCCTGCTGGCGAGGATGTTATTGTACCTGTGCCTGTACCCGCCTTCGTCACACTGAGGGTATAGGTATTTGCTGTAAAGCTCGCACTGATGGTATGGTTTGCAGTTACATTGCTAAAGGTATATGTGGATACCGCACCAACTGAAGCGCCGTCTACCAGTACACTGCTTATGCCGTAACCTGTATTTGCTGTTATGGTGAATGTCTGATTTGCCCCGTAGTTCAATGAAACAGATCCCGAGGGTGAGATAGTTCCACCGGTGCCTGCAGTTGCTGTTATGGTATAAGTCTTCAGCGTAAAGGTTGCCGTAACGGATTTAGCGGCATCCATTGTCACCGAACACGTCCCTGTGCCTGAGCATGCCCCGGACCAGCCGGCAAAAGTCGAGTTCGCAGCAGGTGCGGCAGTGAGGGCTACCACCGTGCCAGAATTGAAAGCCACGGCACAGTTAGTCCCGCAGTTGAGTCCTGCCGGAGAAGACGTTACGGTCCCTGTGCCTGTTCCCCCTCTATAGACCGTAAGGGTGTACTGCTGGGGAGGCGAGGAAGAAATTGTTTTACTAACTTCATTAGAATATCTGCTTTCACTGGATGCTGTATCGTACGCCTTTACAGCAAAATAATAGGTAAGTCCATCAGTTAAACTGGAGACGGTATATGTTGCTACGTTTCCAACATTAACGTTCTGCGTATAGGTTCCTGAACTAGTACCATAATAGATCTTGTATCCCGCGAGATCAGTAAGCGGCGTCCCGTCTTCATTTGTAGTAGGTGCGTCCCAGGAGAGTGAAACTTGACCTGGATAGACCTCACCTACATGAAATAACGATAATAGTGCGAATGTTAAGATCCATAAGAGGGGAAAAAGCGAATACTGAAACCGAAGATTTCTTTTGAAAAAAATTGTTTCCATGAGAGCACCTCCATTTTTCGACTAGTTACCGGGAGATGCAGCTCATTAAGCTACTTTCTCTTCCGGCAGCCCTGCTACCATATCCTAAATTTGGACTTAGGCCAGAAGCTTTGCGTCCAACCCTTTCGGGCTGTTTGCCTTTATCAGATTTACAAACATAAAAAAAGCCTGTTTCCATAAAGGGAAACAGGCTTTTTTGCAAGGTAAACCCCAAATAAGCACTGTTTCTTCGGCAACCCGGCTATCCTTAAGGATTGTTGAAACAAAATCGCAAGGATCCGTGGCTTTGTGCCCCCCGGTCACCCAG
Organism: Thermodesulfovibrionales bacterium; assembly: GCA_963776195.1. Taxonomy (GTDB): domain Bacteria; phylum Nitrospirota; class Thermodesulfovibrionia; order Thermodesulfovibrionales; family SM23-35; genus CAVZMO01. Next base: position 184,060 of record CAVZMO010000036.1, read on the forward strand.
GGTTTACCTTTTCGGAAACTCTAACTACCTATAATAGTTTCAAAGACCTTCATGCGCAGACTTTATCTGCTTAGTACAATTTTAAAAAATGATTGATATAGAAGTATGTGATTTCAGTCACAGGTGAGTGAATCTTACTGAAGGTTATCAGCTTTAATGCTCCCGTCACGAACCGGCAAGATAAGATATTTGGATTTTTTGCTTGAAGAAGACATGTCACCTGTTTTCATATTTACCACCCGTATACTGGAATTCGTAGTCAGATACGCTGTAGATGACCAGTACTTAGAAGAGACGGTATTAAGAAAGCCTTCAGCATTAAGCCATTCTGAGACATTTGACACCCCATAGTTAACGAGGCTCTCCAGCTCTTTGATATTAGGAAGACGCCAGTCGGAATAATTGGCTGAATACTCAAGACAGGTGTATGTGCCCGGGTTTGCATTCAGGTCTGCAATAGTCTGAAGCGCATCATTCCATTTTTTCTTCAGGCAGCCTCCGTCCTTGAGCCACATCAATCCTGTGAGATTATCTCTTACCGTACCATCACCGTTATCTGTGAACCTCGGGCTTGGCCATTCAATGCCTGCCTGAATGTTCCCGTCATCCCCCGAAGCATAACTGAGTGTCTGTCCGGTATTTGGTAATTCATAAGGTGTATCTGCACTGCTCATACGTACAGGCAACATGTAATAGCTTTTAGACTTCGAGATAGGCTTATCAACGCCCCCATTCATGCTGATTATCCATGCCATAGTGCTTTTATAAGATGTTGAGGACCAGTAGTAATTAGATTTAACCTTGCTAAAGCCACTGCTATTAAGCCACTGGGCTGGATTTGACACCCCATAGTTAACGAGGCTCTCCAGCTCTTTGATATTAGGAAGACGCCAGTCGGAATAATTGGCTGAATACTCAAGACAGGTGTATGTGCCCGGGTTTGCATTCAGGTCTGCAATAGTCTGAAGCGCATCATTCCATTTTTTCTTCAGGCAGCCTCCGTCCTTGAGCCACGTCAATCCTGTGAGATTATCTCTTACCGTACCATCACCGTTATCTGTGAACCTCGGGCTTGGCCATTCAATGCCTGCCTGAATGTTCCCGTCATCCCCCGAAGCATAACTGAGTGTCTGTCCGGTATTTGGAAGATCAAAGACACTTGAGCTGTGAGGACTTTCACTACCCGTAAAGGTTGCACTGATTGTGTGATTCGTGGCTACGTTCGGGAACGTATAGGAAGCTACGGCCCCCACGGAACTGCCATCTACAAGGACATTCGTTATACTGTAACCGGTACCGGCTGTTATGGCGAAGGTTTGGTTTGTACCATAATTTACCGAAACTGTACCGGAGGGAGAGATGCTGCCGCCTGTGCCTGCTGTCGCATTGATGGTATAGGTCTTCAGGCGTATATGTTGCCGTTACAGACTTTGCTGCGTTCATCGTGACCGTGCATGTGCCTGTACCCGTGCATGCGGACCAGCCGGCAAAAGTCGAGTTTGCAGCAGGTGCGGCAGTAAGTGTCACCGCATTGCCTGCATTGTAAGCATAAGAACACGCAGAGCCACAGCTTATCCCTGTCGGTGAGGATATTATTGTGCCTGATCCCGTCCCTGAATCTTAGTGACAGTAAGGGTATAGGTTTTTACCGGGTTGCCGAATTTGTCGTAAAGGTTGCACTGATTGTGTGATTCGTGGCTACGTTCGGGAACGTATAAGAAGCTACGGCCCCCACGGAACTGCCATCTACAAGGACATTCGTTATGCTGTAACCGGAACTGGCTGTTATGGTGAAGGTCTGGTTTGTACCATAATTTACCGAAACTGTACCGGAGGGAGAGATGCTGCCGCCTGTGCCTGCTGTCGCATTGATGGTATAGGTCTTCAGGGTAAATGTTGCCGTTACAGACTTTGCTGCGTTCATCGTGACCGTGCATGTGCCTGTACCCGTGCATGCGGACCAGCCGGCAAAAGTCGAGTTTGCAGCAGGTGCGGCAGTAAGTGTCACCGCATTGCCTGCATTGTAAGCTCAGAACAGTCAGAACCACAATTAATCCCTAAGGGTGAAGATGTCACCGTCCCTGTGCCTGTCCCAGCCTTATTGACAGAAAGGGTATAAGTGCCTGGCGTGTTTGTCGTAAAGGTTGCACTGATCGTGTGGTTCGTGGCTACGTTCGAAAATGTGTATGAAGCTACGGCCCCCACGGAACTGCCATCTACAAGTACATTCGCTATACTGGAATTTGTATTTGCTGTTATGGTGAAGGTCTGGTTTGACCCATAATTTACCGAAACTGTACCGGAGGGAGAGATGCTGCCGCCTGTGCCTGCTGTCGCATTGATGGTATAGGTCTTCAGGGTATATGTTGCCGTTACAGACTTTGCTGCGTTCATCGTGACCGTGCATGTGCCTGTACCCGTGCATGCGGACCAGCCGGCAAAAGTCGAGTTCGCAGCAGGTGCGGCAGTAAGTGTCACCGCATTGCCTGCATTGTAAGGCTCTGAACAGTCAGAACCACAATTAATTCCTAAGGGTGAAGATGTCACTGTTCCTGTGCCTGTCCCAGCCTTTACGACTGACAGGGTGTATTGCTGAGTAGTTGTGGTAGGTATCGTCTTGCTGACTTCATTGGAAAATGCACTTTCGGTATTTGAGGTATCATATGCGGTAACAGCAAAATAATAGGTAAGTCCCGCAGTCAGGTTTGAAACCGTATAAGTCGTTACATTTCCTGCATTGACACTCTGCGAATAGTTTCCTGAGGAGTTTCCGTAGTAGATCTTATATCCGGCGAGGTCACTTAGAGGTGTGCCATCCGTGTTTGTAGCTGGAGTATTCCACGAAAGTGTTACATTGCCGGCGAAAGATGTTGATGCACTAAGAGAAATGATTATTACTATAAAGAATAAGACATATGGGAAAAAAATTTTTCGTTTAAGCATCAGACCTCACTATTAATAGTATTTTCGACATGTTAATACTTAAAGCAAAAATCATGACAAGAGAGGCCTGATGCTATAACTATTTGATTATAAAAGATAATTAATTATGAAATACGTGATTTATTGGTTAAGTGCGGAGAGATATGTATGGATAATCCTACATACTATTCGGCAGTCTTAAAGAAAATGATTCGCATTGTACGCAATCAGCGATAATAGCATAATAATATGTATGATATTTCTTAAACAGACGCATCGAAAAACCGCAGTAGGCTTCTAAGGTGTTAAAGGTTTCTTAAAGTTTTCCGGTTTGATATCATATTTTTTAAGAAGGTTATAAAAATCGGCTCTATATTTACCCGCTAATTTGGCCGCCTGGCTAACATTGCCCTTTGTGAATTCCAGGAGGCTTCTGAGATAGTCCTTCTCAAAATCAGATCTCGATTCTTTGAGGGGCTTCAGAGTTTCTGTTGATCGGGACAGGAAAAAAATCAAATCTTCTGTGATAAAACCATGTTTTGTCATAGCCATTGTATGCTCGATGACATTTTCCAACTCTCTCACATTTCCAGGCCAGTGATAGAATATGAGCTTTTGCATTGCACCCGGAGTTAAGCCTTTAACTTCTTTTTTCATTTGCTGGTTAAATTTATTTAAAAAATGCTCAACCAAGAGAGGAATATCTTCTTTTCTTTCCCTGAGGGGCGGCAAATGTATAGGAATTACATAAATCCTGTAAAAAAGATCTTCACGGAATTGTCCTTTTTGGATCATCTCTTCGAGGTTTCTATTCGTAGCAACAATAACTCTGACATCGACCTCTACAGGCGTTTGACTCCCAACGGGATAGAACTGCCGCTCCTGGAGGAAGCGTAAGAGTTTAACCTGTATTGACAACGGCGTATCGCCAATTTCGTCCAGAAAAATAGTCCCCTCATTTGCCTGAGAAAGCAATCCTTTAACGCTCCTTATTGCGCCGGTAAATGCCCCCTTTGCATGGCCAAAGAGTTCGCTTTCAAGAAGGGTTTCCGGAATGGCGGCACAATTTATGGCAACAAAGGGCTTGTCTTTCCTATAACTTGCAAGGTGAATAGTCTTGGCGATCAGTTCCTTGCCGGTTCCGCTCTCTCCTGAGATAAAGATGGTAGAATCGGTTTCGGCAACATGGTATACCTGTTCCAGTACCCGCTGCATTTTTTCACTATTCGCAATAATTTGTTTAAAATTATATCGTTCTTCTAAAAGACCCTTTAGTCTTTTGATCTCGCCGGTGAGTCTCCGGTTTTCAAGGGCATTTTCGATTTGAAATAGAAGTTCGCGGGGGTCAAAGGGCTTGGTCAAATAGGTATAAGCCCCTCTTCTCATCGCTTCTACTGCGCTCTCGATACTTCCATAAGCAGTGAGGATTATGGCAGGCATATCAGGGTTTATTTTATGGAATTCCTCCATAAGCGATATGCCATCTTGCTGAACGAGTTGAAGGTCGATAATGGACAGATCGAAAGTCTGTTGCTCAAACTCTTTCAAGGCGATTGTTTCATCCGAGGCTGCGATTACATTGTAGTCCGCTGACTCAAGTCTTGTCTTCAATAATTCCAGAAGGTTGACGTCGTCATCCACAATTAAAATTTTTTCTGAAAGCATAAATATTTTATCCCCTATCTTGATAACTCTTTTTTCATCTCTTCAATTCTAATATCCACGTCTTTTGACTTTTCGATTACTTCAAGCACCCCTCTCCAGATTCTTGACTGCAACACAAAGGGGCTTGTATGACATTCTTTTACCAGTTTCTCCAAGAAGGAAATAGATCTTCTATAGTCCTTTTTGGGATTATTATAATGGGCGTAGATAAGCGCCATATTAAAAATGGCTTCGTCGGCGATCGGTACCTCAGGATATAATGACAAAGCCTTCTCATTTTGTTCCATGGAGGCATCAAACTTTCCCTGTTCGAGCAATTGTTTTGCGAGGGTAAGTCGTTCAGAAGCTTCTTCCAAGCTAAGAGTCTCCTTTTTTTCTTCTTTCGGAATTTCTCTTTTTTGTTCTTTTAAAGCATTGCAGCCTATCAAGGAGAATAAAATCAAACAGGCAATACAAAGGTGAACGTGCTTCCCCGCCCCGATGTGCTTTCTGCCCATACCCTGCCTCCATGAGCTTTAATAATGTTCTTAACAATAGCCAACCCTAATCCGGTTCCCTTACGATTGTGGTAACTCTTAAATTTATCGAATATTGTGACCAGATTTTCCTCCGGTATACCAGGGCCTTCATCTGCTACAGAGACCTCAAGATTCCCGTCGTCAAATCCGGCAGAAATCTTTACACTGCCGCCATGGGGTGTAAATTTCACCGCATTTCCGATCAGATTCCTTAACACCTGGAGCATCTTTTCAGTATCCATCTTCACAAGAGGTATATCTTTGCTTATATTTAATTCCCCCCTGATATTCTTGGCCTTGGCCAGCGGCTCTATCTCAACAGCAGCCTTGCTTATCAGCAAACCAATGTCGGCTTGAACGAAAGCATACGTCATCATTCCGGCCTCCATCTTCGACAAGTCGAGAATAGAATTTATGAGTCCAAGTAAACGGTCGCTCTCCTCTGAAATGATCCTTAATAGTCTTTTTTGTTTCTCGTTTGTCTCTCCTCCTACACCCTCCATGAGGAGGTTGGTACCTTCTTTAATAGAGGCAACGGGTGTTCTGAGTTCATGCGACATCAATGAAAAAAAATCCGATTTCATTGTGTCCGTTTCTTTAAGCCTGTCACACATGAAGTTGAAGTCATGCATCAGTTCATTTATTTCGGGAGGGGATGAGAGATGCAAATCACTCTCATAATTGCCCCCGGCAATTTCTCCGGTCTTCTTTCTCAAAGCGGAGAGGGGCCTGGTAATGCTTCTTGTCATAAGTACAGAGAGCGCCAATCCGCAAATGATCGATAATACGGTGACGGCAAAGATCACCTTGCGCGCATTGATACCGGCTTGTTCCAGGTTTGTCAGTTTTGCATAGGTGCTGTTTTCGATATACGCTCTTAATTCTCTCAGGCCCTCCATGATTGCGCTGGTCGCCCTTTCTTTTTCCAGAGCATACCACTCATGAGGATAGCGTTTTCCATCTCTCAAAGATTCAACCTCTTTATCAAATAAACCCTGGTAGCGTTGATATGCCCGGTTTATATCGTTTAGTATTTTCCTGGCCTGTTGGGAGTCTGCAACTGTCATCATCTCCTTAAAGGATTGATCGAAATCATTCTTAGCTGTAAGAAAATGTTCATATATCGTGTTATCTTTTAAAAGAATGAATTTCTTCTCGTAGTTAACAAGCGTCAGCAAACTATCCATGAGTTTTTTATTATGATTTGACATGCGGTTATTGATGTTGATAATTGAATCGGTAACATCTTCCAATTTCTTAAATTGTATGGTAACGGAAATACTCACGACAATTATCATCATGAATATGGCAGCGTAACCGATTACTAATCTGGAAAATATGGTCAATTTCATATTTGAGACCTAGGTTGAAAAATTTATTTTGAACGAACAATAGATCTTTATCTGTGGAAATATTATATCCACTATCGGAATGGTTATAGAGTCAGTCTTTAAAATTCTCATAGAAAATCAACTTAAATTGTTTTTTCGCGCTTTCCCATATTTCAGAGTTTCTTGCTGTAGCTTAGTCTCAGTGTAAGGAGAACTATATCGTTATGGAAATCCTCTATTGATCTATCTTTTTTATCATTAGAGTCGACATAACTATATGATAATATCAGATTTACCGCTGGGCTAAAGCTATAAGTTAAAGCAGCATTGCAAACACATATTCTTTGTCCATCTTTATTCCTGTCAGTCTTTAGTGGTTTTAATAGATTTAAAATTACTGTACGATGCCGATAGGAAGCGCAAATTTGTTGTTACATGTTTTGATAAGCTGCAGGCTTACTGGTTTGGGCTCTAAGGGGCGTATCACTCTCAACGCTCGGTATGACATTATTGTTATACGATAGACTAATTTCGCCCGTCTCGTAAGTCTTTCTGAGACTGACACCACCCCCGAATCCGATATCTGATTTCCCCGCGTCCTGAATCTTCGTGATGATTACACCGGCTGAGGCTCCGATTGTTACCGTCTGGCTAAGGCTATGCGTGACCCCGAGAAGATAATTCTGTCCCGAAGCATCGCTGGTGGAGCCTAATATCGTACTTATATATGACGCATTCGCAGATAAAGTTGTCCTTTCACTCTGTCTTGTATTTGAGACCCATCGTTCCCGAATAGGTTTTCACTTTATTGAGGTTCGGTGCGTTAGTATCTGCATTAAAATAAGATAAACTCAGCGTATAAAAGAGATTGTCTCTCAGTTTGTACGAAGCGCCGCCACTTATCGTCAGGTATTTCCATTCTGCACGCACGGTTACCGGCCCTATATCCGGAATATCTCTGATATCGCTTGTTTCACTGGATTTACAAAGCTGCCTATTAGGGTTGGAACTCAATTTTTCAGAGAGGGTAAAAGTGCCGTTGACTGCAAAACGATGCGCTGTATCATTCAGCTCATTGTGGGAACCATAAAAACTGAATGTCGGAGAGTAACTGAGTCTGAGTTCGGAATTGATTGACTTTGCCGACAAATCTATGCCGGGAGAGACATAGCTTATAAAGTCACTAATTCTGTCCGACCGTGTCAAGAAAAGGTTGTCGTTATATTCTTCAGAAAGTGAAAGAGAGGGTTCAACCGTATACTCAGAGGCGGCATATGTTTTAACTGCGAACAGCAAGAAAATAAGTACAGCCACTACATACTTTTTCATTTTTCCTCCATGTTCACTCTCATAATTTCGTATCCGGCTTCTTATACGTCCTCATAATGTGACCATTTATCACTTCTCGCCATAATTTGCATCTCTGATCTCTCTACCTCAAAAGTATTCCTCACTTTGGACTAAGACGATTCCCATTTCACATAAAACTTACTTTAAAATTTTTTCAAGGGCCTTCACAATTTGGGGGTCATATGAAGAACCTGAACCCGCTTTAATTTCCAACAAAGCCTCCTCCTTTGTTAAAAACTTCCCATACGGTCTTTCCGAAATCATTGCACAATAGGAATCCACAACGGACAGGACCCTTGATATCAAAGGAATTTCAGATCCTTTTAATCCCCCGGGATAACCTGTGCCGTCATATTTTTCGTGGTGATGCAGAATTGCTTTCTTGATATCATCCGAAAACTCAAGGATATTTAACAGACCGATTGCGGTATACGGATGGATCTTTAAATCCTGAATTTCAGACGGCAAAAGCGCTTTCTTTTTCAGAATGTTCTCATTAATAAGCATAAGACCGACGTCATATATCATCGACGCATAGAGGGCATTCTTCTTGTCTTCCTCAGACGCCCCCAGGTCTATCCATGATCGTTGATACTAAATCCGGCATGAGTCTTTGTCTTTTTGTGGTACCTTTTCACGGCATCCAGAAGATCGTCAAAAGAAGTAAGGATCTGATTCATGTCATCCTCTTTATACCCACCCGAGTATAGTTTTTCGAGAAAATGTGAAATTCTTTCGCCGAAAACCGAAGCTATATAAAGGTCTTTCCTATTAAATGTTGTAGCAGTTTTTTTATTGTTCAGGTTTAACACGCCTATCACTTTGTCCTGTATCTTCAAAGGTAGGGAAAGAAGGGACTTCGTATTGTACTGCGAGGTGCTCCTTTTTTTAAAGTTCGGGTCCTTTTCGATGTCTTCTATCAAAAGCGGCTTGCCTTCAACCGCAACCCAGCCTGAGATCTGGTCGCCAAAATTGATTCTTGTGCGTTTCACTATTTCATCACTCAGACCCCTTGCGCCTTTTATTGTCAGCTCAGATGTCAGGTCGTTGCAGAGCATTATAGAGCATATATTCAGATCCAATAATTCCGATATAAACTCCACGAACATGTCCATCGTCATATTAACGACCGTTTCCATCTTCTCTTTGAGTGCCCGTGGGAATAGTAAAAGAAATATCGAAGTCATTTTCTGAGTTCTTCGCTTCGAATATCCACCCATGTGCCTCAGCGACTTTCTTGGCAAGGGACAACCTTATCTTCTCTGTCGGCCAATCCGCATAAAATACATATTTAGATTTATATAAGAACAACAAAACTTCCTCCGGCAACCTCCGGGAAATCGCTATATTCACTATAATAAAATCACTTTTATCGACGGCTAATACTTATCGAATCTCCATTTTGGAGGTAGTAGAATAATCCTTCCATGAGATTAATAAATAACTGGGAAACCTTTATCTTGTCTCCTACGGTCTCGTACTCACCGTGTTTAATATCTAAAGTAAATTGCAGGTTCTTTCTCGCGATTGCATCATTTATCCCTTTTGATTTCGATACCTCGTTCAGGATGTCTGCGAGATTTATCAGGGATTTTTTACCGACCATTGCTTCATCTTCGAGTCTGAGAAAGTCAAGGAGATTCTCGACAATAGAAATCAGTCCGTTAGTCTCCATCGAGATGATGCCATAGAATTCTTCTTTCGATCTATTTTTGCTCAAGATTTCTGATTGTTGTAAGTAGTATATGGCTCCTTTAATGGAATTGAGCGGAGAACGCAGTTCATGGGAAACGCGGGTGATGAATTCAGTCTTATCCATGTCGGTTTCTATCAGTTTTCTATTAATTTCTTCAAGCTCGGCAGCCTTTGCCCTCAGTTGATGCATGAGAAAGGCGTTTTCGATTGTTATTGCCGCCTGATCAGCAATAATTTTTAAAAGGCTGTACTCGTCTTCTGAGAAAGGCGTGCCGTCTTTCTTGTCATTAATATTGATTATGCCGAGTACTTTCTCTTTACTGATAAGAGGACATGAAATAAAAGATTTCGTTTTGTACCGGTCCCTTTTTGTCCCTTTAAACCGTCCATCCTTCTCTATATCATCAACAAGAACAGGTGAACGGTTCTGAACAATCACGCCCGCTATACCCTCGCCCAATTTAATCCTGTAATCCTCAATAAATTGTATATCAAAGCCTCTTGCAGCGATGATATATAATTCATTTTTTTCATTTAGTAACATGACAGAGCCTTTTTCGGCATTCGCGTAATTCATGGCCCTATCGATCATGATATTCGCCAGGGCATTGACGTTATTCGTTGCTGCAAAGAGATTGGATATCTCCTGGAGGATTTGAAATTTTTTCTCAAATGCCTGCAGGTCTTTCATTAAAAAATCCTTCCTGGGTCAAGATCCAAAATTGCTGGATCAGTTTACCCCGTATCCAAAAAAGTGTGGAAATATAGCTAATTATAACTATTCCACTCCAAAATATGAACAGGATACTGAGGGGCTATGAATATTACACTGGATGACGTCTGCTGTTTTGAATTATGAAAGCCCCTGGTACCCCTACCAGGGTAGGATTGATTATTTGCCCGAATAAGCTATATTACAATTAAGCGTTAGTGGGGATAAGAGATTCTAATTGTCTTGTCATATGAGGTTTTTAGATGATAAGAAGCGTTCTGGACGATGCACAGATCATTCAATTATCAAAAGTTGGTGAGCAGAGCACTGAGAACCGAGCTCTTGAGAAAAGCAAGGGAAAGACTGGATTAACGAGCACTGATATCGAGGGAAAAATTCTTGTTGTTGATGATGACGCTCAGGTTCTTGAATCTGTTTCCTCATTAATTAGTGCCTATGGCTTTCCTGTTATATCTTGTGAAAACGCGACAGACGCTCTTGCTCAATTACAAGAGAACAGAATTCTTGCTGTATTGACAGATATCAACATGCCGGTCATTTCGGGGATCGAGCTTCTTGAGAAGATCCGTCACGCTTATCCTCAAATCCCTGTAATTTTAATGACCGCATTTGCGGAACTTGATATTTCTATCGAGGCGGTAAGAAGGGGAGCCTTTAATTTTGTGACAAAGCCGTATAAATTAGCTTATCTTATCGCTGTAATAGAGAAAGCTATTCAATATTACAGGCTCAGAGAGATCGAAAAGAATTATCAAACTATGCTTGAAGATACCGTTATGCATCGGACAAAAGAATTGGCTGATGCTATGGCTATAGTCAAGAATATGAACGTGGAGATAATACGGCGATTATCGTCAGCAGCTGAATTCAGGGATGCCGATACAGGTGCCCATATTTCCAGAATAGGATACTATTCAAACGAAATTGCGAAGGCACTGGAGGCAGATAATGATTTTGTTGAAGCAATAACCCTCGCAAGCACATTGCACGATATAGGAAAAATTGCGATACCTGATAAGATACTTTTAAAGCCAGGCGGTCTCACAGTGGAAGAGTTTGAGACGATGAAAACACATACCATCATCGGCAGTGAGATACTGGAGGATTCGTTGAATCCCACAATACAGTTGGCAGCCTCTATTGCGCTGAATCATCACGAAAGATGGTGTGGCGGAGGGTATCCAAGAGGGTTAAAGGGGAAAGAGATACCACTTGAAGGCAGAATAGTTATGCTCGTAGACCAGTATGATGCTCTCAGAAGTGAACGACCGTATAAGCCGTCTTTGACTCATGAAGAAGCTTACAGAATTATCACAGAGGGATGTGGAAGGACAATGCCGGAACACTTCGACCCTAC
>CAVZMO010000037.1:0-33543 GCA_963776195.1 Thermodesulfovibrionales bacterium
TAGGCTCCAATGACGATGACACATAGGGATAGACCAATAATTGCGAGATTGCGTACAAGCTTGCCTGTCTCTTTCTGAAGCAGAGTTTCTTCCGGTTCAATCGTCTTTAATGCTGTGCCTATCTTTCCTATCTCGGTATTGATTCCATTGCCGGCACTTGAGCAATGCCGAAGCCCTGAACGACTAAAGTACTCGAGAACAAAAAGGCAGGTCATCACCTCCCGGACGGGACATCCTTGTTGTGTCTTTAGAAGACGATTTGCGCACTGGAACCGATTCACCAGTGAGCAGAGACTCGTCCACAGAAAGGTTTACACAAGAAAGAATAACAGCATCAGCCCTCACACTATCCCCCTCTGAAAGCACTATGATATCGCCTCTCGCCACTTCACGTTCCGGGATCCTTTTCTGCAAACCATCCCTTATGACTAATGCCCGGGGACTTGCCAGATCGCGTAACGCCTCAAGTGCTCGCTCCGTCTTGCGTTCCTGATAGAGTGTGATGCCCATGACAAGGAATACAAAACCGAGCAGCATAAACGCTTCCCTGACATCTCCAAGGAGCAGATAAATAGACCCTCCGGCGATGAGAAGTAGGAACATAGGTTCTTTGACAACATCCAGTGCAATAGCAAAAATGCTCCGTTTTTTACTGGAGGGAAGTTCGTTGTATCCTTCTTTCTTCAGTCGATCTGCAGCCTCTGTCTCAAAAAGCCCAGGGAATCTGCTTATATCAGAATTAGTTTTAAACAAGTGCTTTTTCCTTTTTTCAGTCAAACAGTATCCACCTCATGTTTCTCGTCATCCGCAAGAGCTGGAACCAGCCCCCAGCTGCAAAGAACAATACACGCCAAAATAATTACCAGCACCCGTTTCAAGGCAGTATATTGGCGATTCATATGTTCTTCAAAGCTTCAATTCTGTCCTCTATGTCAGGATGCGTAGCAAAAATGGAGAGAATCCCTTTTCTTTTCGTGCCGGAAATGCCAAAGGCGGCGAGTTGTTTCGGCATCGCAGGCTGTTCGTATGATGCCTGTATTGCCCTGAGTGCACTGATCATGGCACCGTTTCCAACAAGCGCGGCAGCACCGGCATCTGCTATTCCCTCTTCGTGAAAACCACATGACTACGACCGAGGCAAAAATTCCAAGCAGTATTTCGGCAACTATCGCAACAACTAAGCTGGCTATGCCATTGCCTTTTTCAATCTTGAATACCGTCTTATCGACAACGTACCCGATCACCCGTGCGAAGAAAATCACAAAAGTATTCAAAACGCCCTGCATCAACGCGAGCGTTACCATATCCCCATTTTTTATGTGTTCAATTTCATGCGCCAGAACAGCTTTCGTTTGTTCCCTGTCCATCCTCATCAGAAGACCCGTTCATACCGAACAAGAGAGCGTTTTTTGCTCGGGCCGGTAGCAAAAGCATTGACGTTTGGCGAGTTATAGATAGCAACTTCAGGCATTGGCAATCCAGACTTTGTTGCCAGCTCTCTCGCTGTCCGCACCAACCACTGCTCCGGCTCTGATACAGGGGCCTCTATGACGACTGCTCCAATCGCCCTCTTTGCACTCCACCGTGACATCTGGAGACTCAAGAATGCTCCTCCCATACCGAATACAGCAGCAAAAGTCAGCAGTGATCCATAGTTAAGACCATAATCACTTATATAAGGTGCTATTCCCAGCACTTTCAGAACAACAGAAAGCAGCAGAATAACAGCCATATTGGTGATCAGAAAATACAAGATTCTTTTCATCGTAAAACCTCCATCTGACAAGTGGCGCTATAAGCGCATTTATCACCCTGACATGTTTCTATGAGACGAAGGGCCCGCAGTGGGGCCCCCTCGTCTCAGCATAATAATCAGTCGAACAATTCTCCCAGAAAAGATTTTTTCTTATGCTTTTTGTAGGAGTAATCGTCGTGGCTTTGATAGTGTTTATCTTTATGATCATCATGGGACTTTCTAACATCTATTGCCGGTCGGGTTGGCGTCGTAGCCGCTTCCGACCTTTCAATAATCTTATCAAGCTCTCCACGGTCCAGCCATACACCCCTGCACTGGGGGCAATAATCAATCTCTACTCCCTGTCTTTCGGACATCGTTAAATCAACACTACATACCGGACATTTCATATGTGTGACCTCCTTTTTTTGGGTTTCTATTAAAACGGTTCACCAATGTCTCGTCATCTCGGGAAAAAGGATTATCATAATTTCCCTTTCTATTCTTTCCCTTTTTCTTGTTTTCGTTATTTTCCTCGTTTTGAGATTTGTCCGCATCTGGCTTCCCGGTGTCTTTACCGAGAACCTTTCCGATACTTTTTTCAGCGCCTTCCCGGGTCTCCGTCACCTTTTTCGCGGCAGTGTCGACGAACTCCTTGCCTTTATCAATCCCTTGTATTGCTTTGTCGTAGTTTTCACACCCAGTCATCGCGAGAACCAGAATCCATATTATGAAATAAGCGTGTATCGCCCTCATTTTTATTTCTCCTTTGTCAGCTCGCAATGAAAGTATATTTGTTCATACCGAGCGTACAGACTGTAAAGCTCGACTTGATCGAATATCTGGATTTTAAATACTAAACGAGGGGTGGCGAGAGGCCGGAATAATCTCGAGAAAACGTACCTACTGCTCTCTTATGTTCATGTAGGAGTGCTACACCTTTCAAAAGGGGTACAGTAATCGTTTGGGAATTAGAGATGCAGACAGCTTGAAAATAGGATGAAGATGTGTTTCCTTTGAGGGATAGGTTCTTGTTTGTCTTAAGGGATGGATAAGAGATTCCTGGAATTACATTATCCAGTTTGTGTTGCAATTGGGTAAAAAGTAGTTCATGTAAGAGCATGGAGAAGTTTGTCTCGTTGTGCTCTCGGCCATGCGTATAACTCCTCTTTTCGGTGCGACCTCAAGGTGTATGTCAGCAAGAGGAGAGAGGCATAAAACAAAAAAAGTAGCGATAAGAATAAAGAGGTTTCTGTATTGAATTGCTAATGGGATTCTCATATTAATATGATATCCAAAATATTCTGTGAAATACAATGTATCTGTTTGGTTATCCACACTTTCCCTTTGGGGACAACGGTGAAATCGCTCCTGTAAATATGTGTGCCTATTGTCCCCAATAATTCGGCATAAGAGCTCGGAGTTTACTCTGTTTGTGAATCAGGTACACCTTCTGAATTTCAAAAAAGCACCGTGAAGAAAACGTGAAGTAATCATATCGAAAACGATATAAAACTATCGAAACATATAGAAAAGGGAAGGGCGGTGAACAGCTTAATCTGCAAGGGTTTTTCCAGTATTTTCAAGCACTTGTCAGATCCTGTCTTTAGCTCTCTCAAGGCTAAAACACGGGTTCGACTCCCGTTGGGACCGCCAATCTTTTCAAGGGTTATACGCTTTCTGCATGCGTGTCTCATATCCCCTCCCTATTCAGCTTATCCTTGATTTGATAGTCCAATATTTCCAATAAGGGACTGCTTCGATCAAAAGGCTCTCCTTCTCGAATTTCGTCTCAGTATCAAGAGTGACAAGCAGTGCCTTCTTGAGTTTGTTCCTCTCAAGGAATTTGAAAAGCGTTTTAACGTCGTCCCTTCCAATTTTCCCCTTGATCTTGATTTCTATAGGCAGAACGGTTTTATCATGGGCATGGATAATGTCGATCTCCTCTTTTCTGCGGGGTCTTCAGAAAGAACTTCGCATCAAGGCAGTTTACAAAAAACTGCTCCAGGACAGTCGGCAGATCGGCCTGAGGGTTCAGCGCCAGTGTGAAGGCTGTATTGCAGGGATAGAGCCTTTTTACCTTCTTTTCACTGGTGAGAAGATTCGGAGAATAATTGTAAAGCTTTTGCAGGAACAGGGCGTATTCAAGGTATGAGATGTAATTCGCAATCGTCCGCTGGTCGACATTAAGGTCATTGCTCAGGTTCTTATAGTCGACATAAAACCCCGGACGTGAAGCAGTGATGGTCAGCAGCTTCATAAGGAGATCGGGAAGGTCGAGCTTGAAGGTCTGCGGAATGTCCACGAAGATGACCCTCTCAAGAAGGCTCTCTTTGAGGTATTTCCTGAGAACAGGCTCACCCATATCAAGGGCCTCGATAAACCCTCCGGTCTTCAGGAAGACAGCCATATGTCTCTTCAGGTCTTTCTCGAAGATCTTCTCCCTGTGTTTGTCTATCCCCGCTTCTTTGAAATCAAGGTACTCCTCAAAATCCAGAGGTTTGATCATAAAATCAAAGAATCTTCCCGCCAGACTTTCCCTTGTGCCCTGCCACATCGTTATCTGTGCCGAGCCTGTCAGAAAGATTTTCAATTTGGGGTTTGCGTCATAGAGCAGTTTTACCTTTGAAGGCCAGCCATCGAGTTTCTGTATCTCATCGAGGAAAATATAGACCTTTTTCTTGGAGATATCCTCCTGGAGCACATCCGTCTCATACTGTTTGATGATCTCTTCGAGGTCATACCTCATCTCGTCGAACGAGAAATACATGACGTTATAGGGATTCAAGTCTTTTCTGAGAAGCCTATCGATCATCTGGTACATGAGGGTTGTCTTGCCGACCCTTCTGAGCCCGGTGAACAGCACGATCTGACGTTTGTCTACATACCTGACGATCTCATCGAATATTTTTCTTTTTCTTCCGGTAAACTCCGGGGATACATTTCCGGTCTTCCACCAGGGGTTAAAACTCTGTAAATCCATTTGCTCTCCGATGTTATTGAAGTTTAAATTCAATTACATTATATTGCTACTGATAGATAATAGCAAATGCGATTTGCAAGCGAGCCAGGTATCGCTTCAAAGGCAGGATCAACTTTTTATAAAAAACAGCAAGCGGCAAAGCTCCCCTTCAATTGTTACTGCTTCTTTGGTGCCTTTACAGGCATAATATCAATCTCCTTTGCTATATTTTTACCATCAATTTCTATACGTCGGACGCTCACCTCATCGCCACGCTTTATATCTTCCAGCGTCTTTTTCTGTTTGCCCATGGTAATGCCGGTTTTTTCATCCAAGATAATAAGTGTCTTCTCTTCTTTTCCTTTTACCTTCTCGATCATGGTAATAGTCTGAGCTGCTGTATTCACTGATACGACCTTGCCCGTAAGCGTCTCTCTCTGCGACTTTACAGCTGACTCCGCAGGCTTGGCCTTCTTCCCGACGGGTTTTACCGCAGTACTTTTTTTCTCTCCCGCAAAAGAGACAGTCATTACAGCAAGGGCAAAGAGTACCGCCATTGTAACCGCAACAGCTTTCTTCATGTTCGCTACCTCCTTTTAATGAGAAATTAACAGATATTCCTTAAGACTCATAAAATATACTATAACTTAATATCTGACAAATCAATAAATTATCGTAATCAGTTTCCATCCGGACGCTGACCCCTTCCTTTTTTGCGTTACTCATAAAATCATACCGTCATAAGTAAAAATAGTGAGATAAGAAATCAATTTAATTGCGCCTATTTTCATTGCCTGAAAAATTGACAACATGACAAACGTGTGTTAACATTCTTCAGCCTTTAATGGCGTCGTCTCACATCTTTTCAATACTAACAGATATACAAGGAGGTATCGTGACAAAGAAGGAAATTGCTAAAGGAGTTGCCAAAACAACAAAGGCTGTAAAGAAAGAGGTTGCCAAAACAACAAAGGCTGTAAAGAAAGAGGTCGCCAAGAGAACAGAAGCCGTTAAGAAGGTGGTTGCAAAGAAGACAAAGGCCGTAAAGAAAGAAGTTGCCAAAACAGTAAACGCCGTAAAGAAGACCGTTGCCAAGAAAGTTAAAGCGATTAAGAAGAAGATCTAAGTAGAGTCTGTTCATAAACTGAATGTATTTGTCATTCCCGTTTACGTTCTCAAAGAACGGACAGGATTTTTAATCGTTCTATGCGCACTTTAAATAAATGATAAAGTTTTTAAAAAAAGGCTTGACAACCGCTAAAAAAGGGAGTATAAAATAATCAAGAGAAGCAGCTTACCAAGAGTGGTGGACTTGCTCCTCTCTCACTCAGCGTAAGAGTTGTAAGGTCGCAGGACGTAAAGTTGTAGACGTAAGAGTCTTTGGCTGTATGTCTCAAGATGTACAATTTGCTGAGAGGGGAGGGGAAGCAAGCACCACTTTTTTTATTCCTTGCCCCAAAGTCATTTACGTACCGCCTCCGCCAAATCATTCCAGAAATGTTACAGAAAGACCTTGGACTCAAATATAAGGAATAAAGGTGCTATAATTTCAAATAGTCGCATCTAAAACCTTATCTTGATAAACGGAGGGGCGCTTTCACTTTCTTCAGGAGTGCAGTTCATGTATATGGGGAACCCTTAGGAGGACGATGAACAATGAAGCCTCTGGCAAGAATTGTCTTTATGATAATAGGAGTATCATTTGCGGCATCCGCTTACTCCGGGGAGAAATCATGGGAATCGTTAAATTCTCAATTTTTGAAGTCTTATACTCAGGAACAATATCCGGAAGCAGCCGAATCAGCAAAAAGTGCATTAAAAGCTGCAGAAGAGACATTTGGTTCGGACCACCTCAATGTGGCGACATCTCTTGACAATTTGGCATTGGTTTATGCCGCTCAAGGAAAATATGCCGAGGCAGAACCACTTTATAAGAGGGCACTGGCGATAAGAGAAAAAGCGCTGGGGAGTGAACATCCTGATGTAATGAAATCCCTCGATAATCTGGCCGCACTTTACAGGACCGAGGGAAAATATGCGGAAGCAGAGCTTCTGTTCAAGAAGGTGCTGACGGCAAAAGAAAAAGCTCTTGGACACAACCACGCAGAGGTAATGAAATCCCTCGATAATCTGGCCGCACTTTACAGGACCGAAGGTAAATATACCGAAGCAGAACCATTGTTTAAAAGTATACTCGCAAAAAAAGAGAGAGTCCTCGGACCTGACCATCCTGACGTGGTGGCATCCATGAATAACCTGGCGAAGATTTATTATGCCGAGGGAAAATATGCGGAAGCAGAACCACTGTATAAGAGGGCACTGGCGATAAGAGAAAAAGCGTTGGGACCCGACCATCCTGACGTGGTGGCATCCATGAATAACCTGGCGAAGATTTATTATGCCGAGGGAAAATATGCGGAAGCAGAACCACTGTATAAGAGGGCACTGGCGATAAGAGAAAAAGCGTTGGGACCCGACCATCCTGACGTGGTGGCATCCATGAATAACCTGGCGAAGATTTATTATGCCGAGGGTAAGTATGCGGAAGCGGAGTCTCTTTACAAAAAAGCGCTGGCGGTTTTGGAAAAAGTTCTTGGGCCGGATCACCCGGATGTGGCTGCTATTTTAGAAAACATGGCAGCGCTTTATAAGAAAATGGGCAATCAAGATGAGGCAAAAAAGCTGGAAGCGCGGGCGAAGGAAGTCCATTTAAAAAATAAACAAAAAATCTGATTTTTACGGACAGGCAACATTTAAGATGCTGGTGGGTACATAAAAGCTACAAATTTTGCTATAATAAGTATAAATACGTGGGTCAAGTTAATCAGATGATCAGTTTTTTTACGCCCTTCCGATTCTCTCCCTCTGTCAAAATAAAAGGGATTATAACCACATATTGAGTTGTGAGGGCTTTGGTGTTGTGCAGATGACATTAACAAATTTCTTTTAAGGAGTACCATGGAAAAAGAGGATATATTTGAGGAGATTATAGATATAGGCAAGAGTCGCGGAAAGCTGACCTATGATGAGATAAATGATATCGTTCCCGCAGAATATTTTTCCCCCGGCGAACTGGAAGAACTCATGGATATTCTCCATGATGTGGGGATTGAAGTTGTGGATGATGATGAGCCCGGCATCGTTGAAGGACAAGCCTCAGCTTCCGAGGAAGCAGAGGAGCATGAAAAAACAGAGGACATTGTTCAAGCGTATTTCCACTCTATGGGGAATATTTCAGTACTGAAAAGAAGTGAAGAAGTAGAGGTTGCGAAGAGATTGGAAGAGGGAAAAGAGATAATCAAACGAATGGTTGCGGAATTTCCTCTATACGAGAGGCTCGAAGCGAATTTAGAGCGAAAAGACGAAGAAGACCTGAACGATTCAATGGAAGACAGGGCAGAAGAAGCTCTTGAAATGAGCCTGAAAGCGCTCGACAACCTTATGCTAAAAGTGGCAATTGCAGATAGAAAGATCGTTAAATACGGGACGTTAAGGGATCTTAACAGAATAATAAAAGAAAAAAAGAAACAGGGTGTCAATCCCGTACAACTTGATACCACTGCAAAAGAAGTCCGGAACGAGTATAGGCGGATTGAATCAGAGGCGGGAATCAGGATCGACGATTTGAAAGCTCGGTGGGACAGGATAAGCAGGGCGAGAACTCTTGTCAGCGAAGCAAAGAATGAATTGATAACCCGCAACCTGAGATTAGTGATTAACATAGCGAAAAATTATGTGGGAAGGGGATTAGCTCTTCTGGACCTTATTCAGGAAGGGAATATCGGCCTCATGAAGGCTGTGGATAAGTTTAAATATGAAAAGGGGTTTAAATTCAGCACATATGCAACGTGGTGGATAAGACAGGCAATAACGAGGGCATTGATTGACCAGACAAAAACCATCAGAGTTCCCGTGCATGCTGTTGAATTTTATAACAAGGCGACCAGAGCGTCCAGAGAACTTAGACAACAGCTTGGGAGAGAGCCGAACAAAGAAGAAATTGCCGAAAGACTGGCGGTGTCAAGAGAAAAAATAGAAGAAGTATTCACGGCAATACAGGACCCGATAGCCCTCCAAACTCCTGTGGCAGACGATGATACAAAACTCGAGGATTTTGTCAGTGATAAAGACAGTCCTTCCCCGTATTCCGATACGGAAAGAAATAATGTCACGGACCAGATACTGAGGGTTCTTAATACCCTGGCTCCCAGGGAAGCGGAGATCATAAGAATGAGATTTGGGATAGGATGTGAAAAAGACTATACCCTGGAAGAAATAGGAAACCATCTTTCCATTACGCGTGAGAGGGTGAGACAAATAGAGGCAAAGGCGCTGAGAAAACTTAAACATCCGAGTAGACATAGTGCATTGAAGATCTTGATCGATTAAGGCATAGTTTAGATATAAAGCATGAGAAAGGGGAAAAATGGCCAATAAGGTCAGCCGTTTTTCCCCTTTCTCATTCGAATTTAACTTTAGGGCTGATTAATTGCTGAAAGCCTCCACGGATTGTTTCCGAGCGCTCTCGTGAAAGTCCAGAATTCTTCAAATTTCACAGGATCTGTTTTACTGCCCTCCACGACCTTTCCCGTGGAATCATCTGTTGTGTAATCCAGGAGGTTTGCGGTGAAAAGAACTGTTAAGAAATCCTGTCCGGATTCCTGCCATGCTTCAACGATTTCAATATTTCTGACGGCAATGTTTTCAAGCCGGTTAACCTTCTTTTCTCTCAAGAGGTTATCGATGTCTTTTTGAATAATACCCTTCATTTCGTTTTGTAACAGGGTGTCCACAGACGATAAATCTCTGTTCATCCATGCCCCCTGCAATTTAAAGAATATATCCATTGCGGTATCTTTGAAACGGCCTTCGTCGAAGGATGGGTCCATCTGACGGATATGTGATATCCCGTCGGACATGTCTTTTTCCCGTGGTTGACCGCTGCCCCCATATGCGGGAGTTTCTGTCTGGTATCCCCCCTGTTGATACGAACTCTGGTAGGCAGGGTTCTCTCCGCCTCTTTTCCTTTTTATCATTTTAACCGCGAGATAGCCGACTGCCAGCAGAAGGAGAATTTCGAAGATACCTATACCGCTGCCGCCGAAGCCTCCGCCCATTCCGCCGAATCCCAGGCTGCTGAAGAGCATCCCCCCTAAAAGTCCGCCGAGAAGTCCCCCTCCCAAACTTCTCAAAAATCCACCTCCTGCCGGTTGTTGGGCGGGTTGGCCCGGAGGTGTGGCGGTCTGCTGTCTCGAAGGACTCGGGCTTGAATACTGCCTGCTCGGAGGGGAATAACTCCTAGTGCCCCTGCCGCCAAAGGACCTCCCTCCGCCGACTCTTGCAAAAGAATCAAGCTCAAAGACTGCAATGCTGACGAACAGCAGAATTGTTATGAGTGAAATCATTTTCAGTCTGTTCTTATTCATATTCATTCTCCTTTCGAATAGTTCAAAAGATAAGTGATGATTACCGCGTTTTCTTAAAGCAATGCTATCAGTGTGTCAGTATGCGAGCAGAAGAGATGTTTTTGATGAAAGAGTTCCATGGGACGTGCTTAAAGAATGGTAGCGAAATGTCCCTCTATATTGAAGATACTCGCTGTGTCGCCAGGAAGACTGGACCCTTACTCGCCTTCCTTTTTCTTTGTGTCTTCTTTTTGGAAACCGTTCTTTTCCGGTGTCACATCTATGGTATCAGGTTCATGCACGGCTTTCTTGAAATTTCCTACCGCCTCACCGAGACCCTTTCCTAATTGGGGTAATTTGCTCGCACCAAAAAGCACAACAACGATTATCCCGAAAAGAATTATATCCTGCGTACCAAACACATTTTCCTCCTTTTTTAAATCTTAAATGTTCTCATCAACGTCTGCTTTCAGTATACAACATTTCCTCCATTTATTTGCTTTCCGGAAAAATGCTTCAGACATTATCATGGGTAAGCGACTGGAGCAGATCCTGACAATTCACAATTGACGTATGCCTTTCGCGCGTTTTATTATAAAACTTATGCTGAAACCGGCAGAACAGATCGAGATGATAAAAAGGGGCGCCGTTGAGATTATCGGTGAGGCCGAACTGGTCAAGAGACTCGAAAGATCTTACGACCAGAATAAACCCCTGAGAATCAAGGCAGGTTTTGATCCGACAGCACCCGATATCCATCTGGGCCATACCGTCCTGATCGAGAAGATGAGACAATTTCAGGAACTCGGGCATGAAATCCTATTTCTCATCGGCGACTTTACAGGCATGATAGGCGATCCGAGCGGTAAGAGCGAAATGAGGAAACCCCTCACACGGGAAGAAGTTGTTGAAAATGCAAAGACGTACAGAAATCAGATTTTCAAAATCCTGGCCCCGGAGAAAACCGAGGTGGTCTTTAATTCTGAATGGATGTCCCGCATGAACGTCAGGGGAAATGATAAGGCTCATGAGCACGTACACGGTTGCACGTATGCTTGAGCGGGAGGATTTTAAGCAGAGGTGGACCAACCAGAATCCTATCGGCATTCATGAATTTATGTACCCGTTGGTACAAGGATATGATTCTGTCGCACTCCGCGCAGATGTTGAACTCGGCGGGACAGACCAGAAATTCAACCTGATCGTGGGAAGGGAACTTCAGAAGGAATACGGACAGAAACCCCAGTGTATCGTCCTCATGCCTCTTCTCGAAGGCCTTGACGGTGTAAAAAAGATGAGTAAGAGTCTCGGCAATTACATCGGCATCACCGAGCCGGCTAAAGAGATGTTCGGAAAGATCATGTCCCTCAGCGACAAACTTATGCTCAGATATTATGAATTGCTCAGTCACGTTTCTCTTGAAGAACTTCAATCATTAAAGGAAAGAATAGAGAAGGGTGCGGTTCATCCGAAAAAGGCGAAAGAGAACCTTGCACTTGAGATCGTCGAAAGGTACCGGGGAAGAGAGGAAGCCCTAAAGGCACAGGAAGAATTCGAACACATCTTTAAGCAAAAAGGCCTGCCCGATGAGGTCCCTACCTGTATAGTTAATATCGGTAAAGGTGAATTGACTCTACCCCAACTTCAAGTGTCGGCTTCCGGTAAGGCGAACGTCAACTGGCTTCCTCAAATAATGAAAGATACAGGGCTCGCGAAAAGTACAAGTGAGGCTATAAGACTTATGAAACAAGGCGGTGTAAAAGTTGATGATGTCACAGTAACCGATCCAGATAGCATATTGCAACAAGGTGAGTATATTATTAAAGTCGGCAAGAGAAAATTTTTGAAAGTTCTCGTTAAATAGGTTGTCTCCGAATGATTATCCTCAGTACTTAAAGCTCATCAACCCATGCTGCGGGCAGAGCTCTTCTTTAGTCCGGCCAGAGCTTTATCGTTCAATGTCTTCATCCAGATGACCTTTGCCCTTAATTGGTGGTCCTCTATGGAGAGATCAATGATGTTACCCACTTCAACCGCAGGAGTGCCAAAAAACTGCACACCCAGACCGTTTTCGGACAAATCCCTCGTACTTGCCGCAAACCGCTGTTCCTGATGCAAAAAATAAAAAGGGATTTCTCTCTTAATGCGCTCCTCCCGTCTCCCTGGTCCGTCGTTCCCGTTGAGCCTCAATTCTCTGTCAGGGATCGATAATTCTTTATGCGCTATTTTCTGCCTGTCAGGAATTGCAAAGCAAAATGCAGAGCCCTTCCCGGGTGCTGATTCCACCCAGATGCGTCCGCCGTGACGTTCAACGATCTTTTTGCAGATTGATAATCCTATCCCGGTGCCGGCATATTCCTCCCTGGTATGCAGGCGTTGGAATATGACAAATATGTGCTCTGCAAATTTGGGGTCTATTCCGATACCGTTGTCTCTCACAGAAAAGACCCATTCATCCTCCTTTTTCTCAGCCGACACATGAACCTTCAATGGCTTCTCGTTGTGGAACTTTATCGCATTTCCTATGAGATTCTGGAATACCCTGATTATTTGTGAGTCGTCAGCCATAACGGTTGGCAACTCATCATGTGTCACCACCGCGCCCACTTCTTCAATGGCCGCCTGAAGATTGGATACAGCTTTGTCTACGACAAAAGAAAAATCGGTCGGTTTCAAAATTATGTCTTTTGCTCCCACTCTTGAATATTCCAACAGGTCTGAGATAAGCTCCTGCATTCTTTTTACACCGTCAACAGCGAACTCGATTAATTCATGAGCACCCGAATCAAGTTTGTCTTTGTAACGTCTGGCAAGCAGTTTCACAAAACCTTCAACCACTCTTAAAGGCTCCCTCAAGTCATGCGATGCCACAGAAGCGAATTGTTGCAGTTCGGCATTGGAACGTTCCAGCTCATCCGCCATCCGTTTGAGCCCGGTGATATCAATAATGGAAACAAACACTTTCGAATATGTTTCTTCGTTGCCGGGGGGCACGGAACATCTCATGTTCACATAAATTTTGTCACCGGTCAGAGATCGAGTGATGCCCTCACCTTCAACCGTTGTTCTGCCTTCTGCGATAGCAACAAGTTTTTCTCTGAACGTATCGTATAACTCTTCACCGAAAATCTTTCCTAAACCTGCCCGGAACTCTTCCTCACTTCCGGCTTTGTACAATTGCAAAGTGGCTTTATTGACATGAAGCAGTTTCACCATAGCAGCGCAGTGGGCAACGGCTTCCGTGTGATTCACAAAATATTCCCTGAAATCCTTTACCCCTGAATATCGTAAGTTGTCGATATACGTTTTGACATCGGAAAAGTCCTCTTCCCATAAAGAAAGCGGGGAATTCTCAAAGAGACTTTGATATAGTTTCTCGCTCTCCTCAAGTGCCTCCTCTGCCCGCTTGCGGTCTGTGATATCATCAGCGAGAACGAGCCTTGCTTTTCTTCCTTTGAACGCTATATCATGGGTAATTATTTCAACGTCTATCACGGTCCCGTCTTTCTTTTTCTGTTTCCAGATGCCGGGTTTTCGATATTCCCCGGGTATAGTTCTCACGGCTTCGAGTAAAGCAGCCTGTTGATCCGGAAGATGAATATCCTTGATTGTTATGCCAAGGAACTCTTTACAAGAATATCCGTATTCCTTGATTGCGGCATCGTTGACCGCGAGAAACGAAAGACTTTCCAAACAATAGATCCACATCGGGTGCGGATTGCTTTCGAACAAAAATCTATATTGCTCTTCTGACTTTTCCAATTCGAGAACTCGTTGACGCAGGGTGAGCAATTCATTTGTGAGGTGATTGTTTGTCTTGTTATCGTCTTTCATCTCAGGCACCCGTGAAAGTTTTTCTCTTCTGAGAATGACAAATAAAAAAGGCCGCACTACCCAAGGTCTCTCCTTCGGCAGCCCGGCCATCTTCTTACAGATCCGACGCTTTCCGTTCTCTCTTCATAGAGCGTTGGCTTTATCGGGAAATGACTGAATAAAAATGATCTAAATGTCGAAGAAATATGTTTTGATTAATTTCCCCCGTTTATTTCTGTATAGCAAAAAAAACTTATTTTGTCAAATCTTGCTTGTATGCCTTTAAGAATAGAGCGGTTTATTTCCGCCCCGGCGGGCGCTGCGCCCGTAATGATTGGATCGCCTTCTTACTGTTGAAGCGGGATCATGACACGGAAGGTTGTGGAATCATCATCGGTGAAGACCTCGATTTTGCCGTGAACAGACTGTATGAAACGGTAGATGATATTCAGTCCCCGTCCTTTCACTTCACCCTTACGGATCTGTTCGATGTTCTCTTCGGATATCTTGCCGCTGTTGCGGACCTCGAAGGCAGCCATGCCGCCGCTGCGAAAACTCTTTATGCATAACTCTCCTCCCTCTTCGGAAATGGCCTTCGTGGCATTGTCAAGAAGATTGTCAAGTACCCGTTCCAGACCGAAGGGAGAACAATAGATCGATAGGCCCGGCTGCAACTCATCCCGTATCAGTTTAATGTTGTACCTTTTCTGCTCTCTGATCGCCTGTTCATTGATCTTGAACCGTCTTTTAAGCACGTCCGTCAGGTCTACAACCCTTTCACGGCCTTCGATGGTAGGGTATACTATCAGTTCCAGCATTCTGTTGGTTTCCTGAATAACGATATCCAGGTATTCTGCAATCTTTCTCGCGGCATCTTCCTTGTTCCCTTTATCGAGAAGCTTCTTTGCCCTCTTTGCAAAACCTGCAATCGCTATGGCTGGGTTCTTAAAATCATGAAGCACGTCATCCAGTTTTTCGATCCTCAGGGCCTTCATGATTTCTTTCCCCAGAAAGCTCAGCAGTTCAATCTCCTGTTCCGTGAATTCCTGTCGGCGGTCTTTGGCGTAGAAAACCAGGAAGTAATTAATCATATCCTCAGCCTTTAGCGGAATCAACAGCACCGAGTTGACATTCTGCCTGGATACAAATCTTTTCAATTCGCTGTTCGACAACCTGCTGTTCATCGGGTCCTTAATAAGAATATAGGAGGAATCTATCCTCTCATGTTCATAATCCCCGCGTTTCTCCGTGCCATTGATTAACGCGTCCAAATAAGGGTGGTCTTTAATGGCGTGTAAGCAGCCCACTTCGTGACTTTCCTGTTCCATAGGATACTCAAGCTCCACCTGGACATGCTCTCTCTCGGGTGTAATCGAGAAGAGGGAACAACTCTGTATCTGGATAATATCTACCAGTTCAGGGATCATCATCCTGAAGACGTCCTTCATCTTGATCCCCTCCCGATGGCTGAGCTTTACGAAGATTTTTTCGACAATCTTGTCTTTCTGGATGTTCAGTTTTTGGAGGTCGAGGATACGTCTCTTTGCAAGAACGTAACTGATCCTTCTGGTCATCAATTCAGCATTAGCGACCTCCAGAGGATCAAATTCCTTATCGATCTCTCTATAATAGATCTGTATCGTTCCCTGGATATCAGGTTCATTTTTGAGAAATGCCGGGATCTTGATCGGGATAGCCATCAGTGAGTTAAAGCCATGCTCCCTGACGATATCTTTGTTTGCGTAGTCGGGCTCCAGCATGATGTTCGGTACGAGATAACTCTTGCCGCTCTTTATCACTTTCCCCGCCACCGACTTTTCGATAGGGATGCTCTTTATTCTGCCGGTCTCGGTATATTGGTATGAGCCGAATGCGGCGAGCCTGCCCGTCTCGGGATCGACAATCCTGATCGAGGCCGCCTCTGCATGAAGCAGGATAACCATCTTCTTTGCGGCTTCCTCCAATATCTCTTTCCAATCCAGGGACGGGTCTATACTTATTACCTCTTCCACCATCCTGACCACCTGCTCTACGGCCGCCGAAAGAAAATGTTTTCTCAGGTAAAAAGCGAGTTCACTCACCTCCTCTTCGGACAAATGATACCGAACAAGGACAGGGCTGGACTTGAGAAATTTTATTAGTGCTTTATCCATTTTATGCAGTATTTCTCATAATTTTTATTAATTTCCCTAATATATCAAAGTTGCGAGTTCTTATTCAACTGAATAAACCCCGTGTGCATTTTTGAAAATAATGCGGCTGGTATATATGCAGAAAAAGTCTTACCATCGCCACCTTAGCAAAATAACTGTCAACAGGATATGCCTTCATGTCTCTGTTTACACCCGATAGATTCGGTTAAAGCCAAATCCCGGTCTGTAAAGGTGTTTCTGCATATATACCGGACATCAACTTGAGGGGAGCTTGTGAAAATAAACAGGCCTGCACAGACGCACAGGCCTGAGGAGTTAAATCAGATTAATGAGCCTTTTCTTTCTGGGCCAGTTTCGGCAGTTCAATCATTTCAACCTTGCCGGTAGCGAGGCTGTATTCGCCTGCAACGATCTTCAATTTTCCCTCTTTTGCAAGATGGGGGATGATCGCACTCTTGCTCATGATGTCCTTATAGACATTCTTGATGTTCTCGTGGATAGCGGTTTCGAGGATTTCTTCATCGGAGCCGCCCTTTTTCCTTGCCGCGTCGGCAGCGGGCTTGATCTTTTTCACTATTGCACCGATATTCCCCTCGGCTTTTCCTTTTGTCTCAAGAGTGGCTTTCACGGCGCCGCATTTTGAATGGCCGAGCAGGATCAACAATGGAGAATTCAAATGTTCAGCACCATACTCTATGCTGCCGAGCACTATCGGATCGACAACATTACCCGCAACCCTGATGACAAAGATATCGCCTAATCCCTGGTCGAAAAGGAGTTCCGGGGGGACCCTTGAATCAGAACAGGTAATAACTATCGCAAAGGGCTTCTGGCCTTTCAGTAATTCCTTTCTCTTGTCATCGCCAAGGTCTTTTTTGGCAAGACCACCGGAGACATACCTCTTGTTGCCGTCCATTAATTTTTGCAGGGAATCATCGCCTGCGCTTCCCGCAAACACAAAGCTTGAAAAAACTACGACCATGAGTAAAGCTAAAAGAACTCTGCACCGCTTCATAAACTTCCCCTCCTCGTATAAAAGTGAAGCCCCCTCAAGAGGGCGCAACTATTATAATCTATTTACGCGGCTTCTGCCTTTCTTACTGCCGCGGCAGCAAAGACCTCGGAAGCGTTGAAAGTGCCGTCGATAGCCTGGACGGGACACTTTGCCGTACAGATGCCGCACCCGACGCACTTTGCCTGGTCGATAACGTGCAGCTTTTTCAGTTCTCCCGATGGCGCATTCACAGGGCATACCTTTGTGCAGATCCGGCAACCGATACAATTATCCATGACAAATGCCTTGGGGCGCTGCGGTATGAAATCGGTAATGGCGTGTGTCGGACATTTGGAAACGCAGAGGCCACAGACCTTACATTTTTTCAGGTCTATCCTCGAAAGGTTATTTTCGACAGAAGGGGCGTCAAAGGGACAGACCTTCACACAGATGCCGCAGGCGATGCATCCCACCTGACAGTTTTTCCTCGTGTCAGTTCCCTTATCCTTTGAATGACAGGTAACGAGTACCTGTCTTGATGCGGGAAGAACCTCGATCACCTTTGTAGGGCAGGCCGCCTCGCATTTTCTGCACCCCGTGCATTTCGCAATATCGACATGGGGGAGATGGTCGTCCGTCATGGTTATGGCATCAAAGGGACAAACCCGTGAACAAGTACCGTACCCCAGGCATCCGTACCTGCACGCCTTATCGCCGCCTCCCGCGAGGATGACAGCCCTGCAATCCTGAACACCTTCATAGGTGAACTTTTTTACGGAACGGCTCCATCCACCCAGACACATGATCCTCGCAAAAATCGGTTCCCGCGCCTCCGCCTTCTTTCCTGTAATAAAAGCGACAGCCTCGGCGCCTTTTGCGCCTGCAGGGATACAGAGGTCCGGAGGGACCTCGGGTTTTGTGACTACCGCTTCAGCGTACTGTTCGCAACCTGCGAACCCGCACGCGCCTCAATGCGCATGGGCGAGCACATCCATTACCTGCTCTATCTTCGGGTCGATCTTTACAGAAAATTTCTTTGCGGTGATTGCGAGCCCTATGCCGAATATCGTACCAATGCCTGCAAGAAAGATCAGGGTATATTCCAGTATCGGCAATAACGGAACGTTCTCTTTCGCTTCAACACCCCCGCCGACTCCGACATGAGGAACCAAAAAATGATAGATGTCAGGCAACTGAAGCAACCCCAGGAAATCCGTTATTATTCTCTGAATTTCAAACATATTTTTTTATTTTAACATATCAAATTTTTATTAATCCCGAGAACCCTGTAAACGCCAGGGCGATTAATCCGGTCACAATGAAGGCGATGGGCGTTCCTTTAAACGGTCCGGGAATATCAGCAAGTTCCAACTTCTCGCGAATGCTTGCCATGATGATCAAGGCGAGTGCAAAACCGATCCCCGAACCTAAGGCAAAAGCAATGCTCTCGATGAAACTGTAATGTTCACCCGCACTGAGCAAAGGGACCGCAAGGATAATGCAGTTCGTTGATATCAACGCGAGATAGATGCCGAGTTTGTAATAAAGCCCCGGTGAAACCTTTCTCATAATTGTGTCCGATGCCTGGACGAATCCCGCCACGACACCGATGAATATGATGATCTTTAAAAAGGTGATGTCCAGGGGGACCATGATAAAATGGAAGATAAGCCAGCTCAGTGCGGCACTGATCATCATTACGGACGTAAAGGTGATGCTCATGCCGATCGCGGTCTCCATCTTTTTTGAGACGCCGAAGAATATGCACAGCCCCAGAAACCTCGTGAAAACAAAGTTGTTGATCAATGATGCCGCGATTATGAGCTCAAAGAGTTTTGCGAATTCCATAGTTATTTATTTCTCCCTTAATGACTTTTACTTCCAGTCCTCATGCCCAGCCAGTTGAAAAATCCCATTAATATTCCGACGGCAAAGAAACCTCCGGCGGGAAGGACCATGATAAGAAGCGGCTTCGCCTGAATAACGGGGAAACCCCATAATGAACCCTTCCCGAGGATCTCTCTGAAGAAGCTTATGATCGTGAGGGCAAATAAGAAACCCAAGCCCATTCCTATGCCATCGAACATTGAGGGCACGATCTTATTCTTGCTCGCAAACATTTCGGCCCTGGCAAGGATGGATGCAAAGGCAACGATCAACTGTATGTAAAGTCCCATCTGCTTGTAGGCTTCAGGCGCAAAGGCGGCCATCGTCATGTCGGTGACTGTCACCCATCCGGAGATGATGAGCATAAAAATAGGAAGCCGTATCCTGGGATGAATGAAGCTTCTCATGAGAGATATAGTCATATTAACCATTACCTGGACAAAGAGCACGGCGGCTCCCATAAGAACGCCGTTCCTCAGGTTGTTCGTTACCGCAATAGAAGGGCAGAGGCTGAGCGCGAGTTTGAAGATGGTATTTTCTTTAAAGATGCCGTTCTTTATAAGCCCGAGGTAATCAGTTGTGCCCGTCTGTGTCACTGTCTGCTCCTTTTTCTTTCATTGCCTTAATAAGAAAGGCCACTCCATTTTTCACAGCGTCGTCGCTAACTGCCCTGCTCGAAATAGTTGCACCCGATATTGCCTGTACATATTCTGTGGTCTCGGTCTTTAAAACCTTTAAATGTTCCAGGTCTTTGCCGGCAAACTGCTTTCGGAAGCCTTCGGACTCTATCTCGTCTCCCAGTCCCGGCGTTTCCGCGTGTCCGAGTATACTGATCCTCTGAACCTTAAAATCGGCATCAACGGCAATCAAAGTATTTATATAACTTGAGTATCCTTTGCCGAAGGATTGAATGATATAGCCGATTACGTTATCACCTTTTCTTGCAACAAAATACTCTGCGTGCTTTTCGTGTACCGTCCAGTCGCCTATTTTTTCAATGCTCTCCGCGTCGGGCATGAGCTTTTTCAAGGCCCTTTCTTTTTCCAGTATGGAGTTCTTATACATAATAGGCGAAGTTTTTGCGTACACGAGAGCGAGAATAAAACCGCCTATCAGGTAGATGACGACAAGGTTAAGGGTTATCTTCAATATGTCTTTGCCTGTCACTGTCTTTCGACCTTTCTATTTCTTTTGAGCACCGAATATCTTTGTTTTAAGGCCCCGTTCGATTAACGGCGCAAAACAGTTCATGATAAGAATGGCGAACATTACTCCCTCGGGATATCCTCCCTTAAGACGAATGAGCATGGTGAGAAATCCGCAGCCGATGCCGAAGACTATCTGTCCGCTTTTCACAGAAGGGCATGTGACATAATCGGTCGCCATAAAAAAAGCTCCCAGGAGCATGCCGCCGCTCATGAGGTGCAACAGAGGATCTCCTGCAAAGAGGGTCCCTTTGGCTCCGAAGATCCAAGCAAGGAGAGCTGCGGTCCCGAGAAAGGATGCCGGTATATGCCACGTGATATATCGCTTGTATAAAAGAAAGGCTGCACCGATGAGCAACGCGATAACCGAGGTCTCACCTATTGAGCCCGCCCTGTGGCCGATCAATAGTTGTGCGTAAAGGTTTATCTGGTCACCGAAGACCTCGATCAATTTTGCCTGGCCTTCTTCTTTCAGGATGCCGAGGGGCGTTGCTGTTGTTTTTGCATCAAAAAAGACAAAGGCGGCCGCCGGTTCACTCCAGATAGTCATGAGTTTAGGAAAAGAGATGAGCAGGAAAGCCCTTCCGATCAGGGCGGGATTAAAGATATTGTATCCGAGGCCGCCGAATAATTGTTTGGTAATTATTATGGCCACACAAGAACCTATGATTGGGATATAAAAAGGGACGGAGGGAGGTAAATTAAGACCGAGCAGAAGTCCTGTAAGGAAAGCGCTGCCGTCGCTGACAGAAATTTTCTTTTTCAGGGCCTTTTGAAAAAGATATTCCGAAAATACGGAGGACAATATGCAAAGGGCTATGGTAACAACAGCCCGTGGTCCGAAGAAATATGCGCCCATTACCGCGGCCGGAAGAAGGGAAGCAGATACGCTCCACATGATCCTGCTCGTCGTTTCTTCGCTTTTTATGTGCGGACTTACGGATATTATAAGAGGTTTCTTCGTTACCTCCATTTAACCCCCGATTATCAAAATTTGGTATTTCCGGATCTATTCACGGTTTCACCTGAGATTTTGCAAGCCTCACCAACTGAACAATCGGTCTCTTTGAAGGGCAGACAAAGGCACAGGAACCACACTCGAAGCAGTCGAAGAGGTTGTATTCCTTTGCACCTTCATAAAAACCTTTTTCTGCATAGATACTGAGCATCGAGGGCATTAGGCCCATAGGGCAAACATTGATGCACCTGCCGCATCTTATGCATGGTTCGAAGTCTTCGGCGTGGACGATCTCTCCCTCGGTCAGGGCGACTATCCCCGAAGTCCCCTTCGTTACGGGAATATCCAGAGAGGAGATGGCAAAGCCCATCATGGGGCCGCCGGAAATAACCTTCAGGCTTTCGTCTTTGAGCCCCCCGCACTCCTCAATAAGATGGGATACCAGTGTCCCTATCTTTACCAGAAGATTTTTGGGTTCCTTAACGCCTTCACCCGTTACGGACACGACCCTTTCTACGAGCGGCTTACCATACCTTACCGCTTCATAAATGGCAAAGGCGGTGCTTATGTTGTGGACAACAACCCTTACGTCCATGGGAAGTGCTCTCGGTGGGACCTCTCTTCCGGTCAGGGCCTTTATCAGCATCTTTTCCGCACCTTCAGGATATTTTGTGGGAAGGGCACAGACCTTTATATCACTCAACCCTTCAGCCGCTTTTCCCATAGCTCTTACCGCTTCAGGTTTGTTGTCTTCTATTCCTACGAAAGCTTTGTTTACACCCAAGACCTTCATCAATATCTTTAGCCCATCAATTATTTCTCCCGGCTTTTCGATCATGAGCCGGTAGTCTCCCGTCAGATAAGGCTCGCACTCGGCGCCGTTCAGGATTACCGTGTCAATGGGTTTCTCTTTGGGAGGAGAAAGCTTGACCACCGTCGGAAAAGCTGCGCCTCCCATCCCGACGATACCGGCACTCTTTATCTTCTCTTTCATCTCATCAGATGTGAGTTTCATATAATCCGGATTGTCTTTCAGGATGGTCCATTCCTCTTTCCCGTTATTTTCTATGACAACCGATGTGACCATCTTTCCCATGGCATTAAGAAATTCTCCGATCGCGATTACCTTCCCTGATACGGACGAATGAACGGGTGCTGAGACGAATCCCGTAGGTTCTCCGATCAGTTCGCCTTTCTTCACTTCCTGATCTATCGTTACTACCGGTTTACAGGGGGCGCCCAGATGCTGGCTCAGGGGAATGACGACTCTAACAGGCGGTCTTGCTGCAATGATCGGTTTATCAGCAGAAAGTTCTTTCTTATCAGGAGGGTGTATTCCACCTCTAAATCTTGAAGATCCCATAAAGTTCCTCTCCTACAGATTACCGTCCGCTTAAAAAGCAGAAAACCTGTAATTAATAACACAGGGCAGATATGAAAATCAAGGTAAACCTGTAGATTTATCTTGTCATTTTTATTCTAAACTTTTTTCGACGATATCTTTTAACGCTTCTATAAATTTCGGATGGGTATTTAATGAATCCGTCCTTTTGAGTCTGATGCCGAGTCTTTCGGCAAAATTCTTATAGAGGATGTCTATCTCATACAGTGTCTCGATATGGTCGGAGACAAAGCTTATCGGCACGATAAGGACTTTTTTTACGGCCTTTCCGGCAAGTTCCTCAATTTTTTTGTCCGTGGAAGGGCCTAACCATTCGACAGGCCCGCTCCTGGATTGATAGCTCAGATGCCATGTTAGAGAAATCCGGTTCGTTATCTCCCTGATCGTCTCCATAGTCTGAGAGACATACGGATCACCCTGATCGATTATTTTTTTAGGAAGGCTGTGGGCACTGAAAATGACATGAATATCATCGGCTTTGAAAATCCCGCTATTCCCCCCTTCGGCAAAAGGCGGTAAGGGGGGAATAATTTGACCAAATGATTCAAGGCCCTTTTTAATTACGTCCACCAATGCCTCTATATATAGCGGATGATTATGCCAGGAGGGAATGCAAACGGTTTCAATCCGATAATCGGCCGCAACTTCTTTAAATTTAGAAAATGACGAACCCGAAGTGGCGACAGAATACTGTGGATAAAGGCTCAAAGCCATGAGTTTCCTTATTCCATCTTTGTATATCCGGGGAACCATATCTTCTATAAAAGGACGCCAGTAGCGCATTCCGATGTAGACCTTGAAAGACGCGGGAGGATTGGCAATTCCCTCACTCACCTTTTTTTCAAAGTCCCCCTTGCCCCCCTTTTCCAAAGCGGGGACGGGGGAATTGCCGTGGAGTAATTGATCATCTGACCGTTCACCGACTGCGGACTGTTTATTTAGTGCTTCCTCCAACGCCTTTGCCTGTGCCTTTGTTATCTCTTTAATCGGCGACTTTCCACCTATCAGACTATACATCTTTTCAGTCTTTTTGGACCTTATTGCCGATATTAATTTGGCGAGAGGTTTTTGCAATAATGGAGGTCCGAGGCGGATGATCTGTCTGTCCGAAAACAGGTTGTAAAGGAACGGCCTGACCGCCCCGAGCGAATCCGGGCCGCCCAGGTTAAGAAGGATGATCCCTATGGTTCCCTCGGAGGAATCTTTTTTCGTCACCCTATGCCCCCCTCGGAGAAGGGGAGCCGGGTGAGCATCATGATGTGCCTATTTATTCCTGCCATAGGTATGGACCGCTTCGACCAGGGCGATCACATTTTCGACCGGTGTCTGCGGAAGGACACCATGGCCCAAATTAAAGATGTGGCCTTTTGCAGCTTCACCTTTCCACAGCATATCTTTGACCCGGTCTTCGATCTTTTCCTTCGGGAGAAAAAGGGCGCAGGGATCGAGGTTTCCCTGTACAACTATTTTCTTGCCGAGTTTCTTAATTGCGTCGGACATGTCGATTCTCCAGTCGATACCGATAACGTCCGCGCCGGATTTCTTGATCTCCCCAAGAAGACCTGCACAATCATTTACAAAATAGATTACCGGAACCCCTTCCTTCTTTAATTCGGAAATTGCCTTTTTAACATAGGGAAAAACAAATTTCTTATAGTCCATAGGCGCAAGCATGCCGGCCCAAGTGTCAAAGAGCTGTACCGCCTGGGCGCCTGCTTTTATCTGCGCAGAGAGATATGAGATGATGGTATCCGTCAGTTTTTCGATGAGATAATGAAAAACCGGAGCGGACTGAAACATCATCTTTTTGGTGTTGAGAAAGTTTTTCGATGTTCCGCCTTCGATCATGTAGGTGGCCAGGGTGAAAGGAGCTCCGGAAAATCCTATCAAAGGGACCTTATGCTCAAGCTCTTTCCTCAAGATCTTTATCGTTTCGAAAACAAAAGGCAGATCTTCTTCAACATCCGGAATGATCAACCGCTCGACGGCGGTTTTACTTCGTATCGGCTCGCTCAGAACGGGACCTTCTTTATCGGAGAATTCGAGACGCATCCCCATTGCTTCAACGGGAATAAGAATGTCGGAGAAAAGGATCGCTGCATCAACTCCGAGGATATTGACCGGCTGGAGCGTTACCTCTGCAGCAAGTTTCGGGTTTTTACAGAGCGTGAGGAAATCGATATTGGACCTTACGGCCTGATATTCAGGGAGATATCTCCCTGCCTGCCGCATAAGCCACACAGGAGTATAATCTACTTCTTCACCACGGCATGCCTTCAGAAAAATGTCCCTCATAATCCCTCCTTGTTATTTCTTGATCCTCAGTTTGACCGGTTTGTACCCGCAGAATGGCTCTTCCTCAAGGTAATCTCCAGAAACAGCATAAGCCCTCGCACGGCATCCTCCGCAGACCGTAACGTATTCACAGGAGCCGCACTTGCTTTTGTATTTCTTGAAATCCCGAAGCTCTTTGAAGAGCTCCGAATTTTCCCATATGTCCTTAAAGGACTGTTCTCTTACGTTTCCTGCGGGTTTCGGGAAGTAGCTGCAGGGAAGCACATTCCCATCTACATCGATAAGTGCAATAAGCTGTCCGGCAATGCACCCCTTTGAGCCGCCCGTAGAAAATTTCAATGTCCTCCGTTCGAATTTTGAACCTTCCTCTTTTGATTTCTGCAAAACGATCCTGTAGTAATGCGGAGCGCATGTGGGCCTCACCAGCATGTTTTTTTCGTCTTTTTCCATCTGATAATGCCACTCAAGGATCTCTTCGTAATCCTCTTTCGAAATGAGCTCGTTCATGATTTCCTCACCCCTGCCTGTCGGCACTATCATGAACAGATACCATGCGGTAGCTCCGAGTTCCTTTGCCAGCTTGTATACCTTCGGAATCTCTCCCTGATTTCTCTTGGTGAAGGACGAATTTATGATAAATTCGATTCCGTTTTTTTTGAAAAGCTCGGCAGCATGAATCGTACCGGCGAAAGCTCCCTTCTGGCTCCTGAAATCATCATGGACCGATTCTTCAGAACCGTCAAGGCTGAGGGAAACGATCCTGATCCCTGAATCCTTTATATTTTTGCACGTCTGCTCATCGACCAGGGTACCGTTCGTTGCAAGACACATTCTTAACCCTTTGTCGCTTCCATAGCGGGCGATTTCGAATACATCCTTTCTTAACAGCGGTTCTCCGCCCGAGAGGACTATGACAGGCTTCACGTAAGAGGTAATGTCGTCTATGACCCTGAACGCCTCTTTGGTCGGGAAATCTGGGTGGGCCCGAGCTTCGATTTCCGAGGAAGAACGGCAGTGCACACACCTCAGATTGCATCTTCGCGTGATCTCCCACGCGATCCACTTCGGTATAAATTCCATTTTTTCTCCTATCTTTTATATCCCCTTCACCCTTGCCCTCTCCTACTGGGGGAGAGGGTTTATGAATATCTGCATTATCCTGGTTAACCCTTTGCTTCTACCAGTTTCCCCGTCCAAATACGCTCTTCTATAGCTTTAAGCAGAGGACCGAATGTAGACGGATCGAGCGCAGAAACCGTGACCGCATTATAACGTACGGCAAGGTTGTTTGCTTCTTCTCTGCTTATC
Source organism: Thermodesulfovibrionales bacterium (assembly GCA_963776195.1). Classification (GTDB taxonomy): domain Bacteria; phylum Nitrospirota; class Thermodesulfovibrionia; order Thermodesulfovibrionales; family SM23-35; genus CAVZMO01. The sequence continues at coordinate 26,118 of CAVZMO010000037.1, forward strand.
CTGTCGATTTTATTAAACACGAGGAGACGGGGTTTTTCATTCAACTGAAGCTCCGAAAGAATATTCTCGACAGACGCGGTCTGCTGTTCGAAACGCGGACTTGAGGCGTCGATCAGATGCAGCAGTAAGTCGGTATCCTCAAGCTCCTCCAGCGTTGCCCTGAATGCGGTCATAAGTTCCTTCGGGAGGTCTCTAATGAACCCGACGGTATCCGTGACAACAACGTCTCTTTCTTTCGGAAACCGTAGTCTCCTGCTCGCGGTGTCGAGCGTTGCAAAAAGCTTGTCTTCAACAAAGACGTAACTCTTTGTAAGAGAATTCAGGAGTGTGGATTTCCCTGCATTCGTATATCCGATGATCGAGACTATCGGGATCCCCCTTTCGACCCTCCTGTGTTTCCTCTGTTTTCTCGCTTGCCCCAGAGATTTAAGTTCCCTTTCAAGGAGCGCTATTCTCTCCCTCACGCGTCTTCTGTCCATCTCGAGTTTCATTTCACCGGGTCCTCTTCCACCGATGCCTCCCATGAGACGGGACATGGCCGTCCCTTTCCCGGTCAATCTCGGGAGTCTGTACTTAAGCTGGGCCAGTTCAACCTGGACCTTTCCATCCCTGCTGTGGGCGCGCCTCGCAAAAATATCCAGTATCAACTGGGAGCGGTCGATAACCTTCATCTCTGTGAGTTCGCCGATCGCCTTTACCTGGGAAGGGCTCAGTTCCTCGTCGAAAACAAGAATAGTTGCCCCTGTGTTGAGGGCACTGATAATGAGATCTTTCAATTTGCCCTCTCCCATTAAATACCTCGGGTTGATTTCTTTCGGCCTCTGTATGACTGAGTCCAGGACAATGAGGTTGCTTGAACGCGCGAGTTCTTTTAATTCCTCAAGGGAATCTTCCTGTTCATACCTCGGTTTTTTCGAGACACCGACCAGTATTGCCCGTTCTCTTTTATCATCGGGACTGAAACTCCTGTGTCTTTCCATCTCTTCTTCAAGAGACCCGATAAAGGAGGGAAAATCAAGCTGGAAAGCATGGAAGTTCTGAGGTTCCATTATCTCGATCGGCTTCGTGCCGCCCGGCAGCAGATGCGCTACAAGGATATTTCCGGGCAGGCCGTCTCTGACCCCTATCGCCGCAATAAGGTCGAATCTGAGGAGGGCGAGGTCCGTGAGGTCGTCCTGGGTAAGGGGTTCTTCGTTCAGATGTGTATGAATGAGCCTAAGACCCCTTAGCGCCTTGCGGCCCAAAGGATAGGCTTCAAGTTCAGGGATAAATATCCCTCTGGCGTCTCCAATGATTACATGGGTAATATTCCCCGCCCTGTTGACAAGAATGCCTATCTGGCGGTTTATTTCATGGGAGAGTTCCGTAAGATACCTTGCGAGTTCAGGGGTTATTAATTCTCTCGCTACCTTTCGCCGATAAATCCTTTCAAGAGAGTTAAGGTAACTGGTTTTAAGCCCTGATAAATTTCCGTAGAGAGCTGGTATTTAAGACCTCCAATCTTCTGTTTATGCTATATTTTATCATATCTAAACGGTACAAGTCCGTAAAGATGCAGGAGGTTATTATGAAAATCATCTCGGAGAAAAATATTAATGGCAAGACGCTCCGGCTCGTCCAGGGAGACATCACGGAAAGAGACGTAGATGGGATAGTGAATGCGGCCAATTCCTATCTGCAGCACGGCGGCGGGGTAGCCGGCACAATCGTAAGGAAAGGCGGACAGATTATTCAGGAAGAGAGTGACAAGATCGGCTTCGTTCCCGTCGGGCATGCTGCTATTACCGTTGCCGGCAAACTTCCCTCGAAGTTTGTTATCCATACTGTCGGGCCGAGGATGGGTGAAGGAGATGAAGACAATAAATTAAAGAGCGCGGTCCTCAGCAGCCTGTTCCTCGCAGCAGAAAAGGGGTTAAAGAGTATTTCCATCCCCGCCATAAGCTCCGGAATTTTCGGGTTCCCAAAGGATCGATGTGCAATGATCCTCATCCGGGAGGCAGTGAACTTTATAAAAGAACATCCCGATACCAGCCTTGAAGTTGTTGAGTTTTGTGTTTATGACGCTCCGACAATCGACTATTTTGAGAGGGAATTCGAAAAAAACAGCTGAATTGCTTTACGTAGTTGAAAAATTGCATGAGATCTGTAAAAATGATAGGCGATTTTTATTCGGGAGAAGATAATAAAGAATGAGAAATAAGCTACACGATGTTATCGTCATCGGAGCGGGTCCCATCGGCAGTTATACAGCCTATTTGCTTGCAAAAGAAGGATTGGATGTCGGGTTGTTTGAAAGAAATACGGTCATAGGCAATGATGTAAACTGTACCGGCATCGTTAGCGTCGAATGCCTCCAAAAGTTTGATCTGCCGGGTGAGGTTGTATCAAGGCCGATTAATTCTATTAAGGCGATTGCGCCTTCCGGCAACTACATTAAGTATAATGCCGCCTCGCCCCTTGCATACGTCGTCAACAGGGGTCTTTTTGACAACGAGCTGAACAGGATGGCTCTGAGAGAAGGTGTTCATACATATCTCGATGCGAAAGTTGAAGAAATCGATATCGGTTCGGCCTTCAGGATAAAATTGAATAACGGGAGAAAAGAGAGGGAATTCAGTGCGAGGGTGGGGGTGATCGCAACCGGATTTGAGCCGAATTCTTTTCAGCGGATGTTTAAGAGGACGACAAAGTTTTTATTCGGCATCCAGACGGATGCTGTGATGGAGGAAGTCCATGACGTAGAAGTTTATTTTGGAGAAAAGGTCGCCCCCGGGTCCTTCGGGTGGGTCGTTCCAACGAATGGCAAGTCCGCAAAGATAGGTCTTATCGTTAGAAAGCACGCGGCGGAGTCCTTGAAAAGATTCCTTCAGAATAGCAATATCGAGCATAGAATAGACGTTCTCGGAGACAATGTAAAATGCAGCCCTATCCCTCTGAAAAGAATTCCAAAGAGTTACGGGGAAAGACTTGTTGTCGTCGGGGAGGCTGCCGGTCAGGTGAAGACCACGACGGGCGGCGGGATTTACTTCGGATTCCTGTGCGCAGAGATTGCTGCGCAAACGATCATAGGTGCGTTTAAGCGCGGAGATTACGGTGAAAAGGTATTTAGAGAGTATGAGGTTCTGTGGAGAAAAAGGCTTGAGCCCGAATTGAGAGCCGGGATTTTGCTGCGGAATATCTTCTCGAAACTTTCGGACCATCAGATTGATTTCCTCATGGATATGGCCCGGAGGGACGGTCTCATGCCGATTATCGATAAGGCAAATTTTGATTGGCACAAAGACATCATTTCCTATCTGATACGTCATTTTATCAACAAGAAATTGTTCAGGAAGTAAAAGGGCCTTCCGGGCTAGGTTTTCCGCTTTTATCATTTCTTACATAGGCATAACGTTCAGCTAAGCGGCGCAGCGGCCTTCTGCGTGGTTAAGTCTTGTGCGAGTCGTAAGGTCGTAAGCTTGAATGGCAACGGGCAATAAATGCCCGCTGCAGCGGCGATGTGGTTAAAGTATTGGGCCTACCAGGGGGGAGGGACGGTTAATTACCGTTCCTTACCCGATTAGCCCCTCTTTTCATGCGCTATGTCCTTGAGAGTTGTCTCGGCCCAATCCAAGGCTTCTGCTTCTCGCTTTTTGTCCTTTGCCATTTGGGAGTATGCCAATTCAAGATTTGTGAGTGAAATTACGGGGTCAGGCTTGCTTATTGACATTTGGTCCTCTCTTTAGAATTTCAATCACCTTTATAGTTTCGGTTTTGTGCTCTGCCTTATCTTTTAGGTATCGTGTGATTACAGCAGGGTCTTTCCTTGTATAGGCCGCTATCTCTTTCCCCTTATATCCGTATTCTCTCGCCGTTTGGCTGAAAACCTTCCGCCCCAAAGATATCGCCCGCCCTTTGCCTTTCGCTCTGATCTCAACAAGCTTTATTCCATATACTCTTCTCTTCTATCGTGGCAGCGATAGCTGATAAAGAGTATTCCCTTGCCCGCCGCTGTTCACTGAGGTCAATTTCTGCTTTTTCGATTACCTTGTCACGAAATCGCTCATCTCCGAGTATTCGCTGATCTATTGTACCGTATATGTCCACCTTGTCAACGGTACGACCGTCTCCCATATATGCCTTATACAATTGCCTTGCCGTTGTTCTATCTTCGGAGAACATCCTCAGCACTTGATCCCTATCGATGATTCCGTCTCCTGATTTCCCTGCATAGCTATTATGGCTGCTCCACCGATACTCCTGCACTCTTTCGACAACCTTTGCCCTCACCGGGTTGAGATGAATGTATTTTACAAGCGATAACAAATATTCATCTCGGTCACAAAGTATTCCTTTATATCTGCCTTGAAAAAGATGCCCCACGGTTTTGTATTTTTTGTTGAAATAAATCGTGTATCTCTGATTGATTCCCTGGAATATCTTAGAAAGCGGGACTTCCCGTGTCTCTATCAGGAGGTGAACGTGATTATTCATTAAAACAAAGGCATAAAGGCGATATTTATATTGCCGCTTATAATCGGAAATTATTTCAAGGTATCTTGTAAAGTCGCCTTCATCTTTGAATATCTTTTGCCTGTGGTTGCCCCGAGTTATGACATGATAAAATGCTCCCTCAAACTCTATCCTCGGCTTCCGCGCCATGCCTGAAGAATATCAATCATTCCCCAAAATGTCAATAGACAAGTCTGACCCCAAAAGGTATCTTGACAGCCGGTAGCAATGTCGACACAGTCTATGGTGAATGCAAACATACCGGCCATAGAGGTGCCACAATGAGCTACCGTATCAGCTTCCAGAAAGCCGGGATGGGATTCATCCCACTGGTTTGTTTTGATCGGTATCTGCTTTCTTAAGAGTGTCCCCGGCTTTGTTGTAGACCTGCCGCGCCCTTTATATTTTACCCTGACAGGTTTCAGAAGCCTGTCAATAGTAGCAGGCGATATGGCAATGAGTGCTTCGGTGACTTCTGTAGGAAGACCCCCGTACTCCTGAACATATCCTGGCAGCCATAACGGTAACACTGCTTTGAGTCTCTTTGAGCACGGAAGATTCGCAGACAACCATATTTTCTTCAGAGGTTTAACAATAGTCTCTTTGTTGTATAAAGGTGTTCTTCCTCTCTTGTTCTTTTTTGGTTTGATAAAACGGGTAAACTTCCTTAGTAGCCGGATGGCATGTTTTCGGTGATATCCGCAGGCAGCACAAAACTCATCCAGGATAATTGCTTTGTTCTTTCGAGAACCCCTCCTGTACCTCAGATATATCGCTTCAAGATACTCTCTTTTGGATCGTGAGTGGTGGCGCCGGACCCACTCGAACACCCAATCCGGAATCATGCGAACACCTAATCCGGAGTTACTCGAACACTGATTCCGGCGTAGACTCGAACACTTTTAGGGTCTTCACTGGAACGTGAGCAGTAATCTCCGCTGACGAACAGCATACCGAAGCTGGATAATTTCCAAAAAGATACGCCATTGTTTTTGTTTGAAAGAATTACAAGGAGGAACAATGGCTACGAGGTTATCCATGCGAAAGACAAAAGAGATTTTACGGCTTCACTGGGGACTGGGTCTGGGCAAGCGGCAGATATCACGCGCCTGCAACGTATCCCCGAGCACGGTAGTTGACTACATTCGTCGGGCGGAAAAGGCCGGATTGAGCTGGCCCTTGCCCGATGAGATTGATGATACAACAATCGAAGCGCTTCTATTCCCCCCTGAGCCCCTGAAACACCTGCCCCATCGTTGCATGCCGCCTATGGGAGATATCAACAGGGAACTCCGCAAAAAAGGTGTTATCCTGCAGTTGCTGTGGATGGAGTACAAGGAGAAGCATCCGGAGGGTTATCAGCATAGTCAGTTCTGCGAATTATACCGCCGCTGGGCAAAGACTCTGGATTTGAGCCTGAGACAGGAATATCGGGCCGGAGAGAAGATGTTCATAGACTTTGCGGGTAAGGGTATACCAATCGTAGATCCTGCCACTGGAGAGATTACAGAAGCAGAGGTATTTGTTGCAGTGCTTGGGGCAAGTAATTACACCTATGCCGAGGCGGTAGCGTCACAGGATCTGCCGTCTTGGATCAGCGCCCATGTACGGGCCTTCGAATACTTTGGCGGTGTTACAGAAATCCTAACCCCTGACAATTTACGCAGCGGGGTAACCAAAGCATGCCGGTATGAGCCTGATCTAAATCCAACCTATCGGGAGATGGCAGAATTTTACGGCACCGTGGTAATCCCGGCACGTGCAAGAAAACCACGAGACAAGGCAAAGGTCGAAGCCGGTGTTCTTTTAGTAACCCGCTGGATAACAGCGGCGCTGAGGAATCATACCTTCTTCAGCCTTGCAGAAGCAAACGAAAGAATCCGGGAACTTCTTGAACGTCTCAACACCCGCAGGTTCAAAAAGCTCAATACGAGCAGGAAAGAACTCTTTGAGACGATCGAGAAGCCCTCGCTTAAACCGTTGCCGCTTACACGATATCAATACGCCGAATGGAAGAAGGCCACGGTTAACATCGACTATCACATCGAGATGGACAGCCACTACCACGCGTCCTTTACCAGTTAGTAGGAAAATGTCGAAGTAAGGCTGACTTCAACTACGTTAGAAGTGCTCTACCATAGCAAACGCATTGTCACCCATCAAAGGAGTTATCAGAAAGGGAAGTTCACGGCGCTTAATGAACACCGACCGAATCTCACCAGCGATATCTTGAGTCGACGCCGTCGAGGATCATAACTGGGCAGAGAAGACCGGACCATGCACAGCGAGACTGGTTGAAACAATCATGTCCGCAAAGCAGCACCCGGAGCAGGGGTTCAGATCCTGCATGGGAATCCTGAGCCTCGGGAAAAAATACTCTGCAGAACGGCTTGAGGCAGCATCAAAGAGGGCACTTGCCATTAAGGCATGTTCATACAAGGCGTGAAGTCGATCCTCCAGAACAATCTCGATAAGATCGCGCTTCCCGAAGAAAAGGAGGTGACTGTAGTCATAGAGCATGACAATATCCGCGGTGAGCAGTACTCAAGTAAAAATGTCTTTGTCATTTGCCCAGAATCGCCGAAAGGGAATAGACAAGGGGTAAGGCATACCCCTAAAACAATCAAGGGAGAACTTAGATCATTCATCAGACAGCAGAAAAACTTTATCAGATGCGGCTTGATACAATGGCAGCCGCCTTCAATGAACAATTGGAGCAGCCTTCAACGGGCAGCCTTAGCTTCGAGGACCGCTTCGCCATGATCGTGGACCGTGAGTGGATATCCAGAGAGAATCGGAAGCTTACCAAGAGATTAAAGGCAGCCCGCCTGAGGCTGAAAGCAACGGTAGAGGACATAGACTACCGTCATCCACGTGGACTTGATAAATCGGTTATGAGGTCGCTCATCACCAGCCAATGGATTAAGAGCCATCA
>CAVZMO010000038.1:0-10229 GCA_963776195.1 Thermodesulfovibrionales bacterium
TAGGTGAAGGGCTCAACCACCCTCATTCTTCAAGGCCGCGAATTATCAAAAGCGCTCACCTTTTAATCAAAAAAGCTTCAGTGTCCATCAGGATGAAGCGCCACATCCCACCGTTCAGGGAGCGGACAATATTTCCTCATCAAAGGCAAATTGCCTCGATTATCGCTATACAATATTTATAATTGTCAACAAAATCAACGTGTTCTATCATGGTATCTCTTTTGCTTCCCTTATTAAGAACGTATTTGATTTTTGGGCCACTAATAGCTGAATCAAGAAAATCTTAGGAAGGAGAAAATATCATGAAAAAGTTTTTTGCTTTAATCTTAGGTGTAAGCATCTTGTCCATTGTAATAATCGCTTCTGCAGATGAAGAGCATAAGGGCAAAGCAGGTGAGGCAGAGTTCAATGAACATTGTGTAGTATGTCATCCCGGTGGCGGTAATGTTTTTAATCCCCAAAAGACTCTCCTTAAAAAAGATCTGGAAGCAAATAGCATCAGAACGCCTGAAGACATCATAAAGATAATGAGAAACCCCGGGCCTGGCATGACAAAGTTTGACGAAGACACCGTCTCGGATAAAGATGCAAGGGAGATAGCCGGATATATTCTGGGTACCTTTAAATAGTCAGCTCTACCAAATAGGGACGAGCGGAAAGACAAAGCTTCCCTGTAATCTGTATCGGCAGGTTGAACGCATGGAAAACAGAAAGGGAAAGGAGGTGAAAAAGAATGAAGGCAATAAAAATACTATTGCTGTCTTTGATAATGTGCGGACTGGTCTTTTCGTCTGTTTTTGCAGCGGGAGATGTTGAAAAAGGGAAAGCCCTTTTCAATGACCCGAAGGCTTTCGGTGGGACAGCCGGAAAGTCCTGCGCTTCTTGCCATCCTGACGGAAAAGGACTGGAAAACTCCGGAGTAAAAGGGGAGAAACAGTGGAAAAACCCCGCGGGTTCGTGGACAAGTCTCAAGGACGCAATAAACGTTTGTATCCTGATGGCTAACAAAGGAAATGCCCTCGATCCGAAATCTGACGACATGAAGAATATCGTTGCATATATCAAGTCCCTGGGAAAGAAGGCAGGGGAAAAGGCTATGTAACAGAAGTCCGTGAAGATTTTAAAAAATGAGGGCAGGCGTTTCACCTGCCCTCATTTTTTAAAACGGAGGCCGGGTGAGCACTATAGAGTTTACTATTCTTATCTGGGCAATTTCACTTGCCGCCGGCCTTCTCGGTTCGCTTACCGGCCTTGGCGGCGGGGTTGTTATCATACCTGTATTGTCATTGGTTTTCGGTTTAGATATCAGGTATGCGATCGGCGCATCGCCTGAAGATGATGAGAAAAAGGAGGTTCTATGAAGGAGTATGACGTCATTGTTATCGGTGCCGGTGTCGGCACAAGCATTGCTTTCAAGGCTTTGTCAGCCGGGTTGAAGGTGGCGCTTGTAGACAAGGGAAGTGTGGGAGGCACCTGTCTCAATGTCGGATGCGTCCCCTCGAAGATGTTGATCTATCCCGCGGACAGAGCTGTCGAAATAGAGGAAGCGAAAAGATTCGGCATCGACGCGAAGATTAGGGCCATAGATTTCACCCGCGTAATGGACCGGATGAAAACTACGGTCAATATGGGAAGGAAGTTTCTCAAAAGGGAGATCATGAATTCGGAAAATCTCGATTTTTATAACAAAGAAGCCCACTTTGTCGGCGATCACCTCTTGAAAATAGAACATACAACGATCAAGGGGAAGAAAATCTTTATCGTTTCCGGTTCCAGACCGAACATCCCGCCTATTAAGGGTCTGGACAAGATCGAGTATCTCACGAATGAAAGCGTGCTGAAACTTGAAAAGAGGCCGAGGAGCCTGATAATGATCGGGGGAGGATATATCGCAACGGAATACGCGCATTTCTTCGCCGCAATGGGTACAAAGGTGACGATGGTAGAGCTTGGCGAAAGGCTTGTCCGGGACGAAGAACCGGAAATATCGGAACTCCTGAACAAAGAGCTTTCCAAACGTATGGATGTCTTTACCGGCACGGAAACTTTGGAAGTCAGGAAAGCAGGCAATAGCTGCATCGCCGTGGTAAGAGATAAGATCAAAGGCAAAGAAAGACGGGTCGCTGCTGAAAAAATCATGGTCGCCACGGGAAGAAAATCCAATGCCGATTTATTGAGAGTAGAAAAAGCGGGCATAGAGACCGACAATGCCAAATTCATACGGGTTGACGACCATCTAAATACCAACAAAAAAAATGTCTGGGCTCTCGGCGACGCCATAGGAAAGCAGATGTTCACCCATGCGGGCTATAAAGAGGCTGACATTGCGTGGCATAACGCTACGCGCGCCAAAAAAATAAAAATGGACTTTTCAGCCGTTCCTCGTGCCGTCTTTACTCATCCTCAGATTGCATCCATCGGTCTCAGGGAAACGGAGGCAAGGAAAGACCATGAAATCCTTGTGGGAAAGGCAAAATACGCGGACATCGTGGCAGGAGATACCATGGATGAAAAGGAAGGATTCGCTAAAGCGATAGTCGAGAGAAATACAGGCAAAATCCTCGGCTTCCATATCATAGGTCCCCATGCCTCCATCGTTATTCAGGAGGTGGTGAATGCGGTTGCCAACAGAAGCGACATCAGGTCTATCACGGAAAACATGCACATCTTCCCTGCGCTGTCTGAAATAGTCGAGGAGACACTAAATAACCTTAAATAGTTTTCCTTTTAGCGGAGTGTCTTCCTCACTCGTGCTGCATGTCCTTCCGGATGCATCGTTTACTAGAATTATGACCTTTCACTTGACTTTAAATCAGAAGCTATCCTACCATTAGTAATGGATTTGGACAGGATTTTCAAATCATATGAGACGGAACTCCGGATTACAGAGCAAAAGATTAAGGATCTTTTTAATAGTCCGGTCATTACGATACCTCTCATCGGAAAGCATATCCTGGAAGGCGGCGGCAAGAGGCTCAGGCCGTTAATCCTGATACTGAGTTCAGAGTTGGCCCATTACCGGGGAGATGACCGTCTGACCCTGGCAGGGATCATCGAATCGATACATACGGCTTCCCTGCTCCATGACGATGTCGTTGACGGCGCCGACAAAAGGAGGGGTAAAGTCCCCGCCCATTCCGTATGGGGGAATCAGATCGTTATACTCGTCGGTGATTTTCTTTACGCCAATGCCTTAAGGCTCGCTGTCCTGCAAAAAAAACAGGAGGTCATGGAAGCCCTCTCGGAGGCCACGACGAGAATGACGGAGGGTGAGATACTTCAACTCGCCAAAACGGGCGACCCCGACATAACAGAAGAGGATTATCTCAACATTATCTCTGCCAAAACCGGCGCCCTGATCTCCGCTGCCTGTAAAATAGGTGCAGTTCTCGGTTCTCTCCCTGAGGAAAAGAAAAATGCCCTTGCGCGATTTGGAATGAAAACCGGGATCGCGTTCCAGATGGCTGACGATGTTCTGGACTATATGGCGGACGAAGGTGAACTCGGCAAGCGCCTCGGGAAGGACCTCAAAGAAGGTAAAATAACATTACCCCTTATCTACCTGTTAAAGACAGCGCCGGATAAAGAGAGAGAAGAGGTCAAGAACATTGTGAGAGATGGGTTCAAAAAAAGCGGTCTCACGAAGATACTGAAGCTCTTTAAGAAATATCATACTATGGAATTATCTCTGGAGAAGGCACATAACCTGATCGCCGATGCAAAAAACGAGCTTGCCGCTTTTGCGGACGGAAGGGCCAAGGAAGCGCTTATTACGGTAGCCGATTATACACTGCTGAGAAGAAAATAGATGCATCCCTTTGTCGATCTTGCCAGAAAGAGCATAGAGGCATATATCAGGAAAGGTAAGTCTATTAATCTGCCTGACCCGCTGCCTTCCGAAATGTCCGGGAAAGCCGGGGTGTTTGTCTGTGTTAAAAAGCACGGGGAACTAAGAGGATGCATCGGGACTTATTTGCCGTCCTGTGATTCCGTCGGGACCGAGATTATCATGAATGCAATATCCGCGGCAACGAAAGACCCGAGGTTCCTTCCGGTCAGAGAAGACGAACTCGGCAACCTCACCTATTCGGTCGATGTCCTCTCCTGTCCGGAAGAAGTCAAGGACCTATCCGAGCTTGATCCGAAAAAATATGGCATAATCGTTAACAGCGGACCCAGAAGAGGTCTGCTGTTACCCGATCTCGAAGGGGTTGATACTGTGGAGGAACAATTGCGCATAACGAAGATGAAGGCAGGGATACTGCCTCAGGAGGAAGTCGAAATCTATAGATTCGAGGTTAAAAGATACACATGATCGACATACCGCTCAAGGGCAACATAAAAGACAGTTCTCTTTCCCGTTTACTTGCATATCTCAACAGAAACAGAGAGACGGGCACTCTGGCCGTCAGTACGCCTGTTTTTACAAAAAAAGTTTACTTTGTTAAGGGAGATGCCATCTTTGCTTCTTCCACGTATGAGGACGACAGGTTGGGAGAGATGCTCATCAAGGCAGGAAAGATCACCATGGAGCAGTGTGACGAATCCGTTCGACTTCTAAAGCAGACGGGAAAGAGGCAGGGGGCAATCCTTGTTGACCTTGGTTATCTCACCCCAAAGGATTTATTCTGGGGTGTGAAATACCAGGTGATGGAGATCATCTACAGCCTTTTTCAGATCGAAGACGGTGAATATGAGTTCCTGGAGGGAGAGATCCCCCATCACGAAGTAATAACCCTGAAGATGAGTATAGGTAATCTTATCTATGAAGGGGTCAAACGGATCGATAACTGGACCAGGATCAGAAGGGAAATACCGAACATTAATACTGAGCTCAAATTGAGCAGCGACCCCGTAACGCTGTTCCAGGATTTGGAACTCACCCCACTGGACAGGAAAATGCTCTCTTTAGTAGATGGGACGAAAACCATTAAGGAGCTTATAGATAATGCATGGATCGGCTCTTTTGAAGGCATGAAGATCTTATATGTGTTGTGGTCCATAGGTGTGATCGAAGAAAAGAAGAAGGGGTCGGAAAAAATTGTAGAGGCTGAAGAACCGATCTCGTTGGAAGAGATACTGAGACCTGTTTCGAAAGACGAACATGTCTTTCTCATGAAAGTGGATGATCTGTATTCGGGCCTGAACACACTCAGTCCGTTTCAACTGCTTGCGGTAGATGAAAATTCCGACCGGGAGGCTGTCAAGAAGAATTATTATAAACTCACAAAGGAATTTCATCCCGACAGATATTTCGAATCGGCCGACCCATCATTGAAAGATAAACTCACGGCAATCTTTGATGCGTTGACAAAGGCGTATACCATTCTCAAAGATAAAGAAAAAACGGAGGCGGAGAAAAAAGAGATCGCATCCGTCCCAAAGGAAGAAGAACTTTTTAAGCAGGGAGTGGAGGCTTTTAAGCAAAGCAACTTCAAAAAGGCAGTTGACCTTTTTAGGTCTGCAACAGAAACAGAACCGCGAAATGCGAGATACTGGAGTTACCTTTCCCTGTCTCTAAGCAAGATGCCGAACCTGTTAAAAGATGCCGAGAATGCCTTATTCAAGGCGATCCAGTTAGAACCGAATAACGCAGAGCATCATGCCAACCTCGGTCTGATTTATACCGGACATGGCATGGGAAAAATGGCACAAGAGCAGTTCAAGAAGGCATTACACATCGATCCGAAAAACATAAAGGCAAAAAAGGGACTCGATAAGTTGAAGGGATAGTCATTTTCTCCGGAACAGCCCGCTTCTGCCGCCGCGCTTTTCCAGCAGCATTATTTCGGAAATAATCATCTCCTTGTCGGCAGCTTTACACATGTCATACATAGTGAGAGCTGCCGCGGACACCGCTGTCAGTGCCTCCATCTCGACACCCGTCCGGCCAGTGATCTTGACACGTGCCTTTATCCCTATCTTATGATTTTTATCATCAAGGTCAAAATCTATGTCCACCGAAGTAATGTTCAAGGGATGGCACATCGGAATCAGTTCACCCGCTTTTTTTGCGGCCATGATCCCTGCAACGCGCGACACACAAAGCACATCTCCCTTCGGCACTTTCTTATCCCGTATCAGCCTCAGAGTTTCGGGTCTCATATGCACAGAGCCTGTCGCAACAGCTTCTCGCATGGTTTCCGGCTTTTCAGTGACGTCAACCATCTTTGCCCTGCCCTGTTTGTCGAGATGCGTAAGCTTTTTCACCGATTCCTCTTGTTAATCCTACCAAAGAATGAACTATCCGTATTGGATTTGCGATGCACCAAGCCTGTCATTCCGAACACACGTAACAACAAAAATATCATACACCATCGTTCTAAAACAAGAAAGTATGAAATGGCGATGCAAGCAATAAACTCTTTTGGGCAATATGCCTGCAAGAATGGCAAATTTACCGAAAGGATTGTCTTCTCTATGTATTAAATCTCTCTAAAATCAATGTCTTATAGCCTGGCACTGCTTTTGCTTATTATTTCACCGTAAAGCATTCCAAAGAGTCGGTGATGAAATAGAAAAACAGAATGCATAGAAAAGGCGGACATCCCCATCCATTACAGGATGATCCGGAAAGAAGGTGAATGGAGGGTATACGATGTTGTTATTGAAGGCGTGAGCCTGATCAATAACTATCGCACGCAGTTCAGGGAAATCCTTTCGAATAAACCGCCCGATGCCCTGATCGATACATTGCGGAAAAAGGTCAGCAAAGCATAAGGAGGATGGTGCACTTAATGACAAATACCCTGGAAGGAGAGAATATATGAAAGCTGGACAAACAATCTTTCTCGTGCTTGCTCTTTTGCTGCTCGGTTCCGTTGAGACGTTCGCCGCCCAATCTTCGGTTTCAGAAAGTGCAGTCACCCCGGGGAAAGAAGTTAAACCTTCTGCGGCAGATCAGACCGGAACGGAACAGGACGAAGTTGAACAGGAGACAGATGATAACGGAGAAGACGTTAATGGAGAAGAAGGAAAAGGGGGAGAAGAAGAGGAGGTCGTTCAAATTGCCGATCCCCTCTATCCATGGAACAATGCAATGTACCATTTTAATGACAAGCTTTATTTTTGGGTGCTGAAACCCGTGGCAAAGGGGTATTCTTCCGTTTTTCCTGAGGATATCAGGATCGCCGCCGGCAACTTTTTTTATAACCTTTTGACACCTGTACGCTTCGTGAGTGATGTCTTACAGTTCAAAATGAAAAACGCCGGGAATGAATTGGTCCGACTTGTCTATAATTCGACGGCGGGCGTCCTTGGACTTGTTGATGCTGCAAAGACCGATTTCAATATCTCACGCCATGACGAAGACCTCGGCCAGACTTTTGGCACTTACGGCATTGGTCATGGATTTTATATCGTATGGCCCTTTATCGGCCCCTCTTCCCTTCGTGATACGGTCGGCTTGGTCGGTGACGCTTTCCTGACCCCGGTTTATTACGTCACTCCCTGGGAAGCCTCTCTGGGAATTGAGGCATATGACAAGGTCAATGATACCTCATTGCATATCGGAGATTATGAGGACCTCAAGGAAGCAGCCGTCGATCCCTATGTCGCCATACGAGACGCCTATACCCAACACCGGAAAAAGAAAGTGGAAGAATAGCCCTAAAATAATGACGTTAAAGAATGGTTGTCATTACCTCTTGATCGTTCCGCGAAGGTTTAAAAGGACATTACCCCTACCATCGTCGCTGACCGTGAGGTTTCCCGCCCCCGTTTCCCCTGCGTATTTTTTTGTGCCCCCGGTAATAAAGAACGTCCCATTAAAGGTATGAGGTACATCCGTACCGGTGGGGCCTAACTCACAGACAATCCCCACTTGTTCCAAGTTCAAGACAGCACTACCTATTGTAATCTCTGTGGTGCCGCTGGCAGGGGCACAAAACCCGGTTGGAGAACTGGAGGTGCCTTCACCATTCGGCGTGGCCGATTTCCATAGAATTTTGAGTGTTGAGGAAAATTTTGCCTTGCCAAAGTGCCTTGAAGACACAGTTCCTTCTGATTGGACAGTACAACCCTGATCATCGGATTGGCAACCGGATGCCCCCGGATCAGTTATTTTGCCAAATCCATTGGCCTGAAAATCCAGAACCACTGTGCGGGCCCATACAGGGGACGTACTTAACCCAAGTGTAAGGATAAAAAGCAAAATTATTGTCTTCACAAAGACTGATCTCATAACCCCTTCTTTCTAAACTCCATATGAGTTCTATCAGTTTAGCCCTGTGACACTGCAATGAGCAGTGCAGAGGTGAACAAATTGTTCACATTTGAGCTTGCTTTATTTATAATTAGCATATTCCACATGAGTATTTCAATAATCAGGAACTTTTAAATAGATCGATCTGAGGATTACAACTTCTGACCATATCTCAGCACAATCAATATCTTCGATCGGCATTCCTCATCGAGTTTTGAAATGAAGGTTTCCTCATCAGCCGCTGGGCTACAACCATCTGAATATCAAGAGAAGGCTATTCCTGGTCAGCTGTTATGCCCTGATGATTTCATTTAACCCTTCAACAATCTGATCCAATTCTTCAGGTGATACCCTGCCGATTCTTTTACCGATTCTTTCAACGGAAAGCGTCCGAATCTGACTTATTTTTACCCACGAGCGTTTGGGCAAATCTTCAGTTTCCAATTCAAAAGTGAGCGGAAAACCGGCGCGTTGAGGCCGACTGGTAATAACTACGGCAATGACAGTTCCAGAACGTTCATTAAATATGTCGTGACTTAAAATTAAAACCGGCCGCATCCCTGCCTGCTCACGGCCCCGAACAGGATTTAAATCTGCCCATCTGATATCGCCCCTTAATATTTGGGCCATTGGCTCAAATCTTCGGACAAGCCTTCTTCTGCCATCGCTTTTTCAAAAGCAATGTCCAGTTTGGAACATGCTTTAGCTAAACGGGTACGTCTCAATCGTTTCAGTTTTTCATCTACCGCTTCCTGTATTGCCTGACTACGGTTTTGAAAAACATTTTCACTCACAAGTCTGTCAATATCTTCGACAAACTGTTCATCCAACGTAATTGCTATTTTTGTCTTACTCATAAACCATCTCCGGTATTACTTTATATCATACCATTAAATTTGTCAATATTGCTTGGCATAACAAAAAAATGTGAGTATCTTGTGGATCTTGTTTCTTAGATTGCATAAATCTATTCACATCTTCCGTACTTTCGCCGTGATAGCGCGTTGTAATGCAACGTAGGAAACAGCGTCCCCATTTTTCTCCCTATCCTCTCGAAATCTTTCCCCATACAAAGGGGTAACACGCCGAATCCACCAGGACAATGCGCTTACAAGTTATACCGCTTCGCTTGCCATCTATGCGGCGTATCCAAGCTTGTCAATCGGCAGAGCTTGCCTTCGGCCCATCTAGGAAAAGTTCGTACGAGGGTTGGTCAGGTAGCCAGGGTTCATTGCTGAACCCCAGCCCCATAAGAACCGTGCTTGTCAGTTTCCCGACACACGGCTCAAGCCTTTCTGAGGCTGCCTTTAAGCAACCCGGCTGAACAACTTCCAACATGTGGCCGTTGTTCAGCCTTTACAATACCCATTCACAGCCTTCTTACGTTATCCGTAGGAGGATGCACATACAGTGAAGTCCTGTATTCCTTTGCTTTCCCTCCTTCGAAGGTTCGGTGAACTCTCCTGTAAAGAAAGACCAAGTGGAAGTCTGCCTGCTTTCACATAGGATGATGTCGTTTTCACTCAATCCTTATCTGGCCCGTTACAGACCAGCATTCGCTTTTTCCACTCTCCTCTACCCACACCCCCATCGGCTTCCCTTGCGGGTCGCTTTCCCTTGCGGGAGAGATATGGGTTTACCAAGTTCCGCATAAGTAACACTAATGGGTTAGACCCTGCCTCTCCTCCGATAGCCATTATGTCCGTGTAACCCCAAACAAAAAGAGATTAACCGGCTATGTACCTTTTGGTCCAAGCCTTTCAGCATCTTTGGCTTGTCTAGGTTGACGAAGTTTATCAGCAGTTCACATATGTTGCTCATACCATCAAGCCCGACACCTTATCCGCCTTGATGCTGGCAGATATATCATTACCTCACGGCTTTGATTAGACCTTTACGGTCAGGTTATCCTTTTCCTGCCCGCACTTTATTCAGGGCAGTAGGCTACCCCTAACGGAATAGAGGGTTTCCTAGTAACGGTACTCTGCTATTTGAAACAATTACTTATGCGACTTCTTGTCGCACT
>CAVZMO010000039.1:0-103938 GCA_963776195.1 Thermodesulfovibrionales bacterium
TGAAGTGTGGATCGCATTTGCCCATGTTCGTGAGGTCGAGTAGTGGCAACTACAACTTATGGCCAATTTCTGATGTCTCATCGATCTGCGGGCGGATTCATTAATTCTTGATTCTTACCCTTTATTACATTCAGGCATATCGATTCCAAAAGTCCTTCTATATTCCCCGAGTATTTGACATGCTTCGTCGATTTCATCAACGATTGAAAGCAGATCAAGATCCTCGGGCGCTATCGCATCATTCGGAATGAGCGTTGATTTGAACCAGTCTATGAGTCCCTTCCAGTATTCTCTGCCAAAAAGTATTATCGGAAACACTCCGATCCTTTTTGTCTGCGAAAGCGTAAGCGCCTCGAATAGTTCATCCATTGTACCGAAACCACCGGGGAATATAATGAATGCGCTCGAGTATTTTACGAACATAAGTTTTCGTATAAAGAAGTACCTGAAGGAGAGAGAAATATCCTGATACTGATTCGGATGCTGTTCTACGGGGATCTCGATATTGAGACCGACCGATTTCCCTTTCTCCTCTTTCGCTCCTTTATTTGCCCCTTCCATAACACCCGGCCCGCCGCCGGTAATAACAGCAAATCCCGAGCCAGAGAGTCTTTTGCCGAGTTCAACCGCCTTCTCGTAATAGTGAGAGCCGGGGTTCATGCGTGAACTTCCAAAAACTGCGACCGCAGGGCCGAGACTGTTGAGGGTCTCAAACCCCTCTACAAGTTCCGATTGGATCCTGAAGACCCTCCACGTTTCCGAGTGTTTCAAATCCTCCATGAAAATCTCCTTTTAATAGAATTGTATATAAAGTCCGATGAAAAAGTCATGCTTCGAAAATAGGGCTGTGACCGCCACGTATTTCTTATAGTGTAGCCAGTTGGTCGATTTTTTAATATAATTGATCTACTGGTAAACTTATTTAAAACAAAAGGAGGTTTTATGCGTACTTCTATTTTGCGCACTATCGGTGTTATCGGGATTGTTCTTTTTTCATCGAACGTTTTCGCTCAAATGTGTGTTGATTGTCACAAAAAGGTAACGCCACATATCGTCTCTGACTGGGAACTGAGCAGACACAGCAAGGCCGGTGTGGATTGCGCGGTGTGCCATGGAGACGGGCACAAGACTGACCAGGACATAGCAAAAGCAAAAATTCCGACGCCGGATACCTGTGCACCCTGCCATGGGACAAGGGTTGAACAATTTAAAAAGGGAAAGCACGCCTATGCATGGGCCGCGCAGTGGGCGATGCCGACCGCCCACTGGCAGCCAATGGCGCTTATGGAAGGGAAAAAGGGATGCGGGGGATGCCACAAGATCGGGCTTAAAAGCGAATCGGAAATCAAAGGTCTGAAAGAAAAGGGTGATATTTTCGGTATCGCTTCATGTGATGCATGCCACACGAGGCATACCTTTTCCGTTAAAGAGGCAAGTCAGCCTCAGGCCTGCCAGACCTGCCATATGGGTATTGACCATGCCCAATGGGAGATGTTCTCTTCTTCAAAGCACGGCGTCAGGTTTTTATTGAAGCAGAATAAAACATTGCCGGAAACCACTGCTGCGCCGACATGTCAGACCTGCCATATGCAGGAAGGCAATCATGCCGTGAGAACAGCATGGGGATTCCTCGCGGTCCGGCTGCCCATGCCGGAGGACAAGCAGTGGGCCGCCGATCGCACTACTATTCTTCAAGGGCTCAATGTTCTCGATCCCGATGGTAAGCCCACTGATAGACTTGCTGTCGTGAAAGCGGCGGATGTTGCCAGATTGACCCAGGAAGATTGGCAGAAGGAAAGGGACAAAATGGTGAAGATCTGCAACCAGTGCCATTCCCTTAATTTTGCCAAAGCGGAACTTGAAAAAGGCGATAACATGATCAGAGAAGCGGACCGGTTGATGGCAGAAGCTATACGGATTGTCGGTGATCTATATAGAGACGGGATACTGGTAAAACAGAAGAAATATATCCATGCCTATGCGGACTTGCTCACCTTCCACGATGCGCCAACCGTAATTGAGCAGAAGCTCTTCATAATGTTTCTCGAACACAGGATGAGGACATTCCAGGGGTCATTCCACTCCAACCCCGACTATGCATTCTGGTATGGCTGGAGCGAGATGAACAGAGATTTGACGGAGATAAAGACCCGGGCAGCAGAGATGCGCGAGAATGCCAAAGAGATAAATAAGTAAGAAATAAGTGCCCCCTTAGCCCTCCTTTTCGAAAGGAAGGTTAAGGGGGATTCCCGTCCCGGTAAAAGTAAGAAGCAGGTTTGGTTACAATCCACAGTTTATTGAAATCTGATATAATAAATATTTGTGAATAACGTGCTTTCTGTAATTCCCCTTGGAGGTGTTGAGGAGATCGGCCTCAACATGACTGTTTTCGAATACAACAATGATATCATTGTTGTCGATGCCGGACTTATGTTCCCTGAAGAAGACGTCCTCGGCGTGGATTTTGTCATTCCTGATATTTCCTATTTGATCAACAACAAAGAAAAAGTGAAGGCCGTAGTTCTCACACACGGGCACGAAGACCATACCGGCGCACTCCCTTTTCTGTTAAAAGAAATAGATGTCCCTGTCTACGGGACACCCCTGACCATCGGTTTAGTGAGGGAAAAACTCCGTGAACATAAGCTTGAAGACGCCAAGCTTATTCCCGTGATGCCGAGAGATATCGTTCATATCGGCGCCTTTTCGATAGAGTTCGTGAGAGTGACGCACAGCATCGTCGACGGGGTCGGCCTTGGCATTACGACGCCGGTGGGTCTGGTTGTGCATACCGGGGATTTCAAACTCGATCCGACTCCCGTTGACGGGCAGCTTATGGATTTTCACCGGTTCGCAGAATACGGAGAAAGGGGCACACTCCTCCTTTTATCGGACAGTACGAACGCTGAGAAAGGCGGATTTACATACTCCGAAAAAGAGGTCAGGCGGGCCTTTGAGGACATATTCTCGAATACGAAAGGACGGATCGTCATTGCGACCTTTGCGTCCAATATCCACAGGATCCAGCAGGCAATAGACGTGGCGGTTAAATATGAACGGAAGGTCATTCTGTGCGGGAAGAGCATTATATCGAATGCGCAGATAGCTCTCAGTTTAGGGTATCTGAAAATACCGCACGAAACGTGGCTTAGGCTTGAGGACCTCAAAAACCTGGAAGATCACGAGGTTGTGATCATTACAACGGGAAGCCAGGGGGAACCGATGAGTGTGCTTTCGAGGATCGCAACGGATGAGCATAAACTGATTAAAATTAAGGAGGGTGATACCGTCATACTCTCCGCGAAGATGATTCCCGGGAATGAGCGGTCGATCGGAAAGATTATCAATCACCTCTTCAGGCGGGGAGCCGATGTTATCTATGAGAAGGTGTCGGAGGTGCACGTCTCCGGACACGCCTCGAAAGAGGAATTGAAACTCATGCTCAACCTCATTAAGCCGAAGTATTTCATGCCGGTGCACGGAGAGTACAGGCATCTCGTGTATCATTCCCTGCTCGCAAAAAAAATGGATATCCCGAAGGAGAATATATTCATCCTGAAAAACGGTGATGTCGTCGAAATATCCGATAAAGAGGCAAGACAGAACGGGAGTGTGCATTCGGGCCGCATATTTATCGACGGAAAGGGCATGGGGGGTGTGGAGGAAATGGTGCTCCGCGACCGGCTGCGGCTTGCTCACGACGGAATCGTCCTGATACTTCTGGCGGTAGAGAAACTGACCGGGACCATAGTCTCCGGCCCGGAGATCATATCAAGAGGGTTTGTTTTTGAAGATGCTTCCCCGGAGGTCATCAATAATGTGAGGGAACTCATTGTGAAAACCATAGAAGGGCTCGAACCGGAGTTAATATCCGATTCCTCACTGCTCAAGGCAAAACTCAGGAGTACCCTGAAGAAATACCTCAGGAACACCATGGAAAGAAGGCCGATGATTATGCCGATAATCATCGAGGTTTAGGGTCCATGATCGAGGCGTTCATACTCGGCATTGTACAGGGGATCACCGAATTTCTTCCGGTCAGCAGTACGGCACATCTGATATTATTCCCTTGGTTTTTTAACTGGAGCGGTGAGGTTGACTCGCTCACCTTTGACGTTTCCCTCCATGCAGGCACCCTGCTGGCGCTGCTTCTCTGTTTCCGGCGAGATTGGATAGAGCTTATCACAAAGAAGCAGAGGTTGTTCGGAATGATCATCTTGGCGTCCATCCCGGCCGGTGTTGCGGGATTTCTTCTGAATGACCTGGCGGAAAAATATTTACGTAAACCGTCGCTGATAAGTTTTACTTTAATAGCCGTGGGATTGCTGATGCTGTTGGCTGAAAAGGCATTTAAATATAAGGGTATCGAAAAGACGGGATTAAAAGATGCGGTCTTTATCGGTATTGCACAAGCCATTGCTATTATCCCGGGGGTTTCACGTTCAGGCATCACCATTTCAGCGGGACTCTTTAGAGGGTTTGAGAGAGAAGCAGCCGCACGGTTTTCCTTCCTCCTTTCGACCCCCATTATCGGCGGCGCCACCATTTTGCACTTTAAAAAGGGTTTTCTCGGTCACGAAACCCATGATATTCAACTCTTTGCAATCGGACTCGTCACTTCTTTTGTTACGGGATTCATTGCGCTGAAATTTTTATTGA
This sequence comes from Thermodesulfovibrionales bacterium, assembly GCA_963776195.1. Taxonomy (GTDB): domain Bacteria; phylum Nitrospirota; class Thermodesulfovibrionia; order Thermodesulfovibrionales; family SM23-35; genus CAVZMO01. Next base: position 4,660 of record CAVZMO010000039.1, read on the forward strand.
ACTTCCTTAAGAAGCATCCTTTGAACCTCTTCGTTTACTACAGGTTTGTCCTTTCACTTGTTATAATAGCAGGGATATGGCTGAAAGGATAAAGCGCGTAAAAGAAGAGGTCTTTGGCGTTGTCTCTGTTATGGGAAGCCTCTATCTGCTCTTAAGTCTATTCACACACTATACGCGTGATCCGGTCCCTTTTTTCAGGACCACGGAGCCGCCTGAGCCATTACGGAATCTCGGAGGAATAATCGGAGCGTATATTTCCGGATGGTTGATCATCTCTGTCGGATTTGCCGCCTTCATTATCCCCATTCTTTCTATCGCCTTCGGAATAAAGCGACTCCTTGGAAAGGAGGGACATAAGATTTATCTGCTTGGCGGTGTTTTATTTGTTATATCTTCTTCCGCCCTTTTTTCGCTTCTGTCTAACACCTTTCATGTGGTGTTCGAAGGATACCCGGACGGGACAGGGGGACTCTTGGGCAGAGGGATAGCATATTTTTCCGACAGTCTTCTGTCTGTCCCCGGAGCGTATATCTTTGCACTCTCCATCTTCTTCTCTGCAATCATATTGTTGAGCCCTGTTTCTATTACAGCTATTGCGGTAAAAAGAAGGGAGAAGAAGGAAAGGGCTGTGGAAATGATTGAAGGAATAAGCCCGGAAGAACAGGAGATTCTGATTACGGATCCTGAACCTCTGCCGGCGTCTCAGTCACCGTCGAAACCCGGGGCGGTGATGCCGAGGAAAAAGGGAGACTATGAATTCCCGTCTTTAGAACTCTTGAATATCTCCGATTCTGTATATATCAGGCCTTCGAACGATGAGCTTTTAGCGGATTCCGGGCTTATCGAGAGGAAACTCGATGACTTCGGGGTCGAGGGCAAGATCACGAAGGTGAACCCGGGGCCCATAGTAACGATGTATGAATTCGAGCCCGCTCCCGGGGTAAAGATAAACAGGATTGTATCACTGTCCGATGATCTCGCGCTCGCGCTCAAGGCACAGAGCGTCAGGGTTTCGCCGATCGCGGGAAGGGCCGTAATAGGGATAGAGGTCCCGAACAAGCAGAGAGAGACAGTGTCATTGAGAGAGATCCTTTCGTCAGAGGGTTTTCAGAAAAGCAAATCAAAGCTTACCCTCGGTCTCGGCAAGGAAATAGCCGGTACGCCGATTATCGCTGATCTTTCAAGGATGCCCCATCTTCTCGTTGCGGGTGCGACCGGCTCAGGCAAGAGTGTATCGATAAACTCGATGATCATGAGCATATTGTATAAGGCCGCGCCTGCCGAAGTGAAGATGCTGATGGTCGATCCCAAGCTGATCGAGCTGTCTGCTTACGAGGATATTCCGCATCTCATCTCACCCGTCATCACAAATCCGAAAGAAGCTGCAGATGCATTGAAAAAGATGGTTATCGAAATGGAGCGGAGGTACAGGTTTCTTGCGGAAAGGACCGCACGAAACATCGAAAGTTTCAACCAGCAGACGACGGATGAGGAACAACTCCCTTACATTATCATTATCATAGATGAACTCGCAGACCTGATGTTTACCGCGCCAAGTGACGTTGAGGATTCGATAGCGAGGCTTGCGCAAATGGGAAGGGCATCGGGCATACATCTTATCCTGGCCACGCAGAGACCTTCTGTTGATGTCATTACGGGAATAATAAAAGCAAACTTCCCTGCAAGGATAGCGTTTCAGGTCTCTTCAAAGGTTGATTCAAGGACGATCCTTGACGCTCACGGTGCGGAACAACTTTTGGGGAGAGGAGACATGCTTTTCATGTTACCGGGTGCAAGAATGATGCGCGTTCACGGAGCTCTTATCACAGAAGAGGAGATAAAGACCGTTACAGAATTTGTAAGGGCACAGGGAAGACCCGATTATACGATATTGGAAAGCATTCAATATACGGAAGAAACGGACGAAGACGAAAGATCGGCAGAGAGAGATGAAATGTACATGAAGGCGATCGATATCGCAGAGACGACAGGAGAGGTCTCCATATCCTCTATACAGAGGCGCTTGAAGATCGGGTATAATAGGGCTGCGAGGGTCATGGAACTGATGGAAGAGGACGGTCTTGTAGGGCCGCCAAAAGGTGCGGGAAAACCCAGGGATTTTCTGAGGAGGAGACGATAAAGTTTTTGGCTTTATGCTTTTAATAATTTCTTAGTTCTCCGATAGGAGTAGTTATGGACAGCGTTATCGATATCTTTCAAAAAGTTCTCGTAAACGGTCTGCAGATCAAGGCCTCCGATATTCACCTGTGTGTCGGTTCTACCTGGAAATACAGGCTCCATGGCGTTATCATGCCGATCAATAATATAAAACCTCTGGAAATGGAAGAATGTGAAGAGATCGTGAAACATATCCTTTTAAATGCACACCGGTTTTATAAAGAGGAAATCGACAAGGTCTTCAGTACGCTTCAGGATTTGGATTGTGCCTACATAATAGAAGGTATTTCACGCTTCCGGGTGAATGTATGTCGCCAGAGGGGCTCCTTTTCGGTTACTCTGCGGGTGATACCTTTCGCAGTCCCAACAATAGATTCGTTGGGGTTGCCGGCCGTTATCAAAGATATTTCTCTGGAGGAAAGAGGTTTGATCCTGGTGACCGGCATTACCGGCAGCGGCAAGTCTACAACTCTCTCCGCGATGATCAATCTTATCAACCAGACGAAACCGTGCAAGATCGTTACTATCGAAGACCCCATCGAATATCTTCATAAAGAGGTCAAGGCTTCGATTATTCAACGGGAGGTCGGTCCCGACACTGAGAGTTTTGCGATTGCCCTTCGTGCAGCATTGCGCCAGGACCCTGACGTTATCCTGGTGGGGGAGATGAGGGACACCACAACTGTCGACACCGCGTTAAAAGCGGCGGAAACGGGACATCTCGTCCTGTCGACCCTTCACACCCTGGATGCTCCGACGACTATCCAGAGGATCATCAGCGCCTTTGATTTAAGCGAACAGCAGGCCTTACGCATCAGGGTGGCTGAAGCGCTGAAGGCTGTTATCTCTCAGCGGTTGATACGCAGGAGCGATAATACGGGCAGGGTAGCTGTGCTCGAAATTATGCGGAACACTCTTACCATAAAAGACTGTATCGAAAATCCCGAAAAGACGGGTTCCATTAAAGATTTTATCGCTACCGGAAAGGACCAATACGGCATGCAGACATTCGACCAGCATCTGCTGGAATTATATAATCAAAAAATAATCGATCTTGAAACCGCAAAATTGGCCGCTACGAGCGCTTCTGATTTTGAACGCAGTGTAACATTCTACTGATGCCGGAAAGAAATGCAGGCCTGCGATAAGATATAGCGAATAAAATAATGCTCGATCGGGAATTTGATTGCCGGGTTTTTATTACAAATCCCCCTGCTGTCAGGGAGATCCTGCTATAATTATTCACTGCTAATGATAAATCGTGAGTGAGGAGAGAGAAAATGGGAGAGATTGAAAACGTAGCTATGAAGATTTTTAATGCATACGAGGACTATTATCTCGATAAAGACAAAAGTAAAATTTTCGAAGAACTTTTCGACAGATATCTGACTGTTGTTGATACAGACGGCAAAACGGAACCCTATGACGCTCTTGTTCAGCTCGCATATCGCTATCGCGCCGAATTTGACCAGATGGTAAAAATACTGAAGGACCACTCCCTGATCCCCGACTAATTTTTTAAATGTTTCTTAATAAAGAATTAATATGAAAATGTTTTTTACATCTCAAGCAGGACTTTTACCGAATCCTCATCAGAGGCGACTTTTCGAAATCCCATTTTTTCCGCCCTGTATAACATTCTCGCATTGACCTGCAGGATTTCCATGTACATATTTTTTATCCCCAGTTCTTTCGCTATCTTGATGCAGTGCAAACAAAGCGCTTTGCCGATACCCTGTCCCTGCCATTGATCTCCGACCACAACAGCCATTTCGGCACTCTCGAGATCGGGAAGCCTGCTCATCCTCACCTCGCCGATTATCCGTTCTTTCCCGCCGTTTCTCATGATAGCCACAAAAGAAAGCTCTCTGTCGTAATCAACATGACAATATCTCGTCAACTGATCATGCGACATTTCAGAGATTTTCCGGAAGAACCTCATCGTGAGGGTTTGTTCAGAGGAAGTCTTTAACAGTTCTTTCATAAGGGGTTCATCCTCCGGACGGATAGGTCTTATGACGGTTGCGGGACCTTCTCTTAATTTGAAAATATCGATATATTGATCCGGGTAAGGGCAGATCGAAAGATGAGGAGGACAGAAATCCCCTCTCACCGGCACAAAACCTTCAAGGATATCTGCTTCCAGCAAAATATTGGCATCCAGTGCAAAGCCGTCATCACTCGAAACAAAGAAGGGATTTATATCTATTTCCTTTATATGGGGGAAATGGATGATCAGGTGAGAAAACCGCACAAGGACTTCTTCGAGATATCGCAAATTGCTCTCAAAGTCTTTTTGTTTCGCGAGATGCTTATAGATTTTTGTCTTGTTCATCATGCGTCTTGCCAGGGTCTGGTTAAGGGGCGGGAGTCCAATGGAATAATCCTCTACGGCCTCGAGGATCACTCCGCCGGTCCCGAAGACTATGACCGACCCGAAGGTGGGGTCTTTCTTGGCGCCTATTACGATTTCATAGCCGCGTTTTAGGACCATCGGCTGAATAATCACCTGGGCCTTCGGATCATTTAATGAGGCGGCCAGATCTTTCAGCTGGTCAAATGCATCCTTTACCGAATCCCGGTCTCTCAGATTTAAGTGGACACCGCCTGATTCCGTCTTGTGAAAGATCTTCTGGGAATCGATCTTCAAAACAACGGGATACCCTATAAAATCTGCGATCTCCATCGCTTCTTCATAGCTCTGAACGACTTTGGTAGGGATTACCGGTATCCCGTACGATAAGAGTATGTCCTTCACTTCGTTTAGATTCAGAAGAAGCCTTTTCTCCTCCGATGCTTTTCTTATGATCTCCTCGGCCCTGTATTCATCGGGCTCGAAGTCTTTGAGGATGACCTCGGGGGTCTCAAGGAGAAGCCTTAGGTTGTAATCGTACCGATACATGTACATATAGCTCTTTACCGCCTGCTCGGTAGACACGGAAGTGGGTATCCCCTGATCACTGAGGAATTCCCTCGAAGCGATCACCCGTTCTCCGCCCATCCAGGTCGTGAATATGGGTTTATAGGGGAATGCCTTTGCCGACGAGGCAACCATCTCTGCAATCTCTTTTGAATTGGACAGATAGGAGGGGGTATGGATCACGAGAACACCGTCAACTTCTTTATCCTTTAAACAGCTGTTCACCGCGATCTCATAATCCTGGGGAGATGCTTCAAAAAAGAGGTCAACAGGGTTTTGAACATGCCGCATGTGGCGAAAGTGGGATTGAAGGGTCTTTTGCGTTTCCGGACTTAAATTTGCCAATTCGCCATCCAGCTGTAAGAGTGTGTCAACCGCTATTATTGCGGGACCGCCCGAGTTTGTAATGATTGCGAGACGGTTCCCCTTTGGACGGCGCTGTTTGGAAAGTGATTCGGCAAGATAGAAGAGGTCAAGGGTTTCGTGCACCCTAATGGCGCCTGCTCTCTCGAATGCGGCGTCATATACCTTATCTTCGCCGGCCATATAGCCCGAGTGTGTCAGCGCCACGTGGGCGGAGACATCGAATTTTCCCGATTTGATCACCATGATGGGTTTGCTGGAAGCAAAACTTCTCACAGCGGTCATAAATCTGCGGCCGTTCTTGATGGATTCAATATAGAGGATAATGGCCCTTGTTTCAGGATCAACACCCAAAAAATCGATAAGATCGGCGAGTTTGATATCGATTTTAGTGCCTATAGAAATAAAATGGCTAAAGCCGATGTTCTTACTGACCGCCCAATCCAACAGAGCGGTGGAAAGTGTCGCACTCTGTGCGATAAGGGCTATATTGCCCTTTGGCGGCAGTTGCGGGAAAAGACTGGCATTAAGATTTATGCTTGGCTTTATAAATCCGAGTGAATCAGGACCCAAGACCCTAAACCCATATGCTTGGGAGAGCTGATTTATTTTTGTCTGGAGCAGCGGTGAATTTTCAACCCTGGTCTTAAAATTAAAACACAATATGATTACACCTTTCACTCCCTTGAGCGCCGCATTCCTCAAGAGCCTGAGGGATGTCTTCCGAGGTACCGCCAGTATTGCCAGATCTATTTCACGCTGGATATCAGTAATCTTAGGATACGCCTCAACTCCCTGTACTGCTTCCATATGCTGGTTTACCGGATACACGGAGCCTTTGAAACCTTTACCCAGCAGGTTCTTAAATATACAATACCCTATCGCATATTTGTCTTCGTTTGCACCGATAACGGCAATTCTCTTGGGATTAAAGAAATACTCAAGATTTTTTACCGACACGGATAATCTCCTTTATCAACAAACTTATATATTGTAACTTTAAAATGCAAAAAGGGTAGGCATAAAACGGCATATTTGTCGGCAGAAAATGACTTTTGAAATTTGTCTCAATTCATTCTCAGCTCAAGCAGAGAGTCAGATCCATTATATTGAGAAACATATCGAATTTATTTACATAGGGGTTCAAATGTTGAACCCCTATTCTGTTAATAATTTATACTTTCCCTTTCAGAATTTCATTTACAACCGAAGGATCCGCAAGGGTTGAGGTATCTCCAAGATCTTCCGTATCACCCCTCGCTATCTTTCTGAGGATTCTTCTCATAATCTTGCCGCTTCTGGTTTTGGGTAAGCCAGGCGCAAACTGTATTTTATCCGGACTCGCAATCGGACCGATTACATGCCTTACGTGACCTACAAGTATCTTTTTCAGTTCAGGTGTCGGTTCATAACCCTCCTTGAGGGTTACATACACATAGATGCCTTCACCTTTGATTTCGTGAGGATAACCGACTGTTGCAGCCTCTGCAACAGCTTCATGGCTGACTAAGGCTGATTCTATCTCCGCAGTACCGATCCTGTGTCCGGAGACATTAATAACATCGTCTATCCTTCCCATGAGCCAGTAATCGCCGTCCTCGTCCAGTCTTGCGCCGTCGCCGGTGAAGTATTTACCGGGGAACCTTGAGAAATAGACTTCTTTGATTCTCTTGTTTTCAGGATCTCCATACGTGCCCCGTAATATTCCAGGCCATGGCCTGTCAATGCAGAGGTATCCGCCTTCATTGACTCCTGCTGTTGATCCATCCTCTTTTAAGATTACCGGCACAAGTCCTGGAAATGGTTTGCTCGCAGAGCCTGGTTTTGTCGTCATGGCGCCCGGTAAAGGTGTGATCAATATTCCACCTGTTTCTGTCTGCCACCATGTGTCGACAATGGGCAGGCTGCCTTTCCCAACATGGGTGTGATACCACATCCATGCCTCAGGATTGATCGGCTCTCCGACGGTGCCGAGCAATCTCAGTGAGGAGAGATCGTGTTTGTTGACCCAACTCTCACCCTCTCTCATGAGAGCCCTGATTGCAGTGGGAGCTGTATAAAATATGCTCACCTTATGCTTATCAACGATTTTCCAGAATCTGCCCGGGTCAGGATAGGTGGGAATTCCTTCAAACATGAGGCTGGTAGCTCCATAGCTTAAAGGTCCATACAACAATATAGCTATGGCCTGTTACCCATCCGATATCTGCAGTACAGAAATGGATATCTTCAGGACGATAATCAAAAATCCATTTAAAGGTGAGGTTCGTATAGAGTAAATATCCTCCTACGGTATGCAAAACGCCTTTTGGTTTGCCTGTAGAGCCGGAGGTGTAAAGGATAAACAATGGATCTTCAGCATCCAGCTGTTCCGGCTCACAGTAATCTATTATTTCAGGGTCATTCATCTCATCATGCCACCAGAAATCCCGTTGAGGCTCCATATCAACATTGCCGACCCTCTTGACTACGATTATTTTTTCTACTGTCGGGCATTCCTGTACTGCTTCATCTGCATTGGACTTCAGAGGAACATATCTGCTGCCCCTGACGCCTTTGTCTGCAGTAATAAGGAGTTTTGACTTGCAGTCCTGAATCCTGTCCTTCAAAGCCTGTGCACTGAAACCGCCAAATACAACACTGTGGATTGCGCCTATTCGTGCGCAGGCAAGCATTGAGATCGGCAGTTCCGGTATCATGGGCAGATAGATTGTTACCCTGTCACCTTTTGTGACACCATACTTTTTAAGGACATTTGCAAATCTGTTTACTTCATAGTAAAGCTGCTGGTAGGTGTATGTTTTATAGGTGCCGTCATCAGCTTCCCAGATAATCGCTGCCTTGTTCCGTATGGGAGTATTCATAAATCTGTCTAGGCAGTTATAGGAAGCATTCAGTTTTCCACCAATAAACCATTTGATATAAGGTTTATTAAAGTCCCAGTCGGATACCTTATCCCATTTCTTATACCAGATCAGTTGTTTTTCTGCCATTTCCGCCCAAAAACCGTCAGGGTCTTCGACTGACCTTTTATAAAGCTTTTCATACTCTTCTATGGTTTTGATATGCGCCTTGTCGCTGAATTCCTTTGACGGTGGAAATGTTCTCTTTTCAGTTGACAATACATCAATACTTTCTTTAGACATCCTTTATACGTCCTCCCTTCCGTATATTTCAGTGTACGAAGAGTATTATTCCTCAGCACCTATTCCTATATACGATCTGATTTTTTCATCATTGTATTTTGCTTCAGCCTCTTTTTCACGCCCAAAGAGCGAGAAGAGAATTCCTACCAAGAACGCAGCACTCATGGAATATATTCCCGGGTTCTTCAACGGGAATATAGGCTTCGGCATCCTGGTTTTTGCTTCTTTTATCTGGGCGTCTGCTGTCTGTTTTTCTGCCGCAATTGATGCGTCTATCTCTACAGGGGCCTTAACTGACGCCTTCTGCTGCTCAAGAGCGGCGATCTTTGCTTTTGAGGCGTCTTCGACAGCCTTGACCTCTTTCTCAACCGCTGCCTTTTCACTCTTGTGTACGATATCGACCCATACAGTAGGGCTTAATATGATGAGGACGGTAGCTATGACAAGACCGGTATATATACTGGCTACCGCACCTTTCGTAGTAAATTTTTTCCACAGGATTGACATCGCCAGGGCAGGGAAATTGGCACTCGCGGCAATAGCAAAGGTCAGTCCGACCAGAAAGGCGACGTTTTGTCCTTTGAAGAGTATCCCCAGGAGCATCGCAGCAACACCGAGACCTACGGTAGCTATCTTTGCGACCTTGACCTCTTCTTTCTCCGCTGCTTGACCCCTTCTTATGACTCCGACAAACAGATCATGCGAGAAGGCGGACGCACCCGCAAGGGTCAGTCCTGAAACAACCGCGAGTATTGTGGCAAAGGCTACCGCTGACAAAAAGCCGAGGAACAGATTTCCTCCGAGGAACTCTGCGAGGAGCGGGCCCGCCATATTGCCGCCTTTGTCTATGCTCATGATAAGCTTCTGTCCAACGATTACCGCTGCACCAAAGCCGATGGTAACGGTGAGGATATAGAAATAGCCGATAAACCCTGTGGCATAAAAGACCGATTTTCTCGCTGCTCTGGCATCAGGAACGGTATAAAACCTCATGAGAATGTGCGGAAGCCCTGCTGTTCCGAACATGAGGGCGAGTCCCAGGGAGAACGCATCTACCGGGCTCGTGATAAGACCACCGGGTTCAAGAAACTTGGAGCCGTAAAGATTCTGAGCCTGGCTGAAAAGTTCTCCATAACTGAAGCCAAAATGATACAAGGTCATAATAACGAGCAGTGTTGCGCCGCCAAGGAGCAACCCCGCCTTTATAATCTGAACCCATGTCGTTGCGATCATCCCGCCGAAAAGAACATAGGAGATCATCAGGGTTCCGACTATTACAACAGCAACCTCAAAAGGCAAGCCGAACATCAGCTTGATAAGTGTCCCTGCTCCAACCATCTGCGCGATGAGATAGGTAAGGACTACGACCAGTGAACCGGATGCGGCGGCAGCCCTTATAGGCCTCTGGTTCAATCTGTATGCAACAACATCAGCAAAGGTATATTTGCCGAGATTCCTTAATGGCTCGGAGATAAGGAACATGATAATCGGCCATCCCACAAGCCATCCTACCGAGTAGATGAGTCCGTCATATCCCTTTGTCGAAACTAACCCCGCTATGCCTAAGAATGACGCTGCACTCATGTAATCCCCGGCAAGGGCAAGACCGTTCTGGAACCCGGTGACGCTTCTGCCGGCAGCATAGAAATCCTTTGTAGTCCTTGTCCTTTTTGCTGCCCAGTATGTTATCCCAAGCGTGCTGATAACAAACAGGACAAAAAACATTACAGCGACAGGATTAAACTGTCCAATGATCGTCTGTGTCGTCTGTGGCATTGTTAACCTCCTATCTTTTCTCTGACTTTTTTGACAAGGACATCGTATTTGTTGTTGGCCCAAAAGATGTAAATTCCTGTAAATACCCATGAAAGAATTATGGTGCCGACTGCTATAGGTATCCCGATTGATATGGCGCCGGACACTTTTGAGGCAAGAAATGGTTTGTTAAAGGCAATCAGGGCAATAAACCCGAAATAGAGGACCAACTCCAGGATAGTGAGGACCACCGATATGACATTTTTCTGACTGGATAGTGATTTAAAATCACTGTCTTCGAGGATTTCTTCTGTGGTAAGTTTAATACTCTTGCTGCTTTTGGTACTCATTTTTAACCCCCCTCATCTTTTTTTTATTTTTTTTTTGGACTAAAAATTGCTTATTTCACTTGATACCTTGTGTTTATCACCTCCTTCGAAAGGATGGCCTATTTCCAACAGGTCACCTATATGGTTTACGCCGATATCAATGAGGACCGGCATAAAACGTTGTAAGAGTTGTGCTGTGATGAATGCATCAACAAGCGCATTGTGCGCACCGCGAATGGCGATGCTGAAACATTGTGCAATTTCGTAAAGTGATGAATCTTTTGATGATGACGAGAAACAAGTGCGGGTCGGCACTTTTTTCCTCAGCCATTCATAAACCTTATAAGTATCTATTACAGGATTTTGCATGGTATTCCCGAAAATCCTCTTCATCTCCCGATTAATAAAACTCAGGTCTATCGATACACAGTGTCCAACAATGATATCATTATCACAGAACTGGAGAAACTCTGAGAGAACCGCATCGATAGTCGGCTTTTCCAAAACATCTGATGGTGTGATTTCATGCACCACAACACTTTTCGGTTGAAATTTAGTCTCCGGTTTTACCAGTTGATGGAAACTGTTAGCGAGTTCGATCCTTGTTCCGTTCATCCGGACAGCTCCCATGGAGATTATGGAATCCTTTTTCTCATTCAACCCCGTGAGCTCCGTATCTATGACCGCGTATTGGATATCAATAATGGATTTGTTTTTGTCAATATTGAGCGGGGCCTGTTTCTTGAGTTTAAAAAAATCAATCATTTCCTTTACCAAATCATCGCTTTATAGCGTTCGATAATCAGGTCCTGAATCTTCGATACGAGCTGAAACGTCTCTTTTGCGATCCTTTTCTCGAGGTTGCTCAGGGCATTGGGATTAATAAAATTATCAATCTCTTTTCCCTCTTTCATTTGCTCAAACTGGTGCTGAATCCTGAGCAGCATGATAAATTCAAAGGAATGTATCAGCTCGTCAGCGTATTCCTTTATAATCGTATGCCTATCCCTGAGGACATTTATTCTCTCTATCGTAGAGGTTTCTTTGACGCCTTTTTCCAGTGCAAAAAGCCTGACTAAATCGACCAATGGTCCAAGGCCTTTTACCTTTATATTCAGTTTGTCTTTATGTTCACCGCTCTTTTCTACCACAAAAGTCTTCAAAAAACCAATGGGAGGCATATTCTTAATTGCCAGATTGGCGATATAACCGAGAAAGACCTTTTTATCTTTTACCATTGACAGGGTGAAATCCTTGAGCCAGTCAAGGAGCCTTGTTTCACCATAAACAGCCCTGAAGTCAAAAAATGTGACGGAATTCAATACCGCCTCTGAGGTCGGCGTGGATATCCAGTTCGTAAAATATTTTCTCCAGACATGCAGAGGTTGCCGCCACATCGGGTTTGTGGCCATAAAATCGGCGGGGCATAACGGGAACCCGCACTTGAGCAAGCCATCCCGGACAAATGACGTAAAATTCCTGAAATATTCTTCCGCAGTCTGTTCCATCTCGGCATCAGCCGGATCGTGATAGATGAGGGCGTTGTCCTGGTCGGTTTTAAAGGTCTGCTCCTTTCGACCCTCACTCCCAAATACAATCCAACAATAAGGAACAGGCGGCTCACCAAAACGATCTTCTGCGAGCTCGAGGATTTTCCTTACGAGCCTGTCGTTTATCTCAGAAATAATTCTTGTAATGCTGCTTGCCTTGACACCTTCACTGAGCAGCAACCCAACAATATTATTTATTTTCTTGGAGACCGGTATCAGGGCATCGACTGTGCTCTGGCTTTCGATATCTTTTACGATCGACAGAGGAGATGTCCCCTGGATAAGCATGAGGTCATGGTTGGTTAAAACACCTTTGAGCTTGTCATCCTTCATAACAAGGAGGTGATGCACATTGTGCTTCACCATCTTTAAGATTGCTTCAAAGCAGTATTCCTTTACATCTGACCGTACGTGCGGAACACTCATGATATCCCTGACCGGATCTTTACAATCCTTTCCCTTCGAGACTACTTTGTCTCGAAGGTCTCTATCCGTAATTATCCCTGACGGAAGACCGCTGACATCAACTAAGATAAGGGAACTGATTCTGTAATTGGACATTATCTCAGCTGCCTCTTGAATGGATATATTCTCGGAAGCTTGTATGACACCCTTGGAAGCAAGCTCTCCTACGGGCATGGTGAAAAGAATCTTATCTCCGCCTGCATAGACTAAATTTTTATTCTGTATTTCTTTGAATGTCTTATCCAGATATCTGGTCAGAAAGGATTTATTGAAGAATTCCCTGACAGCAGGGTTTGAATATAAGAGATTCTGTATTGTTTCCCGTTTGATAAGATAACAGATGGTATCATCTATTGTTACAACATTCGCCCTTGCCTTGTTGCCGCCAAATATCAGCAGGTAGCCTATTAAATCTCCTTCACCCCTGTAATCAACGAATACGTCCTCATTTTCATTCTTGATAAAGACTTTCACTTCACCTTTTTTGATAATATAAAGGTAATCAGCTGATCCGCCCTGGTTTTGAATGAATGTTCCTTTCGGGTAAAATTCCATGGAGATACCGCTGGTTATATCTTTTAATGTGGCGTCATCGAGGAACTGGAACGGCGGGACTTTTTTCAGGAATTCTATTACTTCTTCAATGAGCATTGTTATTCCACCTTCCACATACTGCTTTTTCGAAAAGTTCTCATGCCATGTATTTGCAGTTAATCCATCAATCGCATAGAATAACAATAAACCAGTATAAAATAGCCTCTGCATCGGCAATATCGTGACCGGATGGTCACTTTGCATGCCTTTACATGAGGCCTAGGGTAAGGGTAAGTATACAAAAAAAATTCCTTAAAAGCAATTTTTTTTGCAATCATTGCCGGCACCACACCAAAAAATGGTTTGATAAATAATGAAATATCAAGAAGTTAACGGAATGATGAAGATCGACTAAAAAGAAAAATATCGAAATGGCAAATATTATTAAAGGTTATAATAACCTAAAATTAGGAGGTACGGTATGCCTGATATCAAACGAATCGGTGTAATAACCAGTGGCGGAGATTGCGGAGGTCTTAATGCGGTGATCAAAGGGATTGCACGTGAAGCTTATGATTTGGGGATCGAATCAGTCGTTATCCCCCATGGATATGCTGGTCTCTATAACCTGATAAAGATGGATAACGTTGTTTTTCTCAATGCCGAGAGGGTGAGCAAGATAGAGGCATCCCTTGCGGGTTCCGAGGCCGGGCATTCGCGGGTGAAGATAAGCAAGATAGCAGACCCTCAGAAATATGAGAGGATAAAAGACGGTCTGAAGAAGTTTAAGATCGATGCCCTTGTGATAAGCGGAGGGGATGATACGGGCAGCGTAGTTGTTGATCTAACATCCAAGGGCATACCATGTGTCCATGTCCCGAAAACAATGGACCTCGATCTTCAATCTTACAGTGTCGGAGGCGATTCGGCAATCAACAGGATAGCGGTTTTTGCAAGGGAACTGAAGACAACAGGGATGAGCCATAACCGTATCCTTGTTATAGAAGTATTCGGCAGGTATGTCGGACATACCGCCCTTCGAGGAGGCATAGGCGCAGAAGCTGATTGCATCTTGATCCCGGAGATCCCTGTTGACTTTGATGTTGTTTACGAGCACATGAAGACCACATACTTTGCCAGGATCGAGAGAAGCGATGTAAAATCAGGCACATATATTATTATTGTTGCTGAAGGAATTAAAATTGCAAGCGGGGAAATGCTCTATGACGAATCTATCCCACCCGATGCCTTTGGTCATAAGAAACTTGCAGGTGCAGGAAAATATGTAAGACAGCAGCTTGAAAAAAGACTCAAGGTTGACCCGGCAGTGACAGAATTTATGCAACGGACAGGCATGTTTGCACCGGGTGTCTATGAAATACCAGAGGTTAGGGAAGTTACGCTGGGCCATCTCGTGCGTTCAGGTCATTCCTCCGCGCGTGATGTCAATTTCGGTTACAAGGCGGGTGCCGCAGCAGTTTTTCTGCTGTTGGAGGGCAAAACAGGGAACACGGTTGTGAATGTTGACGGCAACAAGATTTACTATCAGGCGACAGCCGAAGTGATAAAACGAAGAGAAGTGAATGTCGAGGAGATTGCCATATTCGAGAGCCTGGGTACCTGTTTCGGAAGAAAGCCTGAGAAATTTATCTATGAAATTATTGAGCAGAAAGAGCGTATCGAGAGACATCTGTAATTCTTAAGAGGGGAGGGTGGAAAAGAAAAGTCTACTCGATTTGCCCCCAGATTGAAGGGCCTTGTGCTTTAGTGTTTGAGACATATGCCTTTACTTCCTGTCTATAAGCTTTGCGAAGGAGTTTTGCTATGTCGCCCACAGCGTATTTCTGATCATCGATCTTTGAGACCGGCATGACCTCCATGGTCGTATTTGTGAGAAAGACCTCCTCGGCGGAGTAAAGGTCCTCTATTCTAAACTTACCTTCTTTCACTCTTAAGTTTTCTCTTTTTGCCAGATCAATGACCAACCCTCTTGTTATCCCATCCAGGATTCCACAGTCAAGAGAAGGGGTACAGAGGATGCTGTCTTTATAAAAGAACAGATTGCTGATAGTCCCTTCGGTGAGCTTTCCGTATATGTTCAACATCAGAGCCTCATAGACACCTCTTTTTTTGGCCTCTATTTTGGCGAGGATGTTATTGAGAAAGTTCAGGGACTTTATGCGGGGGTCTAAGGCTTCCTTCAGGTTCCTCCTGGTCTCCGCGATGATGAGGCTTATCCCTTTTTCATAGAATGCTTTGGGGTATTCTTTGAATTCCTGTACGATGATTACAATCGTCGGTTCGGCGCAGAGGTCCGGATCGAGTCCGATATCACCTCGTCCCCTCGATACCGTCAATCTTATGTACGCGTTCCTGAGTGTGTTGGCGATCAGGGTTTCATAAATAGAAACTTTTAGAGCGTTGATTTCAAGGGGAATGTTGAGCCCGATCAGAATGGCGGAGCGAAAAAGCCTTTGCAGATGCTCTTCAAGCTCGAAAATTACACCGTCATAGACCCTCAGCGTCTCGTATACGCCGTCGCCGTAAAGGAACCCATGGTCGAAGACGGATACCACAGCTTCTTTCGAGGGCACAATCTTGCCGTTCAGACAAACATACATAATTTAATTATACCATTAAAATATTCTGTGTCATTTTGGACGTCGCAATATAGCCGCAAACTTTCGTTTGCGCGAATTTAATATCTTTTAATCGCAGGCTGAAGCCTGCTGCTACCAAAACTTAAATGTGATAAGTTTTTACCTTATCTCCTGAATGTCCATTCATGGGAGAGATATTTCTCAGTTTCCAGTTCTGAGGCAAGAGAAATTTCCTCGCTCGAAGGAGATGAAGGAATAAACCTCGCGTCAAAGGTCTCTTCAAAGGAGCTCCTGACGGCACCATTGAACCTTTCATAAGCTAATTCGGGATCTATTTCCTTTAATCCGATCATCGATTCCTTTATCTCCTGAAAAGTATTAAGCCTGAATATCCTGGTGATTTCATCTTTATCGACCAGAAACGGGATGGAGCCCTGCTGGAGGAGGCTGTCGGGCCAGCGTTTCTGTGCAGAGCCCACTACTTTTTTGCCGTTGATCGCTACCTCTCCAAAAGAGATTGACCGGAAGCAGAAAGCATTTCTTGAACAATCCGAAGCGGGTAAAGAACGTCTCGTTTCTCTCATTAACTTTAATTCCGGTGAGAGGCCTACCTTTGACAGTGCAAGCCCGATTGCCGCACTGATTTTTTTGTAACTGTCGAGCAATCCCCTTGAAAAAAGTCCCGAAGTTGTCTTCACAGAGAAACTGTAGGTGATTTCATTCCCATGCAATATCGCACGGCCTCCTGTCGGTCTTCTCACTATCGGGACATGGTTCTCGATACAATACTCAACATCAACATCTGCAGCGCGCTGGAAGCACCCTATGCTTACAGAAGGAGCGATCCATCCATAGACTCTCAAAGTCGGCGGCTCCGAATCCTGTCGTACCGCAATGGCAATCGCCTCATCCAGAGCCATATTATAAGACGCTGAGCAGGGGCCGGTATCGATGAAACGCCAGGTATCGGTCATAAAAAACTATATACCGTATGGCATCGTATAATCAATAATCGGACACGGGTACCATCTTGTTGCCAATGAAAATTTCCGTGTGGTATGCTTTTAATAATGCTTTTTGCAATACATATGAAGTTCTTCAGGGAATTGTTGTAAGAAAGGTAGTCGCAGGCTTTAGCCTGCGTGAAAACCATCAATGTACATAAAAACCGTGAATGTAAAAGAAGAGAGACACAGATTACCCAAAGGATTTTATAAAGGAGAGGATGTTTTAAATGGGGTTATCTTAAGACACGCAGGCTGAAGCCTGCGGCTACCCGCAATAATGTCGGAAAAATCAAATTTGGAAAGGACTTGAAACAGAAATTGAAAAAAAGAAATCAGTTTACAGGGGATTCTGTACACCCTATCGGTTGGCCTGTCTTTTTGATTATGGGATACTGTCTGCTTTCTGCCGCCTCCATCGCCTTTTCATCTGGTGATGAAGAAATTGCAAGGATCCAGAAAGCCTACGAGAACATAAAAGATATAAGCGGCAGTTTTGTTCAGAAGAGCTATATTAAGGATTTGAAGCAGACCGAAACATTCAAAGGTCAGTTTTTTATCAAGAGGCCGATGAAGATGAAGTGGAATTATAAGGGAGAGCAGGCGCAGGAGGTTCTTATCAATAATGACGAGATACTGATATACCAGAAAAAAGAAAAACAGGCTTATAGGGGTAAATTTGACAGGGATACCTATGGCCAGGCGCCGATCGCTCTCCTCAGCGGATTCGGAAAGGTCCGGGAAGAGTTTTCTGTTACGGGAAAAAACGGGAAGCTCCTTCTCAAGCCTAAAAAGCCTATGGGAGGGATAATCTCGATTGAGATCGAACCTTCAGGGGGTGACTTCCCCATCAAATCTTTTACCGTTAACGATTCTTACTCAAACAGGATAGAGATGGCGCTGAAGGATGTGAAGATTAATACCGGCTTGGAAGACAGATTCTTTGAACTTTCTCTGCCCAAAGGCGTAACGACATTAGAAACCAGATGAAATCCTGATATAATGGAATTATGAAAGAAGCAATGTTTTATGAAAAGCTCGATGAAAAGAAGGTGAGGTGTTTTCTCTGTGCTCATCATTGTCTCATCAAAGAAGGCAAAAGAGGCATATGCTATGTCCGCAAGAACACAGACGGCGTTCTGTACAGTCTGGTCTACGGAAAAGTTATTTCCATGAACGTCGATCCTATCGAGAAGAAGCCGTTGTTCCATTTCCTGCCGGCCTCAACGTCCTTTTCGATCGCGGCCGTGGGCTGTAATTTCCGCTGCGAACACTGCCAGAATTTCGAGATATCCCAATACCCGAAGGAGCACGAAGACATACCCGGACGTTCCGTTACACCGGAGGATGTTATCGAAGCGGCTGCAGTGAGCGGCTGCGAGAGCATTTCGTATACCTATACGGAACCCACAATGTTCTTTGAGTTTGCCTATGACTGTGCGAGACTTGCACGTGAAAAAGGGATAAAGAATGTCTTTGTGAGCAACGGGTATACAAGTCCCGAGGCGACGAGGACCATTGCGCCCTATCTTGACGGCAATAATATCGACCTCAAAGGCAGCGATGATTTCTATCGCAAGATCTGCGGTGCAAGACTTGAGCCGGTGAAAGAGACGATCAGGCTTATGAAGGAACTCGGTGTCTGGGTCGAGGTCACGACTCTGATAATACCCGACTACAACGATTCTGATGACGATCTCAGGGATATTGCAGGATTCATCGGCTCTGTCGACACTTCGATCCCGTGGCATGTGACACAGTTTTATCCGACATATCAATTGACCGACAAGCCGAGGACGCCGGTGAAAACGCTGCGAAGGGCAAGGGAGATCGGCTTTGAAGCCGGCCTCAAATATGTCTATGAAGGTAATGTGCCGGGGGAAGGCGGTGAAAACACGTATTGCCCTCATTGCAAGGACGTCTTGATCAGGCGCTTCGGGTTCCGCATCGGCGAACTCAAAACCATAGACGGAAGATGTTTAAGTTGCGGGGCAGAGATTGAAGGGGTGTGGAAGTAACTAAACCCTGAGCACCATTATGGTCGCATCCTCTACCGGAGAGGTATAGTATTCCTTTCTGGTCCGTGCGGCCCTGAAGCCGAAGCGCTCATAAAAGGTCCTTGCGCCGATGTGTGAGACCCTCACCTCAAGGTAAAAGAATCTGCAACCTTGCTCTCTCGATTCAGTTAAGATTTTTTTCATGAGTGCTGTTGCAATACCCCCGCTTCTAAAGTTCGGGTGAACGGCAAGATTCAAGATATGGCAGTCATCGAATACGATATTCACGCATATATAGCCGATGACCTTGTTCTGCAGCACGGCAACCTTCGATAAGGCGTAGTGTTTGTGAAGCTCTTGATAAAAAGCGGCCTCAGACCACGGGCTGGAAAAGGATATCCGCTCGATTTCCAGAATTTCCGGGATGTCATGCTCCCGCATCTCCCGTATTACGATTTCAGCCTTTCCGTTTAATCTCAGCTTCCGATCTCCTTATATAAAATGGAATGAGACTTACAGGTTCTGAAAATTCTCCTCTCAAAGCCTTTTGCATCCCCATGGACGCAACGTTTGCAGGTGAAGGGACCATTTTTTCAGGTGATGGGAGTATAGCCTTCTCCCTCATTGCTTCTTTTATGATCTCTTTATAGAGAAGCGCCCCTTCACCGATAAAAAGAACATTTTCGCCTGGTGTATCATTCGCTCCGATCTTTTCCAGCAGTTTATTTATATTTATCGATACTTCATCTATTATCCTTACAAAACCTTTCCCCTCCCATAAGAACAACGCAGCATAAACCTCTTTCTTCCTCGCATCGAGCAGGGTGCAAACCGGATATCTGCAGTAGGGAAGACTCCAGGCGAGTGCTTCGAGTGTGGGAACCGCGACAATCGGTTTGCCGGTGGCGAAGGAAAATCCCTTGACGGTGCTCAGGCCGATCCTCAGTCCTGTAAACGAGCCGGGACCGATAGATACCGCGAAGACATCGATTTCGGATATTTCGAGCCCCGATTGTTTCAATACATGGTCTATCTCCGTCATCAGTCTCTCCGAATGCGTTGATTTGACATTGAGCCTTACTTCAGCAACCAGACCTGCTGAATCGTCAATGACAGCTACGCCTCCCAACATTGTCGATGTTTCTACGGCGAGTACTTTCATAACGGTTTACTATACCACCGACCTTTGAATATTTTCATCGAAAAGGCTATCGATGCAAGGATACAAAAAAGGGACGCAATGCTTATCGCGCGTGTCGTGCCCAGAGAATCCGCCAAAAGACCGATGAGCGAATTGCCTATCGGAGCTGTGCCCAAAAATACAAAGGTATAAACGCCCATCGCCCTTCCCCTCAGGTTGTCAGGCACTGAGAGCTGTATAAAACTGTTTGCAGTTGCAAAGAAACTTACCAGACTCCAGCCGATGCACGCCAACAGTATCATCGAAAGATACAAAATCTTCGACGTTGAAAAGGCGAGGAGCGCAAATGAAAAAAAGAGGCCCGACAGGGCCATGAACTTGTTCTTCTCCTTTATATCTTCCCTGAATGCGAGGATCAAAGCTGCCGATAGCGCCCCCGCACCCGTAGCGCCCACAAGGAAACCGAAACCTTTCGGACCTGTTCTGAATATTTCACCGGCAAATATTGGAAGAAGCGTTATAAAAGGCATTCCTAAAAGACTGAATACGGCGATAAGGATTATGGTCCTGTATATCCCGTCGTTGCTTTTGATATATTTGATCCCCTCTATAAAATCCTGCATAAAGCCGTTTGAACTCTCATAAATATCACCCTTGATGTTAATTTTGGAGAGTGCGACTATGACGGCGATAAAGCTTGCTGCATTCAGATAAAAACATGCGGGAAGCCCCAGGGAGGAGATCGTCAACCCTGCTATAACGGGTCCTATGATACGGGCGCCATGAAAAGCAGCGGAATTCAGTGCTATAGCATTTGTGAGCTTGCTTTTACCCACCAGCTCCACGATAAAAGACTGCCGGGCAGGGATGTCGAAGGCGTTAACAGTTCCGAGGAGTGCGGCAAGCAAGGCGACCTGCCAGACAGCTATCATTTTGATGTCGGTGAGAATGCCCAGAATGAGTGCGGGCAGGATCGATAACGCCTGGGTCATCAAGAGTAAATTCCTCTTCCTGAACCTGTCCGCAACGATGCCTCCGGCAAAGGTGAACAAGAGTATCGGGAGCGCTCCGGAGGCCGCAACGAGGCCTAAATAAAAAGGTGATTTTGTCAAACTGTAAACAAGCCACCCTTGTGCAACGGACTGCATCCATGTCCCGGACAAGGAGATAATCTGTCCGAACCAGAAGAGCCGAAAATTTCTGTACTGCAATGCTGAAAATCTTTCAACGTCAGCCATCGTATAATTGTACCTGATTATACATTTCCATTCTTTGGCGAAGAATTTAGAGAGCGGTTCGCTCGGTCAGACGGTTTTTGAAGAGAATTAACGAGGATTAGGGCAGGTCTTATTGTTCCTGTCCGGGAGAAAGCTTAGAAAAATCCGCTATACTTGATACGGTCTTCCATATTTCATTGAGCAATGAAAGCCTGTTCAATTTTATCTCTTCCCTCTTGTCCATCACAAGGACGCCGTCGAAAAAATTGTTGATAGGCTCCGTGAGGGAGGTCAATAGGTTGATCGAATCATAATGCCTTTTGTCGCGAAGCAGTCCCGCGAGTTCGGATCTCACCGCTTCAAGGGTCCCCTTGAGTTTTTTCTCGGGGTCTTCTATCAGGAGGCTGTCTCTTAATTCAGGGACCGTCGTTTTTGGAATGATATTGTTGACGCGCTTTATAGCCGTCAGGAAATCATTGAAATTATCAGCGCGTTTGAATTCCTTTATTGCCTCAAGCCGTTCCTTTATCTCCCCTAATTCAACATCGATTGAAAGGGAGAGAATCGACTGTATCAAATCGGGGGTGTATCCGAGATCTGCAAATACGATTTCGAGCCTGTTTTCAAAAAATTGACAAATCTTCCTGCCTGTTTCGTTCAGGTCCTTCAGATCCGGCAGTGCTTCCAATGCCTTATCCACGAGTCCTCTTAAGGGAAGGCCATACCCCCTGTTTAAGATTATTGCTATAATGCCGAGAGCCTGCCGCCGATGTGCAAAGGGGTCTTCGGAGCCCGTCGGTGTCAGCCCTATAGAAAAAAAGGCGGCTATATTGTCCACCTTGTCCGCTATGCTGAGAAGTGCCCCTGCATCCGTATGAGGGAGCCCCCCTCCGGAGTGTCTTGGCAAATACTGCTCTTCCAGGGCCTCTGCAACCTCCTTTTCTTCTCCGTCGAGCAGGGCATAATATTTTCCCATGGTCCCCTGGAGTTCCGGAAACTCTCTGACGGCGCCCGTTATGAGATCTGTTTTTGCAAGCCATGCAGCGCGGACAATCCCGTCTTTTGTCTGAGGTGCAAGTCTGCCGGCGAGATATCCCGAGATAGATACCAAACGCTCCGTCTTTCCATGCAGGCTGCCCAGCCTCTCCTGGAACGTGACCTTCCTGAGTTCCTCTATCCTTTCGGATAGTCTCTTTTTTCTGTCCTCTTCAAAATAAAACTTTGCATCCTCGAACCGCGCTCTTATAACCCTTTCTGCGCCGACTCTGACGGTATCCGAATTTTCTTCACTGGTATTGCTTATAACAACAAAGTGATTTGTGATTTTGCCGTCTTTGTCTTCAACGGCAAAATATTTTTGATGGCCTTTCATTACGGTTATGAGGAGTTCTTTCGGAAGCTTGAGATATTCCCCGGGAAAGGTCGCCAGGACCGGGACAGGGTACTCCACGAGATTCACAACGGTGTCGAGGAGCTCTTCATCATCAATATGTTTTTCGCTGAAGGGGGCCAACAGAGCTTTCATCCCGGCAACGATAATCTTTTTTCTTTCCTCGTGATCGACCACGACACAATTATTCGCAAGCAGTCTCTTATAACTCGGAATCTCCTTCAATATGAAAGCGGCAGGGGATAAGAATCTGTGTCCTTTCGTAAGGTTGCCGCTTTTTATTCCGTCTATCTCGAAACCGACAACTTCATTGTCAAAAAGTGCCATTAACCAGCGTATAGGCCTGACAAACCTGAGAGAATTGTCACCCCATCTCATCGATTTGGGGAGGTGTATCGCAAGGACAATCTTTTTCAATATTTCGGGCAGTATTTCTCTTACCAGAATGCCCTTCTCCTCCAAGACTGCTGCGATATACTCACCCTTGTCCTTCTTCCTGATGGTAAGGCTTTCTACACTGACACCCTGTCCCTGGGCAAAACCTATCGCCGCCTTTGTCGGGTTGCCGTTTTCGTCAAATGCAACCTTTTTTGAAGGGCCGAACACTTCCTTTATCCGGTCTTCCTGCATCAACGGTATCCCTTCCGCGAGGATTGCAAGTCTCCTGGGGGTCCCGTATGTTTTTACCTCTGAGAATCTTATGTGATTATCATTCAATATCTTCCGGGTATTTTCTCTCAATTGTTGCATAGCGGGAGGTATAAACCTGGCCGGTAAATCTTCCGTTCCGATCTCGAGTAAAAAAGAAAAGCCGTTCGTTGTGTTCTGGCCCATGTAGTTTTACCTCTCTTTGCAAGAATCTCGTATCAAGAATTGCCCGAAATTATAACTTTATATGAGATTGATTGACAAGGGGGATACTGCTAAACTATATAAACAAATGCAATTATTCCCCGGCATAGTCCAATATTTGACTAAATGTGCGCCGAAGATCTCGGAAGATAGACGGGTCGCCAGGGTCCGTAACCGACGCGTGCACATGGCGAATGAAAGGACTTTTCTCGCGTGGATCAGGACGAGCATAGGCATCATGGCATTCGGTTTTGTCGTTGAGAAGTTCGGCCTGTTCATTAAGCAGTTCTCTTATTTCATAAGTCAGGCGCCCGGCCAGAGAGGTGCATTCGGGCATACCCCAACCGCCGGATATTCGTCAATCTTAGGAGTATGCCTTATAGGTCTCGGCGCCCTGATGGGAGTTCTGGCCTTTATACGGTACAAGAAGGTCGAATGTCAGATCGATGCAGACACCTATCAGCCGTCATTACTGCTCGATATCCTGCTCACCTTGTCCGTCTTTGCGATCGGAATCTTCCTGCTCATATACCTTATCCACAGCCTTTGAAATGGTATTTTTTGAGGGGGGAAAAGCGCCGAAATATGGAAGAGTCAGATAAAATCACGGACGGTCAGGATATCATAAACCGGACAGCCTAATTCCTCTATTTTCTGCCTGCCGTTCTGTTCGCAACGATCCACAAGAACAATTACCGCATCTATAATGAGTCCATATTCTTTGGCAGTGTTTATTGCTTTTATTGTAGAACCTCCGGTAGTTATCACATCATCGACGATAATTACATGATCGCCGGGATTTACATTCCCTTCAACGGGAAGTTTCAGGCCATGTTCTTTCGGTTCTTTTCTCACTACGAATGCCTGGATAGGTTCGTTGACGCCGTAGGAATACATAGCAACAGCATAAGCGATAGGATCTGCACCCAAGGTAAGGCCGCCTATAGCGTCGGGATGTAAGCCAAGATTCTTGATCTGTTCAAAAACAATTCGTCCTACCAGATGCATGCCGTCAGGAGACTGGGTAGTTTTTTTTATATTGAAATAGAAATTGCTAACGGCGCCGGATGCAAGCTTAAATTTCGGATCACTGCTATACTGGAAAGATCTCTCCCTTATCATTTCGATTAAATTTCCCCGTAAATCCATCGGTAGATTATACGAACAATAAGGTAAATTTGCAATATCATCCCAGGGATTATTGCCCGTCAAGCCATCTAAGAATGTAACTTTGCGTATCATTGTTGAGACATTTAAAATGTAACCATACTTTTCATTATTTCTTCTTCTTTGAATCTCTGATGTGGATTTTTAGTGCCGGGAAAATACCCGATAATGCCTTAAGGGTTTCCTTTTCAACCGGTGTAAATGGTTTCCCTGACTTCCGCCCTTCTTTGTCGGCTACAGGGATTCCAGGACTTTGCCTGCGGTTTACAAGTTTAAACAGACGTTCCAGTTTGTCCTCAATGGATTTAGCTAAATCAAAAGGATTCAAAGCCTCATAGAGCTTCTTCAGTTCTGCTATCTTTATAGGGTCACCCTTTTTTGAAGCTATGACACGCTCAAAGGGGGTCAGTGGTTTATCGTAATATCTTTTAACCTTAGAGCCGATACGCTCCTTCCTGAGCAGCTTCATGCACGGCATAAACAAGTTCAGAAAGAGACGCAATTCGTTTCTGTAAAGGTCATTCATGGCATCAACCGCCTCTTGCGTATCATAACGATCCCAGCCCATGAGCTTTCTGACATGCGTCCAGTTTTTCTGTTCGATGTGAGCATTGTCATCTTTCTTATACGGACGGCCCCGGAACTGCTGTATCTTGTTGCGTTTGCAATAACGCCATATATGCCAATTTACAAACTCCGAGCCGTTATCAGAGTCAAGCCCTTTAAGAGGAAACGGCAATGCATGGGCCATTTCATCAAGACCTTCTACCATGACATCTTCTGCTTTGCCGAGCACTGCGCGACTCTCTACCCACGTAGTGAGAATATCCGTTTGATTGATTGTGTAAGCAAACTTACCGTCTGCGCAATTCCCGGAATGAGAGACTGTATCCACTTCTGTCCACCCAGGTGTCTTTACGTCCCAGTTATCAGTCCTTATAGGAATATGATGCTTCAGCAGGGTCCCCGGTTTGGTACGCCCATATATACGTCTGCCGACTTGAGCTTTCTTGCCTTTGAGCCTTCTGTCCATCTGACGGGCGCTGACCGAAAGCAATTGTTTCTCTACCTGCTGCTTGAACCGAAATTGTTTCCGTATCCACGGCAGCCAGAGTTTTATCAAGGCTTTCAATCTTGCTGAGCAGGGATAGCCCGCTGCCTCCCATACAACAGACACAATCGATAAAATCTCCGGTCCATAGGTATATTTCCTCCTGCGCCGGTGTATAGTGTTGGTTTTCGCTGGGCTGGGACCATTTAATTTCCGGATAGCATACTTCCGGTTGTACCCGGTGTTGGAACAAAATTCGTTTAAAATGATCTGCTTTATTTCTTTTGAAGCCTTCCGATACCGCGTGTATATCGCTTTGAAATATTCCCTTATCGCTTTCCTGCTCATGTAACCCCCTTGTTTCGGTCTCTGAGTGCCTGGTTGTCAGGGTTACTTTATAAATGTCGCAATGATTCTTCATACAGTTACATTTTACGCGGCGCAATTCGTATTGTTGACTTAATGTATTGATGTATGCCATAATTCTTGCGAGGTTTCAGAAGTTTTTGTACGAATAAGGCCACAAAGACTTTTAGCTTTGGGGCCTTTTTTATTGTGGTCATTCTAAGATATTAATTCAATCAGTAAGGAGGGTAAAGAAATGGCAAAAGGAACAGTTAAGTGGTTTAACGAATCCAAGGGGTTTGGCTTTATCACAGGGGAGGACAATACGGATGTGTTTGTCCACTATTCTTCAATAGAGGGTGACGGTTTTAAGTCTCTTGCCGAAGGTGACGCGGTCAGCTTTGATACTGAAGATGGCCCCAAAGGGCTCAAGGCAATCAAAGTAATAAAACTTTAATTGACGGCAGAAGTTTCCCCCGGATAAGGGGGAGACTTCTCTGCCTGAGACCGATAATAGATTTTCATCCTGTTAATGCTCACCTCAAGAAGCCTCCGATAACGCAAGGTTGCAAAAAACAATCTGAGAGGAAGATAAATCCATATGAAAGGACGTGACAGAAATTAAGAAAACTACTAAATGTGCAAACTGCGGTACGGAAACATCTTGCAAAAACGGCATTTGTGTATTATGCAAGACCGGTATAACACAAATCTATGATGACCTAATGGATTCATTAAAAAGTGATAAAAACTGGAACCTGCCCCACGCATTAAAGAAAAAGAAAGCGGGATAAAATAGCGCGCAAAAAGAAGGGTTAAGGGGATGTGGGTATATCCGGCTGGCTGATGCCCAAATGCATTTCGCATTCAAATTTTCCATCTGACCTCAAATGTGTGAGGTTTGTTTTTTTAAGAGATTATCTGTAAAAGACAGGACTTCACCCGTCGGACAACTGGCAGCATGAAAGGGTTGGTGTCCACTATTGACATCCGACCTCATGTTGTAAGTTCTTCATCGATATCTTCGCATAATTTGTAGTCATATAATTCAACCAAGTAATTCTTCCAGAATCTGATGGACTCTTTCAGGATGGCGAATGGGGCCATGCGAGCGCCTCTTTTATTCATGTCCCATTCTTCAAGTGTGTTGTATAGCTTAATCAAGAAATTGTCATCATCAATGAGGGCTGTTAAATTATTCGTCTCTCTGTGCATAGTAATTAGGTCTCTATAAAAGGCGAGTTCATGGCCCGAACGATAAGTTTCATTACACTTATCGACAAAGAAAAAGAAATGTCTTCGTGATATGGTAGCTAAGTCTATAAGCATCATCGTTTTTTATTATATTTTATTGGGAGAATGCCATGCATGAGCCGCACGGGAAATGCACTACGCAAGACCAAGCCACCTTTAACCCGTGTCGGCTCGATGCTGTTGATACTCATTAAGGCCCCCCTGAATCATACCCGAATCAGGTATGATTCAGGACCCAAATCTTTTCCAAAGGAGGCCTTTATGAGATTTTACACCAATCAGCACAAATTTTATTGCGGCATTGATTTGCACGCCAGGACGATGTACCTTTGCATCCTCAACCAAGAAGGAAAGATCGTACTGCATCGGGATATCAAAACAAGTCCTGACATTTTTCTGAAGACTATCGCGCCATATCGTGAGGATATCGTTGTTGCCGTAGAATGCATTTTCACCTGGTACTGGATCGCCGATCTCTGCTCAGCGGAAAAGATCCCGTTCGTTCTCGGGCATGCGTTATACATGAAAGCGATCCACGGAGGCAAGGCCAAAAACGACAAAGTGGATGCTTATAAGATAGCGACCCTGCTCCGGGGTGGCATGATACCCACGGCCTACGTCTATCCTTCCGAAATGCGTTCCACGAGAGATTTGCTGAGAAGAAGAAACCACCTTGTAAGAAAAAGGGCCGAACTGATTGCGCATGTGCAAAACACCAATCATCAATACAACCTCCCTGAGATAGGTAAGAATATCGGAAAGAAAGGCAACCGCAAAGGCGTAGCCGAGCGGTTTGCCGACGTGAGCGTACAAAAGAGCATTGAACTGGACCTTACCCTTATAGACCACTATGATCAATTGCTTCATCGTGTGGAACATGAGATATCTCTTATCGCGAAGGTCGATGATGCCGATTCCTATTTCCGCATCAGATCCGTTCCAGGCATTGGAAGAATCCTTGGCTTGGTCATCCTCTATGAGATCCATGATATCAACCGCTTCCCCAGGGTACAGGATTTCGTCTCTTACTGCAGACTCGTCAAATGCGCCAAAGAATCTGCAGGCAAGATCATGGGCTCCTCCGGTAAAAAGATCGGAAATGCTCATCTTAAATGGGCCTTCTCCGAAGCCGCCGTCCTTTTCCTCAGGAGAAATCCGCAGGCAGTAGCCTATCGGAATAAACTAGCCCGGAAGCACGGGACAGCCAAGTCCCTGACTATTCTGGCTCATAAGCTTGCAAGAGCCCTCTATCATATCCTCAAGCGCAAGGAGGTGTTTCATCCGGAAGTGTTTTTCGCGAAATAAGGCTGGGACCGAGTGAGCCTGTAGCGTCTAACTGGCGCCATCAGGGTGAAGTCCGATTCATGCTCAAATGAAAATATGTTTTTATACGGCACGGACCGTGATGTGGGCATGATGCAATAATATGCCCGGCGCTCTGCGGCGTTGATTAGGACGCCCGGTCCTACACAGAAATACAAAGATTGTTAAGGGTTCTGCCCCTTACCCGATCCTGAAGCTAACTGGAGGAGGCCTCTGGTCTGAACCAGACCTTTGAATAGGACGGTATAAGGGTTCTGAATTGTTTCTATGCCGTGGGGAATAAGATCGAATGGTCTCTCCACTGTCGTCGTCGGCGCGGGATAGACGAAATATCCCGTGCCGTGCGGCTATCGAGCATCGATAAGTGTTTGGTGCAGACTTTGTTCTGACACTGTACTGGAAACCAAGTCAGAGCTATTGGACAATCTTTAAGAAAATAAGGAAATAGATTTTTCTCTTTTTATTTCCGATCAGGTTCGTTTTTTCTCTTGACTGTGCGGGGCCTTATAAGTGTTGGCCGTGTTTTTGTATTATTTGGATTTTGATTTGTGTTTTGACGTTCGGGGAGCGGGGATACCATAAAGCATGCCTTCAGCGCTGATATCTTCATCAATATCTGGCCAATGTACACCATGCCCTTCTCCTATAATTCTGAAATTTGCGCGCTGCTTCGGTGTTGCCTCGGACAATCGCCACGACCATGCAAGCGGAACGCTGATTATACGTCCATCAACAAGCTGAGCAGTAATTGTATCTTCTGTAACTCTTATATTTTTAATTCTTACTTCTTGTAGTTTTACCGCAGTGCTCATACCATGCCTCCGTTATTGTGTTTCTGTTGGTTCTTACTATTTCCCCTATTGTATTGAGTTCTTTTGGAACAAAACCATGATTGCTTGTCAATACAACTGGTTCCAGCCAGAATTTACAAACCATATTCTCTCTTTGAACATGCACATGCATTTGCTCATTACAATCGAAGCTGTAAAAGAAAAAACGATATGGTCCCGAAATATTCTTTATTGTCGGCATCTCAATAACTACTGAATTATAAACGGATAACTCGGCATCTGTCTATATTCGTTTTTATTACGGCCAACAATGATTATACCAACTTGGTTTTTTTCGGGTTCTTGAAAGAATATAGCATAGTAGGGAATGGCTTGAAAGAAAAATTTGTTATAAAAATCAATATGTCTGATGAAAGGTTCGTTGGTTTTTACTCCTTATTATCATGATATGCCAAGTTGGTATATTATAGGAAATTTGTCCATATTGATTTTCGAGAGAACTTAACAGCCCTCAACGCACTGCTTCCCGAGCGTAGTTACAGGAAGAACTTATCTCTTCATCCCGTAAAACCTCACCTCATCCTGTCTTCTTTTTCGGTGGGCTTTTCTTCATTTTTGTCTGTGAACTGCTTTCTGAAGTCTTCTTGGATGTTTTCAATGTTTTGGGTTCGGTTTTGCCTGATGCCTTCTTCTCTTTTGTAGAACCGATAAAATTAGCATCCTGCTCTATTTTCCTTGCGTGCATCTCCATGACAATCTTTTCTGCGGCCAACCAATTCTCTAATTCATACCCGTACATCCTGCCACTGTTTTCAAAGAGTTCATACGCAACCTTTGCAATCTCGTCACGAATATTCTTTTTCTGTGACATTCAGGTCCCTCCTCTTTTATAAAAAAATATATTACTGGTTGAAATATACACTTTTGGGGTAGAGCTTTCAAGTATGGATAACAGGAAGGCAGTTTCAGTTTCCGATCTATAGCAGAGAAATCAGGCCTCTTCAGGCCTTTCTTGAACCGCGATCATACCTTTAATTGCAGATTGATAAAGTCTGCGATTTCTTGGAGCTCATCGCTGGTGAACTTAAGGGAGATTTTTGATTTTTTTTCTTCGATCATCCTATCCACCTGATCAATCACCCCTGCTATGTCTGTTGTTGCAAGGCTGATTTTTCTCGTTGTCTTTTCATTGCCGGTCTTTTGATACAGAAATTCCAATAAGTCCTCTACATCTTCTAGAGATAATTTCAACCTGAAAGATCGAAGTGCCGGCGTGCCAATGGATATACAGCTATCTGCACTAGAAAAGGTAAACAACCAAGAATCGATCTCTTTTATCACTTCCTCATGAGGCGTACTGCTCGTCGAGTCAGGTCTTTTAGGAGCTTGTAAATCATGACTTTCCTGTAGCCCCTGTAACGATGGAGTATGATCACTTATGCAATTCAAGGGGCTATCGGGACACTCTTCACCCCCTTCTGAAACACGCTGATAGTCCTTTAGTCCATTTTTGATGAGAATACTCCCGTTGCTGGAGTAGCCGCATGCGCAATTGTTGAAAGTCTCATAATTTTGGCGACCACATGATGGACATTTCCAGGACATAACAATCCTCCTTGATGGTTCAGTTACTTACATGCTGCCATCCTTCAGAAAAGATTAATGTGATGACGATCACAAAACATCTTAGAATAATTAGGGACGGATCCGACTATCGCTGAGGCAGGCTGGAGAGCGTTACTCTACTTCTGCTTTTTATATGGGGTCTCAGTGGCGCAATCAGGGTAAAATGAGCTCCATGACCAAGTTTAGATTCAACCTTGAATTGTCCACCTAAATATTTCAATCGTTCGTTAATGCTGAAAAGTCCAAAAACACCCTTTTCACTTATATAAGCGTCAGGTTTTAAGATATCAAACCCGATACCGTCGTCATACACATCTATTAGAATATGGTTATAATCTCTATGCACTGACACTTTTATATTCCGAGCCTGTGCGTGCTTGATAGCATTAATCAATAATTCCCGTACCGAGTTGTAAAGAAAAATACGGGTTTCATCATCTGTTGGTTTAGGTTTCTGATCGTCCTCAAAGTGGAACATTATGCCATGCTGTTTTTGAATATGTTCTCCGAGCCATGTCAGCGCAGCTTCCAACCCCCGTTCATAAAGAATTGGCGTGCTTAACTCAAATTTCAGTGATTTAGTGTGCTGGATAGTTTGCTCAATCACATCCTGAATTTCATTTAAGGAATCTTTTATATCATGTACAGATGCGAATTCCTTTAGTTTAATCAATTTGTTTCTGCAGTAACCCAGAGACTGACCAAGGTGGTCTTGCAAGTCCATTATGATTTGTCGTCTCTCTTTTTCTTCAACCAATGACAATTCTAATGCAAGGGAACGAAGTCTTTCCTGATAAAAAAGGAGTTCTTCCTGTACCTGCTTGAGCGCAGTGATATCAGTAAATATTCCGAAACTACCACTAAATTGACCCTTTTCATCAAAAATAGGGCTTGGTGCGACTAATGTATGGACCTTTTTGCCATCTTTTCTTTTCAAAATAAGTTGATATGGTGTAACATTCCCTTTCATTCGATCAGACCAATGTTTTCTTAATATTTTCTGATTTTCTTTGTCTAATAATGTTGTTTCATGAGAACCAAGGAGTTCTTCTCCGCTGTATCCAATCATGTTACAAAATTGATTATTAACAAAAGTAATGATACCTTTTTGGTCTACGACCGACAAACCCTCATTCATCGTCTCTATCATCATGCGATGTTGCTCTTCGCTTTTCCGCAAAGCCTCCTCTATCCGCTTCCGTTCAGTGACATCCTGCGCTATTCCTTGTATTGCATAAGGTGTACCTTCACGATAAATGAGGGTGGCTATTACCTCCAACCAGACATGACCTCCATTCTTTTCCCTGACTTTGTATGTTATGGGGTTTTTCAGATAACCACTCTGTTTAATCTCTTCTATGGTTTTAAAGGCATTGAACAATTGATCTTTGTAAAGCAGGGATGAAATATTAAGAGAAGCTATCTCCTTTTTTGTATATCCCAATAGTTTCAAAGCGGTTTTATTTGCATCCAGAAACTTCCCTTCAAGATCATGAACATAAACACAAGAAAAAGCACTATCAAAAAGTGCATCATATCTTGATTGAGTTTCCTTAAGTATTTTTTCCATCTGATCATATTTAGCTTCAAATTGTTTCAATCGGTGAAGAAGTTCCTCCGATTTGAGCGCTGGTTCATTTTTTGATCTATCTTTATTTTTCATCTTATGAACTTATAAGCCGCTTATCGCTTATTATTAGTAGAAATATACAATATTCTTGTCAATTTATCTTCTAAGGATTTCAGGAAGAACACATCGGATGTGTCGGAAATCTTCATAAGTCCTTTATTCCTAATCGATGGGAACATAATGCGGCATGTCCGGCATAACAAAACTTATCTGTCACATGTCAGGAAATTAAGGGAAAATGGTCCGGGAAATTGTCGAAAGGCAAGAATACAGGGCCGTCACAAGGTATCTCTGCCTTAATCTCTTAGTTTTACAGCGTCCGGGCGATACCTCATTATCTCTAATCCTTTATCCATGATGGGGTTTCAGCCTCTTTCAATCCCGAACCGGTCTCCTTTCAGGTACTTTCACATGTTTAATCTTTTCTTCGTTCCATTCTTTTGAAACATAAAGCTTGCAGTAACAACTTCCATATTCTTTTATGTCAGGATCCCTATAGGCACAGGGGCATATTATGTCGGCATCCTTTTCTTTTATTCCTGTTGCGAGACGGCAGGGGCATGAACGATAACCATAACGGGCCTCGTTCGCAAGCAGCCCTTCGAGTATCTCTAAGACATATTCTTTATCCTTATTGAGAAGGACCCCCTGTGAACCGGCGTATTTGCTCAGGATATCGAAGAGCTTCTCGGGGTTCATTTTATATATTCAGCGCCTCCCTGAGTGCTTCTTCGTCAAGACCCAATATCACTTCTTCTATCACCAGGGTAGGATAAGTGGCCGCAGGATTATATCTCTTGATTTCTTTCGAAGTCACCCACTGTTCTCCGCTGTCGAGGAGATCCACTTCTATCAATTCGTATTTTATATTGTTTTCATCCAGGAATTTCTTAAGCCTTTTGCATTCAGGACATGTACTGAGGGCATAAAGTCTCACCTGCTTTTTCTGATCTTCCACAGTCACTCCTATGCGGTACCTGCCGGACCGTGTGGATTGTTCATCCTATATATCCCGGCAGCACTTATTTCAACGTCTTCAAGCATCTCGGCATTGGCTTTATCGATTGTATCGATCGAAATCTGCAAGGTATCGGCAAGATGCTGTAAGGAAAGCCCCTTGTTGTAGTGTGTGTCCGCTATCATTATCTTGAGAGCGTCGTCTATTATGAACTCCTTTAATTGCTCATCTTTAACGATGACGGCGCTGCAAGATTCGTGGAAGGTCAAGCCTTCTTCCAAGCCCTCCATGATTTTGTCCATGGCCTCATGATAAATTTTAGTTTCTTCTTCCGTATATTCCTTGTACGTGAAATCTTCCATAGATCCCCTTTTTTAGGATTTAAATTAACATATAAGAGAGGTCTTTATCCATGGTACTATAATAACAATGGACCCCTTGGGCAAGAAAGAACTTTTATCCTTCTATAATAGACATTTGAAAGATTTCGGCGATTCTCCACAGGCTGTGAGGTGGACCCCGGAGGGCCAACGCCGCAGATACGAAACCCTTCTTCAGATATCCGAAGATCTTCCGGGAAAAAGAATCCTTGATTTTGGCTGCGGCAAAGGTGATTTTTACGGGTTCATAAAAGAAAAGGGGATTTCCGTAAATTACTGCGGCATCGATATCAATGAGAATCTGATCGAATTGGCTAAAAAGAAATACCCTGAGGCAGAGTTCGTTTCCATGGACATAGAGGAGGCGGAGATGGGACAAAGGTTTGACATTATTTTTGTCTGCGGGGTATTCAACCTCAGGATCGCAGGCATTGAGGAGTCGATGAAGGATGTGTTAAAAAAACTCTTCAGCCTATTATGCAGGGAGTCCCTTCATGTGAATTTCTTAACCTACTATGTGCCTCAGCGGAATGTCGAATTATTTTACGTGAAGCCCGAAGATATAGTCCGGTTCGCCGTCACCGAGCTTTCAGGGGCTGTGACGTTGAGGCATATGAAAGAGGATATTTTCCTGTCAATCTACAGGACAGATTTTGGGCGTAAGCTGAGCGCATAGTAACTTCCCGAAAAAATTCATCTTTTCCTCAAAACGGGGAATAGTTTATTATAAATGATAAGAAAGACATCAAAATAGAATTGGCATGGGTATTGTTAATTGCTGCAAATTGATACCCTGATCGGATTCTAATACTGAAAGGAGGTGATTTGATTGAAGAAAGCAATAGCGGTTGTTATCTCGGTCCTTTTCGTCCTCAGTTTTGCCGGACCGACCTTTGCGCGTATGGGTATGAAAAGGGCGATTGGGGATTCACCGGTCAAAGACGCTCAGGGAGAAATTCAAGCTGTCGATCAGAAAGCCAAAACAATTACCGTAAAGGCCATGAGAGGCCCGCTCACAGCTACCGCCGATGAAAAAACCGTCGTGAAACTGGGCAAAGAAATGAAGCCCTTCTCCGATTTGAAGGTCGGTGACAAGGTGGTAGTCACATATGAAGTGGGTGAGGGAAAGAATATCGCGAAGACTATAGTTATCTCTCCCCCTGTGGTGGCGCCTGCCGAGAAAAAAGACGAGCCTAAAAAGCCTGAAGAGAAGAAGTAATCTCTGCCCAAAAGGGTTATCTAACGGGTTCAAGTTTATAAACTTGAACCCGTTTTTTTTATGGTATCGGAATTTATTCTCTAGTGGCTGTGACCGTGTTCTTCGCTCTGAGCATGTTCTCCGCCGTGGCCGTGCTCTTCTTCCCATCCGGAAAACATGGCGATAATATGTGCCATCGGGGTGTGTCCTAATGTGGCAAGATAGAAATGGACGATGATAAAGGCGCTGAAGAATATCCAGAGAAACACATGGATCATATCAGCTATCTGTACCCCTCCTGTGAGATTAACGAACGTGCCGAAGAGATGGGGGTCCCAGAGGAACAGGCCGGTTATGATCTGGACCGGTATAAGTGCCACCATAATCATGAGGTAGGACACCTGCTGCATGGGGTTAAACTTGTTGTCCGGCGTCGAGTGATGGGGGTTCTCATCTCCGACCATGATGCCCCAACCATAAAATTTGGCCTGGTTCAGGGCTTTCTTTGCGTACTCTATCGGGTGGTTGACAGGCGGAATATATATCTTGATCTTGAACGTGAGGAGGTAATAGAAAAGCCAGATGAAATAATTTGCCAGGAGAATGAATCCCAGCCAACTGTGGATCTTAACTGCGGTCCCGAAAGAAAACAGGTGCAGAACATTGCCGAACCTGATCTGGGCGCCCGTGACGATCAGGATGATAAACCCTAACGCATTTACCCAGTGCCAGATCCTTATCGGTAGCGGATGAAGATATATCTTATTCATTATTTCTTACCTCCCTTTCCCATCCTTCTCAGTGCCCTGATCGGTGAAGTTATGATTCTCAAGCTGATGTGCCCTATCGGTACGGCTATCCCGCCGATCAGTGCAACAATAAAGAGGATATCGAAGAGTTTAATGTTCGTGCTGCCGAGGGCATAAAATTTACTTGCCGGTATTATCGAGTATACAGAGTTAAGTACATCTCTTTTCGCGTTCAGGAGTTTGGGTTTTCCTTCAGCCTTTTTGATAACGATAAAGATGTCCTTGAAGAACTCGGCATCCGGATGATGGCATTTCGCACAGTCTTTTGACGCTTCCGTCTTGCCGCCCAGCAGATGCGCTTCAGTCGCCTTTTGTACGTCCATTTTACCCATGAAGATTGCGGTTTTACCCTTCTTGAACAAGTGTGCGAACAACTCCCACATTTCCTCTGCATCGACCAGCCCGTCACCATTTAGATCAATCTTTGCCGTTAATCCATTGGAATCCGTCTCAAAGATCTCCATCAGATCTTCTTCGGACAGGGGCTCCCCTTTTTTTCTGTCGTAAAGACTGAGGTAAATCGCACGGTCTGCGCCGGGAGAATGGCATGCTGCACAGGATACGACATCAAAGTGGGCATCCGCAAAGGAAGGTAATGCAAGCGGAGGATTCGAGAGCCACTTATTATGGACCTTTCCCATGTTTTTGTGGCACTTGAGACAACCTTCCTTTATCCTGGTCGTCATCCCGGACGCAACGTCGTGTGCGCTGTGGCAGGATGAACAGGTCGGGGCTTTCTCGTCCCCTTTCTTCCATGCCTTACCGTGCATGCTCGCTTCGTATGAGGAGTTCATATCACTGTGGCACCTATTGCAGGATTTAATCCCGATATTCCTGTCTTTCTTTACGCTGGCTGCAGAGTGATCGCCGTGGCAGTCGGTGCAGGCGGGCGCTTTTGAATTTCCGCCTTTGAGCTGATCGAGATGTACACTCACTTTATACAGTTTGTATACTTTTTCGTGGCATTTCCAGCAATTTTCGGCGGTTGCTATCGAGAAAGCCCTTCTGCTGTTGAAAGATCTCATGGGATGTTCCGTCGTCGAAAATCCCTTGTGGCAATCAGTGCATTTCAGTGTCCCATGCACGGAGTTTCTTATGAGCACTTCATCCACGGAAACAGAGAGGGTTTCTCCGTTTTTCATTGACATGCTGAGTTTTCTGCTGTGGCAGGTCATACAATACTGATTTTCCTTCACTCCGGTCTTCTGCACGGCCGCGGCCATAATATAATGAGAACCGTGACATTCAAGACACGTACCTTTTGCGGCCAGAGAACTGTGGATCGGCAGCCTCTTTCTGAATTGCTCGGAAGTGTGGCAGACCGAACAATTCCTGGATAAATTCGCAGCATACTCCTTTTTGCTCTTTATCTTTTTAACTACGGGGTGGTTGTCCATACTAATATCCGGATGGCATCCCGAGCATCCTGTCTTGCCGTGGACGGACTTGGCGAAGTCGCTGCCGTTTATATAGAGGGATAGGGTTTCCTTATTCATAAGTTTCATCTTTAATGTTTTATCGGAGTGGCAAGCCAGACACAATTGAGTGTCGGACGAAGCGACACCTTTAGCGGCACTGACATATATGGGGAAGGTCATAAAGGCAATCAACAAAAATATCGATAGTGATCTTTCTATTATCCATAAAACCCCCTGCAAGTTAATCAAAATTTTATGACGTAAATTTATAGCATATCTCATCATATATTGCAAGCAAGAACTATCTTTTTAGCGTGAGACAAAGGGAATATTGTCCAACATAAAATAATCGGTTATTATAGAAGGAAATATCCGGCGTATATCTTGACGTGAAATTCAGAAATGCTCTGAAGGCATAAAGGCAACCGCGATTGATACCTTATAAAGACGATAATCCCACATACGCATTCCCCTTTGTGACGATCGGGATCATTGTATTAAATATAATTGTATTTTTGTGGGAGATCACGTCCCAATCGGGAATGAGAGAAATAACGTATGCATATGGCGCAATACCTCATTATATGCTGACCTTCGAAACAAGACAGCCTGTAAGTCCTGTCATCACCGTCTTTTCCTCGATGTTTATGCACGGCGGGTTCTTTCATCTTGCAGGCAACATGCTTTATTTGTGGATATTCGGCAACAATATAGAAGACAGGTTGGGTCATCTTCGGTTTATTGTCTTTTATGCATTCTGCGGCATTTTTGCAGCATATGCAAACGCTGTCACAAACCCGAATTCAATAATACCCATGATAGGAGCCAGCGGTGCGATTTCCGGTGTTCTCGGTGCGTACCTGCTACTCTTCCCGAAAGCAACAGTGCATACGTTAATTTTTTTAGGGTTTTTTATAACTACCGTGAAGATACCTGCCTTGATAGTTATCGGGTTTTGGGCTATTATACAACTCGTAAGCGGTTTATTTAGTGCCGGGCTTCATGAGGGAGGCGGGGTTGCGTGGTTTGCCCACATCGGCGGGTTCCTCATGGGTCTTGTCACCATAAAACTCTGGTTACCGAGGAGGACGAAACAGTGGTTGTAATATGTCCGAAGTGCAAAACAAAACTCAAAGTTGCCGAAGAAAAACTTACTCCCGGCGGTTCGAGGTTTAAATGCCCGAAATGCGGCGCTGTTCTTCTTGTAAAGAAACCTTTACCGGCTTCTGAAGGAACTGTTGACGGCACTAAAATTCTTGTGGCCCATTCAAATCCTGCAATCGCTGATGAAATTATTTCGCTTCTGAAAAAGAACGGTTACCAGACAATAACGGCTTCTGACGGGATAGAGACGATGGTCAAAGCGATCAAAGAACTTCCTTCCCTTGCGATAATGGAAGTTGGCCTTCCGAAGATTTACGGGTTCGAGGTGTGCAAGAGGTTAAAATTGAGACCTGAGACAAAACGGATGAAGTTTATCCTTGTGAACTCGGTATACGATAAAGACAGATACAGAAGAGAACCGGAGTCTTTTTATGGCGCTGAAGATTATATCGAAGAGCACCTCATCTCTGAGCTCCTTATCGATTCGATCAATTCATTGACGGGAAAAGAGCCTGCCGGGAAAAAAGAAGAGAAGGTGGAAAAAACACCGGAGCCGTCGTTGAAAGAGACAAAAGCTCCAAAAGATGAACCAAAGCCGCGGCCTGAGGAAAAAAGAGTTCAGCCTTCCCCGGATGAAAAAATAGAGCGGGCCAGAAGACTAGCGAGAACGATAATATCTGATATCTATCTGTACAACACGGCAAAGGCGGATGAGGCTATCAGGAACAATACCTTCCACATTGTTTTTGCCCCGGAAATAAAGGAAGGGCTGAAGCTCTATGAAAACAGGATTTTGCGGGAAGTTCGCGCCCAGGGTGATTTCTTCAGGGAGGCCCTGACCAACTTCATAGAGAGCAAAAAGAAGATTTTATAGTTCGAAAAAATTAGGAAATAGGTATTTTTTTAAAAAAATAGCAGATAATCGAAGATTTCTACAGTTTTTTTATCCAGAAAAACCTTGCCTTCTTTCCCCCGTTTACTTATTATATTAGCACTCACTGACATCGAGTGCTAACAAAATACAAATCTTAACTAAAAGAAAGGAGAAGAGCTTTATGAAGTTTAAACCATTAAGAGACAGGGTGTTCGTTAAGTTTTCTGCAGAGGAGGAGAAGACAGCAGGAGGTCTTTATATCCCTGATGCGGCAAAGGAGAAACCTCAGAGAGGTACTGTAATTGCAGTAGGCCCGGGAAAGGTTACGGATGACGGAAAACGGCAGCCCATGGACGTTAAGGTAGGAGATACGATTTTGTTCGATAAGTATTCGGGATCAAAGATCAGGATCGACGATGAGGATTACCTCATCATAAGGGAAGAAGATATCTTAGGAATTGTTGAATAAAAATATTACACTCAAAAAATAAAAGGAGGATCAATTAATGGCTAAACAGCTTATTTTTGATGATGCAGCAAGAAGCGCTATACTCAAAGGAGTAAGCATGCTGACCGATGCAGTCAAGGCAACATTAGGTCCAAAGGGAAGAAATGCGATACTTGATAAAAAATACGGCGCGCCTACGATAACAAAAGACGGCGTCACCGTCGCAAAAGAGATCGAGTTGAAAGACCCCTGGGAAAATATGGGTGCCCAGCTTGTCAAAGAGGTTGCATCGAAAACATCCGATACCGCCGGTGACGGCACGACCACAGCCACGGTACTTGCCCATGCGATTTACAGGGAAGGGATGAAGAACGTTGTTGCAGGCGCAAACCCGATGGAGATCAAGAGGGGAATCGAGAAAGCGGTAGAAGTGGTAATCGAAGAACTCAAGAAACTCAGCAAGCCGGTCCAGGACAAGAAAGAGATAGCGCAGGTCGGCACAATCTCTGCAAATAACGACTCATCAATCGGTGAATTGATCGCAGAGGCCATGGACAAGGTCGGCAAAGACGGTGTCATTACCGTTGAAGAGGCAAAGAGCATGGCGACAACCCTCGATGTTGTTGAAGGTATGCAGTTCGACAGAGGGTACATATCACCGTATTTCATAACCGACCCTGAAAGGATGGAATGCATACTCGATGATGCCTTTATTCTTATCCATGAGAAGAAGATATCAAGCATGAAAGACCTTCTCCCCATCCTCGAGCAGACCGCAAAGATGGGAAAACCGTTAATGATCCTTGCGGAAGAGGTTGAGGGAGAGGCACTTCGCAACACTCGTTGTGAACAAGCTCCGCGGGACAATTCAGGTGTGCTGCGGTGAAGGCGCCGGGCTTTGGCGAAAGACGCAAGGCAATGCTCGAGGATATCGCTGTCCTTACAGGCGGCACGATGATATCGGAAGATCTCGGGATAAAGCTTGAAAATATAAAGATATCGGACCTCGGAAGGGCAAAGAAGATTAACTGTCGATAAGGAAAATACAACGATCGTTGAAGGCGCGGGAGACCCGCAGAAGATCCAGGGAAGGGTCAAACAGATAAAGACACAGATAGACGAGACGACATCCGACTATGACAAGGAAAAACTCCAGGAGAGGCTCGCGAAACTCGTCGGCGGTGTTGCGGTGATCAACGTAGGTGCGGCAACCGAGACGGAGATGAAGGAGAAAAAGGCGCGGGTCGAGGATGCCCTCAATGCTACAAGGGCGGCCGTTGAAGAAGGGATCATACCCGGTGGAGGAGTTGCTCTGCTGAGATCCATCTCTGCCCTCAAGACCCTGAAACTCGAAGGCGACAAGCAGATAGGCGTTGAGATAGTAAAAAGGTCGCTCGAAGAGCCGATCAGGCAGATCGTGAACAATGCAGGGCTCGAGGGATCGGTCATAGTCGAAAAGGTAAAGCATGCCAAAGAAGTCAATTACGGGCTTCGATGCGGATAAAGAAGAGTACGTCGACATGATAAAGGCAGGCATCATCGACCCGACAAAGGTAACACGATATGCGCTGCAGAACGCGGCATCGGTAGCGGCGCTCATGCTGACCACTCGGTGATGATCACGGACATTCCGGAAGAAAAGTCTGAAATGCCCGCAATGCCTCCCGGCGGCGGAATGGGCGGAATGTACTAAAACAATGCGTAGTCGTTAGAAGTTAGACGGCTTAAACTATAGGGGGGTAATCTTTTACCAATCGGTAGGAGTTACCCCTCATTCTTTGTCGATACGTAGCTCAAATGGTTCGCCTGTCGTGGTGAGCCTGTCGAACCATGATAGCTACATGACCCTTCGACAAGCTCAGGGCGACACGATATCTAAAGCAGTTTATACTCTTATCGCAGGCAGGGAATCATTTGACTATAAATATTAATTCTGTCATCCTAAGGTAATGAAAAAAAATATCTTTTTTGCAGTGGTCGGAGTTATCCTGTCCTGCTTTGTCTATGTGGCAGTCCAGCTTCTGTTGCCGCTTCCTGTCGGCAATAAGAATATTGAGGTCCGGATACCAAAGGGCAGTACCTTCAGGCAGGCGGTCGAAATATTTTCTAAAGAAGACCCTGATCCGTGACAAAAACCTTTTTCTCTTCGTCGGCAGGATAAGCCGCATCGACAGGAAGATCAGGGCCGGCTATTATTCTATTTATAAGACGATGAACTCCCTTGACCTCTTAAAGATATTGAGAAGGGGACAGATTATCGAATATGAGGTGACCGTTATCGAGGGTGACTCGCTGAGGGAGGTTGCAGAAAAGTTGGCGGAAAAAGGCATCGCCACGGAACAGGATTTCATGAAACTTTTTTCCGGGAAGGATTTCTTATCTTCATATAATATTGATGCTCCTTCTTTTGAAGGATATCTTTTCCCTGAAACCTATAAGATCCCGAAGGGTATGGACCCTGAAGAAGCGATAGGGATGATGATAAACAAGATGAGAGAAAAATTCTCCGAGAAATTAACAGCGCGGGCCATGGAGATCGGACTCTCCGAAAGGGAGGTTTTGACCCTTGCTTCTATTATCGAGAAAGAGGCGGTGACGGACGATGAGAGGCCTTTGATTTCTGCGGTATACCATAACAGGCTGAAGAAAAAGATGCTCCTCCAGGCAGACCCTACAGCTATTTACGGGATAAAAAGCTCCAAAGAAAAAATAACTTCCGAGGATCTGAAACGGAAA
Source organism: Thermodesulfovibrionales bacterium (assembly GCA_963776195.1). Taxonomy (GTDB): domain Bacteria; phylum Nitrospirota; class Thermodesulfovibrionia; order Thermodesulfovibrionales; family SM23-35; genus CAVZMO01. The sequence goes on from CAVZMO010000039.1 coordinate 47,213, forward strand.
ACGCCGTATAATACTTATACGATTAAGGGTCTTCCTCCCGGTCCCATCGCATCCCCGGGCATAAAATCGATTACTGCGGCGCTTTATCCGGCAAACGTGCCCTATATATATTTTGTGTCCAACAACGACGGGACACACCATTTTTCTGTTTCGGCAGAAGAACACCAGACGGCTGTCAGGGTCTATAGGGAGAAGAAAAAGATGGAGACAGAGATGAAGACGGAATCGGGGAAATCAAATAGACACAAGGAAGGCGGGGAGAAGAATGGAGGCCCATAAAAAGACGAGGACAATTTACGTCCGGAACGTGCCTGTTGGCGGGGGGCATCCGGTCGTCGTACAGTCGATGACAAAGACGGACACGGCAGATATAAGGTCCACGGTCAAACAGATTAAGTCCCTCGAATCCTGTGGTTGTGAAATTATAAGGCTTGCCGTTCCTGATATGGATGCGGCAAAGGCATTGGGCAAGATAAAAAAGCTGATAACTATTCCTATGATCGCTGATATTCATTTTGACTGGAGGCTTGCGCTTGAGGCGATAAAACAGGGCGTCGATGGACTGAGAATAAATCCCGGGAACATAGGAGCGAAATGGAAGATAAAGGAGGTCATTACCGCAGCTCAGGACAGAGGAATTCCCATAAGAATAGGGGTAAATGCAGGATCGCTTGAGAAAGAACTGCTTCGGAAATACGGACATACTGCACCTGAGGCGCTGGTCGAGAGCGCGGCAAGGCATATCCGCATGCTCGAAGAATTCAGTTTCAGCAATATCAAAGTATCTCTGAAGGCATCGGACGTCCTTAAAACCATCGAGGCATACAGATTATTCTCTGAACGATATGATTATCCTCTCCACATAGGGATATCGGAAGCCGGTCCTCCTTCGGTAGGGATAATAAAAAGCTCGGTCGGACTCGGCATATTGCTTTCTGAAGGCATAGGAGATACGATAAGAGTATCCCTGACGGCAGACCCAAGGGAAGAAGTTAGGGTTGCCTATGCGATACTCGGCTCTCTCGGACTCAGACAAAGGGGCGTCAATATCATATCCTGTCCCACATGCGGCAGGTGCAAAATCGATTTGAGGAGTCTTGTAACAAAAGTTGAAAAAAGAGTGAAGAAGATTCAAAGTCCGATGACTATTGCGGTCATGGGATGTATGGTAAACGGCCCCGGAGAGGCGAGAGATGCGGACTTTGGAATGGCGGGCGGAAAAGGGAGGGGGATATTGTTTAGAAAAGGGGAAATCATAAAGAGGGTCAGGGAAGAGGAACTTCTTGATGCGCTCCTTGAAGAGATCGGGAAAGGGGGGGAGGTATGGTAAACAAAAATTCTCTCTGCGGTTTCCTCGCACTAATGTCCTTAGTGATCATGAACGCATGTGCGACGACAGCTCTGACCTCCGTGTGGAAAGACAGCGGTTACCAGGGAGGTCCTATTAAGAAAATCCTTATCATCGGAGTTTTCAAGGAGCAAAATGTCAAAAGATATTTTGAAGATGAATTCGCACGACAGCTGAAAGCCAGGGGAATAGATGCAATCCCGGGTTATACCGTTTTCCCTGAGGAAGATATTTTGGATAAGGAGATGGTGACGGCAAAAATTAAGGAACTGAAAATGGATTCGGTGCTCGTGACAAGAGTAGTCGATGTAAGGGATGCCAGCGGATATGAGACATATCCCACCCACGTCGACCCGGGTGGCGGTTTTTATGACTATTATGTCCTTTGCTGTCAGACCACTGTGACACTGGGATATGTCGTTGTGTTGGAGACGAGGATCTTTGGGGAGAAATATGATAAATTGATATGGTCTGCATTATCCGAGACAAGTCTCCAGCGCTCCAGAGAATATACTATGCAGTCCTTTATTCGGACCGCTGTTGACGATTTACACGATAAGCGTTTGATCCCATAATCAGACTCTGTTTATACAGTAGTCATGGATAGCAATGATTGCGAATCCGCAAATGATCAAGCTCATCTCACCGCTGAAAAGAGGGGTTCAATTTACAAAACCGGAACCGCATCAGAATGCTTTGCCGAGTGGGTATCAAGTCTTTTAATGCAGGGAACTTTGACCGCTCTACTTCTCTTCCTTGAGGAGTTTGTATTCTATACTGTCAACTAATGCTTGGTAAGACGCTTCGATGATATTCTCAGAAACTCCGACCGTGCCCCACCTTTTTTCATCATCTCCTGATTCAACGAGCACCCTCACCTTTGCAGAAGTACCCTTACCGGCTGTAAGGACACGCACTTTATAGTCGTGGAGTTTCACGTCCTTCAGTTCAGGATAGAACTTGTCGAGGGCCTTTCTCAAGGCATTATCTATCGCATTGACAGGTCCCTTTCCGGTCGCGGCGGTATGTTCGATGCTGCCGCCGACCTTTACCATGATCGTCGCCTCGCTCCACGATTCCTCTTTTTCTTTTCTCTTGTCGACAATGATCCTGAAACCTATGAGTTCAAAAAATCTCTTATGAAGTCCGAGTGCCTTTTTCATCAGGAGTTCGAATGACGCCTCTGCAGCTTCGAATTGAAACCCTTCGTTTTCGAGGTTCTTTAATGTGGTGACGATATCCTGCAATTGGGGAGAGTCACGGTCGATACGGATACCGAATTCCTCCGCTTTTCTTAATATGTTGCTCCTCCCTGCAAGATCAGATATCAAAACCCTCTGGGAATTGCCGACCAGATCGGGCCGTATGTGTTCATAGGTCTCCGGTCTCTTTCTTACCGCACTGACATGCATACCGGCTTTATGGGCGAATGCGCTGTCTCCGACAAACGACTGTCTCTTGAAATGTCTGAGATTAGCTATCTCGTTCACATACCTTGATACGTCCCTCAATCGCCTTAATTGCTGGTCACTGAGGCATTTCATTCCGAGTTTGATCTGTAAATTCGGGATTATCGAGCAGAGGTTTGCATTGCCGCACCGTTCACCAAGTCCGTTGATAGTGCCCTGCACATGGGATGCTCCGCTCTCAACGGCAATGACCGAATTTGCAACGGCGCATTCCGAATCATTATGGGCGTGAATACCGATGGACCCGCTCAAGGATTTCTTTATCTCACCGGTAATTCTTTTCAGATCATCAGGAAGTGTACCCCCGTTTGTATCACAGAGCACAAGGCAATCCGCACCGGCTTCCCGGGCGGCCTGGAGGCACTTCAGGGCATATTTCGGATTGTCCTTGTAGCCGTCAAAGAAATGTTCCGCATCATAAAAAACGGTCTCCACACTTTTCTTGAGATAGGAAACGGAGTTGTTGATGATTTCAAGGTTTTCGTTCAGGGATATCCTCAGCGCTTCTTTCACATGGAAATCCCATGTTTTTCCGAAGATCGTAACGATCTTGACCTCTGAATCGAGGAGCGCCTTCATCAGTGTATCTTCATGCACCTTGCGTTTCGGCCTATGAGTGCTGCCGAACGCAACAAGCTGCGAATTCTTGAGTCTCAGTTTCTTAGCTTTCTTAAAATATTCGATATCCCTCGGATTGGAGCCGGGCCAGCCACCCTCGATATAATGTACCCCAAGCTCGTCAAGCTTCTGGGTAATACGGAGTTTATCCTCAACAGAAAAGGAAATATCCTCTGTCTGTGCTCCGTCTCTCAATGTCGTATCATAGATTTCTATTCTTCGCATGATATTAATCAAGTTTTATTTTTTGGATACGGGTTTCCGCTGCTTCCCTTTTTGTTGCTTGGTTTCCCCGAGCTCAAAAGCATCGTGTAATACCCTGACGGCGAGTTCCGTATATTTTGAACCGATGATGCACGAGACTTTTATCTCCGAAGTACCGATCATCAAGATGTTTATACCGTGTTTTGCAAGGGTATCGAACATTTTGGCTGCAACGCCCGAATGGGTCCTCATGCCGACACCGATGATAGAAACTTTTGCGATGTCATCCCTCATTTTGACATCCCTTGCCTCGAGTTCGGCAGCAAAATCCCCGGTGATTTTGAGCGCCTTTTTGCTGTCCGATCTTGGGACCGTAAAGGAAATATCCGTAGCTTTTCCGTCGCTGCTGATGTTCTGCACGATCATATCAACAATGATGTCTGCACCGGCAATCGCATTGAACAGTTTGGCCGCGACGCCCGGCCTGTCAGGGACCGCTATTACGGTTATTTTCGCCTGATTTTTATCGTGGGCAACCCCCGATACCATGACTTTTTCCATATCCGTATCCTCCTTAACGACGAGCGTGCCGGGATTATCATTGAAACTCGACCTGACCACAACAGGAACATCGTATTTTTTTGCGAACTCGACAGACCTCGTCTGGAGCACCTTCGCGCCGAGACTTGCAAGCTCGAGCATCTCTTCATAGGAGACCTTATCGAGTTTTTTCGCTTCCGGCACGATATTGGGGTCTGTAGTATAAACCCCGTCAACATCCGTGTAGATCTCGCAGAGATCTGCCTTAAGTGCGGCTGCGATTGCAACTGCCGTCAAATCAGAACCTCCCCTCCCGAGCGTTGTAACTTCGGCGGTCTCAGTTATCCCCTGAAATCCGGCGATAACCGGAATTATGCCTTTTGCCAACGCCTTTTTTACCTGTTCTGCCGTTATCCTTTCTATCTTTGCCTGTGTATGTACCTCGTTGGTAAGGATCCCCACCTGCCTGCCGGTAAAGGACATTGATCTAAAGCCGGACTCGTTTATTGCGATCGCCGTGAGAGCGGCGCTCGTACGCTCGCCCGATGAAAGGAGAAGATCCATCTCACGTCCCTCGGGATTTTGAGATATGCTATTTGCAAGTCCGATGAGTTTGTCCGTTTCGCCCGACATCGCAGACACGATAACAACGACACCATGACCCTGCCTCTTTGCTTTAGCGACACGTTCGGCAACCGCCTTTATTCTTTCGATACTGCCTACGGATGTGCCGCCATATTTCTGAACGATCAGCATAAGTTTAGGACCATTCCTCCCTCTTTTTTTAAGGCCTTTTCTTTATGATTTCTTCACAAGCCCTTTTATCACAGTGCCTGCACATGTTTCATTATAGCAAAAAAATCCAAATATCCGGATAATGTCCTGAATAAGAAAGACAATTTAAAGTAAGCATCTATCTTATGATAGAATAAAAGCGACAAAATGTATATTAGATTATCATCCGGAAAGAGACTCGACATCCTGGAGGGAGAAAATCTTCTTCAGGCATTAAAGAGACAGGGGGTATACCTTGTTGCCTCATGCGGCGGGAAAGGGGTATGCGGCAAATGCCGCATCAGGACAATTGAAGGAAAGTGCAGGACTGAATCCAGAGGCAAGCTGGAACCCCATGAAATAGACAAAGGTATCGTGCTGGCGTGTCAGACATTTGCGGAGTCGGACCTTGTTATTGATATCCCGAAAGAATCGAGACTCGTTGTCGGAGACATCATAGAGATTTCCAAGGCAAAAGACCTCTTTGAACTCTTTAAGTCTTTGGATGGGAATATATCTCCGATGGTGAAACGGCTTCCGCTGGACGTTCCTCCTCCAACGATCGATAACAATATGGCCGACCTTGAAAGGCTGGTAAAGAGCATTGCGGAAACAGGCTTGGAAGGGATGAGGTTTTCTCATGGGTTTGTTTCGTCCCTCGCCCAATCACTGAGGGACTCGGACTGGAGAGTGGATCTTGGATATACGGAAAGTCTCGAGGCCGTCTTCCTGTCACCCGTGACAGACAAAGAAAGATACGGCATAGCGGTAGATATCGGGACGACCACTATTGTTGTGTACCTTGTTAATCTCAAAGACGGGCATCTTGTCGATGTCGGTTCAACCTACAACTCACAGATACGGTACGGCGACGATGTTATTACCAGGATTGTTTTTGCCACAGAAAACAAAGGGCTTAATGAACTGAAAGAAGCGGTTGTTACCGATATTAATGACCTCATCGCACCTATAGGCGAAAGGCATGCCATAGCTGCTGACGATATCGAGTCGGTTGTTATTTCCGGAAATACGACAATGGCACATCTTTTTTGGGGATTTAATCCGGCATATATCAGAGAAGAGCCCTACACCCCGACAGTAAATACCTTTCCATTATGGGAAGCGCACATCGCCCGGCTTACTGTGAATGAGCAAGCCCCTGTTTATACGGTTCCGTGTATTGCGAGCTATGTCGGCGGGGATATCGTTGCGGGGGTACTTGCTTCAAAGATGCACAGGAAGGACGAGATATCGCTCTTTATGGACATCGGCACGAACGGAGAAATCGTGATCGGCAACAAAGAATGGCTCGTGACTGCGGCTTGTTCTGCGGGTCCCTGTTTTGAAGGGAGCGGGATAAAGCACGGCATGAGGGCAACGGAAGGGGCTGTTGAATCTGTAAGGATCGACCCTCAGACGTTTGAACCTGCCCTGGGAGTAATAGGCAGCGGAAAACCGATAGGGATTTGCGGTTCGGGCATGATAGATGCGATAACCGAAATGTTCCTCGCCGGCGTTATCGACCAGAAGGGGCGGTTTGTGAAGGGCATCGGCACCGGCAGGATAAGAGACGGCATTGAGGGGCCGGAGTTCCTGTTCTACAGCGACGAACGGAGTGACATAGTCCTTACGGAGGTTGATATAGAAAATGTCATGAGGGCGAAGGCGGCAATTTACGCGGGAATTTCGTTACTCTTGCTGAAGGTGGGTCTGACGTTTGATGACATAGAGCGTGTTTATATCGCCGGAGGGTTCGGTAACTATCTCAATGTCGAGAAGGCGGTCATCATAGGCATGCTGCCCGACATAACGAGAGAAAAATTTGTTTTCCTCGGAAATACTTCTGTTGTTGGAGCATATCTCTGTCTTCTTTCGGACAAGATGAGGCGTGAAGCCGGAGAGATCGCGCAAAAGATGACCAATATCGAATTGTCCGTTTCGAGAAGGTTTATGGACGAATACATGTCCGCCCTTTTCCTCCCCCATACGGATATGAAACAGTTTCCTACGGTGGAGAAATTGTTATTTAAGAAGTAGGCGCTTCTTAATGCACCGGTCCTGAAGAAAGGAGTTTCTCCACCTCTCTCTTTATGACCGTAGCGGGTATCCCGCCGTGTATCTTAAGGACTCCGTTTATCAAGACAATAGGGGGGTTAAGGGCGCCCAGCCTCAGAAGCTCTTTGATATCATCGAATTCTTCCTCCGCTTCCATGAAGAGGTCGATGTATTCGACAAAGACGACAGAGGGATAAAAATAATTCATCTCCTGTGAAAGCTCATCGGTAAGGATTTTATTCGTACCTGCAACATCAGTTGTATTGTCGTCAAAGAGGATGGTCTCCGTCGGATTGTCGAGTATCTGTATGTGCACTCTTTGGAGCATTCAGGTTACCTCTCTTTCTTCACGGCAACGAGTATATTGTCTATGAGCCTCGTCTCGCCCAGTTTCACCGCAACCGCGAGAACCGCATTTTCTTTTATCTCGAAAGGCTCATCAAGGGTCTCAGGGTCATAGACGCCCGCATAATCGATAGCCGTAACGGCAGGCTCGCTCAGGATTTTTTCTTGCATAACCCGTTTTACATGGTCAACCTTTATTATACCAGATTTGACCAGCTCGGAGGCCTCTTTGAGGCATCGGTAGATGACCGTAGAGGCTGCTCTTTGCACGGGGTCAAGATAAGTATTTCTCGAACTCATAGCGAGCCCATCCCGTTCGCGTATTGTAGGACAGACGACAACTTCGATATCCATATCGAGGTCTTTGACCATTTGTTTTATGACGACTGTCTGCTGAAAATCCTTTTGGCCGAAGTAGGCCCGAGCCGGTTTTATGATGTGAAACAGCTTTGTTACGATTGTCGCGACTCCCCTGAAATGGCCGGGTCTGAATGCTCCGCAGAGCTTCTCCGAAAGCTTTTCCACCTCCACATGGGTCAGGAAATTTTCAGGATACATTGAAGAGATGACAGGCGTAAAAAGGATGTCTACCCCTTCTTTCAGAAGCTTCTCTGCGTCACCTTCGATATCCCTCGGATATTTCCGAAAATCTTCGGAGGGACCGAATTGCATAGGGTTCACGAATATGCTCACCACAGTGACAATATTCTCCGCTCTGGCCCTTCTGACAAGGCTGAGATGACCTTCGTGAAGAGCTCCCATTGTCGGGACGAGGCCTATGGATTTCCCATGGAGGATAAGACTATTGACTGTAGCTTGCATGATTTTTGGCGCACGTATTATTTCCACGTCTTTATTACCCCCTGTCCGAGCTTCCCGCGTCAAGATGAAGAAACAAAATACTGCAATTTATCCTTATTGCCTTTTAGAAGCAAATTTGCCGATATAAGCTATCTAAAGACGAATGGATTTGTCAAATGGAGATTCAGGCCTGGCAGGACTTTTAAATACCCAATATGGTAAAATTCAAAACCGTGGAAGAGATCGGCGTTGTAAGGAGTGTCGAGGGTATGGTTGCAACTGTTTCCGTTCCGAAGAAAAGTGGGTGTGAAGGCTGTTCTTTAAAGGTTTGTAAACCCGAGGAACAATCGATGGTCATTGAGGCGCTTAATCCGGTTAAAGCCAGAGTCGGACAGAAGGTGAGGATAGTAATGAAACCATACACTTATCTGAAAGGCTCGATAATCGTATATGGAATACCCGCGCTTGCCTTAATCGCCGGGGCGGTCGTCGGCAAAGAGATCTTCAGTCCTTATTTCAAGAGGTTTGATCCGGATATTGTTTCTGCCGTCTTTGGGCTTGGCGCATTTGTTGTTTCTTTTTTGCTGATAAAGCTCTGGAGCGCTAAAGTGAACAAAAAGGTTGAATCAAAACCGCTCATTGAGGAGATTCTGGATGAGTAGTTAGGCTGAAGCTGCGGTGAAAGCTTAAAAAATGCTTAGCTTAACCTCGACCTTAACCTGATTTTGAAATATTACTAATACAGGGGGTATTTATGGCAAACTTTGAGGTTGACAAAATACGCAATGTGGCTGTAATTGCGCATGGAGGCGCAGGCAAGACCTCTCTTGTCGAGGCGATGCTTTTTGATTCAGGCTCAATAGACAGAATCGGGAGGGTGGATGACGGCACTACGACGACGGACTGTGAGCCCGAGGAGATAGCGAGAAAGATTACGATTATCTCATCTCCTGCTTTCTGCAACTGGAATGGAAGCCGAATTAACCTGGTAGACACACCCGGATTTATTAATTTCCTCGAGGACACCCGTGGCTGCTTGCGCGCGGTTGACGGGGCTATCGTTATCGTGAGCGCTATCTCCGGCGTTAAGGCCGAAACGCAAAAGATATGGAAGTATGCCTCCGAGTTTGAGTTGCCGAGAATGATTTTTATCAACAAGATGGACAAAGAGAACGCTAATTTCCTTCGGGCATTAGGTGAACTCGAAAAGGCTTTTGGGAAAGATGCATTGCCCCTTCAGCTGCCCATAGGCTCCGGCGAAAGTTTTAGCGGTATCGTTGACCTGCTCAGGATGAAGGCGTTCACTTTCGGTAACGGGAAGGCGGAAGAATCCGACATTCCTTCCGGTATGATGCCGGAGGCTGAAGAATACAGAAAAAAGCTGATCGAAAAGATCGCGGAGTCCGATGACGCACTGCTCGAGAGGTATCTCGAAGGGGGAGCGTTGTCCGACGAAGAGATCGTCAAAGGGGTCAAAGAGGGCGCTTTGACAAAGAAATTCCTTCCCGTTACGTGCGGCTCCGCACTCAGGAACATTGCGATAGCTCAACTTCTTGATATGGTATTGCTCTGCCTTCCTTCACCTGCAGGGATGGCAGGAATAAGACCGATTAAGGGCAAAAACCCGAAGGACGGAAAAGAGGTTGAAAGAAAACCTCTTCAGACCGAGCCGCTGTCCGCATATGTATTTAAAACAATAGCCGACCCCTTCGCGGGAAGGCTTTCGATATTCAGGGTATATTCAGGTTCTTTAAAGGCCGATTCGAACGTGCTGAATGCAACAACCGGCGCAAAAGAAAGGATCGGTCAGGTCTTTTATCTTTTAGGGAAAAAGCAGATCTCTGCACAGACGATAGGCACCGGCGAGATCGGTGTTGTCGCAAAACTCAAGGAGACCTATACCGGCGATACCCTATCAGAGGAGGCGCACCCCATCGTCTTCGAAAAGGTCAAGTTTGCGGACCCTATCATTGCTTATGCGATAGCGTCGAAGAATAAAGGTGATGAAGATAAGGTCGGCACGGGACTTCACAGGATCCTCGAAGAGGACCCGACTCTGAGGTTCCAGAGAGACGAAGAGACAAAGGAGATGCTTCTCTCCGGTATGGGCCAGGTGCATCTTGAAGTTACCCTCGAGAGACTGAAAAGGAAATTCGGCGTCGAGGTCGTAATGAAAACGCCCAAAGTCCCTTATAGAGAGACTATCAAGGTCGGCGCAAGGGCTCAGGGAAGGTACAAGAAGCAGTCGGGAGGACGCGGACAATACGGTGATTGCTGGCTGGAAGTGGAGCCGTTGCCGAGAGGCGGGGGCTATGAATTTTCCGACAGGATCGTCGGAGGAGTGATCCCCCAGCAATATAGGCCCGCTGTTGAAAAGGGCGTTGCGGAGACAATGAAGGAGGGCATCATCGCGGGATATCCTCTCGCCGATGTAAAGGTCACCTTATATGACGGGTCCTACCATACAGTAGATTCTTCGGAAATGGCCTTCAAGATTGCAGGGTCTATGGCGCTCAGGAAAGCTGTGCAGGACGCGAAACCTATATTGCTCGAACCCATTATGAAGGTCGAGGTCATAACACCCGATGACACACTCGGCGCTGTCATAGGAGATCTGAATTCAAAGAGGGGCAGGGTCCAGGGGGTCGAACCTCAGGCCGGGGGCAACCAGAAGATCAATGCGCAGGTCCCCATGTCGGAGATGCTTACTTATGCAAACCAGCTCACCAGTCTGACCTCGGGAAGAGGGATGTATTCAATGGAATTTTCCCATTACGAAGAACTGCCGAGCCACCTGACCCAGAAGATAATCTCCGATCGGGAGGCCCAGAAAAAAGAGAAGGCTGAAGAGAAATAGCCGGGAATATGCCGAAGGATTATAAGGATACCCTGAACCTGCCTCAGACCGGCTTCCCGATGAAGGCCAATCTTACCCAGAGGGAGCCTGAGATACTCAGGTTCTGGGAAGAGAAAAGGCTCTATGAAAAATCTGCAGGAAAAGGGAAAGAACGGCGGGCATTACATTCTTCACGACGGCCCTCCGTATGCGAACGGCCACATCCACATCGGCCATGCATTAAACAAGATACTCAAAGACATCATCGTCAAATACAGATCGATGAAGAGGATTCTATTCTCCATATATCCCCGGTTGGGACTGCCATGGTCTGCCGATAGAACTCCAGGTCGACAAGAATCTCGGGGACAAGAAAGACAAGTTCGATATCCTCGAAAAGAGAAAGCTCTGCAGGGAATATGCGGCAAAATTCGTCGATATCCAGAGAGATGAATTCAAGAGACTCGGTGTGTTCGGTGACTGGCAGAAGCCTTACCTCACCATGTCCAATTCGTATGAAGCAACGATCGTAAGGGAATTCTGTAAATTTGTCGAATCCGGATACTGTATATAAAGGGAAAAAGCCTGTGCACTGGTGCCCTTCCTGCGTTACAGCTCTCGCCGAGGCGGAGGTCGAATACGGGGACAAAGAATCGCCGTCCGTATTCGTGAAATTTGCCCTTGATGATGAAACCGTAGGAAAGGTTTTTCCCGATCTCAAAGGGAAAAGTGTGTTTGCAATAATATGGACCACAACCCCTTGGACGCTCCCTGCAAACCTGGCTATTGCATTTCATCCCGATTTTGAGTACGCGGCTGTTGAAGAAGGCAGTGAAGTATTCCATTGTCGCCGAAGGCAGGCTGGAGGCGCTCAGGGAGAAAATCGGTCTTAAGGGAGACATCGTTTTAAGGATTCCCGGCAAAAAACTTGAAGGCATGCAGGCACTCCATCCCTTTATCCAGAGGAAATCTCTCATGGTTTTGGCGGAATTCGTGTCATTGGAAGAAGGTACGGGGATAGTCCACATCGCACCCGGCCACGGAGAGGATGACTATGAGATCGGCCTGAAATACGGGCTTGATATCTATGCTCCGGTGGATGACCGCGGGAAGTTCACATTTACCGGGCCCGAACAGGAGTCACCCTTGCAGGGCAAGTTTGTCTTCAAGGCGAATGCGGAGATTATAGAGATTCTGAAAAATAAGAACGCACTCTTAAAAGAAGAGAAGATCGTCCATTCCTATCCCCATTGCTGGCGGTGCAAGAAACCTGTTATCTTCCGGGCCACTGCGCAGTGGTTTATATCTATGGAAAAGAACGGACTGAGAGAAAAAGCCCTTTCGGAGATAGAAAAGGTTTCCTGGGTCCCGAAATGGGGCAGGGACAGGATTCACGGCATGGTCTCAAACAGGCCTGACTGGTGTATTTCGAGACAGAGGGCGTGGGGGGTACCGATAACGATTCTCAGGTGTGAAAGCTGCGAAGAGTTTGTGACGGATCCCGCTATATTGTCGAAAATAGTCAAGCTGGTCGAAGCCCACAGCGCCGATATCTGGTTTATGAAGAGCGCAGAGGAATTTCTGCCTTCCGACTATACCTGCACAAAATGCGGAAGCACAAAATTTGCAAAAGAGATGGACATCCTCGACGTCTGGTTCGACTCGGGTGTGAGTCATGCCGCGGTCATGGAAGCCGATGAGAGGCTTTCCTGGCCGGCAGACATGTATCTCGAGGGAAGCGACCAGCACAGGGGATGGTTCCAGAGTTCGCTCCTTGCGTCGGTGGGGACAAGAGGGAAGGCCCCTTACAGGACAGTCCTCACGCACGGCTTTGTCGTCGACGGCCAGGGCAAGAAGATGTCGAAATCCCTCGGCAACGTTGTTGCGCCGCAGGAGGTCATAAAGGGCAACGGAGCAGAGATACTGAGATTGTGGGTTTCGGCAGAGGACTATAAAGACGACATAAGGATATCAAGGGAAATCCTCGACAGGCTGACGGAAGCCTATAGAAAGATAAGGAATACCTGCAGGTTTCTGCTCGGCAATATCTATGACTTCGACGGCGGAGACTACGGCAAAGACCTGCTGGAGATAGACAGATGGGCGATGAGCAGGTTACAAACGTTTACGAGGAAGGTCACCTCTGCTTACGAGAGCTTTGATTTCCATGAAGTCTTTCACAGCATTTATAATTTTTGTATTGTCGATATGAGCTCCTTCTATCTTGATGTGCTGAAAGACAGGCTTTACACTTTCAAAGCAGACTCGGCAGAGAGGCGCGCGGCCCAATGGGTCCTCGCTCAGATACTCTCAACCATGACGAGATTAATGTCGCCGGTCCTTTCGTTCACTGCGGAAGAGGTCTGGCAGAACCTAAAGCAAAGCGCGGAGCGCATGGCGCAGAGAGGTCAAGGCATCGAGGACTCTGTATTCCTTTCCTCATTCCCTGAGGTCGATGAAAGACATTGTGATGACGAACTTGAGAAGAAATGGGATGCTCTGTTCTTATTGCGCAGTGAAGTAAATAAGGCCCTTGAGATCAAGAGGGCCGAGAGGTTTCTGGGGAACTCCCTCGAGGCAAAGATCATAATCCGTCTCCCCGAGAAATACAAAGCCCTCATTTCAAAAAATATTGATTTCTTGCCGACCTTCTTTATCGTCTCCGCAGTGGAGATTACCGATCAAAGCTTTGAGGGTTCATACGGAAGCTCAGAGATAGAAGGGCTTGAGATAAGGGTTGAAAGGGCTGCAGGCGGGAAATGCCAGAGGTGCTGGAACTGGAGTGAAGCAGTCGGTACATTCCCTGAAGCGCCCGATGTCTGCGACAGATGCTACAAGGTTGTAATTAGCAAGTGATGAAAAAAACCGCCTATGTCTTGCTCATTGTCTTATCCGTCGTCGCCCTTGACCAGATAACAAAGAATTTCATCATCAATTATCTGTCTCTCTCTGATTCTGTCGAGGTTTTTCCCTTCCTCCATATCATAAATATCAGGAATACCGGCGCCGCCTTCGGCTCATTTAAGGGCCTCGGCAGCGGTTTTTTCATCGTCGTTTCCCTTGTCGCAATCCTCTTTGTAATAAATCTCCTGAGGAAGAGGATGTATAATTTCTTCGGACTTTCCCTCGTTCTCGGCGGCGCGATAGGAAACCTTATCGACAGAATACGTTATGGAAAGGTCGTGGATTTCGTCGATTTTAATATCGGCAGCTTCCACTGGCCTGCATTCAACGTGGCCGACTCGGCCCTCACGGTTGGAATCATCATTATCCTTGTGGTTTCGTTTTTAAGGAAGTGATTTTTTCATGCCGGTCCAATAAATAAGAGACTGCTTTCCACCTCGGCGGATCCGCTGTGGCTGACGCTTCGCCCTACGGGTCGTAGACTCGCATTGAAGGGTATTTAAGACTACGCTTGACAATTTATTTTGGCAGTTGTAAAGTGAAAATCAAATAGCAGCCGAGATCCATTCAAAGAATGGATACGGGGGACCCAAGATTTGGGGCGTATTTCCCGGGAAGTCCCCGGGAATAGGGCACTTCCAGGCCCGAGCCCGACAGCTAACCTCGTAGGCGTTTGGAAGGGCAAGAGGCTGAAATTGAAACCGCCGTCTGCCGGCGGTTTTTTATTTTTTGTCCCGCCCTTTGGGAAGGAGGATATGTGCCGGTCGAAGGATCTCCCATTTAAAACCATCGAAACATGCGCTATTCTTTAGGCGAAGTACGTAAATATTTTATGAAAGGAAGGATAAAATGAAAAAGACATCAATATTTATATTAATGCTTGTTTTGTTTGGGCTTGCGGGGAATTCATCCGCCATTTCACCCATGCCGGAAGAGGTGAAGCCTGGCCTGACAGCCACTGTTTGTACCATCCATATTGCTTGTATTAAAGACCACGAAAAAGGAATGCCGGAAGAGCAGACAGCGAAATTTGCTTTCGAAGTCTCTGAAGCGAAAAAGGACGTGCTTGAATGGGTAACCAGGCACGTCAATAACAAGCTGAACGAGCGAAATGTATCCGAATTTAAGATCGAATGCAAATTTCCAAAATAGGGGGAAAATCTTTTTAGTGGGGTGACTATGCAATACACAAGCATAACTTCTGACATTACACAAATCCTTGCACTGTTAGTAGTGCTTACGCTCATGGTAAAGCCTTTTGGCGGATATATGAAGAGAGTATACCAGGGAGAAAGAACTTTTCTCAGCCCGGTTCTTGGTCCGCTCGAAAGGGTCGTTTACAGGATCTCAGGTATCGGACCTGATGCTGAAATGAACTGGAAGCAATATGCTGTCTCGATGCTCATTTTCAACTTTGTAGGACTGGCGGTGATGTTTACCATCCTGATGCTGCAACGGTATCTGCCTCTTAATCCTCAGAAATTTCTCGGTTTTTCCTGGGACCTTGCGCTAAACACTGCAGTGAGTTTTGCTACCAATACCAACTGGCAGGCTTACAGCGGTGAATCCGCAGTCAGCTATTTTTCGCAGGTAGCGGGCCTTGCGGTGCAGAATTTTCTTTCGGCTGCAACAGGTATGGCTATCCTCATTGCCGTTATCCGCGGGTTTGTCCGTCGGACAGCAGAGACTATAGGCAATTTTTGGGTCGACCTGACGAGGACTGTCCTTTACATTCTGTTGCCGATAGCTTTTATCGCGGCACTAGTATTGGTTTCGCAGGGTGTTATCCAGAACTTCAGCCCCTATAAAAGCGTTCCCCTGCTGCAGTCGAGCAGCTATGAAAAGCCGAAACTCGGCCCAGACGCCAACCCGCTCAAAGACGCAGCCGGAAAGCCGATAAATGAGACGGTAGTTGTAAAAGAGCAGGTATTGCCGATGGGGCCGGTCGCCTCACAGGAGGCGATTAAGGAATTCGGGACGAACGGCGGTGGATTTTTCAATGCCAACTCAGCCCATCCCTATGAAAATCCGACCCCATTTACCAACGTTCTCGAAATCCTTCTGATTCTTTTGATTCCCGCCGCCCTGACGTACACCTTCGGCAGAATGGTCGGCAGCACAAAGCAGGGATGGGCGATTTACATAGCCATGCTCCTCATCTTTGTCTTTGCGCTCGGCGGACTCTACTTGGCGGAATACCATGGCAATCCTCCGGTGCAGAAACTGGGTATTCACGGTCCTTACATGGAAGGCAAAGATGTGCGCTTCGGGCTTGGAGGATCCGTCTTATTTTCCACGACAACCACTGCAACATCATGCGGCGCGGTCAATAACATGCACGACTCATTAACTCCTCTCGGGGGGATGGTCCCGCTGATGCTCATACTCTTAAGCGAAGTTGTTTTCGGAGGAGTCGGATCAGGCATTTACAGCATGCTCGCCTTTGTTGTGATCGCGGTGTTCTCAGCCGGCCTCATGATCGGCCGGATCCCTGAATATCTTGGAAAGAAGATCGAGGCAACCGAAATGTGGATGTCAGTTATTACGGTCCTTACTGCCGGAGTTGTTATCCTCGTGCTTCTTTCCATAGCACTGATTACCCCCTCAGCCGTGAGTTCCATAGCAAACCCGGGTCCTCACGGTCTGACCGAAATACTCTATGCCTTTGCCTCTCCAGCTAACAACAACGGCAGCGCATTTGCCGGTCTGAATGCAAATACCGTGTTCTATAACCTTATGGGGTCTGTGGCCATGCTTCTGGGAAGATTTGCTCCTGCTGTCGCAGTTCTTGCCATGGCAGGCTCTTTGGCTAAGAAAAAGTGTGTTCCACCCGGTAAAGGAACGTTGCCGACCGATCAACTCCCCTTCATATTCTGGCTCATTGCCGTCGTCCTGATTGTGGGGGCTTTGACCTTTTTCCCGGCGCTTGCCCTCGGGCCGATTGTAGAGCATATGATCATGCAGGGAGGTATTTAGTCATGGCGAAACCTGTTAAGAAAAGCAGAGGAATATTTGATCCAAAGCTGCTAAAAACAGCGTTCATAGATTCCTTTAAAAAGCTTGACCCACGCGCCCTCTGGAGGAATCCTGTCATGCTGTCGGTTGAAGTGGGCAGCGTGATTACCACAGTCAATTTTGTTTTCAATGTGGTTTCAGGAAAAGGAGAACCGGCCTGGTTTACAGGATTTATTTCGGTCTGGCTCTGGCTGACCGTTCTCTTTTCCAACTTTGCCGAGGCCCTGGCTGAAGGGCGCGGTAAAGCCCGCGCGGAATCCATGAGGAAAACACGCACTGAAATAATGGCGAAAAAGCTGAAAAAGGCTGAACTGGGAGGAACGTATGAACTCGTTCCCTCTGCTCAACTCCGTAAAGGAGATTTTATATTAGTGGAAATGAATGATTTGATCGCCGGCGATGGTGAAGTAGTTGCAGGCGCAGCTCTTGTCAACGAAGCCGCCGTAACCGGGGAATCTGCACCGGTGGTGAGGGAATCGGGAGGAGACCGCAGCGCGGTAACCGGCGGCACCCAGGTAATAGCGAACAGTATTGTTGTACGCATCACGGCAAATCCCGGCGAGACCTTTCTTGATCGGATGATTGCGATGGTGGAAGGGGCGAAACGCCGGAAGACTCCTAATGAGATCGCTTTAGAGGTGCTCCTGATCGCTTTAACGGTTGTCTTCTTTCTGGTGGTGCTCAATCTCAGCCCATTGTCGATTTACAGCGTAAAGGCGATGGGGCAAGGACAGCCGGTGACATTGGTGGTACTGGTCTCCTTGTTTGTATGTTTAATACCGACAACAATTGCAGCCCTGCTGCCCGCCATCGGTATTGCGGGAATGGACCGCCTGTTCCAGAAGAACGTCATAGCCCTGTCCGGAAGGGCTATTGAGGCCGCCGGAGATGTGAATGTGCTCTTATTGGACAAGACTGGGACCATTACATTGGGCAACCGGCAGGCGGTCGCTTTCATTCCGGTGGGAGGCCATTCTGAAAAGGAACTGGCTGAGGCAGCATTGATGGCCTCATTGACTGATGAGACTCCCGAAGGGACGAAGCATCGTAGTGCTTGCTAAGCAGAAACACGAGCTCCGCATGCGGGAATTGCCCTACAATGCCGAGTCGGTCCCCTTCAGCGCCGAAACAAGGTTAAGCGGAGTGAATGTTGACAGCGGTGCCTATCGTAAAGGGGCGGATGATTCTATCGTGCGCTTTGTGCAGAACCTGGGCGGGACCGTTCCGCGGGAACTGGAAGCCTATGTAACAGAGATCGCGCAGTCAGGAGGAACACCCCTTGTGGTGAGCTGTAATGCCGATATTCTGGGAGTCATCAATCTCAAGGACATACTGAAAGGCGGGATTCAAGAACGCTTTCTCCAGCTGCGAAGAATGGGAATCAAGACAGTCATGATTACCGGCGACAATCCTCTCACCGCAGCAGCTATCGCGACAGAGGCGCAGGTGGACGACTTCTTGGCCCAGGCAAAGCCGGAAGACAAGCTCAGGCTCATCCGCGAGAACCAGCAGCAAGGATATATGGTAGCGATGACCGGCGACGGTACCAATGACGCGCCTGCACTTGCCCAGGCTGATGTGGCGGTGGCAATGAACACGGGAACCCAGCCTGCGCGGGAGGCTGCGAACATCATAGACCTGGACAGCAATCCGACAAAGCTTCTTGACATCGTCGAGATAGGCAAGCAGATACTGATGACGCGGGGAACCCTCACTACCTTCAGCATCGCAAACGATGTGGCAAAATATTTTGCCATCATCCCTGCCGCCTTTGCCGCAGTCTACCCGCAGTTGGGGATCCTCAACGTGATGCACCTCGCCAATCCCTTCAGCGCAATCCTTTCTGCCGTCATCTTCAATGCGATTATTATTCCGCTGCTCATCCCCCTTGCATTGAAAGGAACCCCTTACCGGCCGATGCCTGCGGAAAGGCTGCTGGTCTATAACCTTTTGATTTACGGGGTGGGAGGGCTTCTGGCCCCCTTTGCAGGGATCAAGCTGATCGACGTATTGATAAATGTTTTGATTTGAAAGGAGCGACTTTATGAAAGAGATAAAAAACGGTGTATTGCTCTTCGTTGCCTTGTCGTTATTGACCGGCGTCCTGTATCCTGCAGCGGTGACGGTCCTTGCGCAAGTCATGTTTCCGCAGCAGGCGAACGGGAGCATTATGTATATGAGCCGATGGTACGCCAATCGGGTCGTCGTTGATAGGCCAGCCTTTTTCCGAGCCGAAATACTTCTGGCCGAGACCTTCTGCGACGGCGGATTTCCCTTACAACGCCCTGGCTTCGGGCGGGTCAAATCTGGGCCCTACGAATGAAAACCTTATCAAACAGGTTGGAGAAAGGGTGAACAGTCTGAGAGGAGACGGCGTTCAGGGTGCGGTCCCCTCCGATTTGGTCATGGCCTCCGCAAGCGGCCTCGACCCTCATATAAGCCCTGAAGCCGCATTTTTGCAGATACCCCGAATCGCAAAGGAACGAAAGGTATCGGAGGAGAAGGTACGCGGCCTTGTCCAGGAGCATCTGGAAGGCCGCCAGTTCGGTTTCCTTGGGGCTCCGAGGGTCAATGTGCTGAAAGTGAATCTTGCACTGGACAAGTTATAAGAATATGGCTGAAGAAGAGTACAAAAGACCATCTCCTGAAGCGCTTCTCGAAGTGGCCCAAAAAGAGGAGGCTCAAGAGAAACGGGGCAAGCTCACCATATACTTCGGATCTGCGCCGGGTGTCGGCAAGACCTATGCCATGCTGAGCGACGCCCGCCTATTGCAGCAAGAGGGGACAGACGTGGTGGCGGGATACATCGAGACCCACGGCAGGCCCGAGACCGATGCCCTGTTAACCGGTTTGGAGATCCTCCCTCCCCTTGTCATCAAGCATATGGGCATACCTCTCAGGGAGGTCGACCTGGAAGCAGTCTTCTCGCGTAGACCGAAGCTTGTCCTCGTGGACGAACTGGCACATACCGATGCCCCGGGTCTTCGCAATGCCAAGCGATATCAGGACATAGAAGAGATACTGAATGCAGGGATAGATGTGTACACAACTATGAACGTGCAGCATGTTGAGAGCCTTAACGATATCGTTTATCAGATCACAAATATACGTGTGCGGGAGACCGTGCCCGATACCGTTATCGAAGGAGCCGATGAAATCAAGTTGGTTGATCTGCCGCCGGAGGAACTGCTCAAAAGGCTTCATGAAGGGAAAGTCTATGTGAGAGACATGGCCCATAGCGCCGTGCAGAAGTTCTTCCGGCCCGGCAACCTGATGGCGCTCCGGCAGCTGGCGCTGCGGGCGGTGGCAGGCAGTGTGGATGAAAAGATGCGCAGCTACATGCATGCCCATGCCATAGCAGGACCGTGGCAGGGCAAAGAGCGAGTGCTGGTCGGGGTGTTTGCCAGCCCCTACGCGGAGAAACTGATACGCGCGGCATTCAGACTCGCAAACGATCTTGATGCGGAATGGATCGCTTTCTACGTAGAGACGGAAAGGCACAAGACACTTTCCGAAAAGGAAAAGGAGTGGCTGAATAAGGCACTGGACCTTGCGAAGCAATTGGGTGCGCGCCTGGTCTGGATGAAGGGGAGCGATGTGACGGAAGAAATGGCCGACTATGCGCGGAACAACAACGTGACCAAGATTGTTATCGGGAAACCGCGACGTTTTTGGCTGTTGCAATCGATCCCCCGAAAACTTCTGACCAGAACAGCCAACATCGATATTTACTTGTTGGATGCCAGGGTCGATCCCAAGCACATGCCGAAGAAGCGTATAACTTTTGCCGGGCCGATGAATTATGCGATCGGCATCCTCGCGGTCGGTGTTATGTCGCTTATTGCCTTCCTTTTGCGTAACAGTCTCCATGAGGTCAACTTGTTCTTCCTTCTTCTCCTGCCTGTTATTCTGAGTGCGCTTTATTTGGGGAAGGGCCCGTCCATCGTAGCCGCAATAACGAGCATCCTGGTCTTTGATTATCTGTTCATCTCTCCCTATTTTACTTTTGCGGTCGGAGACGTGAGGTATTTCGTTTCGTTCATTGTCTACATCATTATAGTTGGAGTCATAAGCAACCTTGCATCTCAGTTGCGGAGCAAGATAGGGTTGCTTAAGCAAAGCGAAGTGAAGAATATAGCGCTTTATGGGTTGAGCAGGGATTTGGTAACAGCCCATACAGTAGAGCACGTCCTTTCTCTCATGGTCCGTCATACGCTGCAAATATTCCCATGTGAGATGGTAATCTTTCTGCTCGAAGGTGAGAAACTGACAGTCAAAGCGAAAACCCCGGATTTTGAGGTAACCCCTCAGGCAATCGGGGTGGCATCATGGATTATGATCAACAAACAGTCAGCAGGTCGCAGCACAAGTACTTTGCCCCAGACCAAAGCATATTACTTACCCATGATGTCGGGGGAGAAAATCATAGGGGTTGCGGGGTTCGATTTCAAGGGGAGTGAAGAGACTATGACTACTGAAAAACGTGCGGTTCTCAAGACGATAGCGCGCCTCGGCGCAATGGCTATAGAACGAATCAGATTTCAAAAGTAATTCCCATGGCGAAGAATTTGCGTGAGCGGGTAATCGGCAAAAAGATGGTTATCCATATGAGCCTCTTGCAAAAGGCTGAGAAAAAAGCACTTCTGTCATTCTGAGCTTGTCGAAGAATTACGGCAAATCAAACAGTCAGAGCACCCTTCGACAGGCTCAGGGGACAAATAAGGACTTTTGCAAAAAGCTCCTGTGTTATTATAAACAAATATGCACCCCATACTCATCAGGTTAGGACCTTTAACAATTCATACCTATGGATTCCTTATAGCCGTAGGATTTCTTATTGGCCTTTGGCTCGCCGTGTTGCAGGCAAGAAAGGAAGGTATTTCTTCCGATAGGATCATAGATCTCGGTTTTTATATTCTCCTTGCGGCGATCGTCGGTTCACGATTGTTTTTCATCCTTATAAACCTGGAGCACTACACGAAGAACCCGGCGGACATCTTTAAGATATGGGAGGGCGGGCTTGTCTTCTATGGAGGAGTGATGCTTGCCGTACCAACCGCTGTATGGTACGTGAGGAAAAACGCTATGGGTATCTGGAGCACTGCCGATATATTTGCGCCTTCAATCGCAATCGGCCACGTCTTTGGAAGACTCGGGTGCTTTGCGGCGGGCTGTTGCTACGGTAGAATTGCTCAGTCGCTTCCCTGGGGAACCATCTTTACCGACCCCGATTGCCTCGCCCCGACTAATGTTTCTCTGCACCCTACGCAACTCTATGAGTCTGCGGGAGAGATGGTCAATTTTCTCATACTCATAACCCTGAGACGATACAAATCATTCGACGGCCAGCTTTTTATGATATATCTGCTCCTTTATTCGGTCCTGAGGTTCAGCGTGGAAATTTTCAGAGGGGACGTGGCCAGGGGGTTTATCCTAAATAATCTCTCTGTATCTCAAGGGATCAGTATTGTCCTGTTTTTTGTTGCAATTGCGGGACTATTGGTATTAAGGCAGAAAAACAAACAAAAAATATGAAAGAATACTCTGATTTCTTCAGTGATCGCTTGTATCCACTTTTTGACATGCAGTTGCAAGCCGTCAATGCCTCGGCTATACTGTTATCAAATAAGCTATAAATCATTGAATAGGAGGGAAAATCTATGAGGAAAACAATACCTATCATGTTATTTGTCCTGTTTATCGCGGGGTTTGTATTTGCGGAGGATGCGGTCATCAAGGTCCAGTTGGTGAGCGAGCAAGGAGTCGGGAAGGATATTGGCACGATCACGGCATCCGATGGCAAGTATGGGCTTCTCCTGACGCCTCAGTTAAGCGACCTGGCGCCGGGGCTGCACGGATTCCATGTACACGAGAAACCGGACTGCTCCCATGTCATGAAGGAAGGAAAAGCGGTTCCGGCACTTGCAGCGGGCGGGCATTACGATCCCGCCACTACGGGCAAGCACGAGGGGCCCTACGGCAACGGCCATCTCGGTGACCTCCCGGCTTTGTATGTCGCCGTTGATGGGACAGCAACCCTTCCTGTCCTTGCCCCACGGCTGAGGGTAACAGACATCAAGGGGCGGTCTCTGATGATCCATGCCGGCGGCGATAATTATTCCGACACGCCCGCCTCGCTTGGCGGCGGTGGCGCCCGAGTTGCCTGCGGCGTGGTGAAGTAGGAACGATTTATTCAACGCACTCCCTCCCTCGGGGAGGGAGCATCCGAAATCAATTCTGCCAACCAGGAAGCGGTGGTGATACGCCTTTTCTTTGATCTGTTAGACGGAAATCAATCGTTTGACGTATAGTGTCTTTCAAAAAATAACGGTATTGCTCCAATAAATTT
The DNA here is from genome assembly GCA_963776195.1 of Thermodesulfovibrionales bacterium. GTDB lineage: Bacteria > Nitrospirota > Thermodesulfovibrionia > Thermodesulfovibrionales > SM23-35 > CAVZMO01. The sequence goes on from CAVZMO010000039.1 coordinate 70,471, forward strand.
TCCCTAACACCCCTTCATCTTTTCGACTTTAGACTACTAATCTTTATGCGCACCGGATGTAGGAAAAACACCTACAGAATAATGAGATAAATACCGATAAAAAAATCAGACAGAGACCGATACTTTTTCAGTGATTAAAGGACAATAATATATTAAGTAATGAAATATTGACAAGAATGAACATGGAAGAGCTTGCTTACAGAAATAAGCTAAAAACTGAAATCTAAACTGTGAAAGAGAGGGAAAATATGAATAAAATTATAATTATTTCTATTTTTTTGTCGGCTATTTTGACAACAATTGTCTTTTCGATTTTTATATATGTTCTGGATGAAACAAATGTGGGAGACTGGATTGCGAACTTAGTTATCCATCCGAAACTCACGTACAAAAATGCACTCTTTATTCCAGGGTTAATATTCAGCCGCTAATTGTTGTCTTGCTCCACATAAAAAGTAACGTCCTGCAAGATTATTGACCCGCTTTATTCTTCCTGTAATCGTATTTCTTACGATTGGGGACCAATTACGATATTCGAAATGGAAAGTGATATTCAAATTGCGCACTTTTTACCATTGAACAAAATGAAGAATTAAAGAAAGTTATTAATCTATTAAATTTTTCTAATAGACAAGTAAAGCCATAACTGCTTAGCATATAAGATAATCTGGCATAGAGAACATAAGGACATTCCAACAAAATGATTGAACAAATAGCCATTTTGTTATGATAGGAGAGCCGTTGGACAGCATCAAAACACAACAGAAAGGAGGATCACATGAAACACTCGAGCAAAGGAGGTGGAACTTTATGAAGCAGATCGTATTCGTCATGGTTTCTCTGTTTTTTGTTGTAAGCATGCCGCTTGTTGGTGCGGCAGGAGATGTGAACATCACCATTGGCGTTCCCCCCCCGCTGGAATTTGCAGAAGCGCCTGATGTGGTGGTGGTTCCCAGTGGAACAGCCTATGTCTATATGGTGCCGGACACGCCGGGCCTTTATTTCTACAATGATTACTGGTACCGATTCCATGGAGATCGCTGGTACCGGTCTTCCATCTACAGCGGACCCTGGGTCTATATTGAGACGCATCGTGTCCCGCGATTCATCGTGGATGTGCCCCCGGATTATTACGGCCACTTGCCGTCCGGATATCACAGGATACACTACGGCGATCTCCATAGACACTGGAGGACATGGGACAAGCGCCGGCACTGGAACAGGTATGATTGGTATAAGCGTGAGTTCAGGGAGCATGAGAGGCGTCATCACGGGGATCTTCATCGGCCACCGCACGATGGTCATAAGCCACCACCCCGCGATCTTCACCGCGATGGTCACAAGCCACCACCTCACGATGGTGGAGGCCTGAAGCGCGACGGTGGAGGCCTGAAGCGCGATGGTGGAGGCCTGAAGCAAAAAGAAGGACAGAAAACGCATCCGGATGACAGAAGAGAGATGGAACGGGGACGATAGAGACCAAGAGAGAAGATCGAGGGTCATAGACTTTGCGCCTATGAGCTGATGATGTGTACGAAATGAAGGATCAAAAAATGCCAAGATAGTAAACTTGGCCCTCGTTTTGCATTTTGAAGCGATACTCGGGCGAGTTCAAAATCTCGCCCTTTTTATTGCTTGTTTTAACCCAAAACTAAGCGAGATGACCGTCCCTTAGTCCTGACGGAGACGTGTCTTCGAATGATTCCATTTCAGAATAGGGATCCAGCCTTGATCCCGACAAAAACGAGAGACAAAAGAGCATACCGGCGGCTCTGGTCCACAAAGATATGATTATTACCATTCGTAACAGTGAGTCTCTCTCGGCATTACGTAACCCGTCAATAATATGGGAAGTGTCCCTGCGGTAGCTCCCCAAATGGGATGCAGAATCTGGTCAATCACTATTCTTGCTGTAACAAGAGGATCAACAAAGACACTATCCATATCGTGTCCCAGGTCTCTCTTATTAGATAAATACGTAATACGGTCCTGCATCCTGTCACGTAAGAAGCTCAAATAATCAGAGTCCCTCGTTGGTTTGTATCTTTTATCATAATCGGCGCCGAATAACTCTTTCCCGTTTTTGGGAAGTAAAAGTCCCTGAAAGGCCCTCCAGTCCCTCCATTCAATGTTTCCTCTTATCAGTTCCGTGACAATGGAAAGTGAAAGCTCCTTGGGGATATCAACCAGATCCCCCGGCAGACCAAAGGCATCTGTATTCATGATATAGCATTCGGTACCCAGCTTGAACAATTTTTTAAATTGCATACAATCTTCTAAGAGTGGGTGAACCCTGAATGGGTTTGCAAAAGGCTCGATTACTAATTTGTTGAGCTCCATCGGGTCAACATTTTCCACTCCCTTAGCACGTTTGGTGCTTAGTGAGGCCCCCATGGCTACAGCAAGGTCTATCGAATTCACCTTGCTGATTGGTGGAAGGCTCGTATCTTTCTGCAACCAGATAACGAAGCCGGGTCTTTTACAGAAATCTGCATGGTTAAACATATCCCTTGTCTTAATACAACGACCGTTATTATTTCTGATGTCTGCGCATACCATTCTTTTGGTGCCGTCTGGAAGCTCTGTTACAGCTATATTCTGGGCAGAATAGAAGTATTTGATTATAGGGTCTTGAAATTCAACTGCATCCGTCTTATCGAAGAGACTCGGCTCAAGTGCTACAGTAATATTATTCTCCAGGTCTATTAAAAATGCGTCATCATGAATAACGGTAACTTTTTCATCTTCCTTCAATGTTCCTGCATGGTCATGGCTATTGGTAATAGAGGATTTACCGGAACCTGACAGCCCGAATACTGCAACAGGCGGCTTATTTCCGATTTTCTTGATACCGCCGTGGCAGGCAACCATATTCTGACGAACGCCGATAGTCCAGCCCAGTGTTAATGTGCCTTTTTTCCTCTCACCAAAATATCGCAGTCCTAAAATTGCAATACAGTTCTGCATCTCATCAATTATCACAAGTCCATTGGGGAAATCCGGATGTGACCATTCAGGGTCGGCAAATACAAGAATATCAGGTTCATCCAATATGCGGGATTTCTCATACAAGTTAGTCCATGGTTTCATCCAGGGAGTAAAATTTAGACCCCAGTCAAGCATATTCTTAGCATCAGTTGCAGGACTCAAGAGATGTGCCTTAACCATAAAGTCAGGCTGTAAACCCACAATTCCTTCAAGCCACAGCCCTTCACGACGATTAAAATTGTAAATAGCCTCTGCTAAGAGAGAGACATATTTATCTCTCTCTTTTCCCATTTCCCGCACCAATCGCCTTGCCCTTGCGGTGCGTCCTACAATTCCTCCATCATTAGAGATAAGGACTTTAGCGCTCTTGGGAAGTCCAAACTGTTCAGGCTTATACATAGGCTCAGAGGTTGTAACGATTTCTAACTGTTTTGTAGCGAGTTTATAGAGTTCAGCCATTGTTGTCTTTCTTACAGAGTTGGCAAAAAAAGCACTCTCAATATATGCCCTCCACGAAGAGCCTGGAATCTCATGCCGGGTCGTCAAAATCTCTCCTTTCCCCTACGCTATGTATATTGTCATCCTGAGGTGAAAGTCAAATATTCTCGTATCGTGCGATTTCTTTATGAAAATAACCCGACCGAGATTCTTCAGTCGCTGCGCTCATCAGAAAACCAGAGAGCGAAAGGCTCACAATGACGGCTTATTGTGAAATATTTAAAAGGTATTGTCAATGAATTCATTGCGTTTAGATTTTTACGTGATGCAATGGGGGATGGGAAAGGAGTATATAATTAAGAATTAAGATTGAAGGCACCGTGTTAGGTTTCTTCGACAGCGCTCGTTTCCTTCTTAGTCAGAAGCTCTTTGTACGGCTCATCGTTTAACACGTGCTGCTTTTTATAGGCCGTTAATTGCTGTTAATTGCGTCTATGAGATGTCGCAGCCTTCCGAAGTCCTTGCGGTTGAAGTCTACTATGAGACGGGGCAGATCGGCAATTTCCGGTTCGTCGTCTTCTGCAGGCAAGGGACCAGAGATATATATACTGCCTCCCGGTATCAGAATATCTTGAAATCGGTCTTTCAGTTCTCCGACAGATTGTGGATCAATACCTGACGTAAGTCGGATCACCACCTGGTTTTCAACATAGCGGAGGCTATGGTATCGGCGATAGAAATGATTAATCCTCTCTACGGCAGCATCTACCGAATCGACGAGTTCGAACAGATAAAAATCGGAGGCGTTAATATAACCCTGATTCACAAGTTCTTCCTCAAAAAACTGGAGCCACTTCAACCAATAGGTCCCAGCAGGCTCGTCCACGAGGATCAGTGGTAAGGGATCGTGTTTCCCTGTTTGTAAAAGTGTTAGGGTTTCCATCGCCTCGTCAAGAGTACCAAACCCTCCAGGGAAAAGCACAATAGCGTTCGCTTCCTTGAGAAAGGCAACTTTTCGGTTAAAAAAATATTTATACACGATAAGGCGGGGGTTCCCATCGACTACGGGGTTGGGCTTCTGCTCATACGGAAGTCTGATATTAACAGCAAAGGAATATTCCGGACCGGCACCCTCATTAATTGCCTGCATGATGCCAGACCCTCCTCCGGTAATCACCATGTGACCTGCCCCGGCAAGTTTTCGGCCCAAAAGGTAGGCCATCTTATAGACTGACTCTTCAGGCTGTGTTCTCGCCGAACCAAAAACAGTCACTTTCCGTCTGTCGCGATAAGGTCCAAACACTTTAGAGGTAAAACGCATTTCCTTTAGCGTGCTGTTCATAAGTTTAAGGTCTGCTTTCTCGGCCTCTTCCTGGCCGGCCTTCAGCGCAGCCAATATCATTTCGCGGACAAGTTCCGGACAACATACATGACCCGCAAGCTCCATCAATTGGTCGATAGCGTCATCTACAGAACCATTAGTTCTCGTAAAGTGAAGTTCCATGTTTCTTTTTTCTGGTAATTTTGTTGGTTGCTTCAGAATTATCTTTTAGTTTTGTAAGGATGTTTTGATCCTTTTCTTGGCATAGCTAAATACTCCTTTTCAATCTTTCAATATAAGTCAAGATGACAGAATAACTATTATATCATACAGAGCATATCCGGCCGTCGCGGTGAGGACTGCAAAAGGAAGCCATACAGGGCGGTTGAAGAGTTATTGAATTTTACTCCACATACAGGATATCCCTGCAGCGGAGAGACTCGGAGTAGTTGATCTTTCACAGGTATATTTGGGGTAGGCCGATACTAATCCTCACGAAAGCGGCAAATATGCTACCGGGTTCAGGGCAGGTCCGGCGATATGTCCTGCCTCGAAATGACGGTGGCCCGCCGCTGCTATCATCGCTGCGTTGTCTGTACACAAAGATAAAGAAGGCATATAGATTTCGACTTCTCTCTCATCGCCCATCTCTTTCATCCTTTCCCTTAGCTCGCTGTTTGCGGCAACTCCACCTGATAGGACAACCCTCTTGATCTGCTCTTTTTCGACAGCCCATTCAGTCTTTCTCACAAGTACATCGACTACGGCCACCTGAAAGGCGGCGGCGATGTTGTTCATGAATGCAGAATTGCAGACCCCCCCATTGCTCCCCTTTTCCAAAGCGGGGCTAGGAAGATTTTCTGCGGGATTTAAATTCCGACCACTGATCGCCGACTGTCCAGAGTTCGATGCCGATTTGAAATAATTCAGTACGGCTGTTTTCAGCCCGCTGAAACTAAAATCAAGGGATTCGGGCAGATATGCCCTGGGAAAAGCTATTGCCACGGGATTTCCTCTACGGGCGAGTTTGTCGATTATGGGGCCACCGGGATACCCGAGGCCGAGAAGCTTCGATACCTTGTCATACGCCTCACCTGCCGCGTCGTCCCTTGTCCTGCCGAGTTCTTTGTATTTCCCGAAGTCGTCAACTCTGTACAGGCTTGTGTGACCGCCTGAGACAATCAATGCAATAAAGGGGAACGCCGGCCTCGGCTCTTCAAGAAAGGATGAGAATATATGGCCTTCGAGGTGATTTACCGCAACCAACGGTATTCTCTTTGAATAGCAGAGAGACTTTGCAAAGGAGCAGCCTACGAGCAGAGAGCCGATGAGCCCGGGGCCATTACATACGGCGACACATGATAAATTTTCAAATGTGATGCCTGCAGTTTTTAACGTCTCGTCGACAACAGGCCATATCATTTCGACGTGCCGGCGTGAGGCGAGCTCCGGAACTATGCCCCCATATTTTTTATGGATCTCCGTCTGGTTCGAAACAACATTAGAGATGATATTTATGCCGTCTTCTACTACAGAGGCAGAGGTGTCATCACAGGATGTGTCAATACCGAGAACAAGCATTCAATACTATAGATACTAATCGTCTCAAAATTGAATAGACGTTGTTTTGGTTATTTTGTACGCTTAAAGTTCATTCCGCCCGGCATCTGGGGCATCTGCATTTTTTGGTATCCCGCGGGGACCTCGAAGAGGCTGTCCGGCTGAGGCCCCGTCTTAATGTTCTTGAACTCCTGCATCCATGAGCCGTCAACAGCAGCAGTCTTGACAGGGAACTTTATATCCGTGGCCAGCCACTGATAAACCTGGTTCTTTTTATTATCAACTTTATAGGTAATGAGATACTTCTTTGTAGGGTGTCCATCGATCGTTTCACTTCCGACTTCTTTTCTCTCTATCTCACCCTCAAACTTTTCTTCGACCTTCGGCTTATTTTTCAGATCAAAAGGCATCTCCATATACATCTTTTGTTTCGGCATTACGTTCCAGGCAACTTTCTTGTCTACTCTTGTGATCATGACCATGTCTTCATGGGCCTTCATATCCATTCTGAACCTGTCAGGTTTGAAATAGATCTTTCCCGCCATCTTTGGTCCGTCTCTCATTGTCGTGATCGTATCTGCGGAGAATTCAATTGCAAAGGCGGCACTCGAAAATGAAAAGGTCAATAACAGGACAAGAAATAACTTTCTTAGCATATAACCCCCGTTGTTTTATGGTATCATCTGTGTTCTTTTTAGCCTAACAGGCCAAATCAATTTTAATGTCCCACTCTTGTTTTTGTCAATGAAACTTCTGTTAAGACCTAATCTTTCAATAGTAAAGAGCATGGGTAATTGGTACAATAAACGGAGTAAAATATAGGCGTTAATAGTAATACCTCATATCAGGAGTGGAAGGGTATGTATGAGACAAAAAAATGCAAACACTGCGGGAAAGACATAAATAGGCAATACACTATCTGTCCTCTCTGCGGAGGACGACTAAACGAGGATGTTCAGTCAATCGCTCCTCTATGTCCCCGTTGTGAAGTTCCCCTTGAAACCGGGATTCATGACGGTGAAGAATACGATTTGTGCCCGCAATGCGGCGGACTATGGCTTGATGCGGTCGAGTTTCAAAAGGTTACGAGATCGTCAGACGTGTACAAAAAAGAAGACATCAAAAGCGGCTTCCTTCGGGAACCTGTGAAAGATCCACCCGGATATATACCGTGCGTGCGATGCGGCAAACTCATGAACCGGAAGAACTTCAGGCGCATTTCGGGGGTTATTATTGATGAGTGCGGCAGGCACGGGATATGGCTCGACGCGGGGGAACTCGAAAAGATACGGCATTTTATAGCAGACGGCGGACTCGATAAATCCCAGGACAGGGAGATAGAGGAGACCAGAAATGAGCTGAGAGTTCTCGCAACGAAGGTAGATCAGACGGCGTTTACGCAAAAGATCCTGCATTTGTGGAATTTCAAGAGATGGCTTTTCGGAGGCTGATCTCGGATTATAACACAGGAGTCATGACGGATTAATGGAGAATGAGAGAGAAGAGAAGGGCGCCGGGAAAACGCTGAAAAAAACGTTCTTTCTTATAGCCCTTGCTGTCGTCTTCGGACTTGCCATATTTTTATCACGGGGAAAGTATATATCGGACATCCTCAAAGATTTTGTGGTCCCGGAATTGGAATCTATGACGGGACAAAGGGTTGCAGTCGGTGCGATTCACATCAATCTGTTTCCCCTATTCATCGATGCGAAGGAGCTGAAGGTTTCTGATCGGGAAGGGAAGGACGTGCTTATCGCGAACAGAGCTAAAGGGTACCTTTCCTTAACTGGACTTTTAAGCAGGCAGTTGACTGTTCGCCGGCTTGTCATAACAGAACCCGGCATATCCACGAACAGGCGGCAAGTCGAAGAGATCGTCGGCAATATCAAGGCCTACCTTGAAAAGGAGAGAAAGACCGCCTTTAAGGTGAAGGTGACGGTGATCGAGATTGTGAAGGGGAATCTTTCTTTCAGAGATGACGAGTTAAAAGGAACAGCGGGCGTAAAAGGATTTGAGGGGGAGATGATCCTCGGAGAAAACCGGAGGCTTAACGCCTCGATAAAGGAACTTCTGCTGGAAAAAGAAGGATGGCCGAAGATCTCATGCGACATAAAGACCGCGATCTCTTTAAAGGGCGACAGGATAGAGATAAACCGCCTTGAAATCGGTTCCTATGGTTCCCGGCTCAAAGGGGAGGGCATTTATTCGAAAGGCAGTGGCATTCTGAAGACCGATCTCGGACTTCTTGTCGATTCGGTGAAACGGATGTTTAATCTCGGGCAGAAGGGTGAGGGAAGGATTTCTGTAAAGGGAGACATAAGACTCGAAGGAGCGGAGAGACAGGCTTCGATACACACGGACCGGTTCAGCCCTCCGATGAAGCTTCAATCAGAGAAATCCAAAGCGCCGGGATGGAAGGATATTATTGTTGAATTAAAGCTTGGCGGGGATTTTTATGTCCAGACACTGATGGAACTCTTGAGTGTAAAGGAGAAGATAGAGGGGCTCGTTGATTTCCAGGGTGAGATAACAGGGCCGCTTTCGAATATCTCCGGGAAGGCAAAGGCGCGTCTGAGAAAGGGGAATCTGTTTGATGTTGATATCGATTTACTGACCTGTGAGGTGCTCTATCAAAACGGCGTCATGAAGTTCGGGAACGGTCATGCCTTGTTATATAACGGTACGGCTCAGGCCAATGCGGCGATCAATCTCCCTGTAGTCGACTTCTTTACACTGAACGTAAAATTCAATTCCATCGACAGCAAGTCGGCCCTTAAACTTATCGGATGGGAGCCGGAAATTCCGGACGGGAAGGTTGATGGAGAACTGGCGGCCTCAGGGAATGGGTTTAATCCGGACGGATGGTTTGTCTATAAATCCCTCAGTGCTGAGCAGAGGGTGTGGATGAAGGGGTATCGTCCACCGGTCGATGATTTTCTTAACAAGATACGGGACATCAAAGGGAACTATTCTCTGCGGGGTGATATCCTGGCGCTCTCCAATCTGCAATTAAGCACATCCATTTCGAATATTTCCGCCAACGGTACCGTGGACATAGCCCGCAAAACTCTCACCTTAAAAAGCAGGCTGGATACAGGCAATATTTCCGATCTGACATTGCCGTATTACAAAGAAGTTAAAGGCCGCGGGGAATTTTCAGGAGAAATCTCCGGCGCCTTTGATAATCCGAAGATATTCGGGCGGGCCGTGTTATCGAGTGCTGTGATTGAGGGGTACAGAGCGGACAGTATTGTATCAGACTTTACCTATCAAAAGAACCGTCTCGACATGCGCGAATCTGTTTTCAGGTCTGCCGGGGAGGAGCACAGGATGAAAGGCAGGATATCTTTTCCTGAGGCGAAAGAACTTTTTGATCTCTCTAAGCCGGTATATGACCTCAGGGCCTCAATCATGAATGCGGAGTTCGGCCAGTTCGTAAAGATATTTCTTGAAGACTTCTCTGCCAAAGGAAGGCTGAATGCGGAGGTAAAGATCGGCGGCAAGGACAAGGATGTCGAGGTGTCCGGCAATGCCTCTGTAGATAAGGGTGTTCTCTATGATATTCCATTCGATTTCGCATCAGGCGGCGTGTCTTATGCAAAAAGAGAGCTTTCCTTGAAAAAGGTTAAGGTCCGGAAAGGGAAATCTGTCCTTGCCGGAGAAGGCAAGGTCGGTTTTGATAAGAAATTTTCCTATAACGGTTCATCGGAAAAACTTTTTCTGAAAGATTTCATATCTGACCGTATCGCCATACCCGATGACATGGTTTTAAGGGGGCAGTCGGAAGGTCGTGGCACATTTGACAACCCTACAATTACCCTCAATGCGAGCGTCATAGGTGGTACCTTAAAAGGAAGAAACCTGGGCAGCGGTACGGTAAGCGCAACGGTGCGGAACAGGGATATCTCGGTAAACGCCGCATTGTTTAATGAAAAAATGAGGCTGAAAGGAAGGGGATATCTCAACGATAAATTACCCTGGAGCGCCCAACTCTCAATCCAGCCGGGCAGACATGATGTGCTTGTCAGTTCATTCCTGAAGGAAGTACCCGAAGACCTTCAGCTCAATCTGGAAGGTCATATCGAAATGAAGGGAGACCGGGAGAATATCGCTGCGGCGGCGAATATCAATTATATGACGCTTTCGCTCTTCGGGCAAACTTTCACAAACGATTCCAACATAATATTGGCGGTCGAAAACAAAAAAATTTCTTTTAATGAGGTTACAATTAAAAGCGGTGCGTCTTCTTTCAAAGTCCAGGGCGGCATAGAAATCGGTAAAGACTACAATATCCGTTTGGCAGGAAGTTCCTCTCTTTCATCCCTCAAAGCTCTGTCAAAGAAGATAGGGTATCTGAAAGGGGATGCCGATTTCACCTTTTCGGTCAAAGGCAGATGGGAAAAGCCCGAGATAAACGGAGGCGTGAATATATCGAATGCCTCTTTCGGTTTGAGAGATTATCCCGCGTATATCAGCTCGATAAACGGCAGCCTGTATATCGAAGAGGACAGGGTTGTGATGAAAGGACTAACAGGAAAGATAGGGGGTGGAAACGTTAGTGTCTCCGGTGTTGTCTATCTGAGCGCGCTTCTTGTCAAGAGGTTTTACCTGGAAGCCAAACTCAATGACGTCACAGCCACGATTTCGAAAGATTTCCATGTCAATTTTGACGGCGAACTTCTCTATAAGGGCACGATGGAAGAAATGAGTTTTATCGGCGACATCAAGATAAACAGGGCGAAGGATAAAGAGCCGCTGGAGTGGAGGTCATGGCTCTTCACAGCGAAGAGTGTCGAGAAACCTAAAGCAGAGTTGTCCGCTCTTGAAAGGGCTGAACTTAATATAAGAATTACCGGCAGTGAAAATATCTCTATCGATAATAACATTGCCAGGGCGCCGGTAAAGATATCCGGGGAGATGCTGGTGAAGGGAACCGTTTCCAAGCCGGTGCTTTTTGGCCGGATTGAGGCAACGGAGGGATATGTGTATTTCAGGAACAACGAATTCAAGATAATCTCTGCCAGTGTCGATCTTGTGGACCCCAACAGGATCAAGCCTGTGATAAATCTCACCGCTGAAACAACTGTGAAGGGCTATCGCATCAGATTAAATCTTGAAGGCCAGATGGACCGGTTCAATCTTGCACTGTCATCGGAACCGCATCTTGAAGATAGGGATATCCTTTCACTGCTTACGGCCGGTCAGATTGGAAAACAGCTTAAAGGGCTGGAAGGAGGTATCGGTGCCGGAGAGGCAACTTCTTTCCTGACGGGCAAGATACAGGATGTCGTTGAAGAACGACTCAGGACCATAACCGGCGTGGACAGATTCCAGGTGGAACCCTATGTCTCAAGTACAACCGGAACGGTGGGGCCGAGAGTCACTGTATCAAAGAGACTCATAGGAGAAAAATTATTCGTAACCTACGCGAATTTATTAGGCACTACGGAAGAGCAGGTGATCAAGATCGAATATCTTCTTGGCAAGCATGTCTCACTGGTGGGTGTCAGGGATGAAAAGGGAAGCCTTGGAGGCGATGTAAGGTTCAGGTTCGAATTCAAATGAATTCCACGCGGGAATTGAATAAACAGGGAGTCGATTCAGCAGCGCCGAAGGTCCTTATTTTTTCCTGTTGTATTTTGCTGCTTAGTCTTTACAGCTTACTATTTACTGTTCTTCAAGCATCAGCTTCAGTGGTCGGTGAGATAGAAATGAAAGGACTTTATTCAATGGGCAAGGACGAGCTCCTCTATCTCCTCGATATCAAGTCCGGCGATGCAATCGATGCAGACCGTATAAGATCGGGGATAAAGAGGGCATTTCTGAAAGAGATATTTGAGGACATTGCCGTCGAGACAATAGATGGAGAGAAAACGAAAGTTATCATTAATGTCAGGGAAAAAGATTATTTAAAAAACATTTATGTAAAAGGCGAATATGCCCTCTCAAAGGGCGAGATTAAGGAACTGTTCATTTTGAAAGAGGGCGGGTATTTGGCATGCGACATGCTTGAAAAAGCCGTTAAGGATTTGAGACCCAAGATAGTCGAGCGCGGGTTCCCGCGTGTCAAGCTCGGAGCGGAAGTTGAAAGATTAAGGGAACCATGCAGGATCAACCTATATCTTCGCGTCGATACGGGTGAACCGGAAATAGTCAAAAGAATAACCGTTTCCGGCACTGCCGGGGATATCAAGTCGGAAATGAAATTGTCGGAGGGAGATGTATTTGATCAGACGCGATTCAAGAAAGACATGGAACGGATAAAGGCATACTATAAGGACAAGAAACACTTCAAGCCCGTTGTCGGACCCTATGCCTTTGCCGACGGAGACCTTACACTTTCTGTTGATCCCGGCAAACGCCTGGAGGTCTCTATTGAGGGCAATGATCATGTTTCCACAAAGAAGCTGCTGAAAGAGATGCCCTTCTTCGAGGCGGAGGAGTTCAGCGATGACATTGTGGCAGAAGCGGTACAGCGGATGTCATCTCTTTACCATACGGGGGGATACCCCTTTGCGCAGATTGCTCATGTCACAACGTCAAAGGACGACCTTATACTTCTTAAGTTCTCTGTCCAGGAGGGTAAGCGGGTGGAGACAGGAAAAATCACCTTCGTCGGAAATACCCTGCCGGCTAAAAGTCTTAAGGAGATCATATCCCTGAAAGAAGGAAAGAGATTTAACCCGGACCTCATCGATACGGAAAGAGATACGCTGAAAAATTTTTACAATTCCCTCGGTTATTTGTCGTCCGCTATTGATGAGTTTCAGACAAAGTACGAAGAGGGTGCTCAAAAAATGGACATCTTCGTTGGTATACATGAAGGACCCAAAACAGTGATAGGTCGCGTAACCGCTAGCGGGGCAAAGAGTGTATCGGAAGAGGAATTAAGAAAGGTCATCAAGATAAAGCCGGGAGATGTCTATAATGATGTTGATATTTCGGATGCGCGGTACAGGGTCATCGAGGTTTACGGCAACAAAGGTTTTCCCGAGGCAACCGTTTCGGTAACGAGAGAGATTGAAGGGCAGAAGGCTAATATCACATTCCAGATCAATGAGGATGGTTTGATACACTTTGGCAAGGTAATCGTCGCCGGTAACCGCATGACAAAATATGCGGTAATAAAACGCGAATTTGTGCAGGAAGAAGATAAGCCCTTCGATTTCAATGTCCTCGCAAAGGAGAGACAACAACTGTATAAATCAGGATTATTTACGGGCATTGATATGGAAGTACTCGACAGATATGATGACAAGAAGGATGTTCTCATGAAATTGAGAGAGGGCAACGCGGGTGCAGTAGAATTCGGGCTGGGGTACGGGGACTATGAGAAATACCGGGGTATGATCGATCTCAGCTACAAGAACCTCATGGGAATGAACAGGCAGGCTTCGGTAAGATTAGAGTTGAGTTCCCTCGAAAAGCGTTATATCCTTCAGTATTTTGAACCGTGGTTCCAGGGCATTCCGTTGCCGTTCCGGGCCTATATACTGGGTGAGGACAAAAAGGAAGTGAATGTGGATACCCGGGAAGTCAGATATCACCTGACCAGGCATACGGTCACGGGGGGGTTCGAAAAAAAGCTGAGTGAGACCGTGAAATCAGAACTGTTCTATGAATTTTCATTGGTGAATACCTTTGATGTGAAACCAGATGTCATATTGAGCAGGGAAGATACCGGGACACTCATCATAAGCGGATTGCGTTTCGGCATTATCTATGACACAAGAGACAATCTTTTTTATCCGCAGAGAGGCATCCTCTCGGGGATTTCGGTTAAATTCACGGCGCCTGTTTTCCTGTCTGAAACAGATTTTGTGAAGCTTTCCTTCTACGGTAATTTTTTCCATAGAATTACCGAACGAATAGTTCTTGCCGTGTCTTTAAGGGGAGGGGTCGCCCAGGGTTATTTTAAGACAAACGAACTTCCGATTGTGGAAAGATTTTTCCTCGGAGGAAGTACAACGGTGAGAGGCTATGCTCAGGATACCCTCGGGCCGAAAGGCTCCGACGGCAATCCCACCGGCGGTAACGCCTTCCTTATGGAGAACCTCGAGCTAAGGACATCTTTGGGAAGGGGAATAGGCGCGGTTGTCTTCGTTGACGGAGGAAACGTCTGGCAAAAAGTCAATGAAATGGGCATTACAGACCTCAAATTTACTACAGGACTCGGTTTAAGGTATGACACGCCGGTCGGGCCTATACGCGTAGATTACGGGGTCAAACTTCAAAGAGAAAAGGGTGAAAGCAGCGGTGAACTGCACTTCAGTATTGGACATGCATTCTAAAAAAGAAAGGCGCAAAGAGCAAAGAGCAAAAAGCAAAGTTACTAAGGAGTTCATAAGTAAAGCCACATGACAGTCCACGAAAAGCCTTTTAAAAAGGCATGTTATGAGCATCGTATGTGAGACTACTAATGACCGGATTAGTAAAAGTGCGATTTTTTGTATCGCGCTCTCTTCTACCTTTTTACTGCTCTCTGCGCTTAGCGCAGTGCCCTGTGCGGCAATCAGGGACCGTGTGGCAGCTTATGTGGATAACATCGCGATAACCCTCAGTGATTTAGAGGTGAGATATGAGGAAACGGCAAGAGTAAGTCCGAATATAACAAGGGAAGAAGTCTTGAATACGATGATCAACAGGACATTAATGCTCAGGGAAGCAAAAAAGATGCGATTAGAGGCGCCGTCTGAGGATCAACTGCTGAAGGAATATGTTGATTTAAAGGTTAAGGCTTTCATAAGGATAAAAGATGAGGAGGTAAAGGAATTTTACAATAAACATATCGGAGATTTTCAAGGAAAAGAATTTGAGGTTGTGAGAGATGAAATCGAAAACTATCTCATCGAAAACGAATTAAACCAGAGACTAAAAACACATATCGGTGATCTCAGGGGAAATGCCTGTGTGCAGATGCAGTTAAATAAGGAAGTTCAGAGATAGGGCTCTTTAGGGAATTGTGTGGATAAGTACCCCACTTCGGAAAAGGGGGCAAGGGGGATTTGAAAGTAATGTCTTAAGAACCAGAAATCAAAAATCATCGGCGAATGAAGGCGGCAACACGTTCTTCCCGAAATCAACATCTGTGATATGCAGAACAAGACTTTTGAACAGAACTGATAATCTTCACTTTTGAAAGTCAAGCAAGTCGCATCAGAAGGAGCATAAATGGATACATTTAATCATTCAGCATGGGCACAGGAACATTTTTCAAAAAACTATCTCGAAAAAGCTGACATTTATGTCCAAGAACGTAGGAAGATGATCCGGATCATGTCTTCTTTGTTTTCCTTTTATTTCAGTAAGAAAAGAGATATCCACATTTTGGACTTAGGGTGTGGCGATGGAGTGCTTACAGAAGAACTGCTCAGAAAGGATGAGACTATCATTTCCACATTGGTTGACGGCTCATGGGATATGCTTCAAAAGGCAAAAGAAAGACTGACGGCGTACTCCGTGCATTTCATACATGCAAGCTTTAAGGAACTCTTGACAGGCACGGTGTCACTGGGTCATTTTGATCTCTGCGTGTCTTCTCTTGCTATCCACCATCTAGAAATGAAAGAGAAGAAAGATCTCTTTCGCTACATCTCCGGACATTTGAATACGGGAGGCCGTTTTGTAAACATTGATGTGGTGCTCTCTCCTTCAGCGGAACTTGAAGAATGGTATTTTGCTATCTGGAAAGAATGGATGCAACACATGCAAGATCAGCTCAATTTGAGAGATGAACTCCCTGAAGATATTATATGCCGGTATAAGGATTCTTCAAGTATGAACAAGCCCGATACATTAGAGGCTCAATTAGAAGCATTGAGAGAAAGTGGCTTTGGGGCTGTAGATTGTTATTATAAAAATGGGATTTTTGCAGTGTTCGGAGGGAAAATAAATTCATATTGTTTTCTTCCTGACCTTCACGCTTCACAAAAAAGTAAGAATGGTGTAGATAAAACTGGAAATCTGTAGTGGGTATATACGAAACAACAGTTCGTTTAAGTTTACGAAAAAGCTGGTTTATTGGGCACGCTTAGAATTGCAGGCGATGTCGCAGTAACAGCACGATGGCGACAATGGCGCGATTTTGACGGAGTCAAACTGAGATGAGCGAGTTCGATAATTTTGCCGATGTATATGAAGATGTTCACGCCGAAAACATTAAGGGGTCGGGCTTTGGTCCGTCGTATTTTGATGAGATGAAAAATTTTCCGGACAAGTAATCTGTACTATGAAGAAACTCGCGATTACCATGGGAGATCCGGGAGGGGTCGGACCGGAAATAATTCTGAAGGCACTGAACTCTTCTGAAGTGAGAAATTGTTGCGCGCCAATTGTTATCGGCGATGCGGGGATAATTGAAGAGACATTCAACCTTCTTAAACTTCCTCTGAAAATAAAGATTCTTCAATCACCCGTGGAATCGAGACATAGAAAAGATACCATTGAACTGATTGATCCAGGTAGAAAGACAATTTCATCTGCTGCTTCACTCCACTTTCCCGCACTCAGGCGGATTCGCCGGGGCAAAGAAAAAGGGGGGCAAGGGGGGATTTTTCGAGGGGAAATCTTCCCCAAAAGCAAACCGACTACTGCAGGCGGTGAGGCTTGTGTGAGCTATATAAGAAAAGCTGTTGAACTTGCATTGAACAAGCAGGTGGACGGGATCGTTACGGCTCCGATTTCGAAAGAGGCATTAAAAATGGCCGGATTCGCATGGCCGGGACATACTGAAATGCTTGCCGGGCTCACAAAAACAAAAGATTATGCGATGATGCTTGTCGGCGGTCACTTAAGGGTAATCCTTGTCACGATCCATACCGCTTTGAAGAACGTGCCGGGTTTGATTACCAAACAAAGGATAATAAAAACAATTCGTTTAGCAAAAAAGGCTTGTGCCATGCTGAAGATCAGGAATCCGAGGATTGCTGTGGCCGGACTGAATCCGCACTCAGGGGAAGCAGGGATATTCGGCGATGAAGAAATAAAAAAGATAATTCCTGCAATTAAAAGTGTTGCCAAAGAAGGGATTCCCGTTTCGGGCCCATATCCACCGGATACGATTTTCCATAAGGCGTATAAAGGAGAAGTTGATATTATCGTTTGTATGTACCATGACCAGGGATTAATCCCGCTAAAGATGATTGCCTTTGACACTGGCGTGAATGTTACAGTCGGACTGCCGTTTGTCCGCACGTCGCCCGACCACGGCACCGCTTATGATATTGCGTGGAGGGGCGCGGCTAATCCGTCAAGCATGATCGAGGCTATAAAGCTGGCAGCGAAGCTGAGGGTATGATTGATAAGAAGTTCATTTGTAAAGCTGCGTTGTCTGTCATTCCCGCTTGGCGGGAATCTTTCTTCAGAACAACCTTCTTGCTTCGCCTTTACTAAGGGAGACCGTGAAGGATTCTCGCCTCGGCGAGTCGCCTGAGGTGACCGGCCTGGCCGGAATGGCAAGATATAGCCCGCCTCTTAAAATCCTATTTGTTCCCCACAAAAATATCTCTGAATGCTTTGTCTAAAGTGGGATAGGAGAACCGAAAGTTTCTTTCCAACAGTTTTGACGGCATCATTTTCTGACTGTACAAAACAACATCCGCTGTTTCCTGTAAAAAGAGTTTCAGAAGCCAGCCTGGGAATGGTACAACAAGGGCTTTTTTGTATTTTGTGAGATGAGCCAGGAAAGCACGAAAACGCATCGGATTCGGAGAGCATGCGTTGATCGGTCCAGCAAGGGTTTCGTCAGTGATCGCCCAATGATAGATGCGGATGAGATCGTACATGTGGATCCAGGAAAACCACTGATTGCCGGAGCCGAACAGGAAGGTGAATCTAAAGCGCATCGATTTCAGCATCTGACCCAAAAGCCCGCCGCCTTTAAGAAGAACCGGTGCTGTTCTTACCTGAACCGAGCGCATTCCAAGTTTTTCAGCCTTTCTTGCCTCTGCTTCCCATGCCACGCAGACCTCGGCTAAAAAGCCTTGGCCGTGAGGCTCGCCTTCCGATAGGGCGTCTTCTCCCCGGTCTCCATAATATCCGACTGCGGAGGCTGATATGAAGACCCTCGGCTTTTGTTTTAGTCGTGCAATATAATCAACAAGGTTTTTGTTGACTTCTATCCGGCTCTGCCGGATCAATTCCATGGCCTTCCTGGTCCATGGCGTGAAAATATCTTTGCCGCTCAGGTTTACGACCGCTTCCACTCCTTCGAACCATGTTTCTTTAAAGAGTTCCGGTTGAAGCAGATCGACCTCGATAGACTGCAGGCCGTGAGAGACAATTCTTGATTTGTTTCTATCGAGGATGATGATTTGATGCCCCTGGTCCAAGAGATGGAGGGTGAGATTCCAGCCGATAAAGCCTGCTCCGCCGCAGATCAGAATTTTCATCAAACAAGTATAGCAAGATCAGGGGGTATATTTAAGATCAGGAGGAATTGAAGTGAAGTGCCGGCCTTATAAGTAGTCATAAATGCATGTTATGATAACGGGGAAATGCCGAAGAAACATTTAGGACAAAATTTCCTCAATAATTCAATGATCATCGAAAGGATCGTTGAAGCCGCACGGCTTGAACAGTCGGACCTTGTGGTTGAGATTGGCCCCGGTCACGGCAAAATGACGAGGATGCTCTCGGAGAGAGTTGCGAAGGTGCTTGCAATTGAACTTGATGAGCATCTGTATGAAAAATTAAAGAGAGAACTTGCAGGATACGGGAATATCGAATTGATACTCGGAGACGCCCTCGATTACCCGTACGAGGACCTCCCCGGGTTCAAGGTCGTTGCAAATATACCCTATTATATTACGACCCCGATAATTTTCAGATTACTCGAAATGGAGCAAATAGCTGTGGCAAAGGCACAGGAGACAACCGAAGAAATCCCATTGAATCCCCCTGCAGCCCTCTTTGAAGAAGGTGGGCAAAGGGGGATTCTAAAGCGGGGTGGGGCCGCTTTTCGGACCAAAAAAAACATCGAGTCCATGACCCTGACTGTCCAGAAGGAGGTTGCGGAACGAATTGTGGCAAAACCGGGGGGGAAGGACTACGGGGTTCTTTCTATCATGGTCCAATACCATGCAAAGCCACGCCTGGAATTTATAATTCCAAAGGAGGCATTCAGGCCGGTGCCGAAAGTTGACTCTGCAGTCATACATATCGAAATCCTGGATAAGCCTTCTGTTGATGTATTGAATGAAGAGATATTTTCGAGGGTTGTAAAAACAGCTTTTTCCCAGAGAAGAAAAATGCTTTCCAACTCTCTAAAAAGTTTGCGGGAAGATATTAAAGAATGGCTGAGTAGAGCGGGGATAGATCCAAGCAGAAGGCCGGAGACACTGAGCATCGAAGAGTTTGCCAGGCTCGCCAATATTTTCTAATCATCGCGACTCTTTAATTATCCGGTCTATATCGTCTTTTTCCAAAACTTCTTCTTTTAAGAGTGCTGCGGCCAGATTATCAAGGGCGGTTCTGTTATTTTTCAAAACCTCCTCTGCTTTCGATTCTGCCTGGGTTATCAACTCACGGATTTCCTGGTCCATGAGCCATGCCATTTGTTCGCTGTAGCGTTTCGGCAGGGCAAGTTCCCTCCCTAAGAACGGATGTTCTTCACCTCTTCCAAGATTTACAGGGCCGACCTTATCACTCATACCCCACTGGGCCACCATCTTTTCAGCAAGATTCGTTGCTTCTTTCAAGTCATTCTGTGCGCCGCTGCTTAAATCGTTAAAGACGATCTTCTCGGCTACCCGCCCTGCGAGGGCGACACCCAGCCTGTTCATAAGATATGTCTTGGGATAATAGTGCCTGTCCTCTTCCGGCAGGAGCTGCGTTACCCCCATGGCCATGCCCCTCGGAACAATGCTGACTTTATGTATGGGGTCAGTTCCCGGAAGGTTCCAAGCGACGAGGGCGTGTCCTGCTTCATGGTATGCGGTTATGTTTCTCTCCGTTTCGCTGATCGTTTCTTCCCTCACGGAACCCATAAGGATTATATCCCGCGCTTCTTCGAAATCACTCATCTCTATTTTGTCCTTGTTTTTTCTTGTTGCTATGAGCGCTGCTTCGTTCGTCATATTTTCAAGATCTGCGCCCGTCATGCCGGGAGTCCCCCTCGCCATTTTTTCAAGGTCCACATCGTCCGCCAATATTTTGCTTCTCGTATGGACATCGAGAATCGCTTTGCGTTCCTTTAATCCAGGCCTGTCAATCACGATATGCCTGTCAAACCGTCCCGGCCTTAAAAGTGCGGGATCGAGAACGTCAGGCCTGTTGGTTGCCGCCAAAACAATCACTTCCTCGTGAGGCTCAAATCCGTCCATCTCGCTGAGGATCTGGTTTAATGTCTGCTCCCTCTCATCATGCCCGCCTCCGAGGCCCGCCCCCCTTGTGCGCCCCACTGCATCGAGTTCATCGATAAAGATGATGCTGGGATGCGTTTCCCTGGCCTTCTTAAAGAGATCTCTGACGCGGGAAGCGCCCACGCCCACGAACATCTCTATGAATTCAGAGGCACTGATACTGTAAAAAGGAACTCCTGCCTCGCCTGCAACTGCGCGGGCCAGCAACGTTTTTCCGGTCCCGGGAGGTCCGATCAAAAGGACGCCTTTGGGAACATTTGCACCAAGCCTTCTGAATCTGGAGGGGTCTTTCAGATACTCTATCGTTTCCCTGAGTTCCTGCTTTACATTTTCCATGCCCGCCACATCTTTAAAGGTTATGTTGATTTTCTTCTTCTCGTCATAGAGTTTAGCCTTGCTTGCGCCGAAAGTGAAAAGGCCTCCCGGTCCCCCTTGAACCTGTTGCGCGCGCCTCATCAATATTACCCAGAAACCGATGATCAGCACCCAGGGCAATACCCCGATCAGAATCTGCCAGAGGAAGGATCCCTTTTCAGCCGGCTCCACAGTGACAGCCACTTTCTTCTCCTCAAGCGTTTTAAGGAGACCTTCTCCCTGAAAAGAAGGCAGAAAAGTCTGAAATATTTTTATTCCCGCAGTCTTTTTCTCGTCCGGCAACTGGATATTGATTTCTTTAATAAACTCTCCGTTCACCTGCAGATTCCTTATGGTAACGGATTTAATATTGCCTGCGTTCAGCTGTTCAATGAATTGGCTGTAAGTGATGGGGTATCGTTCAGGACTTCCCAACCTGAAGAATTGGTTCCACAGATATAAGAAAAGGATCAAGATTAAGACGCTGGAAACAATCCTCCACTGGGTGCTTTTCATTATGTCCATAGGCTTTTTTTCGTCGGCCATGCTTAAATATTAACGAAATAGCGCAAAAAAGCAACTCCCCGCCCTGCCGTTCACACGCCCTGCCATTCACATTCTCAATTTTTTAGGTATAATTTATCTGAGGTGATTCAGCCCTTTGGAATTGCCGCGTTTTAGACATAGATCGAAATATATCCAGAAAGGAGAGATGAACATGGACGACGATTATAAAAAGATTGCCGGGGCTTTTTTAGTTGGGGGAGTGGTTGGCGCCGCTGTCGCACTTCTCTATGCACCCAAGTCCGGAAGGGAAACAAGAAAGGATATCGCGAGGACCGCGCGAAAGATCAAGAAGGAAACAGTGCACGTAGTTGAGGATGCCATAGACAGCATAAATGATTTTGCCGATGATGTGAAAGACAAGGTCTCGGATGTCATCGAGAAAGGCAAAGATCTGTCTGACGGAGCAAAGAAAGAGATATTAAAAAACCTCGAACAGGGACAGAAGTCTATCGAAAAACAGAGAAAAAGGATAATCGACGCGCTGGGATTGTAAGACTTTTTTGATTAATAAAATTTACAACTTTCGTATAACCGACTCCGACGCTGCTTTGTCATTCCCTTGAAAGCGGGTCGCTGCAGCGACTCGCCGAGGCGAGAATCCAGGGAAAACACCGGATTCTCTATGAGTAGTAAACCGGGTCAAGCCCGGAATGACAAAATACGTACAGGATGCGACTTTGCTTATGACTGTAGAAATAGTCCTTTGCCCGTGTAATACCCTTATTTCAGCAGGTTAGCCGTTCTCTCAACAAGGTATGCCTTTTTTGTGGTTTGTTGTTTTTTATTGCTATTGCCATGGCTTTTTTAGTCCCGACCAAGATTACTAATCTCTTTCCCCTTGTTATGCCTGTATAAAGAAGGTTTCTTTGTAAAAGCATATAGTGCTCAGTAAGGATCGGCATAACTACTACGGGGTACTCGCTTCCCTGAGATTTATGAACCGTTACGGCATAAGCCATGACTATTTCATCAAGGTCGGAATATTCATAAGAAACGGATCTCCCATCGTAATCCACCGTCACTTCCTGATCTTCCCTGTCAATCCTGATGATCCTTCCAATATCTCCATTGAAAACATCTTTGTCATAGTTGTTTTTGATCTGCATGACTTTATCGCCGACCTTCAAAACCTTGCCGTTTCTTATAAGCTCATCTTGTGAAGTGTTCAAGTGTTTCTGCAACTCTGCGTTGAGATTGGAAGTCCCCACAACACCCCTGTGCATAGGAGTCAAAACCTGAATGTCATTGACCGGATTATAGCCGAACTTCTTCGGTATCTTCTCCTTGCAGAGCTCAATGATTTTTCCCAATACCTTTTCGGGTTCTTCTATCTCAAAGAAATAGAAGTCCTGGGGATGATCTTTATGATAACTAAAGGTAGGCATCTGACCGTTGTTTACTCTATGGGCGTTAACTACGATCAGGCTTTCTTTCGCCTGTCTGAAGATCTCTGTGAGTCTCACTGCGGGTATATGCCCCGATTCAATAATGTCTTTGAGGACATTGCCGGCGCCGACTGAGGGTAACTGGTCGACATCACCGACAAGAATCAAGGTTGCTCCCCCCGGAACAGACTTCAGGAAATGATACATAAGAATAGTATCCACCATAGATGTTTCATCAATGACTATCAAATCCGCCTCCAACGGATTGTTTTCATCCCTCTTAAAGCCGCCTTCTTTCGGACTGCACTCAAGCAGTCGATGAATCGTTTTGGCCTCATGTCCTGTTGCCTCATTCATCCTCTTTGCGGCCCTTCCCGTAGGAGCGGAAAGGAGAACCCTTTGACCTGCCCTTTCGTATATTCTTATGATCGAATTGATTATCGTTGTCTTGCCGGTGCCCGGACCTCCTGTGACTACCATGATTTTTTTATCGATAGCTTCTTTGACCGCCTGTTTCTGATTTTCAGCGAGGGTCATCTTCAATTCCCCCTG
The DNA here is from genome assembly GCA_963776195.1 of Thermodesulfovibrionales bacterium. Classification (GTDB taxonomy): domain Bacteria; phylum Nitrospirota; class Thermodesulfovibrionia; order Thermodesulfovibrionales; family SM23-35; genus CAVZMO01. The sequence goes on from CAVZMO010000039.1 coordinate 93,996, forward strand.
GACCCATTCGATTGCTTTGTCCTTGTCAAAAGACCTCAAGGTTTTTGGAACCTGTATTAAAGTTTTCAGCTTATCGGCTATCCCGACCTCGGAGACATAGAACCTGGAGAGATAAACCGCTTTGTTGTTTTCTTTTATCTCCTCTTTGTTCAGGTCTTCAATAACGATCTTTTTGTCCAGGGAAATCTGACCGAATGCTTTCACAATGATCTCTTTGTCGACACCAAGAATTTTTTTGCATTCCTCTATCAGCGGTCCATATGGATAATAGACATGGCCATCATCGGATAGTTGGTGGAGAACATACAGAATTCCCGCCTCGGCCCTGATCTGGGAGTCTTTGGAAATACCAAGGTTTTCGGCTATCTTATCCGCCGTGATAAACCCTATGCCGAATATATCGGTTGCGAGCCTGTAGGGGTTTCCCTGAACAACGTTAATGGATTCCCTGCCGTACTGTTTGAAAATCTTGGCTCCGTAGGTTGGACTGACGCCATTACCCTGGAGAAAAAGCATGACCTCCCGTATCTCCTTTTGGTCATCCCATGCTTTCCGTATCATCTCGATTCTTTTTCCCCCGATGCCTTCGACCTCGTGCAGCTTCTGAATATCTGTTTCGATGATGGTAAGGGTCTCCAAGCCGAATTGCGACACAAGCCTCTTGGCCATGACCGGACCGATGCCTTTGATTAGACCGGAGCCCAGATATCTTTCTATGCCTTTGACCGTTGCAGGGACTACCGATTCATAAGATGTTATCTTGAATTGTTCACCAAATTTGGGGTGAAAGTGCCATTGACCCTTCAGTTTCAAAACTTCCCCCGGATTCGCGGAAAAGAGATTGCCGACTACCGTGACCAAGTCATGCCTGCCTCCTACCCTCACTTTTGCGATTGTATAGCCGCTTTCTTCTTTGTAGTAGGTAATTCTCTCTATCTGTCCTTTGATTTCTATGAACATGGCTTTTTAGAGTTCATGCCCTCCTGAGATAATATTTTATCTCATAAATCTTACTAAAAAGGATAGTGGGTCTTATGATCTGTTTTCCCGTTGGATAGGACCATTCTTTGAACACTAAGATGGGCGAGGAATCGTAGAACCTTATGAGGACTAACCGCAGGTGCATATCTTTTTACATTCTACGTCATCATAGACCTCATCAATCGCCATGGTTTTTTTGAATTGCAATGACTATATTGTTATAGTTTATCATGTTTTTTAATTTTACCCCTTTCATTTTGCTTTGCACTACAGGATTATTTGCCATATTTAGCTCGACTATTTCAAAAAGTCCCGTGCTCCCCTTATTCACAGCATATATCGGTGCAACTCCCACAGGGGTGGGGATAATTGCAGGAGTATCTGCCTTTACCGGAATTGTAGCAAGTTTTCCTGCCGGAGTATTTTCTGACAAGTGGGGACGTAAGAGGATGTTGATTCTTTCAGGCATCGTATTCTCCTCAGCACCTTTCCTTTATCTATTCGTGACAAAGATTTGGCATCTTGCATTGATCAGATTTTTTCACGGCTTCGCTACAGCTATTTTCATCCCAGTAGCAATGGCATTAGTCGCTGACTATTTTCATGGGGAACGCGGCGAGAAAATGGGTTGGTTTTCTGCATCAACCCTTGCCGGAAGGTTTTTGGCGCCTATAGTGGGGGGCGGCATCTTGGGAATACTGGCATTCAACCCCGGTCTCAGTTACAAAACTGTCTATCTCATATGCGGTATTGCCGGGTTAGTAACACTCATGCTGATACTCAAATTGCCGAATCAAACAAAAGAAAGTAAGGAATATTCAAGGAAGAAACTATTAGAATCGTTCAAGATGGTCATATCAAACAGAACCATTCTGATAACAAGTATTGTTGAGGCATCAATACTTTTTGCCTACGGGACTTTTGAAACCTTTCTGCCACTATACGCAATAAGTATTGGCCTCAGCACGTATGAGACAGGCATATTCCTCTCGGCACAGATTATTACTCTTGCCATTACAAAACCCATGATGGGGAAATTTTCCGATAGACACGGTAGAAAACCCCAAATATTTACGGGAGCCATCGTTGGGTCAATCTCCATTGGGTGTTTTTTCTTTTTTAAATCATTCACACCTCTTCTCATTCTGAGCATACTCTTTGGTTTCTGTCTCTCTATTGTTACATCAGCCACTTCTGCATTTATCGCAGATTTGAGCAGAGAACACACAAGAGGTTCGGCAATGGGAACACTTGGGTCAATAATGGATGTCGGACATATGGCCGGACCTATTGTTGCCGGGATTATTGCTTCCTATTTTGGCATAGGCTATTCATTTATTGGAGCTGCTGTCATGCTTTCTTTCATTGCCTTTGTGTTTTTGACCGGTGTAATGGGAAAGAACAGACCTCAAACAATGTATAGATAATGGAACGGAGGTTCTTAATATGAAATGGACAACTCCGAAAGAGTGCAAAAGTTGATGGAATACCTTGCCCATGGCTGATAAAGAAGTTTATTGACAAAGAAGCCGAATTTCTTTTTGTTTCACCGGAAGAACTTCTCCAGTTATCCCTTGAACAGGGTTACGTGGGCTCTCGGGCTGCTCAACAAAAGGGAGAGAGCAAACAGTCTCTCTCCCTTTGAAACACAGCGGATTAATATCTTCTATTTTGTTCCGGAGGACTCCTTTGCATAATCTACCATACCTTGGAAGTCCACAAGCACAACAGGTTCATCCCCAACCACCCATGCGTCATGGCCAACGGGCAGCAGCGACACATCACCAGCTTTACACTCAAGTTTCGTTCCGTCATCCATCACAACCATAATTGTTCCTGATACGTGGTATTGAAAGTGGGGAGCTTCGCAGCTCTTGGTTTTCACCAGAGGTTGTACGGAAGCGGACCACCTCCAGCCCGGTTCCAATGTAGCACGTCCGATTGTCGCCCCTCCGATCTTGATCAGTTCCACTTTTCCTTTAGGAAAAGTTCTCACCTCATCGGGATTAATAAAACTTTTCAAATCGGCTTTTTCCCCCATAGGATTTTGCATAGCATTACTCCTTTCTATTCTATTTGTTCTAATTCTATCTTCATTTCGGACTAGTATCAAATCTATAGCTCCTTGGGGGGTATATTTCTTAATAGTCCGATTCAGTTCATCGGTTTGTGGGGGAGTATATCCTTCTTGTAAGGCAATTTGCCCCAAAAAAAATACGGTGTTTTTCCTAAAATTCAAATAAATCTTTGGGTTATTTGATGGCATTTTTCTTGCTTTCTCATTACGTAGTTGACCATGAAAGGAGTAAAAGCAGGGAGCGTTCGGGGGAAAGATAACTTTAATAAAGAAAAAAAGGAGAAGGCGAATATGAAAAGGTCACTTTATGTAAAAATCACAACCGTGGTTGTTGGGTTGCTTATGATACCAGTGATGATTTATGCACAATCTGAGCAGGCGACGGCAAAGGCCCCTCCAATAGAGCAACCGCTCGTCCGGGAGGGTGACTTCGCGGTCAAACTTGTCTTTGCATTGGCTTTGGGAATGACCGAAGATGAGGTTGAAGCGGAGAATCTGTTAAGCTCAGTTGGTATCTCACCGCGAAATGGGTGGATTGCCGACTACCCTGTCACCCCCGATATAATGGGTGAGATACGGCAATCAGTGAGTGATGCGGTGTATTCCAAAAAGTTATCAATGAGTGAGGATGAGGCTTTGCAGAAATTTCAGGAAGCTAAAGCTGATGTTGGTTTAGCAGTTACATCTTCTGCATCGGGTGAAACCCATGAGATTAACCCAAGCTCTAACTATCCCGAAACTTCTGTAATAAACAATTATTATTATGATCAAGGACCTCCGATAGTCACATACTACGCTCCTCCGCCGGATTATTATTACCTTTATGCATGGGTTCCCTATCCGTTCTGGTGGTACGACTTTTGGTTCCCCGGATTCTTCATTCTGCATGACTTCCACAGGTCTGTTCACTTTCACCATAGGACCGGGTTCGTCTCGAATCATTTCAACGATTCCAAACATCATAGGGTCCATAGAATCGATCCTGTGGACCGATTCCATGGGAGGACATTTGCAGGTATCGGTGCCCCAAGGAAAGGGCATTTTCTTTCCTCCGGAGTCAGAAATGGGTCTACCTCTATTTTTAATCGTAACCGAACCAGTCCACCTTCAGGTGGCAGGTCGTTTACTCCACCATCAAGAGGCAGGTCGTTCACTCCACCGTCAGGTGGTAGGTCGATCGGCCCACGCTCAGGAGGTAGAGCAATCAGCCCGCCATCCGGAGGCAGGTCAACCAGCCCACATTCGGGTGGTAGAACAACCAACCCGCCATCAGGAGGTAGAGCAATCAGCCCACATTCGGGTGGTAGAACGGGTTCTTTCGATGGAGGCCAGAGAAGAAAATAGGTTATACGCTCTTGTAAGAGTAGGTTTAACATATAATGAAAAGAAATTTCCATACTGCAAGTATTGCACTTGTGATTATGGTTCTCGCCATGGCAAGTTATTCCTGTTCTGCTGGAAGATATTTGAAGACAGAAACTGCAACAGGAGAAGAAATAACTGGCGTTTATACCCTTATTTTTTATGGAGGAACTTCTGCGAACGACATAAGCACTCTCGCTATCCTGGCTAAGGAGGGGACTCCATATTCCTTCGAGGTTTTTGCACCCGAGTTCAATTACAGAATAATAAGAGGTATTCCTGCTAAAGAGGCTTTAGAGAAAGCGGAAAAATTTGTCAGCTTTCATCCTGATTTCTGGAAAATTCAGTTAAGCAAAATTCTCGATGATAAGGGTGGCACTGTGGGATATGAAGTGAGACCGTTATATAATCCCAGCGTCTACGATAAATCTGAGCTTCCCGATGTATATTATAAGATTACTGATGGTAAGGTAACTGTTTATATAAAATTCTACAAGTACCCAGCACCGGAACCCATGCCTTTTGAAGGTGGCAGAAGTTTTGGCCCTAAATAAAAAGACTCAAAGAACGATAAATAGTGTCTGTTTATAAACGTCGGCATAATTCTCAAATGTCATGGTGAGCTTGTCGAACCATGACGTAAAAGCAACCGATTAAGCACCCTTCGACAAGCTCAGGGTGACACGAACCGTAGTTTATAAACAGACTCTAAATGGTTAATTGTTAGTTAAGAGTCTTTTCTCCCTGATAAGGCATAAGTTACCCGACCAAGACCATTAATTCACGGTATCTATTTGGATGTTTAAGTTTCCTCAATGCTTTTGCTTCTATTTGCCTGACTCTTTCACGGGTAATAGAAAGCCGTCTCCCTATTTCTTCAAGGGTATAATCTTTTTCAAAACCTATACCGAATCTCATTCTCACAACCTCCGCTTCTCTATGATCCAGAGTGTTAAGAACCCTCAGTATATGTCCTGCGATATTGTTCCTTTCCGTATCAGAGTACGGAGAAGGACCATCCTGATCACTAATAAAATCCTCAAGTTTTGAATCATCATCCCCCATTGGAGTTTGAAGCGCTATTGGGTCCTGTATCGCCGTGAATACCTCTTCGATTTTTCCCGTTGACACTGCCAATCTTTCGGCAATTTCTTCTTTACTCGGTTCTTGTCCGAGTTGTTGCCTTAATTCTCTGGATGCTTTGGTTGCCTTGTTATAAAATTCAACTGCATGCACAGGAACCCTGATGGTTTTTGTCTGATCCATTAATGCCCTGGTTATTCCCTGTCTTATCCACCATGTTGCATAGGTGCTGAACTTAAAGCCCTTCTCATACTTAAATTTGTCAACAGCCTTCATGAGACCGATATTGCCTTCTTGAATAAGGTCAAGCAGTGGCAATCCCCTGCCGACATAATTTTTCGCAATATTAATCACCAATCTCAGGTTGTGAGTTATTAATGCATTCTTTGCTTCGATGACCAGGGTTCTTGCCCTGGTTATGATGTCCCACCTGGCTTTCAATTCCTCAATCCTGATGCCCGCCTCTGATTCAATCCGCTTATATTCATCCTGAACTTCTTTTGCAATGGCATTAAGTTGAACCGGATTGACATCGTGTTTCTTTTTTTCACGTATTATTTTTCTTAAGTCTTTTAATGTTCCATATCTCGCAATCTTTCTATCCGCTATTTCTACTTTAAACATGAGATTGTCAAGCAGTTTCAAACTCATATCAAAAGCTCCATCGGTTGCTTCTTCTGAACCATCCAGGTCATCTTTGTCTTTCCCCTCCGGATTCGATTCAAGGTCCTTATACAGAGGCATCGCTGTAACGGTATTTTTTATAATCTCCTTTCCTTCTTCCAATCTTTTGGCAAGCTCTGTTTCTTCACCCCTTTTGAGCACTGAAATGTTCCCCATCGAGTGGAAATATGTCTGGACAATATCCTCTGTTTTTTCATATTCTTGTTCCTCTGAAACAGAGTCTTCCTCCTCAATAATGTCAGTCTCCTGATCATCTATGACTTCAACCCCGGCATCATCCAGATGAACCATAAGTTCCTTTAACTCATCTGTGGACAAATATTCTGAAGCAATATCACTTAGCTCCGTACAGGTAAGCCTTCCATGATTCTTGCCCATGTCTGTAATCTCTTCAAAAATATCTTCCTTTTCCATAACACTCCTTAAAATTGGTGATTGGTTTCGGGTAATTTTTCCCATTTTTTCCCCTTTTAGGAAACCCCTTCGTCTTTATCCTGCCCCTGCAGACACGATTTTGCTGGGAGGGGGGCAGCCGGCGGGTAGGGGGAAACCGGCTGCCACATAATGAAAAAAGCTCGCATTGTTTGTAGAATACGAGAAAAATATGAAGAAATGATGAAGAAAATATGGAAAGAATGTGAAGATAGAAATTCAATCTTTAGCTATTGACGGTCTATTGCGGTATTCTAAGAGCTAACTCATTGAAAAATAAATACAAAATAGAGCGGAGGGGGTGAGATTCGAACTCACGGTAGCCCTTGCCAGTTAAGGCTTTGCAGCCATCTTAGGAATGAGTTCGGAATGAGTTATCGGAATGACCTGGCCTCTTTTCTCCACAATATCCCTTAATTTTGTCACAGAAGCATGGAAATATTTTTCAGTGCTCCGTATGTCAGCATGCCGCATAAGTTCCTTTGCCTGTAATGTGTTAACCCCGGTCCCAACTATCTGAGTGCAGAATGAGTGCCTTGTAGCCTCGTAGAGGCTTAATTTGAGACTGCTATGCTTTGTCCACATGTTCTGCAGGGTTCGGGGCCTGAACTGGAATACAAACGTTTCAGGGAATTTGCCTTGAATATGCCTTAGAGCTATAGTTAACGCTTTTTCAGACAGAGGTATAGGCTTTTTCCTCCTGCCTTTAGTTGTCTCTCTCAGATATTTACCTGACCATGTGCGCTGAATGATTGCATATCTCCTTTCAGGATAAATGTCTTTTACCTTCAGAGCGCAAACTTCACCGGGTCTTAATCCTGTCTCCATAGCGAACTCTATTGAATCCCTGTATTTTTCAGGTATCCGGGTAAGTGCCTCAATTTGATCTTCATAGTCAAAAGTGATACCCTGATAACGCTATCGTCACCCTTGATTTTAGGTAAAGGTGGAACTGTCTTAATGACCCCTTCCTCATAAAGCCATTTAAGGAAAGAGTGAAGAATGCCCAGGATGTCACGACGGTACTTGATAGACCCTTCGAGGACGTTCTTAAATCTGGCTATCTGCTCTTTGTCGATATCCCGTACATCGAATGCCTCAAAAGTTGGAAGAAAGTATTTCTGAGACGTATTAAAGTACTTCCGGTATGTCTCCGGCGACAACTCGCCGTCTCTGCATTCCTTTTCCTTCACCGTAAGCCATTCACTGATCTTGTTTTTGAACTTTCTCTCTGCTATCTTTGAATCTATCCAGTCAAAAGGGTTAAAAGATTTTGCGTATATTTCGGCCCGGATATTGCTGAGCTATACAATCGCCCTTTCATAATTAAGGGGTAGGTTATCTTCCTTGTATTTTCGGAACTTGTAGGGTTTCCCCTTGAAATACATAAAAATGTAGCATCTTGTATGACCACAAGTGCAGACAGGTTTGGTTAAAGTCCTCTCGCATTTTGCGCAACGGATATGACCTTTTGACATAGCAACCCCCCAAGCGGATAATGGGGGATTATTGTTTATGACGGGCGAAAATGTCAACTGACCATGTCTCCGAAAAGTTGTTGAAAGTGCGAAAGCCGGAGAACAGCAAGTTCCCCGCTCATATTCTTTTCTTTCAGGACGAGTACCGGGATTTTTTCAGGGTCGTACTTCTCGGCCTGCTTCAATCCGGCTTCCAGGAACCCACTGATATTTTTCCGGCACATGCACTCGGTTGATAACCTGTTGTGCGCTAAGTCGGCCACAAGGGCGCGAGCTCTTTTGTGGTCAACGCATGCGGTTACGGGCTGATCCTTTTGCCCTGGGCTTTACGGGCTTCAATACGCTCACGGAGCTGCTCCTCATAGCTCTTGCCGGTTATCTCCATCTTGTCTCTGTAGATACCATAGCTGCGCGCGAGTTTGTCGCTGGCATCCATGGCGTCATGGAGTTCAATTTCTGTTCTGGTTTCGGTCCAGTCGCCCTTCTGCGAGACCCTCTCAGTCACCCGGATGCGCTTGATTAGTTGGGCAGTCTCCCTTAGTATATTCTCAGAATTCTTCGTGAAAGTGAAACCATCTTCATTCCAGGAGCAGACGTTTGTGATGCTGCTCCGCATTACTCGGGTCCAGAACTGGTGGATTTCCTTGATGGTCGCGATGTCAGCTTCCATCACGACGGCAGACACTTCCGCAAGGGCTTCTTGAATACTAAGTTTCGCTAAGAGTTGCGCCGCCTGCTCGTTTGCCGTTTTAGGCGAGAAACCGGCTTCCCGCGCGGCTTTGGTGCCATTGAAATGCGTAAGATAGCTTAAAATAAACTTTTGATGCCGTAATTTAAGTGATTGGAAGGTTGGACAGCTCTCGAACTTCGTGCTCACCACATCAGCGTTCTTGGCGGATTTGAATTTTAGGTTTATCATGGCTAAAACGTCCTTTTTTGGATTAAGATTATCTCGGTTCGCCCGCACTTTCTTAACCCCGTCCCATTTAAAAGAGTCTTTTCAGTTCGGCTCTGCATTTCTGCCTTCCCGTTCTCACTTAGCCTGCCAAAGGCCGAACTGTCAAGGCTCATTAATAAAACCCCGGGACACCTATTACACATTACAACATCCTCAGATCACGCATCCGCATGATGCGAATAAGACCTGATACAAAGTGCAGGATATTGAAATCGCAGTCCTCCTTATAGTCGTATAGGAGATGAGCGTTGGCAATTTGTTTGAAGTCAGCAAGTTCGATATCAAAGACATTGGTTTTTTCATCTGGCACCTGAAATACCTGGTCAATGACACTGAACCATTGCTCCCGCTTGAGGCGCGGATGTTCCTTGCCTTGGTAATGCTTATATTTATGTAAGTAATACTCGATTGCCTTTGCTTTCTCTTGGTCGACTTTGTATCCCATCTTGAATTCTTCAAAAGAGAAAGTGGGAGTGTGAGGTTGCTTCGGCAACTTCACACCATTTTTAGCATTATTAGCATATGGATTTGGGGATTGAGGATTGGGATTTATAGTAGTGGCCTTTGTTTGGTCTGGTTGGTGGTCCGTTGTCTGGTCTGGGTAGGGGTTTTCGTACTTACGTGACTGTATGACAAATCTAAATTGTACTGGTCTTTTTGTGGCATCAGGTGTGGTAACTCGATTGGTATGTAAAAAGGCCCTTACCTTTGATCTCGACCAGCACCATATCCGCGCATATTCCCTCTCTGCTTTCACCGTCCCTTTATCGAGGTCAACCTGGTAAGAGAAGATTGCCTCGATCAAAGAATAAGGTCCCTTTCGCGGCAAAGCCGCGACTAATGATTTGTCCATCGGAATCCAGTTCCCTTTTTCCACATCTAACCCTC
>CAVZMO010000040.1:0-36191 GCA_963776195.1 Thermodesulfovibrionales bacterium
CTTTCTTCCATGATTTCAGCAGAGACAAAAACCCGAAGAATGCCAGCAGGAAGCTGATCCCCACAAATGCCTTTGTGTACTTAGCAACCAAAGGTTTTTTAAAGGAATCCATAAAGAGATTCTCGTTGACATCCACCACAACCTGAGCGCCATGCATCCCGTGCTCGGATTCTCCATAGACCTTTATGACCCAGTTCCCTTTTATGGGGCGAAATGAGACAAAACCATTCTTGTCCGTCCTCCCCTTTCTGGTGGGGGATCTTGTCCCCCGGTCCAAAAATCTCATACGAAGAATAGCTTGCCGGGTCATCTTCCGCATAAAAAATTCTCGCACTTATCCCCCGGTTTTCGACCTGATAATGTACGGAATGGGCGATAGCCGGGCTGTGAAGCCCGGCTATAATACAACCGATTACCATGAATGTAATTACGGTCTTCATTTGGTCTCAAATGTAAGAACCGTTGTAAAAGACAAGAAATCAACATCAGGATTATCTTTTACAGGAATCCTGTGTTTCGCCAAAATAATGTGCATGCCTTTGTCCGACACTTTTACACTGAAATGGCCTTCTTTATCTGTCTTGCCCGCCTCCGCGTGGTTTCCTGTTTCGACCGTCGCGCCTTCAAGTGGTTTCCCGTCAAAGTATATCCTGACAGGTAGGATTTCGTTCGGTTTTAATTTATAGGGATTCTTTAGTGGCACAATCTCGAACCTTAATCCTGAAGGCTTAGCTATGCTATTGCTATAGGCAAATAAACCCTTGGCAAATTGTGAAGAATAAACTCAGTCTATTACCTGAAGACCTGCCTTTGCAGCCTCTCTCTTTGTGAGCCTCTTTTTTCCATCAGGTGTGGTTACAAGATAACCGCCTTCAAAGGAAACAACAATCATCGAAATATCCGACTTTGATGATAAATACACTGTATCCTTATCATTTCTTCTTTCTAATACAGTCTCTTTTCCCTTGTTATCAAAAGCCTTTACCTCTTTCACCTTTTCGGGGTCATAAGGGTTTATCTCCGGTGGATGACCCCATAATACTTTAAATACAGTTCCTTCTTTTTCGATCCAGAGATGATGGGCAAAGGCTGCCTGAGTGAACAGCAAGACAAAAACTATGGCTGAAAAAACTTTCTTTTTCATGCTTTTTTAATCCCTCCGTGTTTTTTATTTAGGCTCTCCAGCTACTTTAAAGGTGAGCGATGCGGAGAAGTCTACTTTATGATTGCATACGAACATCCATACGCCGGGCTGACTAATCTTCATATAGGCAACTCCCTCTTCATTGCTTTTCGTAAATAGCGGGAATGGTTCATCTTCAGAATAATAGCCTGCATAGGTAGCATACAGATATGTGGATAAAGGCTTTCCTTCAAAAAGGATCTTGACAGGAAGTGATTCACCGGCTTTTATCTCCTGCGGATTTTTTAATGGAATAATCTCAATCCGGTGGCCAAAAGGTTTGCTGATATCACTTTTACCTTCGCCGGTAGAGATAATCGATTTTGCATACTTTTCAGAGGCAACATGTTGTTTATCTCCTTTTACTTTCCGGTATGCCGTAACCACATAGGAGCCTTTTTGATCGGCAGTAATCTCTCCAACCAAAGCACCTGACCTTTCTCCTGTTTTATCTTCCCATGTTTTTGCAACCTCTCTCTTCTGTCCGTCAGGCCCGAGATAAGAAAACTCTGCAAGACTTCCCCTGCTTATCAAAATATCGTAGTAAGGGAAATTGTGGCCAAACACAACCTTGACTGTAGTATTGCTTCCCGGTGCTGGATAATGATTGTCGACATTAAGCCACAGATCATGTGCCATTGCCGGATAGGAATTTACAACGTGATAAACAAATAACAAAAGAATGCTTAGAAAGAATTTATGTCTGTTTTTACTCATAATAATTGCTCCTTTTATAGATTTAACAGTTACATATCTCATGTTATCTCCATGAGTTAAACCTCTGAGATCAATTGAAAAAGCCTTCTTGAAGCAAAAGAGCGAACAGGAAGGCAGCGACAATACAACAATTATGCCCAGCCAATCTTCCTGCTCGCCGCATATAAAAAATTACTTAACCTGGAAGGTCAACGAAGCCGCTCTGGACTGTTTGTCGCAGATGGTTGCGTCCGGGTATGCTATCTCTTCCTTAATTAGAAGCAGCCATGTGCCCTCATTGATCAGCTTAATCTTGGCAATCCCGTCTTTGTCAGTCGAGGTAGTGTATGCGAAAGTTCCGGATTCTTCAGAAAAGCCAGCATAGGTACCATAAACATTGGTTCTTACCGGTTTCCCCTGTAAAAGAATCTTCACCTTTAATACATCACCTTTCTTCAGCTTAGCCGGGTCCTGGAGCGGAACTATTTCTATCGGGTGCCCGAGAATCGTTGAGAACGAGTCCCCACCGGGAGCCCCCACTGTGAATAGTGCCTTTGCATATTTTTCAGAGTACCTGCACTCGATGACGTTCCTTCAGGTCTTTTTTGTTTTTTCCACCTTGGTATCCATCCACGGTTTTTGAGGAAAATCCGGCGCGTTGTTTCACGACCGCCAAATACGACCCTTCCCCTCCGAAAGGAGTCTTCGATTGATATTTTGCATCTCCCTCCGGGATCGAAAGCACTTCCTTGCCGTCAGGACTCAGGAAGGAAACTGTATCCACTTTGTCGCGAGACAGAAAGTCCTTTCCCGGGATTGCAAAACTATGCCCGTATCCTATGGTGAGCACTGCAGGCTTGGACTTATCAATTGAATAGTCATGCATGTTGATCCACATGTCATGGGCAACTGCCAGGCTGGAATTCATAAGGAAACAAATAAATACTAAAAAGATGCTCATAGAGAATTTATGTCCATCTATTTTCATATAGTTCATCCTTTCTAATTTTTAATTGTTAGCTGCCAATATTCTCCTGCCAAGTCATCCCTTAAAATGTATATTTCAGATTCGCATAATATGTTCTCCTGGGATAAGGGTGCATCACATGGTAAAGCTGGTCGGTAATATTGTCGATCCCTAAGGATGCTTTGAGGTTTTTCATAAACTGGTAGGCCACCTTGGTATCGAAGATCAGGAATTTGTCCATCGCCCCATATACTCCATCGTTGTTGTCGCTATTGTCCAGTCGCCCATACTGCTTGCCCGAGTAATGGCCGGCAAATGTTATAAACCAGCGGTCTGTGGGCGCATAGTCGAGGACGATTTTCGCACGCCAATGCGGCACCATCGGAAAGTCCTTGCCGACGCTCGCCGGCACGTTTGCGTTGGCCAAGATCTCGGAATCGGTCCATGCCAGGTTTGCAAAGACCCCAAGTCCGTCAATAAGGAATTGCCGTTTGTTAAACGCAACCTCGATACCCCTGGTTCTCACTTTGTCTACGTTCTGAAAATTTGTCACGTTTGTATATGTATTGGTCTGACTGTATATGGCGTCCTTTACATAGTCTTCAAAGAAGGTCAGACGGGCTTCACCTGTTTCTCCTATAGTGCGGGTGATTGTGAAGTCCTTGGCAAAATCCTTTTCCGGCTTCATGTCAGGGTTTCCATTGGTGATAATCCCTGAAGAAGTAATCCCTCCGTAATATAGTTCTCCCACTGTCGGGTAACGCGTTGCTAAGGCAAGAGATAAGCGGATTCTCCATTCATCGGTGGGTCTGAATGTCGCCGATAACTTGGGAGATATGCCGTTGTCGTTCTTATCCGGGAGGCGGCTTGTAAGACGCCCTGATGCGGAGTCGGTCGATTTGGAGGCGTCAAAGCCTTCCCACCATTCATACCTGCCGCCCAGATATACGGACCACTGCTTGCTGATATCCCATGTGTCATCGATAAAAAGGGCGTGGGTCTCTGTTTTTCCTTGTTCCCCTTTACTCAGGGTCGTCCTGGCATCACTTTTCCAGTCCGACGCATTCCAGGCCTCGGAATTTATGTAATAACGGTCATAGTGGTATCCGGCACCCGCTGTGTGGACGCCTAATCCTTTGATCTCGTATGAACCTTTCAGATCAGCCGTATACCATCCGGTGTCGTTGTCCGTGACCGTGCCGGCGCCGCCATACTCGGATGCCGGAGGACTGGTCTTTGACGTACAAGTGATGTTCCTGGGGCTGCTATAGGAACTCACCCCGGCAAAGACTTTGATCCCGTTGGGAGAGTTGTACGAATAAGCAAGACCGGTGAGAAGATCCTGCTTCTCCAATTTTGTGTAAGTGAATGCATTTTCATTCAATGTATAACTCTTGCCGTTGATGTTCACATTACCTGAATATACGGGATTCCCATTGGCGTCCAGCAGATAGGTTTGGGGATTGTTGCGTTCCAGCGTGCTGTCCCAAAAACCTAAGGTCAAACGGACCTGGGATTCGGATGTCAAATCGTACGCAAGCTTGATCTTTCCTGTGGTATTCGCTATGTCAGTCACCCCCTGAGCCCCCAAGAATATACCTCGTCTGACCTTTGGGGTCCTGGTCTGTCACCCATCCGCTTACGGGTGTAGCGCTGCCGGGTGATTTGCCGGAGGATTCCAGTACAGTGGTATAACTGATTCCCTGAGCGCGGGTTGCCAGGCGGTCAGCCCAGATCGCAAACGACAGCGGTCCGATCTTGTCCCCATAGTATGCATTTGCGTTATAGCTGTTGAGGTCGGTATCGGTCTTATACTCCCTGAAGCTCTGGAAGGTGTAGGTGGCTTCCGCCTGGACCTCCCTTTTCTGCGGCATATGAGTGGTGATGACGGCAGTTCCTGAGATCGAATTGCCGCTTAGCGCCGCTGAAAATGGTCCGTAGATCATGTCCATGGTCTCAATTTCGTCTGGGAAGACCATCTGCCACTTCGGCGCGTTGCTGTTGCCGGTGGCGGTGAAATCGCTGAGACGAAGTCCGTCTGCAATAACCAGGGTCCGTGCAGTCATGGTTGAGTTGTTTTTCCCGGATAACCAGTCGGACATTGTTGGAACCAGGATATATTTTTCTCAAATGAGACCGGGCATGTACTTGAAAATGTCCGACGTGTCAATAGCGTTGATCCGTTCGATCCCTTCGGGAGTAAGCGATTCTACAACAGCGGGCATGTTAACAGTGGCTTCGTCTACGATCTTTCCTGTGACGGTAACGACGATTTCCTCAAGCTCTGCTTCTTTCTCCTTTTCTTTTTCCTTTTTCTTTATTTCTTCTGCCATTGCCAATGAAATGGAAATCAACAGACTTAAAGCAATACTTATAAAAATTCTAAGAACTCTCTCATTCATCCTTCCATTCTTTCTTACCACCCCCTTTCTGTTAAAATAAAAAAAGGAGGCGTTGTATTTCGCAGCGTTTCCCTCCGGGGCAGGGGGTCCGTTCCAAGGTTACCCCTGCCCCTTTTACTACAGACTGTTACTTTATTTATATGTTTCTTTCACCTCCCTTTTCGGTCTGGATCGCAACTTTCCTGAATCCCAGGTTATTGATAACGTCGAGGACATCCACAAATACCTGAAGCCTGATGTCCCTGTCCGCACGGACAACCATGGGGGTTTCCCTGTCCAGACGGAGCATTTTTTCTCTCAATTCATCGAGCGTCATTGGTGATGAATTCAAATAGACAGTTCCGTCTTTATGTATAGATATCGTCTGATTTTTCAGGATCTCCTTTGATTCAGCAGATGCCTTAGGCAATGATACGTTGATCATTCCTGAAGCGATAAATGTCGATGTGGTAAGGACAATCGTGAGCAAAACGAGCATCACATCAACCAATGGGATAACGTTTATATAGTTAAACTCTTTTTCTTCCATTTACCGTCTCCCATTGTGCAACAAGCACTTTCACCTTCCGCAAAAGGAAGTTGTAAAAAATAATAGATGGGATAGCAACAACAAGTCCTATTGCAGTGGCCTTCAGTGCAAGGGCGAGGCCGGTCATTATTTTGCCCGTATCCATAAAGCCCTCTTTTCCCATTGTGTAAAAGGTAAGCATAATGCCAAGTACAGTACCGAGCAGGCCTATGTACGGTGCATTGCTTCCGATAGTTGCAATGATATGGAGTTTTTTGGTCAGTTCTATTTCAAGGGATTTTTTATCATCGAAGTCTCCCAGCCGGATCTTCTTATAAACGAGATGCCTTTCCACTGCAAGGGCAACCGCTATAATACTCATACATATCAGTAACCCGATGATCCCATAATCAACAGCTGCCTTAAGCCATTCCATAAATATATCTCCCTTTTTAGTATCAGACCTTTTTCAGAACAAAACGGATGGTAAGCAAAGCTTTCGAAGCAACGCATACCCCTTTTTCACGTGCAGGGGAAAAGGTCGACATCTTTACCGCCTCCACAGCAGATTCCGTAAAACCATAGCCTGCCGATTCAACTACTTCAACATTCAAAAGTCTTCCTTTTTCGTTTATGAAAAGCCTCAAGACAACCTTGCCCTGCTTGCCGAGTTTTTTCGCCATCATGGGATATGTAGGCATTTGCCTCCTTAAAAATGCGGGAGCGCCGGAAGAACCGAATTCTGTCTCGATAATGGTAGATGTGCCGAACGGGGCAGCATATGCTGCATTACTGAACGCGCTTTCACTGCCCTGATGCTGAGATGTCTGCGGCCGGGGGTCGGGCTCAGGGGTGCTTGCCACTTTTACTGCGTCAGGGGTTTCAACCGTGTTATCCCTGATGACCGCTTCATGCTCTGCAACAGGAGTTTCCTTTATCACCGGTATTTCCTCTCTCGCCACTTTCCTTTCCGGTTCAGCAGCTCTGGGTCTCTTTATCTCCCTATCAGGCTGAGGCGCCTGAACTGTTTCTTCCCCCATTTGGGTAAACTGGATATAATACGTTTTGACATCATTACTGCTTTTCACAAGAGAGAGCGCAAAAAACAGCATGAAGATAATCGAATGGATGGACAGCGACGTTATCAGTCCGTAACTCTGCTCATTCGCGTATCTCAATCCTTGTGTGTTCATTTCTCCGTTCGTATTCCGTTGCGTTATCATTTCTCAAAATACCTGCGATGAATGAAAAAGCAGGGTGCGGGTTTGGCTCCCGCACCCTCTATCCTCAGGAGGGTTAGCAAGTGTCCGGAGGAAAATGCATTTAATTCTTCTCTTTGTGTTTATGGACTTCTTTTTCATGTCCGGGATGCTTATGCTCATGGGGGCCGTGTTTGCTTTTCTCATGTTCATGCTCGCCGGATATGCCTTTGTCCTCATGTTCGTGGAGATGCTGGTGCTCGTGTTCATGCTCGTGCGTATGAGCATGCTCGTGGCTTTCTTTTTTCTCCTCCTGAGCATGCACATGCGGCTGCTTATGCGAATGCCCATGAGAGTGCGAATGCTTGTGTCCATGTTTTCCACACATAATAAATCCTCCTTTTCATCAGGCTAAAGCCCGTTGTGTCTTATTAGCCATGTAAACGTCGTGCATATCTGACGTAATCATATTCCTATCAAAAGCCGGGTGCGGTATGGCATCCGCACCCGGTACTGCGGAGGGTAAAGAAATTCCAGAGTTATTTCAAAAAACCATGCATCGCATCACATTATTGCTCAACGTACCATTCCGCAATGGGACTAAGTAGCCCTGACTGCTGTCCCGCAAAAAACTTTTTCCACCAGCAGATACCTGTTTCCGCAAAACCTTTTTGCCACATATGATTATTTTCATACGTCAATTCTGAGAGAATCGCATGGCGTTCAAACTGATCGGGCACTCTGCCGTGCCTGAATGACCAATGCTCCAGTGCCTCTTCCAGGCAATGGTAGACATGAGAGCTTTCGGTGGCGAAGGATTTATTAAATACCATCGTGTAATCATCATATGTCCTTTTTCCCATGATCTCAGGGAGACAAATCTCTGAAGCTATGAACACATTTTTTGCCCGTGCAGCAAATACCTTTTCTAATGCAGCGCTAAAACCAATCTGTGTCAGGTGAAGACTGTTGCAGGCAATAATAAGGTCATAGTCCTGCATGTGATAATCAAGGACATCCTCCCATCTGCGCGTATCGACTGAAAACAGCTCAATGCCCCGCCTGAATGACTCTTCATAAAGAAGGTTTCTCATTCCTTCCGAAGGTTCAAGCGCTGTCACTTCACATCCGATAGCGCACAAAGGCAGTGACAGTACACCGTTCCCTGCTCCTATATCAAGGACTTTCCATCCAGGCTGAACAAATGTCGTAAGGATTTCAATGATTCTATCGTGATATTCATTATGTTCAACCCAAAGCTTGTGCCATTTGGCATTGCCATCCCAGTAGTCAACTGTCGCCGGTCTGATAGATAAAATTCCTTCCATATTGCCTCTCACAATTCATATTTAATGTTGCATTCGCCACTGTTCAACTGATCATCCTTTTGGCTTCTTCAAAGCGTCTATTCAATCTTTTTTGCTCCATATAAAGCCTTACGAGCGTCCTTGACAATTCTTCATTACCGGTAGAAGAGACCTTTTCCGCCCAGTCCATGTAACTCTGTGCGTGCTCATTGTTATGTTCCTTCCAGTAATGGAGCAATCCTTTAAGCTTCATAAGTTCATTCATAAATCCTCCAAAATAAAAAAGCCACGAGAGCTCACCTTCATGGTGCATGCCTTCGTGGCTTTTCCTAATATCTTTTAAAGTTTTTCTGCTTCAGCCCTTTTCAGGGATCAAATGCAACTCATTTTGTTTTGCGCATTTGTCTTCTCATCAAATGCTTTACTGAAAAAAAAAGCCATGAAACGCTGCACCTTCAGGCGCGGGTCTTCATGACTTCATGTCCGTAAATCCAATGATAAGCCTAAGCTTCGTGCTTAGTTTCAAATAGAATAAATAATATATTTGCTGATTGTCAAGAGAAATTTATATTAGCTGGTAATAACGGGGTTACTTCTTAGCAATCACTTCCTGTCGTTTATATATCTTTCTTACGGAAAACTCAGACTTGACTGCAATAATAATTCTTGATCTGCATTTGTCATTTACTCTACTGCCGTCACTTCCTTAATTCCCCACCCGTCTTTTCGATTATATAGTTTACGATTGAAGAATGAAGACTTTCGACTTCTTCCTCCCTGAGTGTTCTTTCCATTGATCTATAGACAATACTGAACGCAAGACTTTTTTTACCCGAGGGTATATTGCCGCCCTTATAGCAATCGAAAACAGAGACATCTTCTATAAGTTCCGATGGGAATGTCTTAATCATTTCCCGGATGCGGGAAGACGGAATAGTCTCATCAACGATAAGAGCAATATCACGTTCAATGGGTGGATACTTAGGAATCGCACCGTACTGCAACGAGTCCGGAATTAATGACAATAAAACATCAAGGTTAAGTTCAAAAAGAACAATCTCCGGCTTCTGCTTTTTCAGGTCCAGCTTTTCAGCTGCCTCGGGTGCCATAACTCCAAGATATCCGGCAGAGGAATTTGCTATCCGAATATCGGCTGATTGCCCTCTGTGCAAGAAAGGTTCTGAAGATGACGTAAACGAATATTCATTTATCTTTAACTCGTTGAACAGGGATTCGAGGGCGCCCTTTACGATATAAAAACCCTGGACTTCCTCTTTCCACAAGGAAGGGACCTTTTCCCTGTAAAAGATACCTCCCAGCCTTAACTCCTCCAGCGGCAGAGGTCCCCCCGTATCCTCAAAGACCCTGGCTATCTCGAAGAACCTTACATCCTTCATTCCCCTATCTATGTTGTATTTCAGATTTCCCATCAACGCCGGAGAGAGAGTGGTCCTCAGAAAACCTTCTTCCTGGACCAGGGGATTGCTTATCGCCATCATCTTTCTCCGTCTGTCAGTATCATCAATAGCAAGGATATCGAGGTCAGATATCCTCATAAAACTGATATTTATCACCTCTGTAAAACCTGCTTTTCTCATCGCCTCTCGTATCCTGCCGGTATTCATTCTTTTCTTGTTCAAGCTGCCTGAAGAGAGAGGGCTTCTCGGAAGCGTCGTCTGAATCCTGTTATAGCCATATATCCGTGCTATCTCTTCTGCCACATCGCTGGCCCTCCTAACGTCCCGCCTGTATGCGGGAGGGGATACGACAAAAAATTGCTCTTTGTCCTCCGCAGGAATATCGAGCCTCTGCAGAATTTCAAGCATTTCACCTTTTGAGAGCGACGTTCCCAATAGCTTATTAATCTTCTCATACTTTACTTCAAAGGGTTCGGGCCGATATTTCACAGGATATGCATCGATGATCTCGAAAATTGTTCCGCCTGTGATGTCCTTTATCATAAGCGCCGCCCGGTCCAATGCCTTCTCGAGAAACTCGATATCGGTCCCTCTCTCAAACCTATACGATGATTCGCTCGTGAGCCCGAGCCTCTTCGAGGTCCTCCTGACCGAAAAAGGCTCAAAGTATGCGCTCTCGAGAAAGATATTTTTTGTCCTTTCCGAAACCTCCGTATTTAATCCGCCCATAACACCGGCGACTGCGATTGGTCTCGTGCTGTCCCAGATAAGGAGTGTATCTTCAGGCAAGGCCCTCTCGGTCCCGTCGAGCGTTTCAAATTTATTGTCCCTTCCCGCAGTTGATACCCTTATCTTTTTACCTTCAATCTTATCGGCGTCAAATGCATGGAGGGGATGTCCGAATTCCAAAAGCACGTAGTTTGTTATGTCGACAACATTGTTTATAGAGCGAATACCGCATTTTTCAAGCCGTTTCTTCATCCATTCAGGCGAATCACCTAATATGGCATCTTTGATGAATCTGCCTGCGTAACGATTGCACAGTTGCGGGTGCACTATCTCGACAGAAAATTCAGAAACAGGCAGTCCCCCCGGTATCTCATGCGGAGGAATTTTCAGTGGGACCTGAAAGGCAGCGGACAATTCTCTCGCGATACCGATCATACTGAGACAGTCAGGTCTGTTTGGAGTGACATTGACTTCGAAAACAATATCCCCATCTACAGATTCCATACCCTCAACCTCAAGGCCTATCATCGTCAGCTTTTCGGATACTTCTTCCGGCGTGGCCGATATATCAACAAGTTCTCTTATCCATTCATAAGGTACGCGCATGGTTTTTATTATATCCTTGCCAAATAAGGATTGACAAGCAGAGATTTCTTATCTCCTCAAGCGAATTTTGAATCTTTGCTTTTAAAATGTTTAAATTTGGATGCCTCTCTGACTCCCTTTCTTCTTGTGGTCGGCGCCATCAAAACTTGCTATAATTTCTTATATTACGATCCGGAATCAATATGTGATGTGACACCATTTTGAGAAAAGAGGGAACGAACCATGAAACCTTTTACGACTATCGTCATTATCGTATTATCGATTATTGGTTTTATACATCTTCTTCGACTCTACTTTGGCTGGGAAGTCACGATAAACAGTATGATTGTTCCCATATGGATAAGCGCACCCGGTTTTCTCATTGCGGCAGGACTTGCGTTGATGCTATGGCGGGAATCCCGCAAGTGAGAGGATTCCCTGAACGAATTCTTGTCATGTTGATCGCTAACGAACAACAAGGAGGCAAGCATGGTTGAAGATTGGCTCTCAAATGCATACGAAGGTATGTCCCGGCGGCAGTTTCGCAGACTATCGGCCCAGTTACCGGCCCGATGCAGCCAGGGACGCCTGGGGCCGCTGCGTTGCGTGGTTCGGCAAGTATCTCAAAGGGTAGAATCAGCCACCTCGGGGTGGATAAAAGAACAATGTGTACGTATAATTTCCTGTAGGTGAATAGCGCAGCTTTTTCATTCGCTGATTAAAATAACAAATATATCAATCCCGGTTTGGTGCAAAGATTTGAAGATGAAGGTAACAAAATTATTATTATTTATTGCGATTCTTACACAGCTGTGCAGCTGTGCACTTACGAAAGTCGCAACCGTTCCTTTGAGGGTCAGCGGAGCGGTCATCTCTGCCGTACCCGTTGTCGGAAATACCGCGGATAAGGTTATCGATGGAACTGCCGACATTATTAACAGATAGTGTTGTGAATGGCTTGCTCTTCTTCCTCATAATAGCCATATTATCCCCATCTTAAACTTAGGCAATATGCCCTATCATTAAGGCAAATTGCCCGTTGGAATCAACGGCAACACTTCATTAACCCTGATAAATCAGCCTGTTTTATTTGGCATCCCTTTTGCACCTTTACATCAAAATTCCAAATTTTTGAGGAGGTAGTTTATGAAAAGGTTGGCGATAGTATTGGCTGTTGTATCATTGTTTATGGCTATGAATCTTGCCTACGCACAGGATCCCCCGATGGGCGGAGGTATGATGAGCGGAGGCATGATGGGCGGAGGCATGGGTGGAGGCATGGGTGCAGGCATGATGGGCGCTGAACACCCATTATGGAAAAACCTTCACGAACTGGGTCTTGATGAAAAGCAGAAAGAAGCTGCAAAAAGAATAACAAGGAAGACTATGAGAGAGGTCATCAAAAAGAGAGCGGATATGCAGATTGCGAGGCTCGATCTGAGAGACGCGCTCGATGAAGACACCGTGGACATGAAAGCGGTCGAGTCAAAACTGAAAGCGATAGAATCATTAGAGACGGATATTTATCTCTCCCACATAAAAGCCATCGAGGAAATCAAATCAATTTTGACACCCGACCAGAGGAAAAAACTTAAAGAGATGATGGAGAAAACATCCTATGATGAAAAAGATGGGCATGATGCAGGGAAAGGGTTGTGGAATGATGGGCGGAATGTCACAGCAAGGCAATCCGGACACAACATCTCCACCTGCGGGCGGGGATGAGGACAAGCCTGAAACGGAGCACGCTCATTAAATTGAGAAATGGCGGCGGTGGCGCCCGCGTAGCCTGCGGCGTGGTGAAGTAGCAACGATTTATTCAACACACTCCCTCCCTGCATCAGGGAGGGAGCATCCAAAATCAATCCTACCACCCAGGAAACTGACAGTGATAAAGCTTTCCAACTGAAAGATGCACTGGGACTTCCTTCCTGTTACAAACGCCTCACAAGGTCCCGATAGAGGGCAAACGTTCACATAGAAGTCAATGTATTGAAGACTTTCGAGCCCTATAAATTATGAAGTGAAAGTGAAGCCGTAAGTAAGCTCCATGCCAGGACGTCGCGACCTGTTACAATAGTTCTATTCACCATGGTTTATAAGGTGCTTGCAGACATAGTTGTCTTTGTACATTTCTTGTGGATACTCTTCTTAATATTCGGCGTATTTTGGGGAATAAGAAATCAAAAGGTAAAAGTTATTCATATTTCCGCATTGGCCTTTGCTATAATCATACAGGCATTCAATTGGTATTGCCCTTTAACTCATCTTGAGGCTTGGCTTAGAGCAAAACACGACCCAACTTTGTCGTATACAGGTTCATTCATTACCCACTATGTAGAGAAGATTGTATATATTGAGCTTCCCCCCTCCTTAATTTTCGTGTTGAGCATTTTCTTGGGAGGAATTAGTTCATGGCTTTATCTGAAAAGGAAGAAACGAAGATAATTTTCTTCCTGAAACCCGCAGAGGGAATCAGGTCGAAGACCGTGAAGTACTCTGCCAAACTTCAAGGCTGTGCATTACGAATAAGCGTCATTCCGCTGCGGCAGTTGCGGAATGACGTGTGAAGGACTAAGCGGCTGCGCCGGATATGGCGATTCGATTAAATCTCTCGGAACTTTTTCTATCGAATGGGATATGGTGTATGGTGCATCAGTGAGTTACAAGGGTCAGGTCTACACATTTCATAAATTAAGCGCCTCTCTCACTCTTTCCACCTTCTTTCTCAGCCGCACATTCTGTGAAAGAGCTGATTCAAACCGGCGACTCGCCTGTGATACTGCCGATTCCTTAATGCCGAACTGCCTCCCAACCTCCTTGAGCGAAAGGCCGCTGAACCTGTGACTTAGATAGATAATGGCCTTCTTCGCCTGTGCCGGCTTGTCCTGAAACTCCAGCCGGACTCTTTCCGCAATTTTTTCCAGGGCAACCCATATTAATGCGGCAACGGCAGGAACATCTCGATTTCTTTTCCTGCCTCCAAGATATTTCTCTCTTATATCATCGATGAAATCAGGTCTGCCGAGTATGGTGGAGGCTATGGCTTCCTTGAGAAGATTTTCCTCTGCTGCGCCGATTTTCGCTTCCACAAAGGCACGATATCCCCTTTGAGCACCTGCCACTCCCTTGCCGAAGTACCGCAACAGCCAATCGGTCGTCTGCCACCGGGCAGCCTTCTTTTTACCGATGTAATTTCGATAGCTCGACCAGAGATACTCCTCCGGCCGGTCTACAAGTCCGGCTCGTACCGGGTTAAGATGGATGTATCGTGAGAGTTCTCCGGCGTATTCGTCAGCATCAACGAGGATCGCCCTATATCTGCCCTGGAAAAGATGGCCGAACCTATCGTGTCGCTTATTGAAGTAGACCGTGTATGCGCCGTTGATGTGCCGTAAGATCTGTGACAGATTGCTGGCGGGCGTCGACAGAAGGAGATGGTAGTGGTTGTTCATGAGGCAATAGGCATGTGTGACTGCCTTATAACGAACGACCGCCGTCTTCAGATAGGCCAGAAACCGTTCTCTGTCCCGTTCGTCCCTGAATATGTCCTTCCGCTCATTGCCACGTGCGGTTACATGATAGAAAGCCCCAGGATATTCTATTCTGAGAGGTTGTGCCACTGGCGATCATTGTAAGCGTAAACGCCATCGGTTGTCAAGTGTGTAGACCTGACCCTTATGGCTCTCGCTTCTCTTACCGCTTACGGCATTGAACGTTCGAGATGGCGGCGAGAACGTCAGGAGAAACTCACGGGTCTGAAACGAGAGGCTCTTGCTGCCGCGCTTGAGTGGATCGAGCCAATGCGAAACGCCGAGTCTCGTGCATCCGGGCTCGTTATGTCGGCCATTCGGGGCGAGGTAAGCCATGAGGATTTCCTCGAAAGATTCCCCTATCTTCTGGGCGATCTCGTGAAGAAGGATCTACCTGCAAATCAACGAGCAGTGTTGCCAGACAACGTCTACGCAAGGGGTCATGGTATCATTCTTGAATTCGACGAACTTCAATATCTCGGTGTAAGGTACGGTCAAAAAGCCAAGGTTATGGGCAAGCTGATGGCGGGCTTCCAGGAATCCAGCGCCAAGCTCGATACCATCGGAAAGCAGATTTCGGAGCTTGAAACGGATTTGAAGAAGGCTTTCAGCAAGACATTTGAGTAACTGACGCGTCCAACTCGATGCACCGGATCGGCGTGAAACTCAAGCCGCCCCGTGAGCTCAGGCGTTAACGAATATTTCAACTGCAATTCTTCATTTGTCACCTCTTATTAGTTTTGCGACATTGTAGGGTATGCCGTGTAAAACATATGACTTGTCGGTTAAAGTCCGACCGTAGGAATTTGGTAGTTCGCCGCGTAGCTTGAGGAAGGTGCAAAGGGTAACCTGAAGCATTAAGTTTCCTGACAAAGGCTCCGAAAGGGAGTCGAGCAAGCCTGCGGGTCGCAGCGAAAGTGAACCCACATGTAGCCTCGAAATGCACAACGGAGTTGTCGACCCTCTCCTACAAAGGGGAAGACTGGAATATCTATCCTAACCAAAACTACCGTAACCGATAGATGAACTCCCGGGGTAACAGGGGTGACACACAGGGGAAGCCATATGACAATGAACACGGGAGACCCCTACCGATGCTGTACAGAACAGCAACTGGTGGATATAAGGAAACGAAGTTCCATCGGGTCGGCAGGGGAGTCGGAGTTGCCCATAGTACCGCTATATATCTCAAAGACAACATAACTTTGAGAGAGGGAAGGGGCAATACCTTCATCATGTTTCCGAAGGAGTGAAGGAAGAGGAGATTGCGGTAACGCTATAAACTCCAAATGATTTCGGAACTTCGGAGGGAACTATGCCAGAAGGCCAAGTGAATCGAAAGCCTCTGGAAGAAGATGATTGGAAAGCCGTATACGGGAAAACCGTCTGTCCGGTTTGACGAGGGGGAGCTGGAGATAGAACCCAATGGTCACTACGCCAGTTCTCTACTCTACTGAACAGCGCAAAAATAGCCTGTTTCTTTTCTTGTATAGTCCGCATATCATACTGCTTAATCTATAGAAAAGAGACTCGATGGCATTATCGAGTGCAGCAGAGTTTGAAGCACTTTTCGCGGAGGGAATGCTCGCTCTGGGTCTACCAGTAGCGAATTCTTCCCACATCTACATGGACAAAATCGGAGACGGGATAATAGCCCACGCCTCCTCTCCGAAGGTCGACGGCAGCGCACTGCAGGGTCTTCAGTTCATGACCGGGGAGACGTATATCGATTGCCTTTCCGTGGATGTGCAGGCTGTTGTTTGCCACTCCTTTGCTCAAAATACTCAGAAGTGAGTTCGTTTCCAAAGAACGATAGCCCGAAATGACATTGAAAGGGCCGATGCTCTCCACTCTCTGCTGGAGAGCAAAGAGAAGGTCTAATAAATCGATAGCGATCTCCTTGACCTCTCCTGTACGGTAGTCACGTAATATGTAATTGATATCAGCCAGTGCTTGTGGCACATACATGCCCTGGTCCCAGTAAACGGCTTTCATGTTCTCGCCTGTATGGGTGTTATAAAAGGAGAGCGCTCTTTCAGCACAAAAAACTTTTGACACCGAAGCGACAGCCTTACAGGGGAAAAAGCACGCAGCGCTCGTTACCAGACCTGCCGCGAGAAAAACTCTGCGGCTTACCCCGTGGTGCGATATCGCAGCGGACGATTTTCTTTTGGATGTCATAAATCAATACCTCCATCCAACAAAGATAAAATCGAAATTTGATATTTCTATATATTAACTGATATCCGACAAAAAGCGAACCCTTTAAAATAACTGAGGGATACATCGCACAAGGCGCCGGGGGGAAGTATTGACCGTCAGTGAAGAGACGGTTTCTTGCGAAGGGCCTCATCGAGGCGCTTGTCCCTTCCGTAGATGTCATTTCTGAACTGAAGAGTGCCCCCTTCATCAACCCAGGCAGTGAGATAAAGGAAATGGACATTTAATGGATGAGGGACCAGGACTTTTTGCTCAGTACCTTTCTCCATCGCAGCCAATAATTTTCCCCGCGTCCAACCGGGGGCATTCTGCAACACATATTCCCCCAGTTCAAGGGGTTTTTCAATGCGGGTGCAACCGTGACTGAAGGTACGCACGTTCTCCGAAAACAGACGCTTCGAAGGGGTGTCATGGAGATAAACGTTAAACTGATTCGGGAACATGAATTTAATACGCCCCAAGGGATTCAGAGGGCCGGGATCCTGGCGAAATCTGTATATTAAACTGTCTGGAGTGATCACAGACCAGTCAATTGTTTCCGGGTCTATTTCCTCTTCGTGAGATCCCCGGCCCCTTAAGATCTTAATGTTTTGTCCGGCAAGATAATGAGGATCGTTCTTGATCTTCACCAGAATCTCTTTCCGCGCAATGCTGTCCGGAACGTTCCACGAGGGATTAATGACAAGGTAAGTCATCTTTGCCGTGAAGATAGGCGTGCGCTGGTAAGGCTTCCCCACCACTACTTTCATTGAGAGAATCGACCTCCCGTTTTCGACGACATGCAGTTTAAAATCTGCAATGTTAACAACAATGGAACGCTGCTCCAGGTTACCAAGTATCCAGCGCAACCTTTCCATATTCAATTCCATTTGGCGTACCCGCTGCTTCAACGGAACATTGAGCGCATTGAGAGTGACAAGGCCGACGATGCCATCGGCTTTAAGCCCGTGCCGTTTCTGAAAGACGATTACTGACTGTTCCAGTTTCTCATCAAAAAGATTCCCTCCCTTTGCCTCGTTAGACTCCAGATCACCTGAAGCGGCAAGTCTTTTTCTCAGTTCCACAACCCTGTCGGACGTCAAATCTTTTTTCAAGGGAGGACCGGCTGTAACCCGCGGCCATTCACCCTTTAATGATAGTTCCCTGTACCGCGCGAGGGCCTGCCTGAGCCTTGCGTAGGAGCCTTGTTCCGGACGGAGGCCCATCAAGGCCTCTCTTACCTGTTTTTTCCTGAGTGCTTGCTCAAGGACAGAGGAAACATCCACATCCCTGCGTTTTGCAAACCATTCCGATTCAATAGTCACCGGGTTCACGCAGCCACCGGACAGGTGACAACAGAGAGTGAGGAATGCATCTGTCAGGAGTATATCGAGATCGGCCATATGTATCGGGTCAGATAAATTTTTTTCCGCCCCGGCGACGAGAGATTTTATAAGGCCGAGGTGATAGTAATCGGGCGTCAGCCCATCACCATAGGCCTCCTCTATCGCCCTTATGAGTGTATCTGCCTGCATAAGATGGCCACCTTGGCTCCATGCAGGCTGGTAGTTTCTTCCCTTATAGAAGCTTCTGACAAGAACAGCGGAGTATATCCGCTCTCCCCGGATAAATGTTTTTAGGGGAGTTCTCCATGCGGTCACCTTCTTTTCTATGAGCAGGACAAGCCCTGAATCAGATACCTCAGCAGATGAACTTCTTTCAGAAGGAACACTGTCTGCGCACAAAAAAACACTTACGAGAAAGAACGCAATAATTCCCTTTTCTATCAAGGTTATCCGTGTCATGTGTACTGTCTATTTTAGCAAATCCAGGATTTATTAACGTGACACCCATCAGGAATGGACTATCGTTCTATATCAATACGTCGCACTGTTTCAGTCTTTGATAGAGCGGATGACGAAACATACGTACGTCAATATGCACACTTATAGGAGGTGTTCGTCCATACATCCGCTATCCTTCGTGAGGTGAAATTCCTTATCTGTAAAAAATCTTTACACCCTACTTGAGTAGGATTGCTTGTTTTTGGAAAAAACCACAAAATAAATTTATATAAAAAATGATATGCACGCAATCAAATATCGTTTCAGGGGATAGTAAGCAACTTCAATTCCAAAATCGTGTTGCGGAGGTAGTTTCAAAGGAGGCGGTTATGCAATATGTTTTCACATGTCCTGCCCAAGGCTGCAATTTTTCGGTTAAGGCTGAAACTAAGAATCCTGACTGGGCCGTTGAAAAAATTACAGAAGCAAGCCTATTTCATGTGAATCACGCCCATCCAAAGATGACATCAATAACCGTGGACAAAATAAGGACTGTCATATTGACGAGCGTTGATGAGGGATAAAATTTTGCAAGAAAATACTCCATCGTTCCATATGGATTCAGGAATTCTCAAGAATTCCAGTATACCAAAAAATGGGTTAATGACGTGTCCGTATTTGAGAGGTTGGCATACAGCATCTTGTGTTGCCGGAGATTACGGTTTTGTTCTCATACCCTTTATGAGAAAAACATATTGCAAGAGTGCAAATTTTCATAATTGTCCTTTTTGCAGATTCACAGAGGGAATGACAAATCAGGCAATTGGCTGAAGAGGCAACTTTTTAAGGCCTATGGAAATATTTTAACAACACGTATGAATTTGGTCAGGGGGATTTGGATGCAAAAGGTAAAGTCACAAAATAGACGGCAGCATACAAGGAGCGTTATGACCAAGGCGGTAGAGTATTCGGTGATTTCCTCGTCTAACAAAGCTTTTTGTCATGGCATCATTTCTGATATGAGTGCATTAGGAATGTGTCTTCTGACAACCAGTCCTTTACAAAGCGGAGAAAAGATAGTATTAAAAAACGATAACCCTGCTTCCAGAATCGCTGTAGTGCTCTGGAGCGACATAGGCGCTTTTTATTATAAAGCAGGGCTAAAATTCGTATGACAAAGTGGCGGCAACTCTTGTCCATTGACCATCTTCTACCGATTTTTGCCAGTCTTCAATGACAAATCTTGTTAATAATTTGCACAAAACTATTTGCCAAGATTCTATTATTTTAAATAAATCAACAAGTTGTAAATTAATTAAAAGTGGCATGCAACTTGCTTCTACAATTAATAGCTATATCTTCTTCACTTTTTCCCCTCCTTTAAGGCCCATAAAAAGGGCCTTTTTTGTTCACCTGGGGAATATCATCAAGAATGCCCGTTTATTCAGGTCCTTATGTCGACAACTTCCTCGCAACAAATCAGAAATGAACATTTTTCCCCTACCTGCGTAGGATTGTTGTTTGCACTGAAATGTCTCAGAATATAAGAGAAAGAAACTTTTGAACATTATGAGGAAGACATGGATAAAGTGAAAATGCCAAATGCGACAGCAAATCAGGGGCATATTCTCGTTGTTGATGACGATGTATTTTTACTTGATACGCTGAGAAATGGACTTTCATTAAGAGCTTATCAGTGTGAAACCGCTGCGAATGCTGCATCAGCTCTTGAACTAATTAGTCAAAACTCATTTGATAGTGTGGTCACTGATATTATCCTTCCCGATATGAAGGGTTTTGAACTTACAGAAAAAATCAAAAAACTTAAACCTGATATGGCAGTCATCGTTATGACCGGGTTTATTGACGAGTTTTCCTATGAAGACGCGATGGAGGCTGGAGCATCCGATTTTATAAGAAAACCCTTTAGCATGAAAGAGCTTATTGCAAGGATTGAACACGCCAAGATGCATGAAAAATTATATACAATATCGCTCCGTGATGACCTTACCGGCCTATACAACCGTCGGGGATTCTTTACTTTGGCCGAACATCTACTCAAGCTGGCGAAGCGTCAACAGGAGGGTTTATTTATACTTTATGCCGACATGGATGATTTAAAAGAGATTAATGATACATTAGGTCATCAAAAAGGAGATTGGGCATTAATCGACACTGCTAACATGCTGAAGGAAAATTTCCGGGACTCCGATATTATTGCACGGATTGGCGGGGACGAGTTTGTGGTCATGCCCATAGGAACCACAGGGGATAATGTTGAACTAATAATGAGTCGCTTGCACAAAGCAGTAGAAATGGATAATGCAAAATGTAAGCGTGACTATGAGCTGGCAATAAGCGCAGGTGCAGTGTACTTTGATCCCTGGTCTCCTTGCAGTATTGATGAACTCTTGTCCCAGGCTGACAAATCAATGTATGAGCAAAAAAGGAACAAACAAAACCTCAGAAACAAACTATTGTGCTAACCCCGGTTAAGCTTCAACAAAAACTCCCATCTTTGTTTCGGGTAATACGGAATGGTCACAGGTAATTCCAGTGCAGATATAAAATTAGGTGTTTTTCAATAGCCTGGCAAGGGCTAAGCCCATTCTCCTCTTATTCAAAGCAAAGCTCGTTCCAGCAGACCAATCAACACCACTTTACCACACCTTTTTCAGTGTAGTGTATTTTATTATCATACATCTCTATAACATCCACCGTAGCCTCTATAGAATGATACAATCGTATGGTAGTATGAATTACCATACAATCTCATTGACCAATTAAATCCCCGGATTTCTATATTTTTACATAATATCAATGACTTATCTGAAATTACACCTTTTGGCATAGTATTTGTTATATCTATAGAATGTCTGAAGGATAATGGAGGTCATCAATGCTTACTTTTTTGTTGGGATTAATGATTGGTGCAATTTTGGGTGTATTTTTTGTTGCAATCCTTTCGGCCGGAGCAATCGCAGATGAGCAGAATGATCACCTGTTGAGGGCTTTGAAACGGCAAAAAGAGGCAGAGCAAAATAGTGTAATCGCTATTTTCTGATCCCTGAAAAGCGTAAATCAGAATTGTCTTAAGAACCGCAGATCATTTTCGAAGAAAAGCCGTATATCATCTATCGAATATTTGAGCATGGTAATTCTTTCGACGCCCATACCAAAGGCAAATCCCGAATAAATTTCCGGATCATATCCGACATATTCGAAAACCCTGGGATTGATCATACCGGCGCCAAGTATCTCAAGCCATCCCGTGTTCTTGCACACTCTGCAGCCCTTTCCGGAGCAAAAGATGCAGCCGATGTCTATCTCGGCGCTCGGCTCGGTAAAAGGGAAAAAACTCGGTCTGAACCTTACGGGTGTGTCAGCGCCGAAAAAACTGCGGATAAATAATTCCAGAACGCCCTTGAGGTCGCTGAAGGCAATATCCGTGTCGACCATAAACCCCTCTACCTGGTGGAACATAGGCGTGTGGCAGATATCGGCATCACACCGGTAAACCTTCCCCGGCGCGATGATCTTAAGTGGCGGCTTTCTCTTCTCCATGACTCTTATCTGGACGGGTGATGTATGGGTCCTGAGGACAACATCGTCGGAGACATAAAAGGTATCCTGCATGTCCCTCGCCGGATGGTCCCTGGGGATATTCAATGCCTCGAAATTGTAATAGTCCGATTCAACTTCAGGGCCCTCTTCGGTCTCGAACCCCATTGAGATAAAGATTCCCGTTATTTCGGAAAGGACTTTATGGACGGGATGTTCCCTTCCAAAGGGTGTGAATTTACCGGGGAGAGTTACATCGATAGCTTCGGAAATAATGCGCTTTTTATGCTCCTCTTCTTTGAGCAACGACTCCATCTGATCGAGTTCCTGTCCAATATGCTCTTTGACTTCATTTACCGTCTTGCCGTATACAGGACGTAACTCGGGAGAAATCGCGGAAAGTGTCTTGAGCTTGGAGGTCACAAGACCCTTTTTCCCCAAATATTTGACTTTTAGCTGCTGAAGATCCGAGAGAGTTTTGACTGATTGCGATTCCTGATGGAATGAATTCTTGAGAGAAAGGATGTCCTCCACTTCTTACTTCAACTTTTGACTTTCTCTGCAAGCTGACTGAACGCGGCAGGATCATTGTAAGCCATATCAGCAAGCACCTTTCTGTTTAATACAATATTGGCCTTCTTCATCCCCGACATGAATTGGCTATAAGTCATTCCGAGGGCGCGTAAGGCGGCGTTTATCCGGATAATCCAGAGGGATCTGAATTCGCGCTTTTTGTTCTTGCGGTCCCTGTATGCATACTGCAGTGCTTTATCTACAGCTTCGGTAGCAATACGGAAAAGACGGCTCTTGGCTCCGTAATAGCCCTTCGCCATCTCCAATATCTTTTTTCTTCTTCTCCTTGTCTTAAATCCACCCTTTGCCCTTGGCATCTAATCCTCCTAAAATAAAAGTTAGAAGTTAAAAGTCAGCACTCTTAACTATATTTACATATAAGGTAAAAGTTTTTTCATTCTGTCATATTCTGTTACAGCAACTAAAGATGCTGTTCTCAGCCTTCTCGTCCTCTTGGCTGACTTACCGGTAAGGAGATGGCTCTTTCCACCGCTCCACCTCTTTATCTTCCCGGTGCCGGTAACTTTGAATCTTTTCGCAGCTCCTCTATGAGTTTTGATCTTCGGCATTTCATCCTCCATCAAAAAATCAAATTTCCAACTCTAAAGCCTAAGAACATATATTATACATATTTCTTTTGGAATTTGTTAAGAAATTTTTATCCGGGATTTAGAACGTAATCATTTTGGGCCGACAACCATTGTTATATGATTCCCATCGAGCCTGGGCGCCTGTTCAATATTGAACTTTCCGGTGAGCATTTGCTGCATCTTCTCAAACACCCTCATCCCGAGTTCCGGCCTAATAATCTCTCTTCCTCTAAAATACATCATGACCTTCGCCTTATTGCCCTCATCGAGGAAACGTCTGATGTTTCTGACCTTCAACGATAAATCATTTTCTGTTATTTGGGGCCTGATCTTTACTTCTTTGACATCCATCGTCTTCTTCTGTGTCTGTTTTTTATTCAACTGGTACCGGTATTTTCCGAAATCAAGTATCTTGCAGACCGGAGGTGAAACATTCGGCGCCACTTCCACCAGATCAAGACCTCTCTCCTCCGCAATCTTTAACGCCTCGATCACTGATACAATGCCGCGCTGACTTCCATCGACATCTATCAGCCTCACTTCCCTGGCCCTTATCTGTTCGTTGACTCTGATATCCTTGCTTATGCTCTCACCTCCTGATCAAAATTCGAGACTTTTTGTTCTTATTTTTTCCTTTATTATCCCGATAAATTCATCCACTGTGACCGGGCCGATATTTTCTCCCGTGCGTTTCCGGACGGTAATCTTTTTCTCCGAAACTTCATTATCGCCTATTATAAACAAATACGGCACTTTCATAATAGTAGCGTTTCTGATCTTGTACCCGATCTTTTCGTTTTCAAGGTCCGTTTCGGTCCGGATGCCTTCGGTCTTCAAAGTCTCTGATAAGCCTGACGCATAATCGGCATGTCTTTCAGCAATCGTAAGGATCTTTACCTGCACGGGCGCAAGCCACACCGGAAATGCGCCGGCGTAATGCTCTATCAGTACACCGAAAAACCTTTCCAGAGACCCCATTAATGCCCTGTGAATCATTATCGGCCTGTGCTCCTTTCCGTCGCCGCCCCTGAAAGTCATGTCAAACCTTTCCGGATTGTTGAAGTCGACCTGAATAGTGCTGCACTGCCACGGCCTGTTCAGTGCGTCCTTGACCTTAATATCTATTTTGGGGCCGTAAAAAACACCTTCACCCGGATCTACAGCGTAGAAAAGTCCTTTTGCCTCGAGTGCACTCTTAAGGGCGTTCGTTGATCTTTCCCAGTTTTCCAGAGTTCCGACATACTTTTCCGGCCTTGTCGAAAGGTAAATATCGTAATGGGCAAACCCGAATGTCTTCAGTACCAGGATGGTAAAATCGAGGACATTCAGTATCTCGTCTTCTATCTGGTCCTCCCTGCAGAATATGTGCGCATCATCCTGAGTAAAGCCCCTCACGCGCAAAAGACCGTGCAAAACTCCCGATCGTTCATACCGATAAACAGTCCCTAATTCGGCGTATCTCACGGGGAGCTCTTTATAACTCTTCAGAGAATGTTTAAATACCTGGATATGGAAAGGACAATTCATGGGTTTTAGCTCATACTCTACCCCTTCGATCTCCATCGGAGAATACATATTTTCCCTGTAGAAATCGAGGTGACCGCTCTTCCGCCATAGATCGAGCTTGGCTATATGCGGTGAATAGAGCACTTTGTAGCCTGCTTTATAATGCTCATGGAGCCAGAAGTCTTCGATCGTCCTGCGGATCAAGGCCCCATTCGGGTGCCATATGACAAGTCCTGCTCCGATCTCATCGGCGGTACTGAACAGATCGAGGTCTTTCCCGAGTTTTCTATGGTCTCTCTTCTTTACTTCCTCAAGGAAATCGAGGTACTTCTTTAAATCATTCTTATCTGTATAAGCCGTACCGTAAATCCTCTGGAGCATTTTATTCTTCTCGTTCCCGCGCCAGTACGCACCTGCGACACTCAAAAGTTTCAATGCCTTAACCTGGCCGGTAGAGTCTATGTGCGGCCCCCGGCAGAGATCTATAAACCCGCCTTCTTCATAGAGCGACACCTCTTCGTCCGTTATCTCCCTGAGGAGATCAACCTTGTAAATCTCGCCTTTTGCCGTAAACAGATCGATGGCCTCTTCCCTTCGGACAATCCTCCGCACAAAGGGATTGTTCTTCCTTATTATCTCGGACATCTTTTTTCTATGGCAATAAGGTCTTCCGGCGTAAAAGATCTGTCCAGATCGAAATCATAATAAAAACCCTCTTCGATTGCCGGTCCTATGGCGAGTTTTGCATCGGGGAAAAGCTCCTTCACAGCGTGGGCCATGACATGAGACGTGCTGTGTCTGTAAGTGTCCCTTTCCTCCTTAGAATCAAAACTGATATTCTTAATCCAAAAACCTCCGGATAAAATTTATAAAGTATAAAATTTTACCTCGTATATAACAAGCCAGTCAAGAAAAATTCAGCCTTCACACAGGTGCGATTAAAATGTTTTATAATATTCTTATGGCAGTCCTTGAAATAAAAAAATATCCGGAAAAAGTTTTAAAAGAAAAAGCCTCGCCGATAAAAAATATAGACGCCTCTGTGCAACGTTTCATTGACGATATGATAGAGACGATGCATACTGCAGGGGGCGTGGGTCTCGCAGCAAATCAGGTGGGTGTCCTGCAAAGGTTATGTGTTATCGATCTCAGAACAAAAGAGAATAAGATACCTCTCATTGTCCTGCTTAATCCCGTCATCGTCGAAAAAGAAGGTATGGTTGATGCAGAAGAAGCCTGTCTGAGCGTTCCGGGATATATGACTTCTCTCAAAAGGGCCGAGAAAGTATTGGTCCGCGGTATTGACAGAGAAGGCAGGGAAATGGAAATAGAGGGCGAAGGGCTTCTCGCCAGGGCCCTTCAGCACGAGATAGACCACCTCGAAGGGCTCCTCTTTATCGACAGGATGAGCCCAATAAAAAGGGAATTTTTCAAGAGAAGATATAAAAAAATGCTTGAAGAAAAAAAATCTTAACAATTTATTTTTAGAGATACCCTGTCTATTTTCCAGGCATCTTTCTTATCTCTCGATATAAATAGTCTTTTTCTTGTTACCACCCCATCGGGGCGCTCACAACTCTCTACCGGTAATGTCCTAATCGATTTGTAGTCATGTATTTGACTTTTCCACCTTCCTTTGATAACTTCTTTATGAGAGGAGGCCAAAAAAGTCTTGGTCATTTTTTATGCATCCTTCCACCCCTTAACAGAAAATCTCAAGGTCTCGCAGAAAAATAATTCAATAATAAACGTTCATGGGTCAGGGATATGAAAATTATGACACCTCCCCAACCCCTCCCCTCAAGCGAGGAGAACACACCCATGCACCCGACAACAGACCGTCGGTCAAAGCCCTCTCCAGACATGATATCACCGAGCGCAGGAAGGCGGAGGCTGAAATTCAAAACCGGGTGAAAGAACTTGAAGATTTCTATGATATGGCTGTGGGCAGGGAGTTGAAAATGATAGAACTGAAAGAAGAGATAGCGGAGTTAAAGGAGGAACTCGAAAGGCATAAGAAGGATGCATTGAATAGGTAATGTGGGTTAATATGAAATTGCGAATTCTTTATCTTGAAGATAATCCTCTTGATGTCGAACTTATAGAAGACATTTTTGTTTCCGGAGGCCTTTATTGCGATTTAGTTCACGTCGAAACTCGTGAGGATTTTATCGAAGCGCTTGAACACAACAAATTCT
Organism: Thermodesulfovibrionales bacterium; assembly: GCA_963776195.1. Lineage (GTDB taxonomy): Bacteria > Nitrospirota > Thermodesulfovibrionia > Thermodesulfovibrionales > SM23-35 > CAVZMO01. Next base: position 26,939 of record CAVZMO010000040.1, read on the forward strand.
ATCTCATATTGCTGGGCCACTCTCTTCCTACTTTTGACGGTCTTTCCGCGCTGGTAATCGCCAAAGAAAAATCTCCCGGAGTCCCTGTAATTATTGTTGCCGCAGCGAAGAACGAAGATCTTGAAAAGGAAATGCTGCGGTTAGGCGCAACGGATTATGTGCTTAAAGACAGTCTGTCACGAATTACTTTCTCGGTGCGTCGTGCGTTACGTGAAGCAGAGGAGCATGCGAAGCGCCAAGAAGCGGAAAAATTTCTCAGCAGAGTTCTTGCGCAACACCAGAATATCACAGATAATCTTCCCGAGATGATTTTAGTACTGGATGTGCATGGCAACGTGATAACGTGGAACAGGCAAGTTGAAACTGTCACCGGTTATTCGATTGCGGAGTTGGCAGGAAAGAGCGCCGTTGAATTCTTGCCGGCTGAAGACAGAACAATCGTTATTGAAGCGATAAAGGAAGCATTTGAAAAGGGCCATAAAGAGATGGAGGGGCGTCTTTTGAAAAAAAATGGAAGGACCATCCCTTATCATTGGACTGCCGTTCCATTAAAGGATGAGAACGATCACATAATAGGACTGATAGGAATAGGGAGAGAGACCACAGAGCAAAAACAGATGGAAGAGAAACTCAAAAAAGCAGCACAAGAATGGAGGGACACGTTCGATTCCATGCCGTATGGAGTTTTATTACATGACACTGAATTTCGTATATTAAGAGCCAATAACTATATCTCTGCACTAGCAGGAATGCCGGTTACCGACATTATTGGGAAGCATTTTCACGAAATAATGCGTGATATCAAGGAACCCTTGGAGAAATATCTGTCGGTAAAATCAGAAAAAAATCGAGAAACATATTCTTTTGAATTTTATGAGACAAAATTAAATAAGTATTTTATGGGATATAACACACCTATTTTCGATAAAAAAGGCTCAATTAAAACCTATATAAGTTCGATTATCGATATTACAGAAATAAAAGATAAAGAAAACAAATTAATCAAAAGCCGTAATGCATTCCTGAATATGCTCAAGGAGACTGATTTTTCTTATAAGGAGCTGAAAGAATTATTTAAAGGACTTGTAGAAGCGTTTGCAAATACCATAGATGCAAAGAGTTCATGGACGAAAGGTCATTCGTCACGAGTGGCACAGTATGCGATTGAGATAGCTAAGGTTATGGGCTTCAAGAACAAAGATGTGGACAGTTTGAATATAGCCGGACTCCTTCACGATATCGGGAAAATAGGAACATATGACATTATTCTTGATAAACCGGATAAACTGACTTCTGAAGAATTCGAAATCGTAAAAAAGCATCCGGCTCATGGTGAACAAATCCTCAGACCTATTAAACAATTACACCACATCCTTCCGATCATCAGACACCATCATGAAAGGATAGATGGGAAAGGCTATCCGGACGGGCTCAAGGGTGTTGAAATCCCTTCCGGTGCAAGGATACTCCATGTAGCCGATTCTTTCGACTCGATGACGGCGGACAGACCTTACAGACCAAGTCCGGGAAAAGAATATGCCATTTCGGAGCTCAAAAAATATAGCGGTATCCAGTTTGACGCTCAGGTGGTGGAAGCATTCCTGGACATTGTCGAAAATATAACACCCGATTAAAATTCATTCCATAAATTCCATAAGAGCGCTTCAGTTGTCCATGAAGACCGACCGGAAATGTCTTTACTCTTCGAGAGGCGACAGGACAAGCTCGAATATAGGTTCTGGTATAATAATGCAAGAAGAAACAATGATCGCCCCACTTCTTTGTATCTTGGATACACGAGATTGAAAACAGGATTAATTCCGTAGTTATGAGGACCATTTAATGCGCATAGTATTCTTCGGTACGCCTTTATTTGCGGTTCCTTCTCTCAATGCACTTCTTGAATCACAGGAAGAAGTTGTAGCGGTTGTTACGCAGCCCGACAAAAGAAAAGGAAGAGACCGTATCCTTTCTCCCCCGCCTCTAAAAGAGCTTGCACTCAGAGAAGGGATCAGCGTTTTACAGCCGAAAAGCCTGAAAGACCTCCTATTCCTTGATGAACTCTATAAACTCAAATCGGAAATGATCGTCGTTGTCGCGTATGGAAAGATACTGCCTCCGCAGATTCTCGAACTTCCGCCTCACCGCTGTATAAATGTGCATGCATCGCTCCTACCCAAATATCGGGGAGCGGCCCCGATACAGTGGGCGATAATCAAGGGAGAAAAGAAGACGGGCATAACCACAATGCTGATGGATCAAGGGATGGACACGGGTGACATCCTCCTGCAGGAAGAGACGGAAGTATATGATGATGATAATTCGGAGACACTCGGCAAAAGGCTCGCGGATATCGGCGGGTCGCTGTTGATCAAGACGATACAAAAAGTGAAAGAAGGTTCTGTCAGGCCGGTCCCCCAGACAGGAACGTCGAGCTATGCGCCGCCGCTCAAAAAGGAGGACGGAAGGATCAATTGGTCAAATACCGCGGTCGGTATATTCAACTTTGTCCGGGGCATGTATCCATGGCCTTGTGCTTATTGTTATTTAAATGGAGAAAGGATTAAAATTACCCAGGCAAAGGCGCTGGATGGTCATGGCATTGCCGGCATGGTCGAGAAGGCCGGTGAAGAGCTCCTCGTTGGGACGGGGAAGGGGTTAATCTCGGTAATCCAACTCCAGCCGCAAGGGAAAAGGCTGATGACCGCTAAAGAATTTCTTATGGGACGAAGGTTGAAAAAAGGTACCTTTTTAGATGGGCCGTAGATGGGTAAGAGGTGTTGCTCTCAAGATTTTATATCCTCTGTTAATGTTTGCCGGGTCTCTCTCAAAAAATAAAAAAGAGAGATATCAAAGGTTCATCATTAACCTGAACAATAGACTCGTTCAGAGAGAACGGATCAAGCCGGGGAAAATACTCCTTCTTCTCCCCCACTGCCTGCAGATAAACGAGTGCGATGTCAGGCTCACGTATAACGTTTATAATTGCAAAAAATGCGGAAAGTGCGAGATCAAAGACTTAATCGGGATAGCAGAAGAACATCATCTGAACCTTTTTATCGCCACAGGCGGATCGCTTGCACGGAGGATCGTGAACGAAATAAAACCTGATGCGGTCATTGCGGTCGCGTGCGAAAATGACTTAAGCAGCGGGATATTCGATACCTATCCGTTGCCGATATTCGGAATAACAAATGACCGCCCCTTCGGACCGTGCCTTAATACGAAAGTTGATCTGTCAAAGGTCAAAGAGGCAATAAACTTTTTTGGTTCATGATAAAGCAGATTAAGGAAACGGATGCATAAACTCATAAAATTCCCCCTTTACATTTTCGGTTTCATATTGCTCGGGTTAATCTTCGGGTATCTTACCTTTCATGTCCTGAGTTTCAGCAGGACTGTGGAAGTGCCGAACCTTTACGGGAAAACCCTTCTGGAATCGAACAAGCTCTTGGCGGACAAGGGGCTTTATCTCAAGATCGAGGGTGAAGACTTTGATTCTGCTGTTCCTCCGGGAAATATAATCAGACAAGATGTCCCGACCGGTAAAACGGTTAAAGAGCGGAGAGGCATAAAGGTTGTCATCAGCAAAGGTCCGAAGGTAAAGTCGGTTCCTCTGCTTGTAAACGAAACCTTCGCCAATGCCGAATCGCTGTTGGTTCAAAAGAGATTGAAGATTACAAAAGTAATAGCGGTCCATTCGGATACGGTCGAAAAGGACAGAATTCTGGCCCAAAACCCCGGCCCGGATGAACAGGCGAGTGACACCATGACGGTGCTGGTCAGTCTTGGTCCCTATGAAAGAATTTATTCCTGCCCTGATTTTAAAGGCATGTCCTTTGAGCAGGCAAATGACCTTATCAAAAAGCTAAACCTGAAGGTATCGGCAGAAGGTTCCGGGGTAACCGTCGAAGCACAGAGACCGGAACCCGGCAGACAGCTAAAAAGCGGCGACACAATTTACTTGAAGCTCTTCTGAATTTACTTTTATTATATATGCGAATCTCTAACGTGATACTTAAGGTAAAAAGGTAAGATGATCAAGATAGCACCTTCGATACTGTCCGCAAATTTTTTAAAGCTGGGCGAAGAGATAAAAGCGGCCGAAGCGGTCGGGGCCGACTTACTCCATATCGACATTATGGACGGTCATTTCGTTCCTAATATAACGATAGGCCCTTTCATCGTGGAGGCTATCCGTTCCGTTACATCTTTACCTCTGGATGTTCACCTGATGATCGAGGAGCCGGACAGGTATCTGACGGATTTCATCAAAGCGGGTGCGGACTACTTGACGGTACACTATGAAACCTCCGTGCATCTGCACAGGACTGTGCAGAGGATAAAAGAAAGCGGTGTAAAAGCTGGTGTCTCCCTGAATCCTGCTACGCCGGTCTGGAGTCTGGACCATATATTGCAAGATATTGACGTCGCCCTTCTCATGTCCGTAAACCCGGGGTTCGGCGGACAGGAATTTATTCCACAGGCGATAAACAAGATAACGACACTGAAAAAACTGATCAGGGAAAAGGAAGTTTCAACGTGCATAGAAGTCGATGGAGGAATAAAACTCAATAATGCGGCAGGACGTTATAGCAGCCGGCGCAGACATCCTCGTCATGGGGTCCGCATTTTTTAATTCCAAAGATTATGGAGAAGTCATTGAACAATTCAGAAAAATCACTGCAAACAGATAATATCCTCTCACTCGCTGAAGGGTTGAGAGAAAAGTCCCTCTACCGACAGTCTCTCAAACTCTTTAAACAGGCGTTGAAGAGGCTGACAGCGGCAAAAGATCCTGAAGGAATGTACCATTGCATGCTCGCGTCGGGTGATCTGTACAGGATGACGGGCGATTTTGGCCTTGCTGCCGAGAAGCTATATGGATGCGGTAGAGGTCGCACCTCAGTTGAAATCCCCGGTCAAGGTTGCCGACGCGAAAGTGGGGCTCGGCCTTTCACTGCGGGCGCAGGGCAAGTGGAGGGAGGCCATAAAACTCATCGGCGAAGCAAAAAAAATCTATGAGAAAAAAAATGACACCCACGGCATTGCCTTCACCCTATGGGCGGGGGCCGGTGCCTTGAGGATAAAGGGAGACATCACGGGAGCAATCAAGGCGTTCAAGGAATCCTACAAGATATTCAAATCCATGAAAGACTCTCAGGGAATCGGCTACTGCCTTTGCGGCATCGGTGGTGCTTCCCGTATGGCGGGACGGTTCAGAGAGTCGCTCAAATATTACACCGCTGCAAACCGCCTTTTCTCCTCTGAACGAGACAGGTTCGGTAAAGCCTACTCTTATTGCGGAATCGGGAACGCTTACCGGATGCTCGGGGATTATAAGAATGCCTTCGCCTATTTCACAAAAGCAACCAGGCTCTATAAGAAGATGGGGGACAGGGTCAGTTATGCATATACCCTGTGGGGCCTCGGTACGGCGTACAAGATGACCGGTGTCCATAACAAAGCCCGCGATTATTTCATGGAGGCCATGCGGCTTTTCAAGAAAACAAAAGATCCTCGGGGGATAATCTATTGTGAACTCGGCTTTGGAGAACTTTCTCTGCTCAAAGGCAGGAAGGCAGCAGCAAGAAAATGCTTTTCGGCAGCCCTGAAGGGAACGACCGAACATATGTTTGCCCTGGAGAAATGCCACGCTGGAACCCTTATTTCATTTATTAATGAGACATCTTCCTCCGGTAACAGAGGGACGAGGAAATCATCAGGGAAAATAAAGCGCACATGTTATGATCGGCTCAATCTGAAACTCGGATTCGAGGCATTGCCTTTAAATATTCCATAATAGATTTTTCTGTTTTTTTGGGGGGCTACCGTGGGGGTACTGAATATACCCAATACTTTTACCATAACAAGGATCGTCATCATCCCTATATTTATCACCTCGATAATATACAAACGCTATGATTATGCCCTTTACCTGTTCATAATCGCGGCACTGACAGATCTATTCGACGGTCTTTTTGCGAGATTGACGGACCAGAAGACGGCATTGGGCACATTCCTGGACCCTCTGGCGGATAAGTTCCTTCTCGTAACGGCTTTTATTATCTTTTCCATTTACGGCTGGATACCGAAATGGCTCACAATAACGGTTATCAGCAGGGATGTCATTATCGTTACCGGCTGGTTTCTTCTTTATCTGACTACCGGCAGATCGAAAGTCGATCCATCGCTGCTCGGTAAGGCTACAATATGGATTCAGAGTCTGCTCATCGCCTATATCCTTATCTACATAAACCGTTTTTTGCCGAATATGCCGCGGGTCTTCTTGTTCTTAACCGCCGGAATTACCATACTGTCCGGGCTTCACTATATTTACAGGGGGTTAAAAGTGTCCCATGCAGACTGAAGGCATACAGATAGACAATCTTCAGCCGGGAAGTCTCGCAGAGAAATCGGGTCTTCATCCCGGAGATATCCTGCTCTCTATCAATTCACATAAATTGCGGGACGTTATCGACTTCATATTCTATAGCGCCGATGAAAACCTCACGATAGATATAAAGCGGGACGACAAGATTATAACCATACCGGTTGACCGCGGGGGGTGCAATGAATTCGGTATAGATTTCAAACCTGCTAAGGTCATGACATGCAGAAACAACTGCATATTTTGTTTTGTAAAACAGCTCCCGAAAGGGCTCAGGAAAACGTTATATGTAAAAGATGAAGACTTCAGGATGTCCTTCTTATACGGAAATTACATCACCCTGTCTAATCTGAGCAAAGAAGACAAGAGACGTATCGTCGAACAGAAATTAAGCCCGCTCTATATTTCCGTCCACTCGACAAACAAGTCTCTGCGGAACAAACTTCTCGGGAACGCAAAGAATCCCGACATCCTCAAAGAGCTGAAATTCTTCTCGGACAACAAGATAAGGTTCAACGTGCAGATCGTGCTTTGTCCGGGGTACAACGACGGGAAAGAATTACGGCAAACCCTGAGCAGCCTTTACAAATTTTATCCCTATGTCCTTTCCGTGGCTGTTGTGCCGGTCGGCTTGACAATGCATAGGAAACAACAAATCCGGCCTGTTGAGAAGCAAGACGCTGAGGATGCATTGCGGATTATACAATCCTTCCAAAAGAGGTTTCTGAGGAAACACGGGAACCCTGTTATCTATGCGGCAGACGAGCTGTATCTTAAGGCAGGGCGCCCATTCTCCCCCCTCAAGGAATACGGGGAACTCCATCAGATCGAAAACGGTGTCGGGATGGTCCCGCTCTTTCTGAGCAGGGCAAAAAAGCTGAAATTTCCGAAAACAGTACCGCAAAAAAAGAAATTCCTCACCTTTACCGGGATATCGTTTTATCCCTTTCTGAAAACGTTCGTCGAGAGGCTCTCGGAAAAGTTGGACGTCCATATTGATGTGTTACCCGTGGAGAACAAGTTTTTCGGTCCATTGATTACCGTTGCGGGACTTCTCACGGGAAGGGACGTTATAAAGACGGCATTGGGCAAAATAGACGGCCATGAAGCCATCCTGATCCCTGATGTCGTTCTCAACGGAGAAGACATATTCCTGGATGACATCACCTTACATGACGTAGAAGAGGCGCTCGGTATTCCCGCCCTGAAAATCGAATCGACCCCCGAGGGTTTCTTACGCGGAATTTTGCAAGAAGGAAAAGACATGCTTTTTACACACCTATTGACCAGACTCCTTTATAATGGTATCCTTGAGTAATTATCTGTATGGATATTTAGAATACAGTAAACAAATCAAAGAAATTGGTTTTATCCGCTATGAAGATTTTACAAAGAATCCAAAGAAACAGATGCAGATGATATGCGATAGACTTCGATTACAGGTTGATTGGAATTTTCTTACAAAATGGTCGATCTACAATAAAGTATCAGGCGACACAGATAGAACAAAATCACGTGGGGCAGCGTTGAACGAGATTGTATCACTTCCTAGACTTCCAATTGAAGATAAACTCCTCAGTCAATTTCGAGCAAATAAACATTATTGGGAAGCCCTGAAGATATTAAATTATCATGAAATATAGTTTAATCACGGAATTTGTTTGTCAAGTTTAAAACTTGTAGAGTTCCCTTACCGGTTTTCTTTGGAGCGGGTCGTCCTATTACGGAGGGACATGGACATTCGTGACAGGGAATTTGAGTTCCAATTGTCTTAAACGGAAAAGAGATTAAAAAATGAATTATTTATTGAATTGAAACCTCAGAAGCATGAAGAAACATAATAATACCGTATGGCATAATGGTTATATATCGAAAAAAGACAGAAACAGACTCAACCGGCATAACAGCGGAGTCATCTGGTTTACCGGTCTCTCAGCCTCGGGCAAATCTACGATAGCGCACCATGTGGAAAAGGAACTTCATCATAAGGGCATCAGGGCCTATGTATTCGACGGTGACAATATCAGGCACGGCCTCAATGCGAACTTAGGATTCAGTTCAGAGGACAGGGCGGAGAACATAAGGAGGATAGTCGAAGTATCCAGGCTCTTTGTGGATGCGGGCATTACCGTCCTTGCATCATTCATTACCCCGTTGAGGGAACAGAGGGCGTATATCAGGAAACAACTCAAAGACATGACATTCGTTGAAGTTTATGTCAAATGCAATGTTGAGGAATGCATCAAAAGAGACCCGAAAGGCCTTTATAAGAAGGCCATTGACGGAACAATCAGCAATTATACCGGCGTCTCTTCCCCCTTCGAAGAGCCGGAGAATCCCGACCTGGTATTGGATACCCAAATTATGAATGTAGAAGAATCAGTAAATACGTTGCTTGAAAACCTGAAGACAAGGGACTTCTTCCGCTTATAGGATCCGGATGCGGCAGAAAGTGCAAAATAGGAGGGACAAGCGTTAATAGAACGTTTGGATCATCTCGCCGGGATGTAATCATTACTTCTTAGTCTGGTTAAAAAATAAAGACTTGGAGGTGTTATCAATAGCCTCGGAACTTCCTATTAGGATTGATGAGGTGACAATTATTCAACCCTGAAGGATTTGTCAGGCTCTATGTGCACGACGATATCAACGACTCCAGGGAATTCTTTTTTTATCCTTTCTTCGATGCTGTCTGCTATGCCGTGGCCCTTTTCAATCGACATGTCTTTGTCAACGAGGACATGGAGATCGAGATAGGCGGAATTGACGGACCCTCTTGTCCGTATGTCATGGCAGCTTCTCACCCCTTCTATACTGTTCACAATATTCGTGATTGCGGCATTGTCCATGCAGACCGTATCA
>CAVZMO010000041.1:0-27475 GCA_963776195.1 Thermodesulfovibrionales bacterium
TTCTTATCTATACCTCCGCAATAGCTGTATAAAGTTTGCTTGCTGACTTCTTACAGCTTTCCAAAATTTCTGGAAACTTAGAAATTAAGTCATCCGGGTTTAGGCAACCGCCTACAGTTACAATATCAACAACCTCCATTCCCGCATTTTCACAGAAATATCTTACAGAATCTGCAGCCAATTGAATACTTTCGGCCTCCTCGCCTTCGGTCTGTCCAACGGCAAAAATTATTGCTTTTTTCCCCTTTAACATCTAAGGAGCCGCTAAAGGATTCGAACGATCAATAAATACTTTTAATTCCCCAGAAAGCAAGCTCCAGCGCGCTGGTGTACCAAAAATAAAACCATCAGCCTGAGCCACGTCTGGTAAAATCTTTTCCATATCATCTTCAATGACACACTTGCCTTCTTCATCACATGCTAAGCAGCCATCACACACTTCCAATTTAATATCTCGTAAATGGATTAATTCTACATCACAAGCTTTTGCCGAGAGTTCATGAGTTGCTGCTTCTACCATTGCGTATGTATTACCCCTTCTTGCGCTTCCAACTATTGCTAATATTCTCATTGTAACCTCCATGAATTATTACAATAATCGCAAAAGGCCCTTTATATTATAAGAACGACGACAGGGTCATGACAATAGGCATTCAACTTTCTATAGGAAGTGTTGCCCTCTATGGGGACTTGAAGCGGCGTTGACTCCAGAAGTGCATGACGGCACCCCTCCGGCATTTATAATACCTTTTGAAGACGGTCTGCGGACGCTAATATTTTACATAATACTAACGTAACTTATTGAAATATAATAATAAATATCATGCCGGTGATGGGATACAAACCCAAACGCGCGGGCGGGTAGTCTGCGTTGTCAGATTACGGTTATCAAAGGATGGCGGGGAGCAAAGCAGCTCATGGAAGAGAAAGTTGAAGTGTGTGAATAGCGTTACTCCCTGGCTCTGAATATCAATAATCCAAATAGGCCTTTATCCACTCGATCTCCAGCCGGAAAGACCCGGGTTGTTTATCTGCAATCATCAGCCCGATCTGCCGGATATCACTTGGATTCAAAGCCAGTGCGTCAGGGACGATATTGCCCCGGGAAAATGGCTCGAATCCGCTGAAGGGAAGATGGACGGTAATCCAGGTGTCTGACTGCGTAGAGAAGCTCGCCTGATAGGCAAATCCCTCAGAGGCGTCAGCCGTTCGCACGCGGAGGCGGTAGCGCTTGCCGTCCCCCCTCACCCGGATAGCCAAACCCCTAAAGCCATCCAGAAAGAGGTCTCCAAGATAGGTTCTCACCGATGAAAAACCGCCATTGTTTTCCAGAGACAATTCGCCCTCAAAGAGCGTGGTGTTATCCGTGCTCATGATTAACCGGCTTTCAGAGAGGCCACCCATGACTTTATCACCAATAACCTCCCACCGCTTTTCCTCTCCCGGTGACTTGCAATCTATAAGAAGCTTATATTTGATCATACATTTGCCACAATGAACCAAGAAATTGAGCTATATTATTCTAACACATATACCTGTCATCAAATGCCTCTTTTGGTTTAATGGACTTTATTTGAATATCCCGGGAAAAAGGACATTCCGTATTCCACCTGCATTTATTGATCCCAGTCACAATAATAGAATTTCACCAGCTTATCGGGTTGAACGCCCAGATGATAAAGGCCCCTTAACATCCAGTTCCTTAACGTGCAGTAAATCACTCCTTCTTTTTCCCACCTCCGAGGGGATGTCTTTACCTTCTGCGGGACGATACGGATTTTATATCCCGATCTTTTTATGCGCTTCATAAACTCCACGTCTTCCATCAGAGGAATTTTCTTAAACCCCTTCATTTTGTCAAAAACTTCCTTTCTTAAGAATATAGCCTGATCTCCGTAAGGGATTCTCGTGAGGCGGGTGCGGACATGAACGAGCTTTTCCATCAGCCTGAAGATAAGCCTGGCGGATTTTATGCCCAAATCGAAGGCCCCTCCCGCATATTCTTTATCGCCCATCACAGTAGAGATTGTTCTCAAAGCGTTCTCTGGAAGCTCCGTGTCTGTATGCAAAAATAATAGAATTTCGCCATGCGCAAGGGAGGCGCCCTTATCCATCTGTTCCCCTCGACCCCTCGGGGATATGCCTTTTATTATTTCACTGTTTCTTAAGACATTTATCGTCCTTCCTTGGCTATCGCCGTCGATGACTATGACCTCCATATCAAAACCGGAACCGATGCGACAGACGTGTTCAACGGTATGATTGATCACCGATGATTCATTTAACACCGGGATGATAATAGAAAATGAGTGCATTTCTTACCTAAGAAGAATTGCCGTGTCGGACGAGATAATGTTCTTGAGGGACTCATCTCAAATGCGCAATAATAAAAATAATAAGGCGGGCACATATGCCCGTCATCAACTGCATCATTCGAATTAATGGTTTTCATCCTCTTTAAAAAGCCTGTTCCTGTTTTTTGATATAAAAGTCATGGTCCTTGAATTTGCGAACTCCGAATGTCTATTCCTCTCGATCAATTCCCGTAAATCTTCGATCCCGTCGACATCCCGACATTTCGGAAGAATATAAACCTTATGATCATGTTTCTTAAATATTTCCATTGTTCTTTCGAATACCTCGTCTGTGCTCCATGGTATTTTTTCGAATATCTCGGGCAGAAAAGTGTTGTTCCTAAATCCGATCAGATAATATCCCCCGTCATGTGCAGGACCGATCACAGCGTCATTGCCGTTAAATTCAAAGGCCTCCTGCAGAACCTCACTGGTTAAATCCGGTATGTCGCTGCCGATAAGTAAAACCGTTAAAAATCCTTCCGAAAAGGTTTGGTTGAAAGCATTCTTCATCCTTTCGCCGAGATCATTTCCTCGTTGAGGTGCGTATGAACAGTCTTTTCCGAGCCAATTGGATATTTTTTCTTCTGATTCCGGGGGGTAGAAAAAAAATTTGAATGCGTATCTTCCTTTTCTCAGTGTGTCTAAAAGATCGAGACCGAAGTTCCTGTAAAGCGAAAGGACCACCTCTTCATCGATGTCATGGGAAAGACGGGACTTGACCCTCCCCGGGTCCGGAGATTTCAGAAAAATAAGGACGCATCTCTCAGCAGACATTCTTGATATTCGGACTACTCCGGCGTTTGAATTCTTAACAGTAATTTTAACAAGAGACGAAGAATTAATTCAAACGGGTTACCATATTAAGTCAGTATTTGCGGGAACCCGTCCCTTTTCAGTTTTTGGGATTTTTAGCCGGCCGGCTATACCGGTCATTCAACGCCTTAGTCATCAGAGGAATCAGCTCCGTTCCCATTTTTCGCTTCGGGACATATGCGTAAGACCCGGCAGCCGCAGCATCGGCCTGATAAGCGGGGTCCTCATAGATACTGAGCATCACCACCTTCGCATCCGGAATTACATCGTGAATGCGTCCGGCGGCCTTGATTCCGTTCATTCCCGGCAACAAAACGTCCATCAAGACGATGTCCGGTGGGTCAGCAAAAGCTTGATCCAGAGCATCTTCTCCGCTTTTTGCCACAAGGATCATGCAGTCCTGAAAAACAGATCCGAGCCAGCTTTTCAATGAATCACGCAATGCATCGTGATCATCGACGATCAAAATAACCGGGCTTAGATGCTCACGTTTCTCCGCGACTGGCATAAATCACCTCCACACGTCAAACCTAATATACCTAATAATAGTTTAACCCTTCTTTTCCCGGTTGTCTGTCAGGGAAGCCTGATATTTTGTGTGGGGAAAGTCTGACGGTTAACGCAAAAAATGCAGTCGATGAAAAGCGTATGTGCACTGCCTCATATTTTTTGAACTTGCATTTTTCAGGTCAACGCGATTTTACTTGACTGTTGTTAATCCGTGACGGATCGCGAATTTCACGAGGCTCGGGAGGTCTCTAATTTTGAGCTTTTCCATAAAACGGCTCCTGTATGTCTCGACCGTTTTTACAGAAAGGGAAAGAAGCCTTGCAATTTCCGGATTGGACTTCCCCTCGACTACGAGCTGGAGAATCTCCCTTTCCCGTGAACTGAGGCGTTCGATCGGATTTGTGTCAGAAAATGATTCGAACTTTTGTACATAATCGTCTATCACCCTCTCGGTAATATGCCGGCTGAGATATCGTTTGCCGGCGTGTGCGGCGCGGATTGCCTGAACCACTTCCTTACCGGCAGCCTCTTTCAACAGATACCCCTTTGCTCCCGCACGCAGCGCGTGTGAGATGTGCTCAGCGGATGCATGCATGGAGAGGATGACGATTTGTGTTGAAGGGCAGGAATCTATGATCTGGCGGGCAGCATCGATACCGTTCAGTTCAGGCATGGTTATATCCATTACCACGACATCCGGCAATAATTGCTTTACCAGGCGGACTGTCTCACGCCCTTCCGCCGCTTCGCCGACCACGATAATATCCTTGTTGGTTTCTATAAGGAGCCGGAGGCCGTCCCTTACAACGGCATGGTCATCAGCGAGAAAAACCCTTATGGCCACGGGATCACCTTGTCACCTCAATTATGATCCGGGTTCCCTCGCCCTGCCCGGACTCTATACTCAAATGACCACCCATAGCTATCGCCCGCTCCTCCATAATAATCAGCCCCCATCCGGCATGCTCTCCTCTGAGACGGAGAGCAGAGGGATCAAAACCCTCGCCGTTATCGGAAATAGCCAGTTGCACCCTATTCTCTACCTCCTCCAGCCCAACTGTTATCTCACCGGCTCGCGCATGCTTGGCTGCATTTGTCAGCGCCTCTTGAGCAATGCGGAATAGGGCTGTTTCTACGGCAAGAGATAACCTTCGGTTCAGGCCGTTTCCTTGCACCGTTACTTTCAGTCCCGTCCGGTTTGAAAATCGCTCGCCATACCACCGGAGCGAAGCCATCAAGCCATAATCATCAAGCACTTCCGGCCACAAGTCCGCCATAACGTCTCGTATGCAGAGAGCTGTCTGTTCTAACAGCGCCAGAGAATCTTGCAATCGGGACCCTATCAGATCTGCCGTCTCCTTTGGTATCTGAGATCGCATAATATTCAGATTGATGCCGAGGGCTGTCAGATTCTGTCCCACCATGTCATGCAGTTCCCTTGCCAGCTTTTTCCGTTCCGCCTCTTCGACCTCTGCCAGTTGTGAAGACAAAGCGCGAAGACGTTCTCTGCTTTTCAGCAGGGCCTCCTCTGCCAGCTTGCGGTCATTGATGTCCCTGCCGACAGATAGAAATTCTGTGATTCGCCCTTGATCGTCAAAAATTGCGCGGTTCGTCCACTTTTGCCAGCGAATTTCACCGTTAGGTGCTATTACACGGTATTCTATCACGAAAACAGGGGTTTCAAGGTTCAAAGAAGCGATATGTCGTTCCAGTTTTGTTTGGTCCTCTTTCAGAACAAGCTGGAGGAAAGACTGCCCTATCAGTTCCCGGCACTTTCTACCAAAATAACGGCAACAGACCTCATTAACAAAGGTGATCGTACCGCCGGGCTGCCAACGGCAGATGAATTCAGTCTGATCTTCAACGATTGACCGGTATTTTTCTTCAGACTGCCGCAGCCGGGATAACTCTCCCCCCCGGGACAATATCAGCCGCAGCATTTTAAAATCCAGGGGTTTTAAGACATAATCGAATGCGCCGACTTTCATCGCCTCAACAGCGGTCTGGATCGTGCCCTTACCCGTCATTATGATGCAGACGAGATGCGGTCTTATCTTCATCGCAGCCTTAAGAAGCTCTACCCCATCCATTTCGGGCATCATAAGGTCGGTCAGCAGCAGGTCAAAATCCTGCTCCTTCAAGACCTTCAGTGCATCCTTGCTCGAAGTAAATCCCTTTGCCTCGTAGCCCCATTCCGAAACGAGATCGATGATGGGAGTCAGCGATTCATTGTCATCGTCCACAACCAGTAAGCGCCCTAACATATTTTCAGTCACCACATTGAAACCTCACTTGTAAGCAACAAATGTTTTTTCTTCAGTCTCTTCTCATTTTATCAGATCACACTTATTAAAAAAGTTATGGAAAATATCAAGAGGGATTTTAAGAACACATTAAAGGGGGAAGATAGTCAGGTTATACTTCCGATAGAGCTGATTTTATCCTTTTTACGAGGATATCAATATCTTTATCCATTACGGTCCTCGCATCTACTATAAGGGAGTCCCCTTTTATCCTTGCAATAACCGGCGGGATACCTTTTCTCAGCCGCTCCTCAAGTTCGTTGACAGACACAACGTCGGTTTTCAGCGATACCGCATAGGTTGGAAGATCAACCTCCGGGAGTGATCCGCCACCCGCCCTTGAGGCATCAGATATTACGGTAATATGGGCATCCCTTATTTCGGTCTTCAATCTTCTCGCTATCCTCTTTGCCCGTCCTTTTATCTCGTCAGGTTTCTGTAACAACATTCTGAGAGTCGGAATATTTTCAACGACCTTTTCTTCATCAATGTATTCCATGAGTGTTGCTTCGAATCCCGCGAGTGTCAGTTTGTCGATCCTCATCGCCCTCGTCATAGGGTTTTTCTGAATCCTTTCTATGTATTCCTTTTTCCCTACTATCACTCCGCCCTGAGGGCCGCCAAGGAGTTTGTCGCCGCTGAAGGTTGTGAGATCAACCCCGGTTTTCACGATCTCTTTCACCGATGGTTCATCATGGATACCAAAGGGCCTCAGGTCTATGAGACATCCGCTGCCGAGATCGAACATCACCGGTATTTTGTGTTTACTGCCGAGCTTTGCGAGGTCTTCTATCGACACCTCATCGGCAAATCCGACGATCCTGTAATTGGACTTATGGATCTTTAAGATGAGCGATGTGTTTTCATTGATGGCACTTTCATAATCATAAAGGTGGGTCTTGTTCGTTGTCCCCACCTCCCGAAGTATAGCGCCGCTTGCTGTCATGACATCGGGCATCCGGAAAGACCCCCCGATTTCAACAAGCTCACCCCTCGAAACGATCACTTCCTTGCCTCTTGACAGGGTGTTGAGGCACAACAGTACCGCCGCAGCGTTGTTATTGATAATGAGCGCATCTTCTGCGCCGGTAACCTCCCTGAGAATCCGTTTGATATGGGTATATCTCTTCCCTCTTTTCCCCTTCTCAATATCGTATTCAAGATTCGAATAACTCTCGGAAACCCTTCTGATATTTTCGAGCACCCTCTCGGATAAAGTAGAGCGGCCGAGGTTTGTATGGATAACAACACCCGTCGCATTGATCAAAGGTTTCAGACTGAATGATGAGAGCTTTTCGATAATATGCCCGATGTCGGACATCATCCTCTCTTCCGAGAGATCGGAGGTAAAACCGTCGATAATCTCCTTTCGCCTTAGATCGATTGCCTCTCTTACGGCCTGAAGGACATACCTTCTCGGATATGTATTTAGCCACTCCATGCCCTGCCCGCCCTTCAATATCTCATCGACCGAGGGGAGACCGGAAAGCAATTTCTGTTTTTCCTTCATGTATTTTTCTACCATACTCATGAAAATAAGGTCAATGGATTTCTCACATAATATTTCCAGTCTTTGAACAACCGATATATGTTAAAATAATCAAACGATGTTTCACGATATCCACGAAGAGTGCGGCATATTCGGGGTATACGGGCACCCCGAGGCAGCGAACCTCACCTATCTGGGGCTTTACGCGCTTCAGCACAGGGGCCAAGAAGGCGGCGGTATATGTTCATCCGACGGCAGACAGCTCTTTCTTGAAAAGTCGATGGGTCTCATTGCCGACATCTTCAGTGAAAAAAGGCTCAGAAGGCTTCCCGGTCATATGGCAATCGGGCATAACAGATATTCAACTGCCGGCACCAGTGTGTTAAAGAATGTCCAGCCGATCGTTGCGAACTTTTCTCTCGGAACACTCGCCATAGCTCATAATGGAAATCTTGTCAGCGCTGTTGACCTCAGGGCGTCCCTCGAAAATGAGGGGGCAATCTTTCAGTCCTCTTCCGACAGTGAGGTAATAGTCCATCTTATAGCCCATTCAAAGGGAAATGATTTTTATGAAAGGGTGGCCCACGCCATTACCCATATAAGCGGCTCCTTCAGCTTGCTTATCTTAAGAGAAAAAGAGCTCATTGCAATACGTGATCCTTACGGGGTACGACCGCTCAGTCTCGGCATGAAAGACGGCGCCTATATCGTAGCTTCGGAGACATGTGCCTTCGACCTCATAGGGGCAACGTACATCCGCGATATCGAGCCGGGAGAAGTCCTTATCATAAATGAGCAGGGGCTCGAATCTCTGAAGCTGTTCAACAACCAGAGAAAGGCCTTCTGCGTATTCGAATTTATTTATTTTTCGAGGCCTGACAGCAACATCTTCGGAGGTGTGAATGTCAATGAGATGAGGAAAGAATTCGGCAGGCAACTCGCACGGGAGTCCTGTACGGATGGAGACCTTGTCATACCTGTTCCCGATTCGGGTGTCCCGGCAGCGATAGGTTTTTCGGAGGAAAGCGGGATACCCTTTGATTTCGGCCTCATCAGAAACCATTACGTCGGAAGGACCTTTATAGAGCCAAAGAACAACATAAGACATTTCGGGGTCAAGATAAAGCTTAATCCCGTAAGAAAGCTCCTCGAGGGTAAAAGACTGATCGTCATAGACGACTCGATAGTCAGGGGCACAACGAGTAAAAAGATCGTCAAGATGCTGAGAGAAGGGGGAGGCGCCAAGGAAGTCCATCTAAAAATAAGCTCTCCGCCGACCATCAGTCCCTGCTTTTATGGAATAGATACTCCTACGAGACGGGAGCTCATAGCCTCAACGCATCTCATCGACGAGATCAAGAAATATGTTACCGCAGATACCCTTTCTTATCTCAGCATTGAAGGTCTTAAAAAAATAGTCCCGGAATCTCATAATTATTGTACTGCCTGTTTTGATTGTGATTATCCCATCAGTTTTCCAGGTGAACACCTCAAACAGATGGAATTTTTGTTCAGGTAACAGAGTGCAAATAAGCTTTATACATAAATAGCGAGCGCTTTCCGCAACGGCGGATCAGTTTGTGGCGGACGCTGTGTTCTCAATGCCTTGAAAACGAAATATTATCTTGCCACTGCGCGACGCAAAGTGCCGAAGCAATCTCAATGGCAAAGAAAGCGGCAGATTTTGATAACTTCAATATTGAGAGACATATACAGAACCAACCTCAGAGTAAAAAAACATGAGACTGTTCTCGTGTTTAACGACAGGGTTTCGGATAGAGAAGAAGTCACCGAATCTGATAGGGAGAGGCGGGATAAGCTCAGATGTCTCACGCTGCTCACGGTCGAGATCGGCAAGCCTCTCTGCAGGTCGGTAAAATATTTTGAATATCCCGCTACGGGCAGCCACGGTGCAGAACCGCCCCTCGATCTCTGGGAGCTCGCATTCGGCGCAAAGACAGTTGAGACCTTAAAAAAAGAACGTCTTCTGAATCCCATCCTGAAGAAAACCGCAAATGATAGCGATATTAAAAAGGCCGAGGATATTATCGGAAGATATAAACACAACGCCGTTAACTGTGTGATTGCGTTATCAAACTATTCCACCAGCCATACAAGGTTCAGGGATTTCCTGACGAGGATTTGCGGCTCTAAATATGCAAGCATGCCCCTCTTCGACGTCTCTATGCTTGAGGGTGCAATGAACGTTGACTGGAAAGACCTCTCAATAAAGACAACCAGCCTTGCGAAGGTTGTAAATGCGGCCGAATCTATTGAGATTAAAACTCCTAACGGCACTTTTATTTCTTTCTCGAAAAAGGGAAGAAGAGCCATGTCCGATACTGGAATCCTTGCCAGAAGAGGCTCTTTCGGCAACCTGCCTGCGGGGGAGGTCTACCTTGCACCCGTTGAAGGCACAGCCCAGGGAAAGCTTGTGCTGGAATGGGGCCCCACAAGACAGCTTAAGTCTCCGATGACCCTTACGATTAAAAACGGTTATGTCGCAGATCTTACCGGTAAAGACGAGTATGTCGAATATCTCAGGGCGAAGCTCACCGAAAGAAGGGAGAACGGAAACATTGCAGAGCTGGGTATCGGTACGAACAAGGCGGCCAAGAGGCCTGACAATATCCTCGAATCGGAGAAGATACTGGGTACCATCCACATTGCCCTCGGTGATAATAGCTCATTCGGTGGAACCGTCAAAACACCTTTCCATCAGGATTTTGTGTTTCTTAAACCGACGGTAACACTGATTCTCAGAGACGGGAGCAAGAAGGACATTCTAAAGGCCGGCAGGTTATCATATTAGTTTGGTGGCGGATAAGCTAGGTAGTATGGCAGGTGGCCGCAAACTTTAGTTTGCGTTTATTTTAAAGTTAAAGCTTCCGGAAGGCAGGCTAAAGCCTGCGGCTACACAAGAAACAATTCTGAAGGGTATTTTATGCGCTATGTAATTCTCGGCACGGCAGGACATATTGATCACGGCAAGAGCTCTCTCGTTAAGGCATTGACCGGCGTTGACCCGGACAGGCTGAAGGAAGAGAAAGAGCGGGGTATTACCATTGACCTCGGGTTTGCCGACCTCAGTTACCCTGACGGCCTGACTGTCGGGATCGTAGATGTCCCAGGACATGAAAGACTTGTTAAGAATATGCTGGCAGGTGCCGGCGGCATAGACCTCGTTCTCCTTGTAATTGCGGCGGATGAAGGGGTAATGCCGCAGAGCCGTGAGCATCTTCATATATGCAACCTTCTCAAGATCAAATCAGGACTTATCGCAGTCACAAAAGCGGACCTCGTGGAAGAAGACTGGCTCAATCTTGTCGAGGATGATGTGAGAAAATTTGTAAAGGGTACCTTCCTCGAAGATGCAGAGATCGTGCCGATCTCCTCAAAGACTTTGTTCAATATCGATCTCCTCAAGGACAGGATCAGAGAAGCCGCGTTAAAGGTTGAGCCGAAACCGACGAAGGGCCTTTTTAGACTGCCGATAGACAGGGTCTTTACCTTAAAAGGTTTCGGGACCGTCATTACGGGAACCGCGATCTCAGGGAGTATATCTGTTGATGATGCCGTAGAGATTCTGCCGAGCGGCATAAAGAGTAAAGTCCGCGGTCTTCACAGTCACGGAAAGCCGATTCAAACGGCATATGCAGGCCAGAGGGTGGCGATAAATCTCCAGGGAGTTGATAAAGAAGAAATCAAGAGAGGGGATTCCGTCCTGTTGCCCGAAAGATTGGTCCCCACAAGAAAGATAGACGCCAAGGTGGAACTCCTTTCAGATTCACCGGCCTTAAAGAGCAAGAGCCTCATCCATTTCCATCTCGGAACGGCTGAGACCGTGGCTAGGATTATCCTCTATGGGACGAATGAGGTGAAGGCGGGTGAGGATTGTTACTGCCAGTTCAGGCTTCGGGACCCTGTCATCGCCATGTCGGGAGACCGGTATATCATCAGAAGATTCTCCCCTGTGGAAACGATCGGCGGAGGCGAAGTGCTCGATCCCTTATCTTACAGAAGAAGCAAAAAAGAGAGCACTGAGGACCTCATGACATTCGAAACAGGAACCCTTGCCGATAAGATAGCAGCAAAGGTAAAAAGGGCCGGCATTTACGGCATTAAGGTTGCGTTGATCGAGGGATGGATCAAGGCGGAGATCCCTTCGATAAAAGACTCCATAAGAGCTCTAAAGGAAAAGGGTATACTCATTCAATTCGAAGACGCCCTGGTTCATCGGAGTGCCTTCGATGCGTTCAGAGAGTCAATAAAAAAAATTATGGACGATTTCCACAGAAAAAATCCGCTGAAGCCTGGAATGCTGAAAGAAGAACTCAGGGCCAGATTCAATATCGATCCGCGGATTTACGGAAATCTGCTGACGGCAGTGAAGGATGTTGTCACAGAGAAAGAACTTGTGAAGCTTGCGACATTCAGCATAGCCTTGTCACAGGGAGACGAAACAGTGAAATCAAAAATCCTCGGACTGCTTGAAAAAGGCGGGTTTCAGCCTCCATCAAAGGAAGAACTTGCTCAGGCGCTGAAATTGGATCAGAAGCACCTCTCGGATATTCTTGGCCTGATGTCAAAGGAGGGAAGTCTTGTAAGGATCAGTGACTCACTGTATCTGCCTTCCACGGTTTACGATAAGATGATTACCGATTTGAAGAACTTTTTCATCAAAAAACCTGAAATGACCGTGGCGGAGTTCCGGGATATCCTTCAAACCACAAGAAAGTACGCCCTTCCTTTTCTCGAATACCTCGACTCGCATAAGATTACCTTAAGGGTCGGAGATGTAAGGAAATTCCTGTTTAAATAGATCCTTTTTTTCAGCCAATACATTTCAATAAACAGACCGTCTGTGCCGCAATGCCTTCCCCCCGGCCGATAAAACCCATCCCTTCGTTTGTCTTTGCCTTGATATTGATCGAGCTCGCAGGTATTCCGGCTTTAGAGATCGCCTCCTTCATCGCTTCCACATGAGAAGCGAGTCCGGGCTTTTCCGCTAATATGATTGCGTCAATCCACGAGACCTCATAGCCGTTCCTTTGAGTAAGCGAAATAATTTGTTTCAGAAGGTCAACGCTTGAAGCGTCCTTCCATTTCGGGTCTGTGTCGGGGAAATGGCTCCCGATATCGCCGAGTCCAAGCGCACCGATGATAGAGTCTATGATTGCATGACACAAAACATCCGCATCGGAATGCCCTGACAGACCCTTTTCGAACGGAATATTCACTCCGCCGATGATAAGATCTCTGCCTTCAACAAGCCTGTGAGAGTCGTAGCCGATGCCTATGCGCATATATCAAACTCCAATTTTTAAATTCTAAACAGATTCAAGATATACTGGAATGACACTTAGTACCGCATGTAGTGAAAATCCATCCACCGCATCACGTCCTCCTGAGAAGAAATTCTGCGATATCCAGGTCCTCCGGTGTCGTAACCTTGATATTTCTATATGACCCCATGATGACCTTTATCTTCCCTCCGTAATGTTCCACAAGCGCCGAATCATCGGTCGAGTAAAACCCTTCCTTCATCGCCTGATCATACGCCGTGCGAAGCTTTTTATAAAGAAAAAACTGCGGGGTCTGGACAGCCCATAAGGAGTCTCTTTTCAGAGTGCTCTTGATTATTCCATCCACGGCCTCCTTAACCGTATCCTTCAGAGGGACACCCGGAATGACCCCGTCAATGCCGCCGGAAGCGCCCTTAGTTCCCTTTTCCGGAGGGGTGGAGAGGGCGATCAACTCCGCTATCGTCCTTTCTATCAATTCTTTCTCAACCAAAGGCCTGACCCCATCATGTATCAGGACTATACAATTATCGTCCTCTATAAGCTTGAGACCGTTATACACGGAATCCTGCCGCTCCTTCCCGCCTGCAGCTATTCTTTTGATCTTCGAGAGGTTGTATTCTTCAAAAATCCTCCGGCCTTGCTCCATATCTTCGATCTTGAGAACCGGGATAATCTCCGCTATCTCGGAAACAGACTGTAATACTTCAAGCGGCCAGACAACTAATGGTTTGCCGCCGAGGGTTAGAAGGGGCTTGTTTGTTCCGGGACCAAACCTCTTGCCAAGGCCTGCAGCAGGCACAATTGCAACAATATGAGCTTTTTCTTGAGATCCCTTCATTATTTTTACTTACGGTCTTCTTAATACTACAGCGCCTCTTTCGAGTTTTATTCCCCCTTTGTTAAAGGGGGAATTCCGGTACCTTCTTGACACATGACGCGTTGCCCGGAAGTGACGCTGTAGTATTAGTAATTGATCCTGCTCGATCGATTACTTCGCTACCTTCAGCTCCTCTCTTTCGTAATCCTCTTTAAGTTTCGAGAATATCATCCTCCCTGCGGTCGTCTGCAACACGCTCGTCACAGTCACCTCGGCATTCTTACCGATGAACCTTCTCGCATTTTCCACAACAACCATCGTCCCGTCATCAAGATATGCAACGCCCTGATTGTACTCCTTTCCTTCTTTTAGGATAAAGACCCTCATTGTTTCACCCGGTAGCACAACCGGTTTCAAAGAGTTGGCAAGCTCATTGATATTAAGCACCGATACCCCTTGGAGTTCTGCAACCTTGTTGAGGTTAAAATCGTTTGTAATAACCTTTGCGTTTAAAACCTTTGCCAACGCAACAAGTTTTGCATCCACCTCTTTGATGTTCGGGAAATCCTCATCAACTATTCTTACCGTAATGCGGGACATTTTCTGAATCTTGTGCAGGACATCAAGCCCTCTCCTGCCCCTTGCCCGTTTCATGGAGTCGGGGGAGTCTGCTATGTGCTGTAATTCCTGAAGGATAAATTGAGGAAGGATGAATACTCCTTCAAGAAACCCCGTTTCACAGACATCGGCGATTCGTCCGTCTATTATTACGCTTGTATCGAGAATTTTGAGGTTCTCTTCTATTACCTGCCCTTTGAAAAGTCTTAAAATACCGGCAATAGATATTGCTTTACCTCTGCTTATGCCCAAGAGAAGACCGCCGTATCCGAATATGGCCATCAAACTAAAGGATGCTGCCTTTACATCTTCGCCAAGGAATGGTCTCATGGGGAGCATGAGGAGATAGGCAAAGAGAAGCCCGAAGGAAATGCCTAAGAATCCACCGATAATCAAGCCCAGTTCGATCTTCTTGAACTTAATCTCCATTACTATTGCGACAATACCTAAGAAAGACCCTATCAGGACACCATAGCTTCCATAATTATATTTGAGTCCGATCAGGTATCCCGAGAAGGCAAAAAGGATAAACACTATAAGTCTCGGAATAAGAAACACGCTGTCACCTCCCTTCCTGTTAAAATATCAGCGATAATGAGGGGGTATAATGGTAAGCGAAGAATAGAAGGATGCCCGAAGTTTCATTATCAGCCTGCTTTAAGAAGCTTTCAGAATAACATAAAAATTTTTTCCACTTCGATTGACAAAGAGAAGAACCGATTCATTCTTTTTTATGTTTGTGGCAGTTTTATTAAAATCCTCCAGGTTGGATAACGCCTTTTTATTCATCTCCTTTATAATATCACCCTTTTTGATTTCTGCCTCGTCCGCCGGACTACCCGGTTCTACTCTCACAACAACAACTCCTTTCTCGTCCTTGCTAAACCCGAGCTGTTTTACGATCTCCTTGGAAAGGTCCATAACGGTAAGGCCTGTGAGTACCCTCGCTTCGGGATCATTCGGCAAACGATCCGGCGCGATCTCGGCAACCTCTCTTGGTAATTCGAGGATTCCTACCTTAAGGACAAATTCCTTTCCGGCCCGGAGTATCTTCATCGTAATTTCAGTCCCTGTCTTACTCTGTGCAACCATATTGCGCAGAGCGCTCACATCCTTTACTTCCTTGCCGTTAAATTCGAGAACGATGTCGCCCCTCATAACCCCCGCTCTAGCAGCCGGGCTGTCTTTTGCCACATCACTGACAAGAGCACCCTTTGTCCTTTTAAGCCCGAACTCCTGCGCAAGTTCAGGTGTGAGCTCCTGAATAGTAACTCCTATCCACCCCCTCGTAACCTTTCCTTTTTGAATGAGCTGATCCATAACGAGACGCACCATATTACTCGGTACCGCAAAGCCGATGCCCTGATAGCCGCCTGTTCTTGAGAATATGGCAGTATTTATCCCGATAAGTTCTCCCTTGACGTTCACGAGCGGGCCGCCGGAATTTCCGGGATTTATCGCGGCGTCCGTCTGAATAAAGTCCTCGTAATCGGCTATCCCCACATTGGCTCTTCCCACGGCGCTGATTATTCCCATAGTGACCGTGTTGCTCAGGCCGTAAGGACTCCCTATCGCAAGGACAAATTCACCGACCTGTAATCTTTCGGAGTCACCCCATCTCAATACCGGAAGGTTGTTCGCATCTATCCTTATTATAGCGATATCCGCTTTGGGGTCCGCGCCCACGATATGCCCTTTGAAAGCCCTCTTGTCGACCAAAGTCACCTTTATTTCATCAGCCTTTTCTACGACATGGTTATTTGTAATAATGTATCCGTCGGGGGAAACGATAACGCCCGAACCAAGACTCCGCTCCTTCCATTTTTTCGGCGTTCCGTACTCATTAAAAGGCCGGAACAGATCGAAGAAGGGATCATCCGAAAGGGGACCAGGGTCTCTCTTTATGACCTTTGTCGTAGATATATTAACCACCGAAGGCGAAACGGCGCCGACTATCTCGGAGAATGCCCTGCCCGTTTCCATGATCTGCCTGGGGACATTCGGCGTAACCGTGTAAGGCATATATCTTTGCTGGGTCAGCTTCCCTAGGGCATAGAAGGTGATGCCGCCCATGAGGAAGCCCATGAGGAGAATCGCTACGCCGATCAGTATCTTCTTTTTCATAAATTTAATTATAATAACCATAATAAGACATTGTAAAGTGGCTGCCCTTGACCAAATACCTATTATTGTGCTAATTTCGAGAGTTTGACAAATCCATAAGGTTTTACAATCTTAAAAAATAAATGGTTTTCAGGAGGATTTTCTCATGTTAAAACGTTATCTATTGGCACCCGGCCCAACACCAGTACCTTCGGAAGTGTTGCTCTCCATGGCGGCGCCGATAATACACCACCGCTCCCCGGATTTCCTGCCGGTGCTGGATTCGGCAAAGAAGGGGCTTCAATGGTTATTCCAGACCAAGAATGATGTTCTTATCCTCTGTTCAACCGGCACGGGCGGAATGGTCGGCTCGGTGAATAATTTCTTCAATAAAGGAGACAAAGTCCTTGTTATAAACGGCGGCAAGTTCGGGGAAAGATGGACAAAGATATGCCAGGCTTACGGGCTCGCCGTTGAGGAGATAGTTGTTGAATGGGGCTATGCGGTAAAGCCCGAAACGGTGGAGGAGAGACTCAAGAAAAGCGGGGACATAAAAGGCGTGTTTGTGCAGGCATCGGAGACCTCTACGGGCGTCTATCACGACATTGAGGCGCTCGGTTCAATAGTAAAGAAGTGTGAAGACACCTTATTCATCGTCGATGCCATCAGTGCCTTGGTTGCCCATGACCTGAGGACGGATGACTGGGGAGTCGATATCATGGTCGGTGGTTCGCAAAAGGGCGTCATGCTGCCGCCGGGCATTGCTTTTGTCAGCGTGAGCGAAAAGGCCTGGGCAAAGGCGGAAACCTCAAAGATGCCGAAGTTTTATTTCAACTTTAAGAAAGAACGGGAAAATCTCGCCAAGAACCAGACTAACTTTACTTCCCCTGTTACCCTTATCATTGGGCTCAATGAAAGCCTGAAGATGCTTCAGGGTGAGGGTCTGGAGAATGTATTTAAGAGACACGCATGGCTGGCTGATGCAACGAGAAAGGCAGTTCAGGCCATCGGCTTGGAACTCTATCCGAAAGAATCTCCTTCTAATGCGGTAACAGCGATTATGACCCCTCCAGGCATAGACGGCCAGGCAGTATACAAAAACCTGCGTGAAAAATACGGCATCACTGCCGCCGGAGGGCAGGATAAAGCAAGAGGGAAAGTGTTTAGAATAGCACACTTAGGATACTCGGATCGCTTTGATATCATTACGGCAATCGCGGGGATTGAGATGGTATTGAAAGGAATGGGTCATCCGGTAAAACTCGGAACGGGTGTGGCTGTCGCGCAGGAATTATTAATGGCGTAGGAGGACAAATGAAGGTTCTTATCAGTGATAACATCTCTTCAAAGTGTATCGATATACTCAAAAGTGCAGGACTTGAGGTTGATATAAAGGTCGGAATGAAACCCGAAGAACTCAGGGCGTGTATCGGGGATTACCACGGCCTGATCATAAGGTCGGCGACAAAGGTTACAGCAGAGATCATAGATGCAGCAAAGAATTTAAAGGTAATAGGACGCGCCGGTTCCGGTCTGGACAATGTCGATAAAACGGCAGCAACAAAAAAGGGCATCGTTGTGATGAACACCCCCGGAGGAAATACTATTACCACTGCAGAACACACAATCGCCCTTATGGTTTCACTCGCAAGACAGATCCCTCAGGCAACAATGTCCCTGAAGGCCGGAAAGTGGGAGAAAAAGAAGTTCATGGGCGTAGAGCTGTACAACAAGACACTCGGCGTCGTGGGCATAGGAAATATAGGGGGTCAGGTTGCGAAGAGGATGCAGGCTTTCTCTATGAATGTCATAGCCTTTGATCCTTTCTTAAGCGAAGAAAAGGCAAAGACTATGGGGGTCGAAAAGGTCGATCTTCGGGAGCTGTTCAGACGTTCCGACTTTATCACAATCCATACCCCTCTGACACCGGAGACAAAAAACTTAATAAATAAAGACACCATTCGGATAATGAAACCCGGCGTAAGGATCATCAACTGCGCAAGAGGCGGTATTATCAATGAAAAGGACCTCTATGACGCACTTGCAGAAGGTAAGGTTGCAGGAGCTGCGCTCGACGTGTTCGAGAAAGAACCGCCCGGGAATAATCCGCTTCTTACGCTGGAAAGTCTCATTGCGACCCCTCACCTCGGGGCCGCAACGAGAGAAGCACAGGAGAATGTTGCCGTTGCGGTTGCCGAGCAGGTGGTAGATTACCTTGTCCATGGAACGATAAGGAATGCTGTCAACTTTCCGTCCATTCCGGCAGACCAGGTGTCGAGACTTCAGCCCTATATAAATCTGGCCGAGAAACTCGGCGGATTTGCCTCTCAGATATTCGAGGGCGGGGTCACCGAGATAACGCTCGAATACCAGGGAGATGCGGCCCAGATTAATACCGCCCCCGTGACGATAGCCGCCTTAAAAGGGTTTCTTACACCCATTCTCGAAGAGACAGCAAATTTTGTCAATGCTCCGGTCATTACAAAAGAGCGGGGCATCGAAGTTAAAGAGATCAAGAGCACTGATCAGAGCGATTATCAGAGTCTGGTTGCACTCAGACTCAAGGCAAAGGATAAGGTGAGTTATTTTGCGGGTACGCTTTTCAGTAAAAAAGATCCTCGCATTGTTGTAATCGACGACTTCAAGGTTGAGATTGTTCCTGAGGGAGCGCTGCTCTTTATGTATAATAACGATAAACCAGGTGTTATAGGAAATATCGGGACACTCCTCGGCAAAAACAATATCAATATCGCGAGGATGCATTTTGGAAGGGCGACCCCCGGAGGTATGGCGATCTCTGTTGTGAGCATAGATACCCATGCATCACCGCAGGTCATAAACGAGATAAAGCAACTCCCGAACATCCTTTTCGTCAAACAGGTAAGTCTCTAAGGAGGGGGTTTATTATGCCTAATGTGGTCGTAGTCGGTTTACAGTGGGGAGACGAAGGAAAAGGAAAGATCGTCGATTTTCTTTCCGAGAAGGCAGATGTTGTCGCACGATACCAGGGTGGTCACAACGCCGGCCACACCGTCGTAATCAACAATGAGAAATTTATTCTTCACCTCATTCCTTCCGGAATACTCTATAAAGGAAAGACCTGTCTCATAGGAAATGGAGTTGTCGTCGACCCTGCCGCATTGATAGAGGAGATGAACGGCCTCGAGGAAAGAGGAATCGAGATTAAGAACTTGTTTTTAAGCAAGAATGCCCATGTCATCATGCCGTACCACATAGCCCTGGATAGAGAGAACGAGAAACTCAGGGGAGCAAAGAATATCGGGACAACAGGGCGGGGTATCGGCCCGTGCTATTGTGACAAGATAGGAAGAGTGGGGATAAGGGTTGCCGACCTGCTTCAGCCATCTGTATTTAAGGAAAAATTGAGAGGAAATCTCTTTCATATCAATTTCCTGCTCGAAAACCTTTATAAGACTTCCAGCTTCGACGTTGAAGAAATATATCTTGAATACATGGGCTATGGAGAGAAACTCGCTCAATATATTGCCGACACGGACATCATCGTAAACAAAACAATCTCTGAAAAGGGGAATGTATTATTCGAGGGTGCGCAGGGTACGCTTCTTGATATCGACCACGGGACTTACCCCTATGTCACGTCTTCGAATGCCGTTTCCGGAGGAGCATGTACAGGACTCGGTGTCGGTCCGACAAAAATATCCGGGGTTCTCGGCATAGTGAAGGCATACACGACCAGGGTCGGAAGCGGGCCTTTTCCCACGGAGATAAAGGACGCCTTCGGCGATCATCTCCGGGAAAGGGGAGGAGAGTATGGAGCTACGACCGGCAGGCCGAGGAGATGCGGGTGGTTGGATATGGTCGTTCTCAGGCACTCCGCAAGGATTAATGGAACCACAGGGATCGCAATAACAAAACTTGATATCCTTGATGGACTGGATGCCATAAAAATCTGTACTTCCTATAAGCATAATGGAAAGGTCTACGAAGAATTCCCGAAGGAAACCAACATCTTTGAAGAATGTGAGCCCGTCTATGAAGAAGTAGCGGGATGGACCACGAGTACTCTCGGGATAAGGGATTTCAGCGGGCTTCCAAAGGCCGCCAAAGCCTACATGAGAAAAATCGAAAAATTGTTGGGTGTAAAGGTGCACATAATCTCGACAGGCCAGAGGAGAGACGAACTTATCCTGCTTAGAGAGCAATTCTGATGGAGCGGGAGCGAAAACATCAGAGAACTCCGAGATTTACTAAAAGGCTTGAGGCCACATTCAGGGCAGAACCTTTCAGCTATCGCGGCATATTGAGTGATATTTCCGAAAACGGCCTCTTTATCAGGACCAACCACGGTTTCGCCCCGGGCACTTTGGTTGATATTGAAATCATAATGCCTGACGATCAAATCTCCCGTCTCAAGGGTATTGTGAGGAGGTCCATAAAGACGCCTCTGTCGTCAAAGAAAAACGGCATGGGCATCGAACTCACGAAAAAAGACACAGCCTACATAAATTTTTTCAAATCCTACGTTACAGAGCCCGAACCGGACCCCATTGAAGAAAAAAACCCGATAAGTGAAAAACCTTCTCCTTTAGAGTTTCAAATCACCCCCTGTCCGGGTTGCGGTGTGAAAAATAAGGTTTTAATCGAGAAGATATCCCTTGGTCCCAAATGCAGCAGATGTGGAACTCCCCTTTCTTAAAACAGTCCCTGACTTCAAGACTTTTGCATATCCTTTATCCGTCCTATTGCCCGATATGCGAAAACCCTTCTAATCTCTTTTATTATTCGCCGATCTGCAGTCCATGCTGGGCCATGATAAAGAGATATACGGGTCCCGCATGCACGATCTGCGCGATGCCGTTTCCGTCGGAACATGCAAAGATCTGCGGGCACTGCACGAAAAAAAGGCCCGTCTTTTCTCGGGTAGTTACCTACGGCATCTATGAAGGAGTGCTCGCAGAAGCGATCCATCAGTTTAAATTTTACGGCCTCAAGAGACTCGCAAGGCCTCTCGGGAATTTATTGTTGAACCTCGAAATTCCGCAAACAGATGGAATTACACCCGTCCCTTTAACGAAAAAGGGATTGAGAGAGAGGGGATTTAATCAGTCCTTGCTCTTGGCAAGGGTTATATCAAAGGAAATAAAGGTCCCCTTGCTGATGGATATCCTTTACAAAAAAAAGGACACACCTCCGCAGATAGGACTGTCTTCGAAAGAGAGGCTGTCAAACCTTAAGAATGCCTTTGAGGTTAAGGAAAATATAGAAGGACACAGGCTCCTCCTCGTTGATGACGTGATAACCACAGGGGCAACGGTAACGGAATGTTCAAGAGAACTCCTGAAGGCCGGAGCAAAAGAGGTAATCGTGATCGCGCTCGCGAGGGCAGGCCTGGATTAGTGTGATATAATCTGTGTGATGTCGGACATTGATTCCTTCAGAGAGAAGTTAGAGTCATTAATCTTAAAATTTGAAAAGGACAAACCACACTATCTCTCAAAAGGCTATCCTGAGGCACAGGTAAGAATCGATTTCCTCAATCCCTTTTTCAAAGCCCTCGGATGGGATATCGAGAACAAAGCCCAGAAGCCTCCTCATGAGAGGGATGTCATTGTAGAGCTTTCCCCTGAGACAACCAAAAGACCCGATTACAATTTCAGAATACATGGCGCCACAAAATTTTTCGTTGAGGCAAAAGCGCCGTCTATCGCCCTCGACGATATAAACCACATAATGCAGGCGAAGAGTTATGCGTGGTCTACGAAAGAGGTTTATTTTGTAATCCTTACGGACTTTGAGGAGTTCAAACTCTTTGACGCCTCTTTAAAACCGAACCCTAAATTCCCGGCTGAGGGATTGATCTTTGACTTCAAATATAAGGATTATCCCGACAATATAGAAAAACTTTGGGAACTGTCCAGGGAAAGGGTTGAACAGGGATCATTAGAAGCCCTTTTGCCCAAAGATACAAAGAGCAAGAGGTTACGTATACCTCCGGATAAGTCGTTCCTTGAGGACCTGACCATCTGGCGCACCGAGCTCGCCAAGGATATTCATAAGCGGAATCCCGAATTTGATGTGAAGATTTTAAATGATGTAGTTCAAAAGCTCCTCGACCGGATCATTTTTGTTCGTATTGCTGAAGACAGAAAAATCCGATCTGACAGGGAGCTTTGGGAAATAGTTGCCCAGTGGAAAGAAGAAGGCAAGCGCAAACCGATAATGGCTCATTTGATAGACCTTTTCCATGAGGTCAACGATGACTTAAACGGAGATATTTTTAAGCCACATGCATGCGAGACAGCAGATGTGGATTCAAACCTTTTAGCGGAGATTATCGAAAACCTTTATTTCCCGAAAAGCCGTTATCGCTTTGATGCGATAGGAGTTGAACTTTTGGGAAGTATCTATGAACGGTATCTGGGAAGCACGATCCGCGTAACGCCTCAGCGCGTCAAGGTTGAAGAGAAGCCTGAAGTAAGGAAAGCGGGCGGCGTTTATTACACACCTAAGTTTGTAGTCGATTACATTGTGAAGAATACGGTCGGCAAAATCATCGAGGGCAAAACGCCGAGGCAGATTGAAAGGATAAGAATCCTTGACCCGGCTTGCGGCAGCGGATCGTTTCTCCTCGGGGCGTACCAATATCTGATCGATTATCACCTCCAGTATTATCGTGAACATCCGAAAGAGGCCCAGACATTCAGTCTTTTTCCATATTGGAAGATGAATCCGGAGGAATTCACCCTTCCGTTGCATGAGAAGGCGAAGATTTTGAGGAACAATATTTTCGGTGTCGACATAGACCCGCAGGCAGTGGAGATAACGATGATGAGCATGTATCTTAAGGCTTTGGAGGGTGAGAGAGGTTTATTGCCGAAGAAACAACATCTCCTGCCGCCACTGAGCAATAACATCAAATGCGGCAACAGTCTGATTGGATACGACATATTAGAACCCCCCTCTCCCAACCCCTCCCGCAAGGGGCGGGGAAAAGATAATACCATCTCCGCACTTAATGCGGTGAGGGTGCAACACAACAATTCCCTCCCCCTTGATGGGGGAGGGCAAGAGAGAGAGTGGGACGAAGAAACAAAAAGCCGCATCAATCCCATTTGACTGGAATTCAAAGTCAACCGGATTCGGGGAGATAATGGCAAACGGCGGCTTCGATGTCGTCATCGGCAACCCGCCGTATGTGAGAATTCAGACACTACCAAGAGAGCAAGTGGCCTCCATTCTTCTGCTCTCCCGGCTCAAGGAAACGAATCACTTCCCTATTTTAGCTGTAATCTGAAAGCGGATGAAGATAATGCTTCAGCCTGGACATGCCAGGGTTATTATCTCTTGAGCCTCGGCAGAGGCCATTGGGCAACAGGATGCTTTGGAAAGGCCCTTCGTCTGGATCCTGCCTCAGAACTGGCCCGAGCCGGCAGGTTTCTGGCTTCGAAATGCTCCTGCTCAAACTGCGAAGCGCTCCTTAGCGTGGGCAATGGCGAGCTGCCTGCTCGATTGAAGGCCTTGATCTCGTATGGCCAGGGTCTTGGGCAAGCCAACCAAGGCAATTATGAGGAGGCGCTCAGGCATTTCAACAAATCGATAGGTTTCGATCCAAAGTTCTCTTCCGCCTGGAGGGAGAAGGGAACCGCTTTAGCTTTGTTGAACAGAAAGGAAGAGGCCATCAAGGCATATGGTCGGGCTTTGGAGCTGGACTCAAATTTCACACCTGCATACCTGAATGAGGGAAGAACTCTTGCCAACTTGGGCTATTTTGATCTGTCATTGGATATGTTCGACAGAGCTACTCAGATAGATCCGGGCTCTGCTATAGCCTGGTCAGCCAAGGGCTCTCTTATGACCAGGATGGGGGAGTATGCTCTAGCCCTGGACTGCTACGACCAGGCCCTGCGGCTGGATCCTGATCAACCTTCGATATTGGTGGGCAAGGGGATGGCCTTAGAAGCGCTGGGATTCCACGACCGGGCACTGGAATTTCTGGACAAGGCGATAGAGCAAGATCCAAATTCATCACTGGCATGGAGCTATGAGGGCCTAGTCAATGAGCATCTGGGTCAATATAAAACCGCCATTGAATGCTACGATCAGGCATCGGAGATCTATCCCCAGCTTGCTTCCGTCTGGGTCAGCAAGTGGCGCGCCTATGCCGGCCTCGGCAGGTTCGACGATGCCCTTGATAGCATATTAGCAGCCCTGGAGCTCGATCCGGAGCCAAGAGAAGCCTGGAAGGAGAAGAACCTGGAGCTGGTAAATCCAGTGGAGATATCTCAAATCCGCGGACCGCTGAGCTCTGGCGATTCAGTCTGCACGCCAGAGAACTTCAGCTGGCTACAGTACGATCCGGATAGCGGAGGAGGGGGGGAGCGCTTGAGGATTGAAGCCACAGGAAGGAAGGTAGAAGAGGGCGGCATCGTTTACACCTGCCGGCCATGGTCTCATGAGTTTGAGCACAGAGAATGGGGATATTTTCGCCAAATCGGCTTTCTGGGAAAGGTCTTTTTGGCAGACTATAGGGGAAGCCCTTTTTCAAAGAATGAGAGCTCTTTGGGGCGGGGAGAGCTGAGAGAGATTCTCTTGAATAGGAATGAGAATGCGATCGTTACCAAGGATAAACCTCTCTTGCTGGAAGAGGGCTACAGCCTGGCGCTGAGAGAAGCCATCGGAGAAGGAAACCAGGCACATCTGGTGCTCTTCAAAGACGGTCGGGAGGTTTACCAAGCCGCTGTTCGAGGGGGAGAGCCCTTTGTTTACAGAGTTGGACCGCAGGAGATTCCAGTAATAATCGTGGCAGGGCCAGTCTCCATGAAGGCCGAAAGCGGGGAAGCCATCGCTTCTGTTGAAGGAGTATTCCAGATAAGGGATCCTGCACTCGTTATTGAGCCCGGACAGAAGCTAGGCCGTCTTCAGGTCACCACTCTATCAGAAGAGGGGCTCGCGATGGAGAACTTTGAAGAGCTAAGCCTGGGCAGGGATGAGCTCATCCAACTCGCAGGAGAGCTTTATCTGAGGACATTGGACTCGCCAAACCTTTCCTATTACCCATTAGGATACTACAAAGAGCACGGAATCTATATGAAGAGAGGTGCTCCTTCGGATAAGACGGGACCGGTGAACTACAGCATATTCGGAGAGGTGCCTATAAAGGTTGAAGCCGTTTGGAACTGCTCCAACTTTCCCGGCTTCTATTTTGACGCTCAGAAGAGAATTGGCCAGGAGACGCTGATCATCAACAGCACTGAAGATAGAAGCATTCCTTTCAGCGGCTATTATCCTGATGATCCCGAGTCGGAATATACTGGAATAATATACTATTCTCTGCTGCAGCCGAAGGAGTTTGAGTACAAAGGCTGGGGGCATTACGATGTCATTAGCCTCTTCGGCCATCTATGGTTTGCTGGCTACGGACCGAATACAACTTCTGAGATTGGAAATCTGAGCCTGTTGGACGCTAAAATGCTGGGAAGGGTTCTGGTGGATACAGACGATAAGGAGATCGCCTTTGCCGGCAGAGATATCCCCTTGCAAGAGGAGTATTCTCTTGATATTGCCGACGTAGCAGAGGACAGGATCTTTTTACGCCTCAGCCAAAATGGGATGCCGGTAAAGAACGCCACCTTGAACCCCAACTCAACCTTTGTCTACAAGGTAGATCTCAAGAGCAGATTCGGCCTCGGCGGCGTAGAAGACTTTCCATTAATCGTCCTGCATATAGGCCAGGTCTTCGCCGACCACAATCAGCGTCTGGCGGAAGTGGATGGAATCTTTCAAGCTTCAGAAAAGCAGTTCATGCCTATCGACATCGGAAGAGATTACGGAAAGCTTGAGATCGCTGAGCGCAGCCATAAGAAAGTGGTGCTGGCCAGCACCGAGTACATCGACCTGGTAGAAGGCCAGAGCGCAAATCTGTGGCCTGCATATTCCAATTTCATCCAGGGAGTTGATCTTTGGACCGCGAAGAACGATACTCTTCGCTTCTTCCCCTATACTCTGGATTACATACCGCCGAAAGATAATTCTTCATGGATCATCGGGTAGGGAATTAAAAAATTTGGTAGGGAGGATCTCGCAATTTGGAATCGAAAGAGCTCATTGCCGTCCGGCACAATAAAAAGAGCCAAGGTAAAAGAGCCTATTTATACTACTACTCCCACAAAAACTAATTATGTTCGAAAGCATCTCCCGGAGCTGGGAGCTGGTCAAAGCCAGCGCCTCCGTGCTGAGCAGCGACAAAGAGCTCCTGATCTTCCCATTGATCTCGGCTTTGGCGCTGCTTGTGGTTACAGCCACCTTCTTTTTTCCCCTCCTTGGCGCAGGCTACTTTGAAGGCCGCACAGAGATGGGAGCCTCAGGCTACATCCTGCTTTTCATCTTTTACCTGGTGCAGTACTTCTTGATCATCTACTTCAACTCCGCCCTGGTTGGAGCGGCCCTCATCAGGATCAGGGGCGGAGATCCAACGGTGAGAGATGGGATTGCCATAGCCAGCGCGCACGTAGGATCCATCTTCGGCTATGCCCTCATCTCGGCCACTGTAGGGCTGATCCTGAGATGGTTCTCAGAGCGGGGCAGCCTGGGCCGCCTGGCGGCCTCTTTCCTCGGGCTGGCCTGGGGTCTGGCCACCTTCCTGGCAGTTCCTGCCCTGGTGGCTGAAGATCTGGGCCCCTGGCAGGCCATAAGCCGCAGCACCAGCCTCCTCAAGAAGACCTGGGGAGAGCAGATTGTGGGCAACTTCAGCATTGGAGTAGTCTTCTTGCTGATCTTTATCCTTGTGCTGGTGCTGGGAGCAGCGACTATAGCTCTCTTGGGATCCGGAGCCCTGGCCATGGCATTGATAATAATCTTGGTTCTAATAATGCTGGGATTGGGGCTCGTAAGCTCGGCTCTGCACGGCATCTTCGCCGCTGCCGTATACAGCTACACAACCACCGGCCAGCTGGGAGGTTTCTTCCGCGAAGACCTCATCCGCGGCGCCTTCAGGGAGAGGGGAGGCCTTCTCTGATATTTTTTCTGGGGCGAATTGGAGCTCCTGAGCTGGAGCCTATCCAGGTGAACGAGGGATCAAAATCAAGCTGTGATCCTGCTCAAGCCGAGAAAAATGCGAAGACCCTGGGCCTGTCAAATGTGCCTACCAGAACAGGAGCCCATCAGAAGTCCACATAAGA
>CAVZMO010000042.1:0-33667 GCA_963776195.1 Thermodesulfovibrionales bacterium
GTGTCATTAATGGAATGGCAGCAATTAAAAATGACAATCCTGAACATTGACTGGGTTGCCGTCTCTTCAATAGCGGCAGTAATAGTAGCAATAGTCGCAGTACTAATAGTTATTGTAGAGAACAAACGGGACAAATTCATTCTTGGTTTAAAAATGTTATTGGAATTAAGTGATCACTTTAATTCTGATTCTATGCTTGAAACTCGTAGAAAAGCAGCCGTATCACTACTCGACGGTTCTTATGATGACGAAAATGTGGAAAATCTTTTAGACTTTTTTGAAATGGTGGGATATCTATTAAAACATCGTGCTATAAATAGGCAAGTATTATGGTGTAACATCTCATACTGGATCATTCATTACTGGTACGCTGCAGAAATTCACATCGAACGTAAACAGCAAAAGATCCCCGCGCGATGGGAAAATATTCGCTACTTATTCCGCATTATTTCAAAAATTGAGAGAAAGAAGCACGGTATTTCAGTGATAACGAATGAATCTATAAAAACATTTCTTGAAAAAGAAAGAGGTTCTTTTAATAAATAAAAGATTCATTTCGTGTGCATTCTTTTGTTGTTTAATCTTGACTACTTTATACTAATTTTAAGCAAATTGGTGATCTTTAGCCTCTCTACGAATTCAACATTTGCAGCTGAAGTTCGCATCTTTATCGAGACTCAAGCATGTGTGACTTTCAGGGAGGCCGAGGCAAGTCAAAAAACCTTCTAAACTGCTCCATTTGAGCGTCTTTTCCACTGCTCAACTAACCAATCTTTTGCTTTTTCAATATTATCAAATGATAAAAGGTTTCTTCCTGAGACATGCATAATACTATTGTAAATGATCTTATTTAATGCATCTAACCCAACAACAGCACCTGCTTTTACAAAGGGCTTGTTGCCTTTTACAAATTCTTTTAATGCCTGGGTTACTTCAAGGTTATATTTTGCACCTGTTACATCTGTCAAAGTAAGGACCGAGTTTGGTGGTTCCTCTCTTATCAGTTTTTTAGCTTCCTCAATGGTTTTAAGAGAATCTTCAACATTGCAGCCCGAAAAATCCAAGAATAGAATTTGCCTTCCGTTGTGGTAGATGTATTTCACCCTTTTCATTTTCAGTTTTATTACTTTCTATGATCTAAGAATGTCAGAAGACCGCTATTACTCAAACCAATGCAATTCATAAACTATCTCCCAAAGGTCGGTGGATATCTTATAGGTACCTTTCATTTCCATGGTCAAATTCCTTCCTCCTGCCATTTCCACCGCCTTTTTTGAATATCCCAAGCATGCAGGTTCCAGCCAGTCAAGAAAAATTTCAGGAAGCGTAAACCTCAGCACCGCATGACACTTTTCTGACTCAGGCACTTCTACCTTTCCGGTATTAAAGAATCTGCTCCAGAGCTTCGGATAGTTTTTTATTACGAATGATGGGCTCGCAAAACTAAAGAATATTTTATATAAGCTATTAAGGCTATGATCGGCTATGTATTCATAAATACTGGCAAGCTCGGATTCATGGTCCAGTTTTAATTTTGAAGATAGGATCGATGTTAGTTCCTTAAATGACGAAAAGGGATATTCGACTATGGGCAAAAGAGAGCCACTCCAAATTTTGCGGCTATCGTCTGATAGTGACTGTAACATCCCTTCCCATCTTTCATTCCCGTATTTGTTCACAATAAACTGTTTCGTATAAAGGAAGTTTACACCTCTTGCCAAAACATTCTGCATACCTCACACCCCTTTCGCATTTAGTTTGGATTCAGTGAATCTTACCCTTGTCTTCTGATTCCAGTCTGGCACTTCCTAATATTGGATCTCGCTTATACCAACGCTTATTTGCCATATTTCTCCCTATAAATTTAGCACATCTTTGGCACTGCTTCAATTGATTTTACATTGAATATTGAAGATCACATTCTTTATTGATTCCCACGTGAAACATTGTATTAAGAGGTAACATTTTAGATCGTGGACTACAGGTGAAGCGGTTATCGGAGATCGCTGATGTTGCTCCGTCTCACTGCATCTCCTTATAAGACGAGTATTTCTCCCGTACTCAATGCCCTGCCAGTATTTGGCAATGCTTCATTGAAATCGAAAAAAACGCCCATGATCTGCCTTTGTTATGTTTGCTTCAATGGGAACTGATTAGATATCGAGAATTGACGCTTCGCTTGCTTCTGTGAGAACGTCGCATCGACCGACTGAGAAGCTCGCCGTGGCTTACTTCTGCTGTGGCATGGTTAAAACTTTTTTTGTGGATGCCCAAGGATAACCGACACTTGCGCGCTTTCTGTCATTGCTGCCTTCGGCGTGAGCGCAGGCGAACGCTTGCCCGCAATCCTTCTTCAAAACAACCCCCTTCTCCCCCTTTTCTAAGGGGGAATCCCCGGTAGAAGCAACCCTTCGCACGGGGCAAGCGGGAATGACGTGAGCAAGTGGATCGATTTTCGAGAGGATCTTCAGCCTCAACCTCAGCTACTCCACTTCTGATATAATTAAATTACATAAACTTTAATATTGATAACCTTGAAATATGCAGAAAATTAAAACCTTTTTTCAGTGTCAGGCATGCGGCTATACGAGCCCGAAATGGCTTGGGAAATGCCCTGATTGCGGGGCATGGAACAGCTTTGCAGAAGAAAAGAAAGAGTCAGTCACACGTCATTCATCAATCGCAACCCATTTCAAGAAATCGGAGCCACAGCCTCTGAGTTCGGTCACAGGCGGGGCTGGGCAGCGGACTTCGACAGGGATTGGAGAACTTGATAGAGTTCTGGGAGGCGGCGTGGTCCCCGGTTCGGTCGTTCTCGTCGGCGGTGATCCGGGAATAGGAAAATCTACCTTGCTTCTACAGGCCCTTTCAGGCATTTCAGGAAAGCAAGGGAAGGTGCTCTACGTTTCCGGTGAGGAGTCTCCTGAGCAGGTCAAGATCAGGGCGGAAAGACTGGCAATAAACTCTGAAGAAATCATATTGCTTCCGGAGACCTCGCTTGAATCCATCGTCCATACCGCTACAAAACTTACTCCAAAAGTGCTGGTGGTAGACTCTATCCAGACCGTTTACACCGAAGAGATCCTTTCTGCCCCCGGGTCAGTCAGCCAGGTGAGGGATTGTGCGGCAAAATTGATGCTCTTTGCAAAAAAATCGGATATCCCCGTATTCCTCGATAGGCCATGTCACCAAGGAAGGGGCAATCGCGGGACCACGGGTCCTTGAACATATAGTGGATACGGTGCTTTATTTTGAAGGGGACCGGGGCCATTCATATCGCATACTGAGGACCGTAAAAAACCGCTTCGGCTCAACAAACGAGATAGGGATTTTTGAGATGTCCGATTCAGGGCTCTTGGAGGTGGAAAATCCCTCTGAACTCTTTCTCCTCGAAAGGCCCTTGAATGTTTCCGGTTCGACTGTTGTGGCGAGCATGGAAGGCACGAGGCCGCTCATGGTCGAGATACAGTCTTTGGTCTCCCAGACAAGCTTCGGGATGCCGCGGAGGACGACCATAGGCGTTGATTTTAACAGGGTAAACCTTCTCGTAGCGGTGCTCGAAAAAAAGGTGGGCCTTCACCTCGGGGGGATGGACATCTTCGTTAATGTTGTTGGAGGGCTTAAATTGATCGAACCGGCGGTGGACCTCGGCGTCATTGCGACGATAACCTCATCGCTGAAAGATATCCCGGTTGATCCAAGGCTTTTCGTATTTGGAGAGGTCGGCCTCTCGGGTGAAATAAGGGCTGTTGCCCACGCAGAGGTCCGGATAAAGGAAGCGGCAAAAATCGGGTTTAGACACGCCGTCATCCCCTTCGGGAACTCGGAAAAAATAAAGAATAATTTCGGATTGGAAATAACAGGAGTAAGGAATGTCGAAGATTGTCTCGAAGCTGTTTTTCGTTAGCGCTATCATATTTTTATATTCGTGTGCAACAAAACATGTCGAAATGCCTGCTTATGAGGGGATCGATGTAAGGGAAGTGCTCTCTTCCCGAAAAGACATTGCGTCGATAGAAACGACTTTTTCGATAACCTTCGAAAAGGAGGATACCGAGATCAAAGGGAACGGAATATTGAACATAGCAAGGAACGGCGATTTACGTATGAGGGTTTATTCTTTCGGATTTCTCGCTTTTGAGATGACGTTGGAAAACGGGATTATGAAGAGCGTCTCCTGCTATCGACAGAAATAAGGGGATCATCCTCACGTACGGGTTAAGAGACTGTCTCTTCTGGTGGGATTTAAAGGACTTCGCAGATAAAGGAAAAAGGAGATTGTTTTCGTCTTAAGAAATCATGAGCGGGAGTTATGGCTTGATAAAAAGACGGCGTTCCCGAAAAAGCAGATAATCTTTCTTGAAGACGGGTAAAGAACTGAATATTTATTATGAAAACCCCGAGAAGGCAGGCGACCTCTGGTATCCCTCGAAAATCAGGATAGAACTCTCACGCTATGCCGTAACTCTAAAAGTGAAAGATATATCATTCGCCCGTGAAACGTAATCCAAGATCGACTGCAACGGTCTTTATGACCGAACCGTCAATGGTATTCGCCTTTGCCAGATAGCCCTCAAGAAGCGCATTATCACAGACGGCATTGATCAGTCTGGGTGTCCCGTTTGTGGCCCGGTATACGAGGTCGATTGCCTCTTCTGAAAATATATCCGTGTGGCATCCCGCAACAGTGAGTCTGTGTTTGATATAATCCCTTGTGTCATTTTCTGAAAATTCTTTCAGCCTGATCTTAACAGCCACCCTCTGTTTGAGAGGCTCATCCAGGGAAAGAACTTCTTCAAGCTCGGGTAATCCGAAAAAAATGATGTTCAGCATCTTCCCGTCAGAGGACTCCATATTCAAAAGACCCCGGAATTCTTCCATGATCTCCTTTGAATTCAGCATCTGGACCTCATCGATCATCACCACAGCCTTTTTATCCTCCTCGATTATCTCATGCAGCCTTCGATAAATCTGGGTGAGGAGTTCCACCTTATCGTCTTTCACTTCCTTCACCCCGAGCTGGAGTGCAAATTTTTTAAAGAGCCACTCTGCGCTGACACTGGAATGGACTACCACAAGCAAGGCTGCCTCATAGGCATTTTCGTCCATTTCTTCAAGAAACCTTCTTGCCAGCGTTGTTTTACCGGTTCCTATACCCCCGATAACGACGGAAAGACCTTTTCTTGTATCCACAGCATATCTGAGCTTGATCAAAGCGTCGGAATGCAGAGGACTGTTGTAATAAAATCTGCTGTCGACCACATTCGAGAAGGGATGTTCCTTTAGGCTGTAATATTCCAAATAGTCCATATGCTATTCAGCCCGTCAGCTTTCAAGCTTGACAGCCAACCGGCTATAAGTATGACACTCTGTCCTTTCTGTCCTTAAGTTTCTTCTGTTCACCACTTTCTACAATGCTCGTCTTGAGCTGGGTTATCTTATCAGAAACACCTCGGAATTTCGAATTCCATCCATAAACCTGCGTATATAAATCAAGCGCTTTTTTCAAAGTGCCGTTCTTCTCATGGGCCTCGGCGAGATCGTAGCTGATGGCCCAATAAGTCTCGCCGCGGTCTTCTATCCTTTCAACAGCATCCTTCAAAACATCTACCGCAAGAGGATAAAGACCCTTTTCCATGTAACAGACCCCGAGCATGCTTGAAGCATTGATGTATCTTTTGGGATCTTTGCGTGAAGACTGGAATTCCCTTATTGCGTCATCTATTAGTCCCATCTCTTTATAGGCTATCCCAAGATTGTAATGTGTTTCGTAATCCTCATCTTCCAGTTCTTTTTCGAGCCCCTTCTTAAATTCATTGAATATATCCATGACATCGCTGTCTATAGCAGGTTCGGCTATCTCCTGACTTTCGATCGCTTCAGTTTCAACAGCAATCGGTTCCACCATTTCTTCAATTGCTTCTCCTTCTTCTTCGCCTTCGGTTACGCGGCCGAGTGAGGACAGTTTCCCGTTTATCTCTGCATCTTCGGGGAAAAGGTTGTGCAGTCTTTCGTAAATAGCTCGTGCCTCATCGATCAGTCCCTGCCGTGAGTAAAAATCGGCCTCTGCAATCTCTTCAGTGTAATCTTCTACCCCCGGTCCCTCGGAAAGAGCCTCGGAAGGAGCAGGCGATCTGTCGGCGAGCCTCGGGTCCTCAGGGTTTATTCCAAGCGCCTCTCTGTCTATCTGTTCGCTGCTGACCGTATCGCCGGCTTTTTTATAGAGGTCGCTCAGGATTAGACATTCGGTAACCGCCTGCTCTTTGTCCCCCATATCGACATACACGGATTTCAGTCTCAAACGGAGGTCTATATTTTCAGGTTCCTCATCTTTAAAAACTTCGAGGAGGTTCTTTGCGTTTTCAAAAAGCCCGTATCTGAGGTATATGTCAGCCTCTGTGATCGCTTCTTCGATAGTCTGTTCTCCTTCTGTCGAGACATGTCCCTTGCTCAGTTCCTTCTCAAGTTCGACCACCCTGTTCTTCAGGGCGGCGTCATCCGGCTTCATTTTAAGAGCCTCTTTAAGACAGTTCAGCGCTTCCCTCTGTCTTCCTTTTTCGACAAACACATCCCCAAGCGAAACAAGCTCCCGTAATGCCTGGAGAGGTTCTCCAACCTGCGTGTACAGTGAGACGAGTCTTTTCAGCGTTTCTATCGGATCTACACTTTTGAAAGACTCGAGGAGCGTTATCGCATCATTATAATTTTCTTCGAGTAACATATCGTCGAGGATAGGGAGATATTCGGCCCATGCCTTCTCCTTTTTACCTTCCTTTATATAGACGTCACCCAAAAGCCTTCTCGCTTTAATGTTGGCCGGCTCAAGCTCTACAACCTGTCTGATATATTCCCTTGCCTCATCAAATCTCTTGACCATGAGATGGATTTCAGCGCATCTGAGCAGGATCTCCGTATCATGCGGAAACAGGCTGACGGTTTCTTTCATCTGCTCAATAGCCTTATCGAAGTTGTCCATTCCTTCGTAGAGACTGTTTAATTCCAGGATTGCTTCCCGGCTCAGAGGTTGGGCATCGAGGACCTTTTGGTAAAAGATTATCGCTCTTTCCGTGTCCCCCTTTTCCGTATAAAGCCTTGCAATATGGAGATACTGCTGCACGGCCTCTGCCATGAGGCCTTCCTTCGTATATATTTCTGCAACCCTGTTTCTCAGGGGGATATTAGACGGGGAAAGGGAGAGTATTCTCTCGTATATACCGAGAAGTTTTTCCTTCTTTCCTTCCTTTGAAAGACTGTCGGCAGATGCAAGATAATATTTTATCGCATCAGTAGTAAGCCCTTTGGCCTCATTCAACTCACCGAGAGAATAGAGGGCGTCGGAATCCCCAGCGTTAATATTCAGTATCTTCTTGTATAGAGCTAATGCCTTAAGTGCAAAGCCCTCCTGCCGGAAGAAGCTTGCTGCCTTGTGAAATGAATCTATGGCGTCGGATTTATTACCGCTTTTGAGGTAAAGGTCGCCTATGGTATTAGACGTATTGCCATCAGGATATTCCCTAGCCAATTTCTCCCATTCGGCAATAGCTTTATCCAGCTGACCCCGGGCAAGATACCTTTGAGCTTCTTTTATGATGGCTGATTTGTCGGACATTGTGTATTATTGAAGGTATCACAACTGCAAAATGGTGTCAATAACCAGTGCATTACCCGTCGTGCTGGCAAAATGCGGTTTTAATTGATATGATGATCTCAGACGGATTTCATGCTGATTTACCGTGATTCCTGCGGAGGATAACAATGCGTAATAACACTCTTTTCCCTTGGGGGATGGATGGTAGACAAAGAGACCGTTCTTTTATTTTTTAAAGAAAAAACAGGGAAACCCTTAGGCTTCAGAGAGATAGTCTCTCTCATGGAACTGAATCACAAAGAAGCCAGGGTGTTAAAGAGAATGCTCAGAATGATGGTCCGGTCCGGCGAACTCGTGCTGACGAGAAAGGGCCTTTATGGGCCTTCTGAGGACATGAGCCTCGTGAACGGCTATTTTGAAGCCCATAAGGACGGCTACGGCTTTGTAATAACGGAGAAACCCGGGGAGAGAGACTTGTTTATCCCTGCAAGGGCCAGACTGGGTGCGATGAACAATGACAGGGTTCTTGTGCGCATCGAAAACTGGCAG
Organism: Thermodesulfovibrionales bacterium; assembly: GCA_963776195.1. GTDB lineage: Bacteria > Nitrospirota > Thermodesulfovibrionia > Thermodesulfovibrionales > SM23-35 > CAVZMO01. Next base: position 8,138 of record CAVZMO010000042.1, read on the forward strand.
AGGCGTGAGGGAAGCATAATAAGGATTCTCGAAAGGGTTCATACAAAGATAGCCGGGAAGTTTGAGGTGACGAAGACGGGCCTCTATGTAAAGCCGAAAGATCGGTCTATCCATTTTGATCTTCCCATCCCCCAGAAAGACAGGGGCGGAGCAAAAGATGGGGAAATGGTCATAGCTGAAATCATCAGCCACCCGACGGACAGAAAGCCGCCTGTCGGAAAGGTAGTGAAGATTTTGGGCGAATCGGAGGACCCGAAGTCTGAAATCGAGGCGATAATCGATGAGTTCGATCTTCCGAGAAGATTCCCCCGAAGTGTGCATGAAGAAGCGATATCCCTGTCATCACAGGAACCGGAGGGCAGAGGCGCCGGCGTCCAACGGAGGAAGGATTTACGTTCATTGCCGACAGTCACTATCGACGGTGAGCGTGCAAAGGATTTTGACGACGCTGTCTCTATAAAATTAGCGGCGCACGGCTATACCTTGTATGTCCATATCGCGGATGTCGGTTCCTATGTTGACTGGAATTCAGTTATCGACGTCGAGGCGAGGAAGAGAGGTACGAGTGTTTATTTCCCCGACAGGGTCATTCCAATGCTTCCGAAGGAACTTTCGGAAGACCTCTGCAGTCTGAAGCCGAAAGTCGATCGGTTATCTTTCACGGTCGAAATGAATTTTGATAGAAACGGCATCCGAGTTGACTCGAAATTCTATCCCAGTGTCATTGTCAGCGACGAGAGGATGACCTACACTTCGGTGAGTAAAATACTTATTGATAATGACGCCCGCGAGCGTGCGAAATATGGTCATCTGCTTCAGGACTTTGAGTTCATGGGCGAGCTGTGCGGCATCCTCAGAAACAGAAGGCTTGAACGGGGAAGCCTGGATTTTGATCTCCCTGAGCCGGAAGTCCTCCTCGATATGCGGGGAGTGCCGGAGGCGATCGTAAAAGCGGAAAGAAATTATGCGCATATCATCATCGAAGAGTTCATGATCGCGGCAAATGAGGCAGTAGCCGAACATCTTGAGGGTCTCGGCATACCGGTTCTTTACAGGGTACATGAGGAGCCGGATCCCTTGAAGCTTGAGGATATTACGAGAATGGTAAAACCTATATTCAAGGTAAAGCAACACCTGAAACCAAAAGATTTCCCGGAAATCCTCAAGGCCATAAAGGGAAAACCGGAGGAAGAGATCATCAACTATATGGTCTTGAGAAGCCTTAAACAGGCGCGGTATTCGCATATAAACGTCGGCCATTTCGGTCTTGCATCGAAGTCTTACACCCACTTCACTTCCCCTATAAGGCGCTATCCCGACCTCGTTGTACACCGGATATTAAGGGAAGTCCTGAAAAAGAAATCCCTGCCGGATAAGCGAATGGAGGAACTCAACAAACTGCTCCCCGACATTGCATTCCAGTCTTCACGCATGGAGCGTCTTGCCGAAAAGGCGGAGAGGGAAGTCATTGATGCGATGAGGGTGTGGTTCATGAAAGACAGGGTTGGAGAGGAATTTGACGCCAAGGTTGTAGGCGTTACCCCTTATGGGCTAAGAGTCAGGCTCACGGACTTTTTGGTTGAAGGGTTCATCCATGTGTCTTACATGACAGACGATTTTTACCAGCTTGATGACCGGAACATGAGACTTGTGGGAAGAAATACAAGGCTCTCCTTTGCCATAGGGAAAGAATTGAGGGTGAGGGTCGACAAGGTTGATATGGAAGAACGGGAGATAATCATGGATATATGCGACAAGGGGAGGACTTCGAATCTTGGCAGGGCTGCAAAATCCTTAAGCTCAAAAAAGATAATTAAAAATTAAACCTTTTTCTGCACATATGCCCGCCTCATTATCTTTATAATTGCAGTTTTTTGGACTCATGAAAACTCGACAATCTAAAGGTTGGGATACACTTTTTATAATTCAATCTTATACTGTAGAGAAGGAATGGAAATGGACATACAAGAACTACTCAAAATAATGGAGGCTCTCAGGGGTGACAAGGGCTGCCCATGGGACAAGGAACAGACAAGAGAGTCATTAAAACCTTATATTATTGAAGAGGCATACGAGCTCTTTGAGGCGATTGAAGAGAACGATCCTGAGAATATAAAGGAAGAACTCGGAGATCTCCTCTTTCAGATAGTCTTCCAGTGCCAGATAGCGAAAGAAAGAGCAGAGTTTGACATGTCCGGTGTCATCGAAAAGATAGGGGAGAAGATGATAGCCCGTCATCCTCACGTCTTTGGGGATACCGAATGCAGAACTCCGGAGGAGGTTACAAAGCAGTGGGAGGTATTAAAAAAACGGGAAGGCAAACTGCGGGAGTCCATCCTCGAGGGGGTGCCGAAAGCCATGTCTTCGCTGCTTCGTGCCCACAGACTTCAAAAAAGAGCGGCACAGGCCGGCTTTGACTGGGAAAAGGTCGAGGATGTTTTGGAGAAGCTCGATGAAGAACTGAATGAATTCAAAGAGGCGCTCGAATCAAAAGATCAGAAGGGGATAGAAGACGAGCTCGGTGATATCCTTTTTATGCTCGTGAATATTTCGCGGTTTATCAGCGTTAATCCTGAAGACGCTCTGAGAAAAACAATAAGCAAATTCATTCACCGGTTCCGTTATATAGAGATGGAGGCGGCTGAACAAGGGAAAAAACTTTCGGACATGACGCTTCAGGAGATGGACAGGTTATGGGATGAAGCAAAAGAGAAAGAGATTTGACAAAGACTTTCCCTATCTTTTATTTTTAATGACTAACGCAAAAAGGAGTTTGGTTTGAGATTACCCGAATGGGTAAAGGCAAAGGCCCTTGGCGGACTTCGCGATACAAAACGGGTGTTGAGAGGCCACAGGCTCTTTACTGTTTGTGAGGAAGCGCGGTGCCCGAATGTCGCTGAGTGCTTCTCTAAACCGACTGCCGCCTTCATGATCCTCGGTTCGCATTGCACAAGAAACTGCGGTTTCTGTTCTGTTGATTCTTCACTGCCTGAACCTCCCGACCGCGAAGAGCCTGAAAGAATTGCGATGGCTGCGAAGGAAATGGGACTTCGGTATGTAGTCATAACCTCCGTAACCCGTGACGACCTTCATGACGGCGGAGCGAGACATTTTGCAGAGACTATTTATGCAGTCAGGAGGAATTTGCCCGGAGCAAAGATCGAAGTGCTCACCCCTGACTTCAGAGGCAGGTTAGATGATCTTAAAACAGTCTTGAATGCGGTGCCTGATGTATATAACCACAATGTTGAAACCGTTCCGGGGCTTTATCCCGTCGTCAGGCCCCTCGCAGACTACAGACGGTCGCTCTCCCTTTTGAAACATGCCAAGGAAATTTCGCCGGATAAATATACAAAGTCCGGACTCATGCTCGGATTTGGGGAAAGAGCTGAAGAAGTTATCGGCGTTTTGAGGGATCTTAGGGCTGCGGGATGCGACCTTGTTACGATAGGCCAGTATCTCAGGCCTTCGAGGTCGAATCTGCCTGTAGTTGAATATTTAAAGCCGGATGTGTTTGCATCGCTCCGTCTGCAAGCCCTCTCCATGGGTTTTAGATATGTGGCTTCCGGACCGCTGGTAAGGAGTTCGATGAACGCCGAGGAGATGTATTATAATTGATAGATGCATAATTCAAAAAAAATGCTAACTCTATTTTTTGCGACGGAGTGTAACGACCATGTATGAATTCAACAGAATTAAAAGGCTCCCGCCGTATGTCTTCAGTATCGTGAACGCCCTTAAGATAGAGGCAAGACATCGCGGAGAAGACATTATCGACCTGGGGATGGGTAACCCTGACGGTGCGCCGTCAAAACATATCATAGATAAACTTTGTGAAGCCGCGCACAACCCGAAAAATCACAGATATTCCGCATCGAAAGGGATAACCCAACTGCGGAACGCAATATGCGAATGGTATGAGCGGCGTTATGATGTCACCCTTGATCCGGAGTTGGAGGCGGTCGTTACGATAGGTTCTAAAGAAGGTCTTTCCCATCTTGCGCTTGCAACCATAAGTCCCGGAGACGTTGTCATGACACCTACGCCGGCCTATCCTATCCATCCATACAGCATCATTATCGCCGGCGGTGAGGTGAGGAGTATCCCATCGGCAAGGGGATAGATTTTTTCGAAGAGATGGGAAAGGCGTATAAGTCGTCATGGCCGAGGCCGAAGATGCTTATTATAAATTTCCCTCATAATCCGACAACACAGGTGCTTGACGGATTGGAGTTCTTCGAGAAAGTTGTCGCTTTTGCGAAGGAGAATAATGTCATCGTCCTCCATGATCTTGCCTATGCAGACCTCGTCTTCGACGATTATAAAGCCCCGAGCTTCCTTCAGGTACCCGGGGCAAAAGACGTCGGAGTCGAGTTTTTCTCCCTGACGAAGAGTTATTCAATGGCCGGATGGAGGGTCGGTTTCTGCGTGGGGAATCAGGACATCGTCGGGGCATTGATCAAAATAAAGAGCTACCTTGATTACGGGATGTTTCAGCCGATCCAGATTGCGAGCATCGTCGCGTTGAGAGGCCCTCAGGATTGCGTGGAAGAGGTAAGAAAGATCTATGAGTCGAGAAGGAACGTCCTGATAAAAGGTCTTCACAAAGCCGGCTGGTACGTAGACCCGCCGAAGGCGACAATGTTTGTATGGGCGGAGATACCGGACCGGTTTAAGAAATTGGGTTCCCTTGAATTTACCAAGCTGCTTATCCAGGAGGCAGGGGTTGCAGTCTCCCCCGGTATCGGCTTTGGCGAGGGAGGAGATAACTTTGTAAGATTCGCCCTTGTGGAAAACGAGCACAGGATCAGACAGGCAACGAAAGGCATAAGAAAGGTACTGCAAAAATGATAAACGTCGGAATCATAGGATTTGGGATTGTAGGCAGTGGTACGGCAAAGATTCTCCTTGAAAATAAGGATATCCTGAGTGAAAGGCTTGGGTTTGAGCTGAACCTCAAGAAGATAGCGGACCTGGACATCGTTCGTGACCGGGGGATAAAAGTTCCCGAAGGGGTACTCACCACGGATGTGAACCATATTTTCGATGATCCCGATATTCAGATCGTTGTCGAACTGATGGGAGGCATAAACCCTGCAAAGAACTTTATCTTGAAAGCGATCCGGAAGGGCAAACATGTTGTTACCGCCAATAAAGCGCTTCTCGCCACCGAAGGCACCGACATATTCAATGCCGCTTATGAGGCAGGGGTCGAGGTCGGATATGAGGCGTCCGTAGCGGGAGCCATCCCTATTATTAAGGTCATGAAAGAAGGTCTCATAGCAAACAGGATAAAGGCTATTTACGGGATCATCAACGGGACCTCAAACTATATCCTCACAAAAATGACCGAGGAAAATGTCGAGTTTTCGCAAGCGTTGAAAGAGGCGCAAGCTCTGGGGTATGCCGAAGCCGACCCTACCTTTGATATTGAAGGAATCGACACCGCCCACAAACTCACAATCCTTGCAACTCTCGCTTATGGAATTCCGCTTTCCTATAAGTCCGTGTATATTGAAGGCATATCCAAGATTTCTACCCAGGACATCGGTTTTGCATCGGAACTTGGATACAAGGTGAAACTGCTTGCGATCACAAAAGAATCAGACGGCCAAATAGAGCTTAGGGTTCATCCGACCATGCTCCCGAAAGATTATCTGATTGCAAAGGTTGACGGTCCCTTCAATGCCATTTACGTCGACGGAGATGCAACAGGCTCGACTTTATACTACGGAAGAGGCGCGGGCTCTGTCCCGACTGGTAGCGCCGTCGTGAGCGACATTGCCGACATTGCGAGGAATATTCAAAAGGGTGCGATAGGGAGGGTGCCGACGATACCGAAGACTTCTCACGCCGCCGGCATCAAAAAGATAGATGATGTAGTATCAAGGTATTATTTCAGGTTCTCGGCTCTTGACAAGCCCGGGGTCCTCTCGAAGATCTCCGGGATACTCGGCAACTATAATATCAGCATAACCTCCGTAATACAGAAAGGGAGAAGGCTTGGAGAGGCTGTCCCGCTCGTCGTCCTCACCCACGAAGCAAAGGAAAAGGACATGCGGAAGGCTATCGAAGAGATAGACCAATTGCCTGTCGTCATGGGTAAAACGGTATTTATAAGGGTCGAAGGGAAAGAAGAGAGTTAACCCAAACTTTGCAATAAGACAGGCAGACGCGCTGAAAAACTCCAGCAAATCGACAAAATTTTATCATGATACACATGACTCAAGTCTCACAATAACTGCACAGGGGTTGGCTGGCCCCATTGGAGGGCTTTAAGGAGTCGCCGGCTGGCGTTTTTCAGCACATCTGCCTTGTCAATAGTGGCACTCAATGTACTGTCAGGTTAAGGAATAAAGAGGACCCGTGAAATTTAGGGAAGATCAGCTTCAGCGTTACAGCAGGCATCTCATGCTGCCCGAGATTGGGGAACAGGGACAGATGAAACTTTTGAAAGCAAAGGTATTCATGGTTGGCGCCGGGGGCCTCGGTTCCCCTGTGGGTTACTACCTCTCAGCTGCAGGGGTCGGCACTATCGCCTTAGTCGACAGCGACGAGGTCGATCTCAGCAACCTCCAACGCCAGATCGCACACAACACCAAAACTGTCGGCATACCGAAGGTCGAGTCCGCCAAGAATACCTTTGAATCCCTGAACTCCGATGTGAGTGTTATTCCGATCAGGGAGAGGTTGACGAAACATAACATCCTCGGTCTCATAAAAGATTATGATCTTGTCATTGACTGTAGCGACAACTATCCGACAAGGTTCCTTGTGAATGATGCCTGCGTCATGGCGAAGAAACCCCTTGTCACCGGAGCGGTATTCAAATTCGAAGGCCAATTAACAGTCGTTATCCCCGGTGAAGGACCGTGCTATAGATGTCTTTTTGAAGGACCGCCTCCATCCGGGATTCTTCCTTCCCCTCAGGGGGTCGGCCTCCTCGGTGTTATTCCGGGGGTGATAGGCACGCTTCAGGCAGCTGAGGTATTGAAACTTATCACCGGCGCAGGCCATATCCTGAAAGGTGAACTTCTCCTGTATGATGGGCTCAAACCCTCCTTCAGAAAGGTAAAAATACCTAAGAATCCTGATTGCCCCGTCTGCAGCGAAAATCCGACGATAACCGAACTGACAGATTACAGCTAAAAAAATGCTTTTAAATTTAATAATAAAGATGAGGTATCTATAGTTCCTGCAATTGCAGGGGGATAAAAGGAGGGGGCAATGAAACAAAGAATTAAGCTGACCTTTCCCCAGCATCTTATTAGAGAGCCGGTTATCTTTTCCATGGCCAAGAAATTTGATGTAATGCCGAACATAAGCAGGCAAGGGTCACAGAGACGGTCGGGAGAGATGGTCCTTGAACTTGAAGGTACGGAAGAGAACCTCAACAAGGGCATACAGTCTCTGAAGGAACAGGGAATTGCTGTAGAGCTTGTTGAAGGAGGCGTCATAGAATAAAGAGATGCCGCCCTCCGGCAAGACCGCAGGAAACCATAAGTTAATCTTGACCGAAATATAAAAAGATATACACTTGATTTAAAATTTGGTAATTTGTATTCTGAACAAAGATCAGGGTAGATGTAGAATCTGTCGAAAAGGCGATTGAAGGGATAATATGAAATATATCGTAATCATTGGTGACGGGATGGCGGATAGGCCTCTGCAAGGAACTTTCCGGTAAGACACCCTTACAGCAGGCGTTCAAACCCAATATGGACAGGCTGGCACGGGAAGGAATAATAGGGAAGATCAGGACAGTACCTCCCGGGTTTCATCCCGGATCGGATATCGCTAATCTGAACATCCTCGGCTATGACCCGAGAGTGTTTTATTCGGGCAGGGCTCCCCTCGAAGCGGCAAGCATCGGAATCATTCTCAAAGATGAGGATATAGCATACCGCTGTAACCTTGTCACTCTCAATTATGACAAGGACAGGACAAAGGTCTTTATGGAAGATTACAGCGGCGGCCATATATCGACAGAAGAGGCAAGGGAGCTTATGAATGAAATCCATGATAAGCTGGGGACGGAGCAGATCAGTTTCTATCCGGGCGTCAGTTATCGCCATATCATGGTCTGGACTTCCGGCGCTTCGGATATCGAATGCACCCCTCCTCATGATATAACAGGCAAGAATATTGCCGATTATCTCCCTGTCGGCAACGGAGAAGATGTCCTGAGAGAGATAATGTTCAAGGCGTCTGATATCCTTGAAGGGCATCCGATAAACAGGGATAGGGTAAAAAGAGGAGATAAACCTGCCAACAGCATATGGTTCTGGGGGCAGGGGAAAAAATTGAATCTTCCGAGTTTCAGGCAGAAATATGCGCTCGACGGTGCTCTCGTCTCGGCCGTTGACCTCATGAAAGGGCTTGCGATATGCGCCGGGTTTGAGATTCTCGACGTTCCCGGCATTACGGGATACCTGGATACCAACTATGCGGGAAAGGCGGAAGCTGCCTTAAAGTCACTCGAAAGGGTGGATATCGCGTATATCCACGTGGAGGCACCCGATGAGGCCGGACACTCAGGAAATTATAGGGACAAGATAAAGGCCATAGAGGATTTCGATGCTCTTGTCGTGGGGAATGTTCTGCGCGGCATAGAAGCTTTCGATGAATATAGGATACTCATCCTGCCCGACCATGCGACACCGATAGAGCTCAAGACCCATTCCGATGAGCCGGTGCCCTTCGTCATATATGACAGCCGCATGAAAAGAAAAAATGAGAACGCCTCCTTTGACGAGTCGATTACAGAAAGAGATGATATTCTGGTGGTTGAGGAAGGACACAAATTAATGGACTATTTCATCAAAAAGCAATGAACCTTAAAGAAAAGACACTTTGAGGTCATAAATAGATTAAGAAAGGAATATCCCGAGCCGAAGAGTGCCCTTAACTTTAGGTCCCCCTTCGAACTTCTCGTTGCTACCGTACTCTCCGCACAGACTACCGACGCGCTTGTGAATAAGGTGACAGAAAACCTCTTCAAGAAATATAAGACCGTTAGAGACTATGCTGATGCCTCTGTTGAAGCTCTTCAGAAGGATATAAGCTCTGTGAATTTCTATAAAACAAAGGCGAAAAATATCCAGGCTTGTGCACAGATAATAGCAGAAAGATTCAATGCAAAGGTCCCAAAGACAATGGATGAACTCACCAGCCTCCCCGGTATAGCACGGAAAACAGCTAATATCATACTTTCCAATGCCTTCGGCATCGACGAGGGCATCGCCGTTGATACCCATGTGAAGAGGGTCTCTTACAGGCTCGGCCTTACAAAAAATGAAGATCCCGTAAAGATAGAGCAGGACCTGATCGCGATAACCCCGAAGGAAGAATGGAGGAATATCTCACATCTCCTGATATTTCACGGACGAAAAATCTGCCAGGCAAAAAAACCGAAGCATCAGGAATGCGTCCTCTACGACATCTGCCCTTCAAGAACCATATAATAAAAAGCTAAATCAATTCTGCCTCAAATGCCCATAATCTCCTTTTTCAACCTCCTGTCATAAACCAACTTGATATCTGATATAATTGTGCATGTTACATAGGAATGTTTGTGAGCAAATATTGTTATTAATACAGTTGTTCGTCTATGATGGATTCGAACGCTAAAAGTCATCGTGCTATACTGCAAAAAATTGCCCGCCGGGCGATGATCGGGCGCGGACTGTTCCCTGATTTTTCCCCTGAGGCACTAGCTGAACTCGATAGAATCAATGCCCCTGCAACAAGAACTGAAGAGCCAACACGTGATCTAAGAAACCTCCCCTGGTGTTCAATCGACAATGATGATTCACGCGATCTGGACCAACTCACTGTTGCCGAGGCTATGCCTAATGGTTCAGTGAAGGTCGTGGTTGCCGTCGCAGACGTAGACGCCACTGTCAAGAAGGGTTCGGCCATCGACGGTCATGCGCGACAAAACACCACCTCCGTCTATACTGCTGCCGAAACATTTCCTATGATTCCCGAAAAACTGTCAACTGATTTTACTTCCCTGAATTATGGAACAGATCGTCTCGCCATCGTCATTGAAATGGTGATCGCCGAGGACGGATCGCTCCGGACTTCTGAGATCTATGGAGCAAGGGTACACAACTATGCAAAGCTCGCATACAACAGCGTCGCTGTCTGGCTTGAAGGTAATGGACCGATGCCGGAAGGGATTGGTGCGGTTGAGGGTCTCGAGAGAACCTTCGTATACAGGACAAGGTGGCTCAAAAGATGAAGGCTTTCCGGCATATACACGGAGCCCTGAATCTCGAAACCATAGAGGCACGCCCGGTGTTTGATGCAGACGAGCTGAGGGACTTTGAAGTCGAAAGGAAGAACAGGGCTAAAGATATCATTGAGGATTTTATGATAGCGGCTAATGGGGTGACCGCTCGATATCTTGCTTCAAAAATGTTTCCCTCGCTGCGGCGCGTAGTCCACACGCCTAAACGCTGGGATCGAATCATGGAGCTTGCCTCAGAGTCAGATTTCTCGCTGCCCTCGGAGCCGGATTCAAAGGCACTAGAGCAATTCCTGGTGAAAGCGAAAACTGCTGACCCTCTTCGTTTTCCCGATCTCTCTCTTTCTATCATCAAGCTGCTGGGTCCGGGTGAATATATGGTCGAATTTCCGGGCGACAGTCCGGAAGGGCATTTTGGCCTTGCGGTAAAAGATTATACGCACTCCACCGCCCCTAACCGTCGATATCCGGATCTCGTCACGCAGCGGTTGCTGAAGGCTGCGATGGCTGAACATCCCGAGCCCTATGACAAAGATGAGATGGAGGCCCTCGCCAAACACTGTACAGAAGAAGAGGATGCGGCCAAAAAGGTCGAGCGGCAGGTCGAAAAATCTGCAGCAGCAATGCTCCTGGAGTCAAGAATCGGGGAACGATTCGATGCCATTGTCACTGGCGCAGCTCCCAAAGGCACGTGGGTTCGTCTTCTTCAGCTGCCTATTGAAGGGAAATTAGTACACGGGTTCCAAGGGATGGATGTGGGACGCAGGATCCGCGTACAGCTGATCCATACAGACGTGGAGCAGGGATTCATCGACTTCAAGAAAGTTGAGTGATGAATTTTCATTTCGGGTCCGCTTTCTTACTTTTGCACTTCGTAGCCGACTGATGTCACTTCACCTTCCAGAGATATGAGAGTTCCTCGCTTAAATGCGTTCGACCCTCAGGGGTAATATACCGGGAGGCTTTCGATTTATTAGTTAGGGGATGGTTGCATGCCTTATTTTCCTTACTGTTTCTCCGTTTCTATACAGTTATTATACCGGAATCGCCGCTTCGCCCTGTCGCAAGCTGAAGATATTAGATTGCGCTGTTCACCTGCTAGTCCGCATATAGAGCATACTATGAGAAATGACGATTTTCATTCGAAACTAAGCGTGTCTCTCTGGGCTTGTTACCGCTTGGAGTAAAATCCTGACATGTATGTATGATAGTTTGTTTCACAATAAAAGATTCTGATTTGATCGCCAAATTTAACTCTTGACGTTTAACGTCGCTCGTTATATACTGAAACAGTGATAAAATCATTTAGGGACAAAGAAACCGAGAAGGTATATTTCAGGGAAAGATCAGCAAAATTGCCGGGAGATATACAACAAATTGCCCTGAGAAAACTGAGAATGGTAAATAACGCTCAGAATATGAATGATTTAAGAATACCACCGTCGAACAGACTGGAGAAGCTGGGTGGTAATCGAGCAGGACAACATAGTATAAGAATTAATGACCAGTGGCGAATCTGTTTTGTCTGGAAAGATAATAACGCCTATTATGCCGAAATAACCGACTATCATTAAGGAGTGAGCGTATGAAAAAGAAAAAATTACACCCTATACATCCGGGAGAGGTTCTTCTTGAAGAATTTCTCAAACCGATGGGCTTGAGTCAGAACAAACTGGCTTTGAATATCGGTGTGCCTGCACGGAGAATAAACGAAATAGTCCTTGAAAAGAGAAGGGTCACTGCTGATACAGCCCTCAGACTTGCACGGTTCTTCGGAACATCCTCGGAGTTCTGGATTGGATTGCAGTCTCAATACGATCTTGATGTTACTGCCGATGCACTTGGTGAGCGTCTTGAAAAAGAAGTCAGGACATATTCACAGGTTGCGTAAAACACCTGCTTATCAACACCGGGCAAAAATCGAAACCTTTGAGGAGTTCATTCTGTACTTGATGCTATCGGGCGTTGCGCACAGGGAGTCTTTCGCGTCGAAGCAAATAACAGTCCACTGAAGACCAGCGTTTGTTTCTACAAATAAATGGACTGAGGAACAAATGCAACGATAGCAAATAAGCGTTTGTTTCAAACTGTACTGCGCTGCTCTCTTGGTTGAATCCGAAGAGCGTAAATTGTCGATGACACCTACAAGCAATTAGGTTAAAGAACGGCAAATATTTGAGGATTATCAAAAGAAATGTACAACGATGAACCGAAGCGGCGAAATGGTTTTCTGCCCGCGTCCCTCTTGAGAGTGTTGTTAGAAGCATTCTCGCAATAATCATTTATTTAGAATCCCGTATTCCACCATTTATAACGACATCATTAATTTGATTAGGATCTAATATTTTATTGACCTGTTTTAACCATAAATCATGAGCTTTACAATGAAGAGGAATGTTGGTCGTTATTTCCAATATTGATTTAGCTTTCATTGTATATTTTTCCCATGAAGAATCTCGATGTTTCAGAAGACACACAGACAAGGCAAGGTATGGAAATGGGAATTTGGGATATTGATTAATTATTTCTTTATAATGTTTCATTGCATCTGGGTTGCAATTAAAAAGATAGTCATCATTACTCATTGTCAGGTAGCCTTGAGCCCATTTGCTGACGGGTGTGAAGGGAGAAAGAAATTGACCCGATTCTTGATCGCCGTCAAATGTATATGTTGCAACCTCTCCATACTCAGAGAGATCATTTATCTGTTTCTTAGCTGCGTTAGCTGACTTTTCAGTATCTTCTAGTTGTTGATGTAAATTTCGGTTTTTTTCAATTAAATTGGCAATCTGACTCTGAGCCATAGAATTTGTGTTTTCAACGTCATCCAATTTTTGGCGGAGATGTTGTTCTTTTTTGGAAAGATCGACAACCTCTTTTTTTGCTATTTCAGCATCATCCTTGGCTTGTTGCACTTTCTGATTTGTACTGTATTCTTTGTAGGAACTGTAAAATAAATTACCGGCAGATAAAATTATAAAAATTGTTAGTAGTGTTATTCTTGTTTTTTTTGTGATCTCGATATTGAATATTTTTTCAAAATATCCGACAGCCCCGAGAATTATAAGACCTATAGTAAGCGATATCCACCTTGAGAAAAGAAGGGACAAAATGAATAACAAACAAATAGAAGAAATTATCAAGAAGCTCTTATATTTTTTCATATTTCTTCTTTAAGCATAACGATTACCATACTCAATGGGGTCTTTCAGATTCATGGTAGCACGATATCCCCTCAGGGCACCCCTATTTTATAGGCTCCTATTTTGTGAGCTTGTATTTTTCTATCGGATCAGCATTTTCCTCTTCTTTTTGCTTCTTGTGTCTTTCCCGTTCATCCTCGAAAGTGTACGGCAGTTTCTCAGTCAATCCATACTGCTTCTTGAGCTCTTCAGCCATGCCCTTAATATCGTAACGCGTTTTCCATGCATTACGATTTACATCGAAACTTGTTGTCTTTCTCTCCTGCAAATCCTTATGTTTCCGTTCAAAAAATTCTTCGTCTAAACCGGGTGTGGTTCCAACATAAAGATATTCGAATGGCTGCAATGACTGGCTTGGTAGCCAATTGTTGCGGGATAATATCCCATTTTCCAAATCAGACTGCTCGTCATACAATAATACGTTGATGTTGTATCTATTTGAGCATATTGCCTTGTCGTTCAAATACGATGTGCCGGAATATGTATTACCGGAGAAGGTGCCATATGTGTTGACAGACTGCGTTGAGGAACAAGCATATATTTCTATCGTATACAGAATTGTAAATGTTTTGAACCCGCGTTGCTCTGCCAATTCGGCCGCTGTCAGATATGCCATATCTTTCACAACTTTGGAACGTCATCACTGAAATATCCTTTACGCTGATAGAGAATAGTTCCATTTTGAGTTTCTTCGACGGCTTATAAACCTCGTTTTTCGTATAATTAGGGCATATCCTGTTTTCGATTGGTGGAAAACAGTTTTTCCCAGAACCAACATAGTCACCGTTGTAGAAGTCGTAGTCTTTTTTCTCAATGGTCAGATTCCCCCTGTAATTCGTGGCATCTGTTCTTATTCTGTACGATGGTGTACACCCACACAGTACTGCAAAAATAATCAAGAACGCGAAAGCACAAACATGTTTCATGGTGTTCCTCCAACCAGTCATTATACAGTTTCTGCTCATCTCCGCGAATTCTATCATAGCCATTCAGGTTTTTAACACATTTCGTATTTTCCTAACTGGATATCATGCCTTCTTAGGATGATAGCCAAAAACTCGATAACTACATTTTATTAAGCTATCCCGCCTCAGGGTGACAAAAAGAAACAAACGGTCTGAGATCAGTGTGACAGTGTGTTGACTTCAGGAAGTCACAAATAAAGAGGTTTCTAATTTCAGGTTGGTTGACTCTGCCCAGAAATTGCATTGACAGGACCATTCCCTTTCCATAAGATTATTTTCATCAAATATATCTTCATAGGGGGGAAGTGACATGACAAAGGCGGATCTGATCGAAAAGATGGCGGCAGCATCGGGTTGCACCAAGACTTGTGCTGGCAAGGCTCTTGACGGAGCTATTGAGGCAATCACCAAAGCGGTTAAAAAGGGAGACAAGGTTGCTCTCGTAGGTTTCGGCACATTTTCACTTTCAAAGAGGAAAGCAAGGAAGGGGAGGAACCCTCGGACTGGAGCAACAATCAAAATTGCCGCAAAGAAACTTCCGAAGTTTTCAGCAGGCAAAGCTTTCAAGGATGCAGTAAATAAGTAAGACGTTTATATAAACCAGGAAGCCCCTCTTGATTTCGAGAGGGGCTTTTATGTAATCATTTTTCACTTTCTTCCTGTACTCCACAGAGAGAGTATTGTGTTGAGGAGTATTTGGTACTCTCGAAAATCTATACGGAAAAATTTCCCATGATATACCAACTTGGAATATCCAGATAATAAAGAGCAAAAACCAACTAAGCATCTATAAGAAAATCTTGATTTTTATGGGAACTTTTTTCTTTTAAGTAATCTTTTTATATGCTATATTCTTTTAAGAAATCCGAAAAAGGCAAGTTGGTATAATCATTGTTCGCGCGGCACTGAAAGATTCACTACTATAGGCAATAGAGGAGCCAAATTTTAAAGAGGAGGATGGAAAGATGGGGAACGCCAGTTGTCCCTTGCCCAGAAACGTATTTGCGTTGTCATTTCGCAAGTTTGTAGTTCTGCTTGTACTAATAAGCATATCTGCTCTGGTTGGGTGTGCACCAGCGTCGACAGGCCCTATATTTGTCAAACCAGACTTGGTGGCAAGCAATAAATCATACGTCGTTATTTATAGGGTTCCAGCGTCTTTTGGGCGCTGGAACAAGTTCACCATTCATGTTAATAAAAAGGCAATTACAGTGTTACCAAATGGAGGATATTATGTATATGAGGCTGATGCTCCAGGTAACCTGCAATTTATTGCTGTGCGACAATTTCTTCCGATTATGATGATCGACAGAGGATTTCAGATTGCGGATGATAAAAAAAGAATTCTCTTAGATTTAAAGGTAGAGGGAGGGCGAATTTACTATTACCGCTTGAATTGTTCATCAAACATGTATAATAGTATGCAGGTAGTTTCAGAGGAGGTTGGGCAGAAGGAGTTAGAAACCCTTCATAGAGCGGATCCGGCCCAAGGTGAGCTTTAGTGCGAAGCGAGGCAGGTTGACAAAGCCTTTATAAGGGGAGAGCGGGACTCAGTGCGATTGCTGCGCCGCTTAGCTTGTTGTTAAACATTCTCCTGAGAATCTTCATTCCTGCGCTTAGCCGAACAATGTTTGTTGGTAGGTATAGCGGTTAACCGGATTCGTTTTATTGCTCATTTTGACTGCATCCACTCCTTGAAAGTTTATTTCTCCTCGGATTCAATACCACGTCACCTTCTTGCTATGCGTCATTGAAATGGAAAGAAACACCGCTATGCTGTCTCCTTTCGTTTGCGTGAAGGGGAATTGAACATATCTTGGATCCGGACACTTTGGTTGACTCCTGTGAGTACTTGATGGCGGAGCAGTGCTCTTTTTTACGAAGAATGGGCGGAGCCGGAACCCCGCCTTCTCAGATTCCTTCTTGTGTGGTCCACGATTTCGCACTCCGGTTTCGGCTTAAAGCCCTCCTGCTGTCGGCTCGATGCGGACGGTCGCCACTCCCGCCCTTGCCTTCGGCCCATACTTCTGGTAGCATTCATCGTAAGGGATACAGGTTCTCGAAAGGCAAGAATATGACATGGCAACACCAAAGGAGGCACACAATGGGAGACAAAGGCGGCAAAAAGGACAAAGACAAGGACCGGAAACAGCAGGCGATCAAACAGGCAAAAGATCTAAAAGAGAAGAAGGACAAACAACCAAAAAGCGCACTGAAATAGGGAGCAGGATTCAACCGATAGAGAAAAGAAGAAGAGGGGTCAAATAGTCACAAAGGCCTTCGATTTGCCTTGTACGATTTTTCAACTCCCGGTCCGCTTCCAGCCTCTCAATTAGTCTCCGCTGCTCCTGGCTCAAAGGAAGAAAACAAAACTGCCGTGTTTAAGAGCTCCTATAAGTAGTATACTGAAATAGTTGAGTGGATCTGCTATCTAAAGGGGCCGGCGCAGTAATCCTGACAGCCGTTGATGTGAGAAAGTAAAATGATAAGGGACATTCCATGAAAGCACTCCTCATTTATCCTGAATTCCCGGATACCTTCTGGAGTTTCAGGTATGCCCTGAAATTCATTCATAGAAAGGCGAGCAGTCCACCCCTCGGATTGTTGACTATAGCAGCAATGCTTCCTGAAGCGTGGGAGAAAAGACTGGTCGACATGAACGTGAAAAGCCTGGATGATGAGGACATAAGATGGGCTGACCTCGTTTTTCTGAGCGCAATGTCTGTTCAGAAAGAATCCGTAAAAGAAGTGATTCAAAGATGCAAAACCGCGGGCGTCAGGATTGTCGCCGGAGGTCCTCTTTTCACGACCGAATATGAGGCGTTCGGGGCGGTAGACCATCTGGTGCTGAACGAAGCCGAAATCACCCTGCCCCGCTTCCTGGAGGATTTCGAGAAAGGTGATGCAGGCCGTTTCTATACCACTGATCAGTGGGCGGACATACGGAAGACACCCATTCCGCTCTGGGGGCTTATTAATATGAAGCACTATGCCTCAATCAATATCCAGTATTCCCGGGGCTGCCCCTTCAACTGCGAGTTTTGCGACATTACCCTGCTCTGCGGTCGCACGCCGCGCACAAAAGATAAAGACCAGATTATCAGGGAGATCGACAGTGTTTACGCATCAGGGTTCAGGGGCCAGGTCTTCTTTGTTGACGACAATTTTATCGGGAACAAGAAAAAGCTGAAGGAGGAGGTCCTCCCCGCCATCATCGAATGGATGGAGAGGAGAAAGTATCCCTTCTCCTTCAATACGCAGGCATCCATAGAACTATCCGACCATAAAGACCTCATGGAGATGATGGTTAAGGCAGGATTCGATGTCGTCTTCGTCGGCATCGAGACCCCCCATGAGCAGAGCCTTGCGGAATGCAGCAAATTCCAGAACAAGAACCGCGATCTCCTTGCCAGTGTCAGGAAGATACAGAAGTCCGGCCTCGAGGTGCAGGGAGGATTCATTGTCGGTTTTGATAACGACCCCCTTACTATTTTCGACACCCAGATCAGGTTCATCCAGACGAGCGGCGTCGTCACGGCCATGGTCGGCATTCTCACCGCCCTTCCGCGCACGCAACTCTACGAAAGACTCAAGAAGGAGCACCGGCTGGTGAAAGAGACCTCGGGGAACAATACGGATTTCTCGATAAATTTTATCCCCAGGATGGACTATGACCTGCTGATCAACGGCTACAAAAAGATCCTCAAAACCCTCTATTCGCCCAAACATTACTATGAAAGGGTCAGGACATTCCTGAGGGAATACATCCCCCCCAAGAAAAAGAAGAAGGCCTTCCGGTTTCGGCCGAACTATTTCGGCGCGTTCTTCAGGTCAATTGTCGTCCTCGGGGTTGTTGGAAAAGAACGGTTCCAGTATTGGAGGCTACTGCTCTGGACTATGATCAGCCGTCCCCGCCTTCTTCCTCAGGCCGTTACCCTCTCGATCTACGGGTTTCATTTCCGCAAGATCTTTGAAAAACGCCTTAGTTGAAAGTAGAGGAGAAGATTTTGAAGGAGGCGGGGGAAGAAATACCGCGGCCTAATGACCTCGAGACAAAAAAGTCTCCAAACTCAGGTTGCCACTGCTCTTGTATCTCTTCTGTACCCTCACACATCCTGATATAGTTAGACGATCTATCCATAAAACCTCCTGATTGTCAAAACATAAGGGCCATCTGACGCAGAGGGACCCTCACTATACACTCAACTCTTCGCATAATCTAAGAAATTCTTCTTTCACTTTCGTCAAAGACGGCAATTTGAGTTCATCTAATTCATGATCTATCTTTTTAGCTGTTCTAAAGTCCAGGTCAGTAAGATAATTTTTTTTAATCTCGTCTGCGGTTTGAAATTCATGAAATAGGTGTTTCTCGCTTTCGGTACGTCTTTTCACATTACTAAGCTTTCCTTTGAGATCTTCACTTTTATAATCTTCAGGCAAGGCCCGCAGAATGGGCTCGAATACTTTTTGATTAAGAAATTTCAGCAATTCTTTTCTTTTTCCTTCATCTGTTCCTATCATTTGATTTAATCTCCTCGTTTAAAGAATATTTTGAAATAGTGATATATTAATTATATACATATGCGTAAAATATCGAACTTTTAACTAGTAATTGATAAGGCAAATAGTGAATAGTAGTCTTATTAAAGATAAACTTTTCCCAAGGTAAGCAATTAAACTTGGACCCTCAACCGGCATTTTGGTGCATCCCCGCTGCTGAACTTCTTCAGCAGTTGCAAACGACTTCACAGGGATTGACAAATGATGCAGCACGACAGCGTTTTATCCGCTATGGTGCTAATCTCCTGAAGTCCAAAAAGAGATCAAATACACTTACTCTTCTGCTTTCTCAATTTAAAAGCCCGATCATCCTTATCCTCATCTTTGCAGTCGGATTGTCATTTTTCTTGCATAATCCTGTCAATGCCGGCATCATCCTGGCAATTGTCTTAGTAAGCGGTCTTCTCGGTTTCTGGCAGGAACGAGGAGCAGTAAATGCAATCGGAAAATTGCTGTCCATCGTACAAATAAAAGCTGAGGTGCTACGCGATGGTACTCAGAAGGAAATTTCTGTTGAGGAGATAGTGCCTGGAGATATCGTCATACTCAACGCCGGAGACGTTATTCCGGGAGACTGCCTGATTCTTGAATCCAAAGATCTCTTTGTAGATGAAGCTGCCCTGACCGGTGAGACATATCCTGAAGATAAAATGTCCGGGATATTGCCGGAAGAAACCCCATTGGCTCAGCGGACAAACACTCTTTTTATGGGGACGCATGTAGTCAGTGGCAGTGCAAAAGCACTAGTCGTCCACACAGGTAAGGAAACCGAATTCGGCAAGGTTTCTGAACGATTGGCGCTCAGACCATCTGAGACAGAATTTGAGCGCGGTGTCAGGAGATTCGGCTACTTCCTCATGGAAGTTACATTGCTGTTGGTAATTATCATTTTTGCATTCAATGTATACCTGGCACGCCCGGTTTTGGATTCATTTCTCTTTTCTTTGGCGCTTGCTGTCGGATTGACCCCACAACTGCTGCCTGCTATTATCAGTGTCAACCTTGCCCATGGTGCAAAGCATATGGCGCTCAAAAAGGTAATTGTTAAACGACTTGCCTCTATTGAAAACTTCGGCAGCATGAATGTCCTTTGCTCTGATAAGACCGGCACCCTAACCGAAGGGGTGGTACATTTGAAATCTACTCTCGATGTGGATGGGAAGGAGAGCGAAAAAGTCCTGCTCTTCGGCTATCTCAATTCTTTTTACGAGAAGGGATTCACAAATCCGATTGATGAAGCTATCTGCTCCTATCGCAAGTTTGACCTGTCGGACTATCAGAAGCTTGATGAAGAACCCTATGACTTTGTTCGTAAGCGATTGAGCATCCTGGTCTCTAAAGGCAACAGACATCTTATGATTACGAAAGGAGCGTTACGAAATGTGCTTGATGCATGCTCAACAGCAGAAGATTCGAGTGGCGCAATTGTAGATATAGCAGGAGTTCGCGACGAGATACAACACCGCTTTGAGGAACTCAGCAGTCAAGGCTTACGAACGATAGGCATTGCGTACCGGGATATAGGATCTGCTTCGCAAATCACAAAAGATCATGAAGCTGACATGACGTTTTTAGGATTCCTTGTTCTTTTCGATCCGGTCAAACCTGGGATCGTTGAAACCATCACAGAACTCCGTCGCCTGGGAATATCACTCAAGGTTATCACCGGGGACAACCGTCTGGTTGCTTCTCACCTCAGTCAGCAGGTTGGCTTATCGGATACAAAAATCCTTACAGGACCGGATCTTCGCCGGATGAGCGATGAAGCGCTACTCAAACGGGTAAATGAAGCAGATGTTTTCGCGGAAGTCGAACCTAACCAGAAGGAGCGCATCATCCTTGCGCTGAAAAAGGCAAAAAATGTTGTGGGTTACATGGGAGATGGCATAAACGATGCTTCAGCACTTCATGCAGCCGACGTGGGCATATCTGTGGATAGCGCCGTTGATGTGGCAAAAGACGCAGCTGATATCGTACTTCTGGAAAAAAATCTTGCTGTTCTAGTGCAGGGCGTACGAGAAGGAAGAACGACTTTTGCTAATACCCTCAAGTATGTGTTTATGGCGACAAGCGCTAATTTCGGCAATATGTTCAGCATGGCAGGAGCATCTCTTTTTCTCCCCTTTCTCCCTCTCCTTCCAAAGCAGATCCTGCTTACCAATTTACTGACGGATTTTCCGGAGATGACAATTGCCACTGACAATGTGGACAAAGAATTAGTTGAAAAACCCCGCCGATGGAACATAACTTTCATACGCAAATTTATGATGACTTTCGGCCTTTTGAGTTCTGTGTTTGACTATCTCACCTTTGGAGTCCTGTTGCTTATGCTACATGCCTCACCAGAGGAATTCAGAGCTGGTTGGTTCTTGGAGTCGGTCATCTCAGCATCATTGATTGTACTTGTTGTTCGCACAAGAAAGACCTTCTTTAAGAGCATTCCGGGGAAATATCTGTTGACAGCAACACTCATGGTCATCAGCGTTACGCTTATTTTGCCTTTCACTGCAGTTGGAAGAAAGCTCTTCGGCTTTACACCATTGCCGATTTCTTTTCTTGTATTAATGGGAGGAATCGTGGCCCTATATATCATCTCAGCCGAAGTGATAAAAAAGGCATTTTACAAAAAGGTGAGATTTTGAAAATCAATAAGAAACTTCCCTTTAAGAACATAAAGGCAAGATAATCTGTTATACTTAAACCTAAAGATAAGAGAAAAAAATAACCTTTCATGTTTTAGGTGGAAGCACTTTCCACCCCTTCGTATAAGTTGATGCACATAGAGAATCTGCACAGAGGAGTTACGTGTCAATGAAGGAAAAAGAGGGTATCTATGAAAGAAATCAAACGAATCGCGATGAATAATGAAGAACTGTTTGAAGCGGCGGAGAGAGGTAACCGATCAAAGGTAAAAGTCCTCCTGAAAATGGGTATTGATGTGAACTTAAGGGATATCATCGGGCAAAACGCTTTAAGCAGGGCTTTGTTTGCCAGGCATAGCGGCATCGTGAGAATATTATTGGACAAAGGCGCCAACGTAAACGCGAAAGATGATTGCGGAGAGACCGCTTTGCACAAAGCCTGCTATTTGGGTCGAGATGATGTTGTAAAGTTGCTGCTGGATAACAAAGCAGATGTCAATGTGAAGGATGAGCATGGCAATACCGCTCTGATTATAGCTTCTGAAACAGAGGATAGTTCAATCGCAAAAATATTATTGAAGAGCAAAGCTGATATCCACTTAAAAAACAATAGTGGTAATACAGCCTTAACTATAGCCAGAAAATTAGAGCACACAACGATGGTGTCATTGTTCAATCAACATCTTCTCGTCTAATTGATCCTGCAAAAAACACCAAGACGACTACCGAAGAGGGACAGTCCGAAACCACAACCCTGGTTGCGATCTGGTTCGTTGAGACTTCGCTTCTAAGAAGGAGACCTCAAACTTGAAGGTGAGCAGCAAGACCATTCTCAGGAACCTGCCCCATTTGCGGGTGGGCCTCCGCAGAAACAGCTTGGCACAAAAGGGCGCCTTCTACGAGCCACCGCTGCGATCGGAACTGTTCAGCAGCGACCAGATGGAGCAGCATGGCAAAACTCTGGCAGGCTCGCACAATTTGGGGCTGGGACGTGCACCGGACCAGCTTCTGACGCGGCTGGCTGAAAATGAAAGCATCCTGATCGAAGCCCGCAACCTGCTGACGGACGCGGTCAAGACGAACCGCCGGATTACGCCGGCCGGTGAATGGCTGCTCGATAACTTCTATTTGATCGAAGAACAGATTCGCACGGCCAGGAGACACTTGCCAAAGGGTTACAGCCGTGAGCTGCCTCGCTTGCTGGACGGTCCATCGGCCGGGCTTCCGCGCGTGTATGACATCGCTCTTGAGACGATCTCACACGGCGATGGAAGGGTGGACCCGGAAAGTCTCAGCAGTTTTATTACAGCCTACCAGACGGTCACCGCCCTGAAGTTGGGCGAATTGTGGGCAATCCCTATTATGCTACGCCTGGCGTTGATCGAGAATCTCCGACGCATTGGAGCACGGATCGCCGCCGATAGAATAGACCGAAACCGCGCCGACTATTGGGCGGATAAGATAACGGATATAGCCGGGAAGGACCCGAAGAGCCTTATTTTGGTGATCGCGGACATGGCGCGTTCAAACCCGCCCATGGTGAGTTCGTTTGTTGCGGAACTTACGCGCCGATTGCAGGGGCAGGGTGGTCCCGCTTTGGCAATGCCGCTCACCTGGATTGAGCAGCGACTCTCCGAGTATGGCCTGACGATCAAGCAGTTGGTGCAGTCGGAGAACCAGAAACAGGCCGCCGATCAGGTCTCGATGAGCAACAGCATCGGCAGCCTCCGTTTCCTGGACGCGATGGACTGGCGTGAGTTCGTAGAGGCGATGAGTGACGTCGAGCGGACCCTGCGTGAGGACACGGGCGGAGTTTACGGTAAGATGGATTTCCCAACCCGTGACCGCTACCGCCACGTCGTGGAGAAGATTGCGAAGAGGAGCCGGCTGTCCGAGAGTGAGGTGGCGCGCGAGGCGATTCAGCTTGCCCGCGAGAGCGCGTCCAGGAATGGCTGCGATGATCGCTCGGCTCATGTCGGCTTTTACCTGATAGACAAGGGGCTGGCGCAGCTTGAGCAGCTGGCGGAAATGCGGCATTCCACCTCTGAGTCTCTTCAGGGAATCGGCTACACGTCTCCTTTGCTCTTCTATGTCGGCACGATCACGCTGATTACGGCGATTTTCACCGGGAGCTTATTGGCGAAAGCATACGCCGGTGCGTACCCTGACTGGCTACTCGCGCTGATTGGCATACTCTCGATGCTGGGCGCAAGTCAACTGGCGGTGGCGCTGGTTAACTGGCTGACTACGTTGCTCGCGACCCCGCATCCGCTGCCGCGAATGGACTTCTCTAAAGGGATCCCGCCGGAATCGAGTACCCTGGCCGTGGTCCCTACCATGCTCATAAGCGCTCAAAACATCGAGGACCTGATCGAGGCGCTGGAAGTCCGGTTCCTGGCAAATCGGGACGAGAACCTGCACTTCGGCCTGCTGACTGATTTTCGGGACGCGGACGAGGAAACGGCTCCGGAGGACAAGCCACTGTTGCGGCTGGCCCGGCAAAAAATCGAAGAGCTGAATAAAAAGTACGGGAGTACACAAGGCGATACCTTCTTCCTTTTCCATCGCCCCCGCCGATGGAATCCCCGGGAGCAGATTTGGATGGGTTACGAGCGTAAACGAGGGAAGCTCGCGGATCTGAATTCCCTTCTGCGAAGCGGGACGCATGGTACCCCTGGGGACCGCTTCTCGCTCGTCGTCGGTAATACTGCAATTTTATCTAACGTGAAGTACGTGATCACCCTTGACACGGATACGCAATTACCACGCGACTCGGCGCAGCAGTTTGTGGGAGCCATGGCGCACCCGCTGAATCGCGCGCACTACGACGAAGACAAGCAGCGTGTTGTTGCCGGGTACGGCATTTTGCAGCCGCGCGTGGCCGCGAGCTTGCCGGGCACAAACCGGTCGCGGTATGCGCGAATGTGCGGAAGTGAGCCGGGCATCGATCCGTATACGCGCGCCGTCTCAGATGTTTACCAGGACCTCTTCCATGAAGGCTCGTTCATCGGCAAAGGCATCTATAACGTCGATGCATTCGAGCGGGCGCTGAGCGGACGTTTCCGCGAGAACCGGATCCTCAGCCACGATCTTCTGGAAGGGTGTTATGCACGGGCGGGGCTGTTGAGCGATGTAATGGTGTACGAGGAATATCCATCCCGTTACAGCGCGGACGTGAGCCGCCGGCATCGCTGGATTCGCGGGGATTGGCAGATTGCGCGGTGGCTGCTGTCGGGTGTGCCTGGTCCCGGTCCCGATGCGCGCCTTCAGAAGAATCCGCTCTCTGGACTGTCCCAATGGAAGATCTTCGACAACCTTCGGCGTAGTCTTGTGCCTTCGGCGTTGACACTGCTGTTGCTGCTGGGCTGGACGGTCTTGCCATCGGCATGGTTTTGGACTCTGTCGGTGATCGGCATCATCCTGATTCCTTCCTTGATTGCCTCTGTCCTGGATGTGCTTCAGAAGCCGGGTGATGTGCTTTTGAGGCAGCACCTTGCTGCCTCAGTACGCTCTACGCGCAGACGTTTCGCTCAAGCTGCATTTTCGCTCGTCTGCCTGCCTTACGAGGCGTTTTACAGCCTGGATGCGATTATGCGCACCACGTGGCGGATGCTGATCACGCATAAGCGACTTCTCGAATGGAGTTCGTCCGACGACTCGGATCGTAATCGCACGGGTCTCGCTGCCTCCTGCCGAACAATGTGGATCGCCCCGGTCATTGCCACCGCCACGGTGATCTACCTGGTGCTTTCGGGGCCGGCGGCTTTAGCTGAGGCCGGGCCCATACTGGGCCTCTGGTTTTTCTCCCCTGCTATCGCGTGGTGGATCAGCCGACCGCTCGCTCGCCGTGTAGCAAGGCTGACGGACGAACAGACCCTCTTTCTCCGGAAGCTTTCACGAAAGAGCTG
>CAVZMO010000043.1:0-11934 GCA_963776195.1 Thermodesulfovibrionales bacterium
GGTGAATGTGGCAGTTTTTTGGAGATGTTTGATGCGATTGAGTCAGCAGTATTACGAGAAGGACTGTTTCGCACTGCCACACACTAACCTGCTCATTAATGGCACTAAAAGGCGAAAGGATATTCAAGCCGCCAAGGCATTAAGATATACTCTGTAACCATTCAATTGGGTCGACATTATAAAAGCTCTTGAGTTCAGCGTAAAGATCAGGCGCTTTTTTCTTCAGTTGTTTTGGCTTCTCGAAAAATGTCTCGGTTACAACGGCAAAAAATTCAGCTGGGTTAGTCGCTCCATACTTATCCATAACACTTTTTTTATGGTGTTCTACATTAGACCTAAGTTGTTCATATTCCTTGCTCATAATACGAGCCCAGGTTGCATAGCTCGACCGTTTTTCAAGGATTGGAGCGCCATCAGCTATTCCATCCTCTTGATCCAGCTGATGAGCAAATTCGTGGAGTACTACATTGTGACCATCCTGAGAATTCACCGCTCCCTGCCTTACATTATCCCAGGCAAGGACTACCGACCCATGCTGCCAGGATTCTCCTAAGCGAACCGACTGTCCTTCGATATATACCCCTCCGCCGACAGCGGTGCTTTGTTTGGTCACATAAGCACTTGGATATACGAGAATGGAGGACAGTTTGGGATAGTCACTGTTTTTTCTATTCAGCAATAACATTGAGGCCTCAGCCGCTATGGTAACCTTTATCTCATCAGTTATATCCAACCCGCCCAGCCCTTCAAAATGCTTTTCGGTTATGAAAATCTTGATGTCGTTATGGAGCTGTTCCCTTAATGCATCAGGAAGGTATCTGTAGAGAGATACATTTCTCTCCAGAATCCTTTCCCACTCATCAGGAAACGGCATAACAGCCAATTGTTTGATTCTGCGATTACGCAACGCCCGTTTCCCAATCAAAAATGATAGAAGCAATGCCCCAACAACTATTACTAAAATTAAAATTTCCAATTGTTATGTCCCCGGTTGGCTAGCGAACTATATTCATAGGCTTTTGAAATTAATTGTTTATTATATCCCATATCCTGCGATAAGACATTATCTTGGACCTTCTTGAACAAAGAAACAACTTATAGTACCAATAACATTTCCTCTGGATATTCAAGTGGAGGTATTCTCTGAACTTTGTAACCTCAAGGTATTCGGTTCAGCGCTGAATGTTTCCTATGGTAGTCAGCGATTTTATATGACCGTATTCTTCGGAATGTTTCAGGAAAGAACCTTTCTTTCGAATCTTCTCTTTCCCCTTTGCTATATCCTGTCAAGGAGCTGGTAATACTCCGTTATCTTTCGAATGGATTCCAGGGTTAATTGGAACAATATCCAACTTAGCGCAAGGACCACAATTGTGAGTCCGATCTTCCAACCACGCGTCGTCTTAGGACGCCACCAGATTAACGGCAACGCCAGAGGTCCTACGGTGCAGACTGCGATGATAATAAAAGATTTTCGGAAATACCATTTAATAGTGTCTTCTCTATGGTGCGGGCGGGAGGATGTATCGAGAAACTCGCCGCAGTGTTTACACTTTATTGCCGCGTCTTGAATCTCTTCAGCACAGTATGGACATTTTTTCATTTTATCAATTTCCTTAGGCTAACGTCTAAATTGCTGCTCCAAATATACACTTTTGAGGATGTTTTGTGAATCTCTGTAACAGGAAGGAGTGTGTATCCGATATTTCAGTTTTTGGGTTCCCTGCTCTCATTTTCCAGGTGATGGATAATCTGAAGCATAAGATCGCTCTGCCGTTCAAGGTGCAGTAGGATTGTTTCAATCTCTTTTTCGGCCTTCACATTTATGTCAAAATCAGATTCTGCCCGGGCCTCTGAGTGACGACCTTGGAGATTTTGACCTATCATAATAAGCGGCATTAAGAATATTTGCAGCATATTAGAGACAAAAAGCCATAAGACAAAAGCGGGAAATGGATCGAACCTCGACTCTTGCGGTGCAAGCGTGTTCCACCCAAGCCAAACGATTGTCCACACAAAGATAATAATGAAAAAACCCATTGAACCAACTTTATCCGTGATCCAGACAGCAAACCGTTCCAAACGAGTCAGGTTGCTTTTGTGTTCTTCATTGACGTTTCTGACCGGTTTATGTGACTTGTCCTTTTTCAGTTCTTCATGAGTTAATATTCGGTCGTCACTCATTCATCTCTCCCAGTGTGAACATATCGTATGGTGATTACCATTTGAAATCTGGACTATTATAGCAGATTGTAAAAATGCACCTTTCAGGAAGAAGGCGACGCTACACATTTCTAAAAGAAGTTTATGTTTCAGAAGGTTCTTTCGGTAGGTTTCTCAGATTGTTTATATATCTCGTCTCATTAAACGGAACCTTATGTTTCATCACACAAAATACTTCAACCGCAAGAGCTTGTCCTATATACTGTTTTGCTTCAAATTCAGAATACCCTTCATCCATCAGACGTTTCAAAGTAGTCGCTGTTTCAGCTGGGTCATTAGCATTGATTTGGTTGTCTATCACTTCAAAGATAGCATTCCTTAAGTTTTCGTTGACTTTCATTCTCGTAGGTTATAGTTACTCTTCAAATTTTCTCAATTATACCAGATTCCAAAAAGGTCAAGATTTCAAGTGGGAAACAGACCGTAAAACTTTCTTCCTGTAAGCCTCGTTGAGAGAATTTGCCCAAAAATGTACATTTGACTTGGTAATCCATAGTGTGGAAGGAGTGTCTTCGCCTTTTATCCCGAATTGTGGGGGATAGATGAACCAGAGTTCGGATATTAATGAGTTGTGAAATTGCCACGAAAGAAAGGAGGATATTAAAAATGAGAAAGAATTTGCATGTTGTTTTTCTAATTGGAGTCTTTATGTTGTTGCAATCTTGTGCAACAGTTCAAAAGAGTGAAGTTGAAGTGCTCGAAAAGAAACCACAAATCAGCAAGGTATTGTCCAACGAGGCTCCAGCGAGATTTCTAAAAAGGAAAGTCGCAATTGCAAGATTTTCTAATGAAACTAAGTACGGGCAGAGTTTCTTTATTGACGAAAATAAAGATGTCATTGGGAAACAGGCAATGGATATCCTTTCTGCAAAGCTTACTGCCACCGAAAAATTCATATTACTTGAGAGAGCAGATATAGAAAAGATTAATAAGGAGCTTAAGATAGGTGATTTGTCGAGTTTGAATATCTCCGCTGACTATTTGATTGTTGGGTCTGTTTCCGAGTTTGGCAGAAAAGAAGTCAGCGATGTTGGGATTTTTAGCCGAGTGAAAAAGCAACAAGCGTATGCCAAAGTAAACATAAGACTGATAGATGTCTATACAGGACAAATAATTTATTCCGCAGAAGGTGATGGTGAGGCGTTTTCAGAAGCCGGCAGTGTTATGGGTGTTGGTGCACGGGGCTTAAAGCCCTCCTGCTCTCGGCTCGATGCGGACGGTCGCCACTCCCGCCCTTGCCTTCGGCCCATACTTCTGGTAGCATTCATCGTGAGGGATACAGGTTCTCGAAAGGCAAGAATATGAATAGCAACGCCAAGGGAGGCACACAATGGGAGACAAAGGCGGCAAAAAGGACAAAGACAAGGACCGGAAACAGCAGGCGATCAAACAGGCAAAAGATCTAAAAGAGAAGAAGGACAAACAACCCAAAAGCGCACCGAAATAGGGAGCAGGATTCAACCGATAGAGAAAAGACAATAGGGGGCAAATAGTCACAAAGGCCTTCGATTTGCCTTGTACGATTTTTCAACTCCCGGTCCGCTTCCAGCCTCTCAATTAGTCTCCGCTGCTCCTGGCTCAAAGGAAGAAAACAAAACTGCCGTGTTCAAGAGCTCCTATAAGTAGTATACTGAAATAGTTGAGTGGATCTGCTATCTAAAGAGGGCCGGCGCAGTAATCCTGACAGCCGTTGATGTGAGAAAGTATAATGATAAGGGACATTCCATGAAAGC
This sequence comes from Thermodesulfovibrionales bacterium, assembly GCA_963776195.1. Classification (GTDB taxonomy): domain Bacteria; phylum Nitrospirota; class Thermodesulfovibrionia; order Thermodesulfovibrionales; family SM23-35; genus CAVZMO01. The sequence goes on from CAVZMO010000043.1 coordinate 3,957, forward strand.
ACTCCTCATTTATCCTGAATTCCCGGATACCTTCTGGAGTTTCAGGTATGCCCTGAAATTCATTCACAGAAAGGCGAGCAGTCCACCCCTCGGATTGTTGACTATAGCAGCAATGCTTCCTGAAGCGTGGGAGAAAAGACTGGTCGACATGAACGTGAAAAGCCTGGATGACGAGGACATAAGATGGGCTGATCTCGTCTTTGTGAGCGCAATGTCTGTCCAGAAAGAATCAGTGAAAGAAGTGATTCAGAGATGCAAAACCGCGGGCGTCAGGATTGTCGCCGGAGGTCCTCTTTTCACGACCGAATATGAGGCGTTCGGGGAGGTAGACCATCTGGTGCTGAACGAAGCCGAAATCACCCTGCCCCGCTTCCTAGAGGATTTCGAGAAAGGTGATGCAGGCCATTTCTATACCACTGATCAGTGGGCGGACATACGGAAGACACCCATTCCGCTCTGGGGGCTTATTAATATGAAGCACTATGCCTCAATCAATATCCAGTATTCCCGGGGCTGCCCCTTCAACTGTGAGTTTTGCGACATTACCCTGCTCTGCGGTCGCACGCCGCGCACAAAAGATAAAGACCAGATTATCAGGGAGATCGAGAGTGTTTACGCATCAGGGTTCAGGGGCCAGGTCTTCTTTGTTGACGACAATTTTATCGGGAACAAGAAAAAGCTGAAGGAGGAGGTCCTCCCCGCCATCATCGAATGGATGGAGAGGAGAAAGTATCCCTTCTCCTTCAATACGCAGGCATCCATAGAACTGTCCGACCATAAAGACCTCATGGAGATGATGGTTAAGGCAGGATTCGATGTCGTCTTCGTCGGCATCGAGACCCCCCATGAGCAGAGCCTTGCGGAATGCAGCAAATTCCAGAACAAGAACCGCGATCTCCTTGCCAGTGTCAGGAAGATACAGAAGTCCGGCCTCGAGGTGCAGGGAGGATTCATTGTCGGTTTTGATAACGACCCCCTTACTATTTTCGACACCCAGATCAGGTTCATCCAGACGAGCGGGGTCGTCACGGCCATGGTCGGCATTCTCATCGCCCTTCCGCGCACGCAACTCTACGAGAGACTCAAGAAGGAGCACCGGCTGGTGAAAGAGACCTCGGGGAACAATACGGATTTCTCGACAAATTTTATCCCCAGGATGGACTATGACCTGCTGATCAACGGCTACAAAAAGATCCTCAAAACCCTCTATTCGCCCAAACATTACTATGAAAGGGTCAGGACATTCCTGAGGGAATACATCCCCCCCAAGAAAAAGAAGAAGGCCTTCCGGTTTCGGCCGAACTATTTCGGCGCGTTCTTCAGGTCAATTGTCGTCCTCGGGGTCATTGGAAAAGAACGGTTCCAGTATTGGAGGCTACTGCTCTGGACTATGATCAGCCGTCCCCGCCTTCTTCCTCAGGCCGTTACCCTCTCGATCTACGGGTTTCATTTCCGCAAGATCTTTGAAAAACGCCTTAGTTGAAAGTAGAGGAGAAGATTTTGAAGGAGGCGGGGGAAGAAATACCGCGGCCTAATGACCTCGAGACAAAAAAGTCTCCAAACTCAGGTTGCCACTGCTCTTGTATCTCTTCTATACCCTCACACATCCTGATATAGTTAGACGATCTATCCATAAAACCTCCTCATTGTCAAAACATAAGGGCCATCTGACGCAGAGGGATCCTCACTATACACTCAACTCTTCGCATAATCTAAGAAATTCTTCTTTTACTTTCGTCAAAGACGGCAATTTGAGTTCATCTAATTCGTGATCTATCTTTTTAGCTGTTCTAAAGTCCAGGTCAGTAAGATAATTTTTTTTAATCTCGTCTGCGGTTTGAAATTCATGAAATAGGTGTTTCTCGCTTTCGGTACGTCTTTTCACATTACTAAGCTTTCCTTTGAGATCTTCACTTTTATAATCTTCAGGTAAGGCCCGCAGAATGGGCTCGAATACTTTTTGATTAAGAAATTTCAGCAATTCTTTTCTTTTTCCTTCATCTGTTCCTATCATTTGATTTAATCTCCTCGTTTAAAGAATATTTTGAAATAGTGATATATTAATTATATACATATGCGTAAAATATCGAACTTTTAACTGGTAATTGATAAGGCAAATAGTGAATAGTAGTCTTATTAAAGATAAACTTTTCCCAAGGTAAGCAATTAAACTTGGACCCTCAACCGGCATTTTGGTGCATCCCCGCTGCTGAACTTCTTCAGCAGTTGCAAACGACTTCACAGGGATTGACAAATGATGCAGCACGACAGCGTTTTATCCGCTATGGTGCTAATCTCCTGAAGTCCAAAAAGAGATCAAATACACTTACTCTTCTGCTTTCTCAATTTAAAAGCCCGATCATCCTTATCCTCATCTTTGCAGTCGGATTGTCATTTTTCTTGCATAATCCTGTCGATGCCGGCATCATCCTGGCAATTGTCTTAGTAAGCGGTCTTCTCGGTTTCTGGCAGGAACGAGGAGCAGTAAATGCAATCGGAAAATTGCTGTCCATCGTACAAATAAAAGCTGAGGTGCTACGCGATGGTACTCAGAAGGAAATTTCCGTTGAGGAGATAGTGCCTGGAGATATCGTCATACTCAACGCCGGAGACGTCATTCCGGGAGACTGCCTGATTCTTGAATCCAAAGATCTCTTTGTAGATGAAGCTGCCCTGACCGGTGAGACATATCCTGAAGATAAAATGTCCGGGATATTGCCGGAAGAAACTCCCATTGGCTCAGCGGACAAACACTCTTTTTATGGGGACGCATGTAGTCAGTGGCAGTGCAAAAGCACTAGTCGTCCACACAGGTAAGGAAACCGAATTCGGCAAGGTTTCTGAACGATTGGCGCTCAGACCATCTGAGACGGAATTTGAGCGCGGTGTCAGGAGATTCGGCTACTTCCTCATGGAAGTTACATTGCTGTTGGTAATTATCATTTTTGCATTCAATGTATACCTGGCACGCCCGGTTTTGGATTCATTTCTCTTTTCTTTGGCGCTTGCTGTCGGATTGACCCCACAACTGCTGCCTGCTATTATCAGTGTCAACCTTGCCCATGGTGCAAAGCATATGGCGCTCAAAAAGGTAATTGTTAAACGACTTGCCTCTATTGAAAACTTCGGCAGCATGAATGTCCTTTGCTCTGATAAGACCGGCACTCTAACCGAAGGGGTGGTACATTTGAAATCTACTCTCGATGTGGATGGGAAGGAGAGCGAAAAAGTCCTGCTCTTCGGCTATCTCAATTCTTTTTACGAGAAGGGATTCACAAATCCGATTGATGAAGCTATCTGCTCCTATCGCAAGTTTGACCTGTCGGACTATCAGAAGCTTGATGAAGAACCCTATGACTTTGTTCGTAAGCGATTGAGCATCCTGGTCTCTAAAGGCAACAGACATCTTATGATTACGAAAGGGGCGTTACGAAATGTGCTTGATGCATGCTCAACAGCAGAAGATTCGAGTGGCGCAATTGTAGATATAGCAGGAGTTCGCGACGAGATACAACACCGCTTTGAGGAACTCAGCAGTCAAGGCTTACGAACGATAGGCATTGCGTACCGGGATATAGGATCTGCTTCGCAAATCACAAAAGATCATGAAGCTGACATGACGTTTTTAGGATTCCTTGTTCTTTTCGATCCGGTCAAACCTGGGATCGTTGAAACCATCACAGAACTCCGTCGCCTGGGAATATCACTCAAGGTTATCACCGGGGACAACCGTCTGGTTGCTTCTCACCTCAGTCGGCAGGTTGGCTTATCGGATACAAAAATCCTTACAGGACCGGATCTTCGCCGGATGAGCGATGAAGCGCTACTCAAACGGGTAAATGAAGCAGATGTTTTCGCGGAAGTCGAACCTAACCAGAAGGAGCGCATCATCCTTGCGCTGAAAAAGGCAAAAAATGTTGTGGGTTACATGGGAGATGGCATAAACGATGCTTCAGCACTTCATGCAGCCGACGTGGGCATATCTGTGGATAGCGCCGTTGATGTGGCAAAAGACGCAGCTGATATCGTACTCCTGGAAAAAAATCTTGCTGTTCTTGTGCAGGGCGTACGAGAAGGAAGAACGACTTTTGCTAATACCCTCAAGTATGTGTTTATGGCGACAAGCGCTAATTTCGGCAATATGTTCAGCATGGCAGGAGCATCTCTTTTTCTCCCCTTTCTCCCTCTCCTTCCAAAGCAGATCCTGCTTACCAATTTACTGACGGATTTTCCGGAGATGACAATTGCCACTGACAATGTGGACAAAGAATTAGTTGAAAAACCCCGCCGATGGAACATAACTTTCATACGCAAATTTATGATGACTTTCGGCCTTTTGAGTTCTGTGTTTGACTATCTCACCTTTGGAGTCCTGTTGCTTATGCTACATGCCTCACCGGAGGAATTCAGAGCTGGTTGGTTCTTGGAGTCGGTCATCTCAGCATCATTGATTGTACTTGTTGTTCGCACAAGAAAGACCTTCTTTAAGAGCATTCCGGGGAAATATCTGTTGACAGCAACACTCATGGTCATCAGCGTTACGCTTATTTTGCCTTTCACTGCAGTTGGAAGAAAGCTCTTCGGCTTTACACCATTGCCGATTTCTTTTCTTGTATTAATGGGAGGAATCGTGGCTCTATATATCATCTCAGCCGAAGTGATAAAAAAGGCATTTTACAAAAAGGTCAAATTTTGAAACTAATTGTGAATATTGTAAATAGTAATGTTTGTGAAGAAATCTTGTTAATATTAACCTGGCAAGTAAACAGATAAAGACCTGTAAAATTGACAAACGCTCAATGGTTTGATAATGGCATTATTTTTATGACATGCTTCGGTCAAAACTCCCTTTCGATAAGACAACTTGCCTGATTTTGATTAGCCTCCTTATTTCTAACTTTCCATTAAATTCAATAGCTTACAGTTTGGTATACATTAAATTTGCTAGAATTGCACGATACAAAGTAGGCACTCTTGTTGCCGGAAAGGAGGCATGAATGCTTTGGACGATCTTTGTGATACTCGTGGTGCTTTGGCTGTTGGGGCTGGTGAGCGGTCACACGATTGGTGGATTCATTCATATTTTGCTTGTCATCGCAATCGTTGTGGTGCTGATCAGGATCATTCAGGGGCGAAGACCTGTATAGATCTCAAAATGAAGAAGGTTATTTTGTTGTCAGTATTAATGGTCTTTGGCTTAGCCTTGTTTTCGGGCTGCGCCACAATGAAAGGCGAAAGAACGGGTGAATATATCGACGACTCAACGATCACTACAAAAGTTAATGGGGTAATCGTAAAAGACCCGGATGCTCATTATTTCAAGATCGATGTGACGACAACACAAGGAGATGTTGTTCTTCAGGGTTTTGTGAATAGCAGACAGACCGAGGATCGGCTTGTAACAAAGATCAGGGAAATCAGGGGTGTAAAATCCGTGAAGAGCCTCTTGAAGGTGGAAGAGAAAAAGTAAAGTTAGTGAAATGGGGTTCTTACTCTTGCAAGAGGTCCAACACGGCCCGTTCAAACTGTGACGGTTCAGGAAGAGATGCATCCGATAACAATACGCTCTACTTTTTTGTTTTTTCGGCTTTGTTATAACCTAAACGTTGCAAAAAAGAGGTTGCTTCGCTACGCTCGCAATGACAAACAATGACGAAAAGCCACGATGTCATTGCGAGCCCCGCTCCATGGGGACCGCAGGGATTCTTTCTACAAGGACCCCGTGTGTCCTTAGGAGGAATGGAGTGACGTGGCAATCTCAAAGGAGCTCACTTATGGTGAATTCCTTTATAAGGCTCAAGAAGCCTGCAAATTGACTGTCTGCAATGGTTTGCAGAGATAATAGTGCTGCATTTATGCAACTGGTGGGTAAGTTTCTGCGGAAAGATTTGAAAATGCACGAAGAGAAGCATTGGTCCGATTAGTCTTTGGATAATTTTCTTTTACAGAGGAGATAAAGTATGGAAGATGTAAAACGAATACTTGTGGTAAGCAGTATGACGAAATCCAGCAGGAAGGCAATTCATTACGGAGTTTCACTATCTAAAAAATATGGTAGCGAGCTTTATGTTCTTCACGTGATTTATCACCCCTTCGGTTTCGATCTCGAGGGATGGAATCTACCTATACCGTCCTTGGAAGAAGAATACAAAAGGATCATTAAAGAAGCAAAAGAGGAACTGGATACCGTGATAAGTCAGGAGAAAAAGAAAGGCATGTCTATAAAAGAAATGATCCGAGAGGGAGAGCCGGCAAAGGAGATTCTTAAGGTCGTCAAGGAAGAGAATATCAACCTTATTGTTATGCTTGCCCATTCAGAATGGCGTCTGGAGCATTTCCTCTTCGGCCGCATCAAGGAAGAGATCATTCGAAAGATACCCTGTTCAATTCTCCTCGTTAAAGAAGATCCGGGAAAAGTTGCAGATTAAGATGACTTATCTCCGGTGATGTAAACTGTTGGGATGCTTGAGACATAATGCGGGAGATTATTTCTTGAGGAGATGGAATATGACAATCATCAGACCTTTCTTTTTGTTCTTTCTGTCGGTTTCCATCTTGAGCCTCAGCGGTGGATGTGCGACCTTACCAAACGTTTCTGAAATGATTGATGAGGCGCCGACTGCCCAGGAACATCGTCAAATAGTATCGGCCAAAGGACTGTTATCTCCCGAAAAAAGCAAGGCCATTATGGAACGGCTGAAGCGATCGGTCGACCCGACGGACATTCTGGAACGCCATACTGCCGTGGTAGAATCGGTCACCGAAAGCCCGCTGACGAAGGGGAACAAAGTCACTCTGCTCGCCGATGGTCAGGCTGCCTATGCCGCAATGTTCAAAGCAATACAGAATGCCAGAGACCATATCAACCTTGAAAGCTATATCATTGAAGATGATGAAACAGGCCGCAAATTTGCCGATCTGTTGCTGCAAAAACAGGCGGAAGGTGTCCAGGTAAATCTCATTTATGACAGCGTGGGCAGTATGAATACTCCCGCTTCTTTTTTCCAGCGCCTGCGCGACGGCGGAATTCAGGTTGTCGGATTCAATCCGATAAATCCACTGAAGGCCCGGGAGAAATGGGGACTGACACACCGGGACCACCGCAAGATTTTGATAGTCGACGGCAAAGTCGCCATTATCGGGGGCATCAACATCAGCAAGGTTTATTCGAGCAGTCCTTTCAAACGGAAACAAAACGAAAAGGCGCCAATTCACTGGCGTGACACAGACATTCAAATTGAAGGCCCTGCCGTGGCTGAATTCCAGAAGCTATTTCTTGACACCTGGCTGAAGCAGAAGGGACCGAAACTTTCCGAACGGAACTATTTCCCTGATCTGAAAGAAGAGGGTAATGCCCTGGTGCGGGTGGTCGGCAGCACCCCGGGACAGACCAACAGGATCCCTTTTATTGTGTATGTGTCGGCCATCACTTTTGCAGAGCATTCGATTCACATGACGAATTCCTATTTTATCCCTGACGACCAGATAGTAAAGGCCCTTACTGATGCTGCTGAGCGCGGTGTTGACGTAAAGATCATTCTCCCCGGGATCACCGATTCTCAGCTGGCATTATATGCACAGAGGTATCATTATTCCGGGCTTTTGAAATCGGGAGTGAAGTTATACGAGCACAGTACTTCCCTGCTGCACGCGAAAACCGCGGTGGTTGACAAGGTCTGGTCAACAGTCGGCTCAACCAACATGGACTTCTTGAGCTTATTAAACAATGACGAGGTGAATGCGGTTATCCTGAGTCACGAGTTTGCCGTCGAAATGGAGAAGATGTTTGCCAGGGACCTTGCGGATTCCAGGCAGATTCAATGGGATGAGTGGAAAAAAAGACCCTTGTTGCCCAGGATCAGGGAGTGGTTTGTGAATTTATTCGTCCGATGGTTGTAACATTTCGTCAACGGTGGGTTCAATACGGTGGGAGTGAGTCATGTGAATCAGATGTATAAGATCAGAAACCATCTGAGAG
>CAVZMO010000044.1:0-72260 GCA_963776195.1 Thermodesulfovibrionales bacterium
TAATTAAGGAATTCAGATTCCATGACCTTAGACATACCTTTGCTACTCGATTAGCACAATCAGGAGTTGATATATTCATGATTGCAAAACTGTTAGGTCACAAGGATATAAGAATGACTCAGAGATATGCGCACCACTGTCCGGAGAGTCTAAGGCATGGCGTTAATATTTTGGACGCTTTGAATCGGCAGAAAGAAAACGACTACAAAGTGGCTACAGTCAATTAGAAAGTGTATACTAACTGATTGTTTCTAAAACAACTTTATGGAGGGGTGCCAGAGTGGTTGAATGGGACGGTCTCGAAAATCGTTGTGGGGGCAACTCCACCGAGGGTTCGAATCCCTCCCCCTCCGCCATCCTTCGACAAGCTCAGGATGACAAGCTCAGGACAGGCCTTCATCAAGCGTAGGGTGACAATTGTCATGGTGAGCCTGTCGGAACCATCAATCGACCGCTGAGGGCGGAATCGGAGGGCTACGGGAAATTATTTTTGGTGCACCCTTTACAGGGGGTTAGTTGTGTGAAATAATTTGATTTATAAAAGTATTTATGATTAACACAAGCAATAAATCAGCGATTAATCGCATGCCTGTAAATATTCTTCTGGTGGAAGATAACCCTGCTGATGTGCTGCTGACAGCGGAAGCATTAAGAGAAGGCGGGGTCTCCCATGAGCTGAATGTGGTCAACAATGGCGCGGATGCTATCTCTTATGTAAGATCCCGGGGAAAGTACTCGGATTCAGTGCTGCCTGACATAATATTCCTGGACATAAACCTCCCCAAAAAGAACGGCTTTGAGGTCCTGGCTGAACTCAAGGAAGATCCGGAGTTGAAACGTATTCCCGTGATAATACTGACAACTTCAAGTGCGAAACAGGACATCTCCAAGGCATATGACCTGCACGCAAACTGTTATATAGTGAAGCCCGTAGAGCTTGATGATTTTTTTGGGATTTTAAAAAGCATTGAAGATTTCTGGTTTACCATTGTGAAGCTGCCTTAACAAAATGAAAGAAATGCGCCGCCCTTTCTTTAAGAACTGTGAACTACCGGATGAAGAAACATCGCTCCGCCTGAGAGTTCTGATATGCCTGTGAAGTTGTTCAGGTCTTTTGCATGAAGAATGCTATAAAAATCCTTATCGTCGAAGACAATGCCGCTGACGCCCGGTTGATAAAGGAAATGCTGCAGGATGTGGAGACCGCCACCTTCGAATCGGAATGGGTCGACAGTATCTCAAAGGGATTAAAGCGTCTCTCTGAGACACCGTTTGACGCACTCCTTTTGGATCTCGGCCTGCCCGACAGCGCGGGGATCGAGACGCTGGAAAAAATACTTTCCGAAGCTCCGGGAATACCTGTCATCGTGCTTACCGGCCTCGCCGATGAGATGATTGGCGTCGAGGCAGTGCACAAAGGAGCGCAGGATTATCTCGTTAAGGGACCTGTAAACAGCGATGTACTGATACGGTCGATCAGATATTCCATCGAACGCAAACGGATGATGAAAGAACTGCACGATCTTTCAATTCTCGATGACATGACCGGACTGTACAACAGGCGGGGCTTCTTCGCCCTCGCGGAGCAGCAGATCAAGATTGCCGAAAGAGACAAAGGCGGTCTATGGTTCATTGTTGCCGACCTCGACGGTCTAAAGGAGATCAACGACACCTTTGGTCATGAGGAAGGGGACCTGGCGATAAAGGATACAGCAGCGATTCTGAAAGAGACCTTTCGCGAAGCTGACATCATCGGACGTCTCGGAGGTGACGAATTTGCGATCGTCGCGTCAGAGAAAACCCCGGCAAATATCGGGCTCATCTCTGATCGTATCGGAAACAAAATTGATTCCCTTGAACAAAAATCAAAACGGCCCTATAAACTTTCGATAAGCATCGGCATAGCGCACTGCCTCCCTCAATCTCCCTGTTCCATCGATGAAGTACTCGCAGCGGCGGACAGGCTGATGTATCAACAGAAACGGAACAAAAAAAGTCCGGTCCCCGGCCTGCCGAAGACGGGGTGAAATTTATGGCCGAAAAGAAGGAAGTTACAAAGATTGACAGAATGAAAGCGATTCAGCCCAAGTCCAAACATGCCCGAAAAACAACCCTCCCCGGGCCGACAAAGGAGGTCAAGAAAAGCTTTGACAAAATCCTTATGATCATCAGATCACAGACCGGGCATGATTTTTCCCTTTACAAGAAAAGTACGATTCACTCTTTGGCAAAGAGTGGCGAGGGAAGATTTTCTCATCAATGTCGATTCAATTTCGAAACCTTCATATGGATTGAAGAATTGAGGACTTACGAATTGAGTAATTGAAGGATTATAAATGATAAAAAAAATTCGCAATTCGGGAAAGCAAGTGAAGCAAGAGAAATCCAAACCAACGCAAGTCAATAGCCTGCGAAAGCAGGCCGAAAAGACGCTTTCCAAAAAGGGAAAAAGCGCAGGCAAGAAGATCCCGGCTAAGGACATGGAGAGGCTGGTTCACGAGCTTGAAGTCCATCAGCTCGAGCTCGAAATGCAGAACGAAGAACTCCGTCGTGCACAGATCGAAATCGAAGAGTCGCGGACGAAATACTTCGAGCTTTATGACGTTGCTCCGATCGGCTATTTCACCCTGAATTCCAAGGGAATGATTGTAGAGGCAAACCTCACCTCCGTAGCGATGTTAGGCATCGAGAGGAGTTTGCTGCTCCGTAAATCCTTTTTCCGGTTTGTTCTGCCGGAGTTCAGGGATCTCCTCCATTCCCATTTCGAGAAGGCATTATCGACCGATACAAAAGAATCGTGTGAGCTGAAGCTCATGAAAAAAGACGGCACTGTATTCTATGCTTCATTGGAAAGTATTACTGCAAAAGATGATCAGGGGAATCCCACCCATTACAGAGTCGTCATAAGCGACATAACCGAGCGAAAAAACGCAGAAGAAGAAACCAAACGATTTGCCTCTTTTCCGAAATTAAATCCGAATCCGGTTTTAGAGGTAGATTCCTCTGGAAAAATTACCTTTCATAATGATGCCGCTATCGCGGTTCTGAAAAAATTCAACCTGAGTGAAGACGTCAGCGTATTCCTTCCCGAAGACATAAAAGAACTCCTGACCGGGTTAAAGCAAAAAAAAGAAGGACAATTCGATCGCGAGCTGATTATTAAAGGCAAAATATTTGAAGAAACCATTTATCTTGCTCCGCAGTTTAATACGCTTCGCATTTATGCCGTTGACATCACCGAGCGCAAACGGGCAGAAGAAGCGTTGCAGGAGAGCGAGGAGCGGCTGCGCCTGTCCCAGCAGGCCGCGCACGTCGGCACGTTTGACTGGAACATCCGGACGGGCGTCAACATCTGGACGCCTGAACTGGAGGCGATGTATGGACTCCAGCCCGGGACCTTCGCCAAAACACAGGCGGTGTGGGAACAGTTGATTCATCCGGATGACCGGGCTGAGGCCATGCGCAAGGTGGAACTGTCCTTCCAGACGGGCCAGCCCGTAGAGGGCGAGTGGCGCGTCATCTGGCCGGACGGCAGCGTTCACTGGATCACAGGGCGCTGGCAACTTCTCAAAGACAAATCCGGCAAGCCGTTGCGGATGACAGGCGTCAATCTTGACATCACCGAGCGCAAGCACGAAGAAGAGGAACTCCGCAGACTTAACCGAATGCTTAAGGCGCTTGGCAAAAGCAGCAAGGCGATGATGCGCGCCAGGAACGAGTCGGAATATCTTAAAGATGTATGCAGGATTATTGTTGAAGACTGTGGGCATGCCATGGTCTGGATTGGCTTTGCCGAGGATGATGATGCCAAGACAGTCCGGCCTGCTGCATATGCGGGCTTTGAAGAAGGGTATATCGAAACACTGAAGATTACGTGGGCAGATACAAAGCGCGGCAGGGGACCGACCGGCACGGCTATCCGTACAGGGCAGCCAAGTATCTGCAGAAATATGCAGACAGATCCCTTGTTCAAGCCATGGCGCGAGGAGGCGATAAAACGCGGGTATGCGTCTTCAGTAGTCGTTCCGCTTATGGACGGCGGCAAAGCCATCGGCGCAATGAATATATATGCCAGAGAACCCGATCCGTTTACGGAAGATGAGGTAACCTTGCTTTCCGAACTGGCGGGCGACCTTTCTTACGGGATATCGTCAATCAGGTTAAAGGTTGCACATGACCGGACCGAAGAAGCAATTAGACAGAGCGAGGAGCGCTATCGAAGTCTTGTGGAAGTGTCGCCTGATGCGCTGTTTATCAACCGGGACAATCGGATTGTATTTGCGAATCCGGCAGCATTGCAACTATTCGGTGCAACCGGTGCAGAACAGGTTTTGGGCAAGTCACCATTCGAGATGTTTGAGCCAAGCTATCATCCGATCATGCGCAAGCGCATAGAGACATTGCTGGGGGGCGAATCTGTGCCGCTCATTGAGGGCCGCATCGTTCGGTTGGACGGTACGATACGTGACGTGGAGGTCGCCGCGGCGCCTTTTAATGATTCAGAGGGGCGTGCGATCCAGGTCATTCTCCGGGACATCACCGAGCGCAAGCGCATGGAGGATGCGCTGCGCGAGAGCCGGGAGGACCTTAACCGAGCCCAGGCGGTAGCCCATACCGGAAGCTGGCGGTTGGACGTCCAGAAAAATGAATTGACGTGGTCCGACGAGAACCACCTGATTTTTGGTATTCCAAAGGGAACACCCCTAACGTATGAGACGTTTCTTTCCAGCGTTCACCCTGATGACAGGGATTACGTTGACTTGAAATGGACGGCGGCCCTTCGCGGCGAGCACTACGACATCGAGCACCGGATCGTCGTAGACGGCGACATCAAGTGGGTCCGCGAAAGAGCCGAACTGGAGTTCGACAAACAGGGCGGACTGCTGGGCGGGTTCGGGACTACCCAGGACATTACCGAGCTCAAGCAGATGGAGGGAAAACTCCGCAGAGCAAAAGACGACTTGGAGATTCGGGTTGAGGAACGAACTCTGGAACTGAAGAAAAGCGAACACAAATATCGCATACTGATCGAACAGGCAGCAGACGGAATCGTGCTCCTCGACCGGGGACTGAACCTTGTCGATGTCAACACAACCGCCTGCAGGATGACCGGCTTCACCCGCGAAGAACTGTTGAAACTGAACGCGAGGGACCTCTACCAGCCCGGAGAGCTTGAGGAGCGTCCTCTCCGTCTGGATGAAGTACTTGCAGGGGAAACGGTAATCACAGAGAGAAGAGCTACCAAAAAGGACGGATCGCCGATAGAGGTGGAAATAAGCGCCAAATTGATCGAGGGAGGTCAGATCCAGGCGATTGTCCGGGATATCACAGAACGAAAGGTCGAAGAAAGAAGGAGCCACCTTATCATCGAGCTCCTCGAATTATTTGCAAAGAAAACGTCAAGGAAGGAATATCTTGATTCGGTTGTGCAGTTGATACATGACTGGACAGAATGTCGCAGTGTCGGCATCAGGATCGTCAATGCCGAAAGGTATCTCCCTTATGAGTCATATGTTGGGTTCAGTCCTGAGTTTATGAAAATGGAGAATATGATCTCCCTTGATTCCGATGCGTGCGCATGCATCCGTGTCATTACCGGAGAATTCGAACGTCAGGATGCTCCCGCAATCACTCCAAATGGGTCTTTCCGGTTGGACAACTCCATCAAATATGCGGATCAACTGCCACCAAAAGAGCTTGCGCGGTTTCGCGGCAATTGTATACGTAGTGGTTATGCGTCGATTGACATCACCCCCGTCCGTTACCATAACCAGCCGCTCGGAGCCATTCATCTGGCGGATGAAAGAGAAGGGATGGTCCCGTTGAATACCATTCAGTTCCTTGAGTCTATGGCAGCCCCTTTGATCGGAGAGGCCATCTACAGGTTTTCTGCCGAAGAAGAATTAACAAAACATCGCCATCACCTCGAAGACATAGTAAAAGAGCGTACAGCACAACTCGAACTCACCAACGAGGAACTTGGAAAGGAGATTACGGTGCGCAAACACGCTGAGGAAGAATTGAAGCAATTGACGGATGAATTGAAACGCTCCAATGCAGATCTGCGGCAATTTGCTTATGCGGCCTCCCACGACCTGCAGGAACCTCTGCGCGTGGTTGCGGGATTTGTGAAGCTCCTGGAGAAACGCTATAAAGAAAAGTTGGATGAAAGAGCCCACGAGTACATCGATTACACTGTCGACGGGGTCAAGAGGATGCAGGTGCTTATAAAAGACCTCTTGGAATTCTCTCAGGTCGGCACGAAAGGCAAAACCTTCAGCCCCACAAATTGCTCGGTGGCCCTGGAGCAGGCGATTTACAACCTTCATTTCGCTATCGAAGAGAGCGGCGCGGAGGTGACCTATGACATTCTTCCGACGGTCATGGGAGATCCCTCTCAATTGACCAGTCTTTTCCAGAACCTGATCGGCAACGCCGTGAAATTCCAAGGCAAGGAAAAACCAAAAATTCACATCTCAGCCGAACAAAAGGAAAACAAGTGGGTATTCACCGTCCGGGACAACGGCATCGGGATCGATCCGAAATACGCCGAGCGGATATTCGTCATCTTCCAGCGCCTCCACACCAGGGAAGAATACGCAGGCACCGGCATGGGGCTTTCGATATGCAAAAAGATCGTCGAGCGCCACGGCGGACGCATTTGGGTCGAATCGGAGGCTGGGAAGGGCTCAACGTTTTTCTTCACGATACCTTTTAAGGAATAACAACCGCGCAAAGACAAGTTTATTGCTTATTTGAATGATGGAGATATATCATTAAATAGGCGGCTGCTGTAATTACAACCAACATTCATTTATTGTACGGGTTTCACGCAAATCGATTCCCGGAGTGGTTGCATGATGCAAAAGAACCTTTGGAAGATACCGCAATGCAGGGGCAAGCCAAACAAGAAATAGACAAATCTGAAGATTTAACCGGAGGGCCCGTTCAAGTCCGGAGACTGGTTGTTCCGTTAACGATAACGATGCTGGCCATGATAATCGGCATGTCCGCGTATCAAATTGCGAAGTATCTGATGGTTCCTGGACTTTCACTCATCGAATCGAATATCATCACAGTTTTTTTCAGTTCCGCCGTTGCCACAGTCTCCGCTTATTTCGTCTTACGGAAGCGTCAGATCCTCTTTCAGCAGATCCTCAAGGAAATCGCCGAGCGTAGAAAGGCCGGGGCGGAAATCAAGAAGCTCAATGAAGATTTGGAATATCATATCACGCAGATAGAGGCGGCAAACAAGGAGCTCGAATCGTTCAGCTACTCCGTATCACACGACCTGCGTGCGCCTCTCAGGCATGTCATCGGGTATATTGAACTGCTGCAAAAAAATGCCTCGCCCGTGCTCGACGAAAAGAGCCTTCGATACTTAATGACAATCTCCGAATCGGCAAAACGCATGGGGATTTTGATCGACGATCTGCTGGACTTTTCACGCATAGGGCGCATTGAAATGCAGGAAACCATGTTCAGCCCTGAACAACTGATTGAGGAGGTCCGGAGTGAATTGCAGCATGAAATGACCGGTCGTGAGATTGCCTGGCAGATAGGACCATTGCCGGATATCCATGGCGACCGTTCACTCATGAAGCTCGTCTTTTTGAACCTTCTCGCCAATGCGATAAAGTTCACTGCATCCCGGGAGCGGGCAACTATAGAAATCGGAACCGCCTCCGGCGCAGAGAACGAAACCGTGGTTTTCGTCAGGGACAACGGTGTGGGGTTTGACATGAAATATGCCGATAAACTCTTCGGAGTGTTCCAGCGTCTTCACGGCACCGGTGAGTTCGAGGGCACCGGTATCGGACTAGCCAATGTCCAGCGCATCATTCATCGCCACGGAGGAAGGACATGGGCCGAGGGTTCCGTGGAAGGGGGTGCAACCCTTTATTTTTCGATTCCAAAAAAGGATAAGACGTGAAACCGCGTGGTTAATTTTTGGCAATATTCCACAATCAATCAAGGGGGAGAAATGACTTCTGAACTGAAACGTATCTTATTGGTCGAAGATGATCCGAGGGATGTGGAACTGATACTAACAGCGTTAGGTGACTATAACCTGGCCAACGAGGTGATCGTGGCCGGTGACGGCGAAGAGGCGCTCGATTATCTGTTCTGCCGGGGAAATTTTGAGCCGCGTCCTAAGGACAACCCGGCCGTAGTTCTCCTGGACCTGAAGATGCCGAAAGTGAGCGGCATGGACGTGCTGAGACAGATCAGGTCTGATGATAAGTTAAGGATGATACCGGTGGTAATATTGACTTCCTCACGGGAGGAAAAGGATTGGGTGGAAAGTTATAAGCTGGGTGTTAACGCATATGTCGTAAAGCCCGTCGATTTCCACGAGTTCGTAGAAGCGGTCAAGGACCTCGGCGTCTTCTGGGCGGTCGTCAATGAACCGCCTCCGGGAAGCGTTAGAAATATGGGAAGACCCGGCAGATAACTGAAAGAAGATCGGTTTAAAAACAATGAATTCATCATTACGCATTCTCCATCTTGAAGACGACCGGAACGATGCCGAACTTGTTCAGGCGGCCCTCGAAGAGGGAGGCATTGCCTGTCACGTGACCCGTGTCGAAACCCGCGCCGATTTTCTCGCGGCCCTTGAAAACAGCGTTTTTGATTTAGTTCTTGCAGATTATACCCTTCCGTCCTTTGACGGCCTTTCCGCGCTGGCCATCGTAGAGGAAAAGTATCCCGAAATACCCTTTATTTTTATCTCGGGGGTAATGGGTGAAGAACTGGCGATCGAAACAATCAAGGACGGGGCAACCGATTATGTCCTCAAGAAGCGTTTATCGCGCATAGTGCCGGTAGTGAATCGTGCTTTAGAGGAGGTACGAACGCGGACCGAGTGCAGGAAAGCGGAAGGTGCTCTCGAAAGTCTCCGGCATCAAAACGAGCTGATTTTACGTTCCATAGGAGAAGGGGTTCTGGGGCTTGATATAGACGGGAAACATACGTTCGTCAACCCCGCCGCAGCCGAAATGCTCGGCTATAAAGTTGAGGAGCTCCTCGGCAAATCCAGTCATAAAATCTGGCATCAGTGCAAAGAAGACGGAAGTCCCTATCCGGAAAAAGACTGTCCTATTTACATGGCCTATAGGGACGGCATCGTCCATCGCGTGAGGAACGAGGTCTTCTGGCGAAAGGATGGTACGAGCTTCCCTGTCGCGTACACAAGTACCCCTATTTTAGAAAACGGCGAACTTGGCGGGGCGGTCGTTACTTTCAGGGACATCACGGAACGCAAACTGGCCGAGGAGGAATTGAAGAGGCACCGTAATCATCTTGAAGAGCTTGTGGAAGCGCGTACCTCCGAACTGGAGGAGATGAACGAGCACCTCCAGGAGGAGATCATCGAGCGTATTCGGGCGGAGGAAGAATTGAAGCGTGTGACGGATGAACTACGGCGCTCCAATGCCGACCTCCAGCAGTTCGCTTATGCGGCGTCACATGACCTGCAGGAGCCCCTGCGCGCAGTCGACGGATTCGCAAAATTGTTGGAGAAGCGTTACAAAGGAAAACTGGACGCAAAAGCCAATGAGTTCATTGAATATATTGTTGACGGCATTAAACGGATGCAGTTGCTTATCCGTGACCTGCTCGCATACTCTCAGGTTGAGACGAAAGAAAAGACATTCCAAGCTACAAATTGTTCGGAAGTTCTGGAGCAGGCGCTTCTCAACCTTCACTCGACTATCGAGGAAAGCGGCGTAAAGTTGACCTATGACATTCTGCCGATGGTAATGGCTGATCCCTCACAGTTGATCAGATTGTTCCAGAACCTGATCGGCAACGCAATCAAATTCCGGGGCGAGAGACCGCTGAAAATTCATATTTCGGCGGAACAAAAAAGGCGCGAGTGGATCTTCTCTGTTTGTGATAATGGCATCGGGATAGACCCGAAGCAGTTTGAGCGCATATTTATCGTCTTTCAGCGCCTCCATACCAGGGAACAATATGACGGAACCGGAATAGGGCTTTCAATATGTAACAAGATCGTCGAGCACCACGGCGGCCGCATATGGGTCGAATCCGAAGTCGGGAGAGGCTCGACATTTTACTTTACGATCCCGGCAATGGAGTAAAAGATGAAAGCAAAGGTTAAGATTGAAGGAACAAAGATCAAGAATTATGGACCGGGTCTCTTGACCTCAATCTCAACCGTTGACTTCACTTTGGTATCCACAGTTTCCCTTTATCTATAATATGATCAACCTCCCATTCCCTCTTACGCAACTCGCGGGAAATCCACTTCCTGTGGCATTTCCATGGAAACCTCTCTGCACAGATGATAACCGATGGTTTTGTAAGGGCGATGGATTCAAGCAGATCAACACCTTTACTGAAATCATCCGTTGAGGCATAGGCAGCGTACCCCCCTTTTCTGAAGCCTCCGAGTTCCTTTCCGAGAAAATGGTATTTAATACCTTCGCGGACGAGGAGTTCTTCAAGGTTTTCCTTAATGAATATTGGGAGCTTGCTTTTCGGGAGACTCCGCACATCGATCAGGGATTGTATATTGTACGCGTGGAGGATCTCGGTAAAATCCTCTTCGCTCCTCCTGCCGGTCCCCAGTGTATATATCTTTTTCATAGCAGTTTAAGCACGGAAGAATTATACCATGTAACACGATGCCAGGCAGATAGCGAATGAAAAAACTTTACTCTAAGGCGGATAGGTCTCAGGAGGCTTTGTTATATTTTATGGTAATCTCGTAGTCAATACTCGCGTGGTCAGCGGCAAGGGAATCGCCTTTTCCATTACAGGTGAGTTTCCCCTTCCCCGACTTTTTACGGTTCTTAATCATATTCGTGATCACCGAGGTCAGATCAAACCCGCCGTCAAGACAGCCTTTTATCATACAATCCATATTGAAATAAGCATGACCCGTAGGGAAAAAATTGACAATGCGAACCATCAAAACGGGATTTATCCCTTTCTGATAATACGTCATATGAACTACCATATCTGAAACTGCCGGAAAGCGTTCAGAGAGCAAACCCGCCGCGATCCTGCGCTGTTTGTTCTGCTCGGTCCTTTCCACATAATTTTGTCTGTGTGTCATTTCACCTCTTAAAGAGAAGTCCCCCTGAAATAGAGGGACTTCTCTCGTCAATTACTCTTTAACTACGTTGATAGCCTTAAGACCTTTCGGGCCTTTTTCGGTGTCAAAGCTTACTGAATCACCTTCGGCAAGGGACTTAAATCCGTTGCCCTGAATGGAAGAATAATGTACAAAGACATCACTACCATCTTCACTAGTGATAAAGCCGAATCCCTTGGACTCGTTAAACCACTTTACAGTTCCTTTAGCCATTTTTTCCCTCCTTCTTTAAAACTAAAAGCTCAGAATAGCCGAAACAAAAAAAGACCACAAAGCTAAAAGTCTTTGCGGTCCTCATCAGTTACAAAAACTTCTGAAACTTTTTTTATAATGACATATTAAGCAAGAAAAGTCAAAACAACGACCTGGCGGAATGTGCGCTGAAACCGGTCAGAAGCTCTCAAAAACATATTATGACATGAGGTTCCATAGATGAAGAAAAAGTTCGCCCGTCACCCTGTTAAGCCGGGCAATAAAGTATTTAAAAAACAGATGATTTGGGTTAATATAAAGGCAGCCGATTCGATGTACGGATTCCCTGCGTCCGGAGGGCGATTAGCTCAGTGGGAGAGCGCTTCCTTCACACGGAAGAGGTCGCTGGTTCAATCCCAGCATCGCCTACCAATAAAACAATTCCCATTCAGCTTTTTGATTTTGCCCCTGGCTGCCTGTTTTAAGCCCCTCTGTATGCTTTTAACTGCTTTCTTATTTTTGTAAAGCCATGCTTCCGAGGGAGGTATGAGATCCAGAACAATCTCTATCCTTTTCAATTCCTCTATATCAATAACAGCAGCCATCTTGTGGCCCTTAGTATCGGTTATGAAATGTTTGACCTTAATATGTTCGTCCTTTTGTTTTGCTGTTACAGGCATATTTTTTCTCCTTTCAGGGACGAATATATTATATCACAGTGATATCCTTCTTATTTTGAAGGGCAAATAAGGGGATGCATAAGTCCTTGATTTTAAATGGAGCCGGTGGGGAGAGTCGAACTCCTGGCCAGCTGATTACGATCAGGCAAGGAACATAATCGAGCCTTACCTTCAATATTCTTTCCTCATAATTTTTTATATGCCACACCCCCTCACCGATCTATCTACTTAAACCGCCACATATTCAGCAATAGACAGGGGCTCGGGAATGGGTAAATTATCTTCAGTCAGCCCTCGTATATGCAGTTCAATAGCTTCATGCATATTCTTCTTTACTTCTTCAACAGTAGCGCCGGTTGCAACACAACCGGGCAAATCAGGCGAATATGCGGAATATTGTTTTCTGCTTTCTCCATGACAATAAGGAAGCGATGCATGTCACGCCGCTGATAGCTCAGGTAATTTGATCTCGATCTTCTTACCCATAACCTTGGATGCCTCTATCACCTCGATACCCATAAGCTTACCGTCCCTATCAAAATCCGCATGTACACCCGGAGTAATCGTAACCGTCTGCGCCGCCTTCGTTTCAAGCTCTGCAAAATATATGTAAAGTAAGTCCCTGTCAGGGTCATATTCAATTTTCATAATTTTTCTCCTTTCTTGAAGTCCTTCCCATTCCGCATTATAAGTGAATACGGCTACTTTACCGGTAGTACCTTCAACTGCATCGACAGCATTCCAGCCTTTGTTTAAGCTTTTTTATTTCCATTACGGAAATTCCCCGTTGTCACATTCTTGCCCCTATATGCTCATAAAGATTAGATTCTTTGACTTTTATTTCTTGATCGAAAGAGCTTAAACTCCTAAGAGCCTCTTTAGAAAACGAAAAGCTCTTCTCAACGGAATGCCTGCAGAGGAACCTTAGTTTCTTCTACTGAAAAATGAGTATACCTTTTTGTTGTCCTGGGGTCACTGTGTCCAGCGACATTTCCTACAAAGGAATCATTATATCCGGCTTTCTTCATATCCGTTATCGCCTTATGCCTTAAATCTCTCGGAATCGTACCTTCAACATTACTCTTTTCACAAGCATTTTTCCATATTTTGAGAGCATCAAATTCACTGTATTATCCATTTACTTGTATAACCTTAAAAACTCCTCTACGGTTAATCCTGCCTTTGATATCTGATCTCTTAACAATCCCTGCTTTATGGGTTTGCCTTTATGCACAGGGATCGACAGAATATTTATATTGCCTTCTTTCGTCAGCTTCACATGACTCCCGGTCTGTTTTCTTACCTCCCACCCTGCCCTTCCAAAAGCCTTAATAACCCTAACGGGTTTCAGGTTATGCAGGTTGCTCATGAAGCCTTTCTGACCTTTCTCTCTTCCTCCAATACCTCAAGATGTCCCTTAATTGAGTCCTTTATCATTTCCAGGGTTTCTTCCACGGTATCGCCCTGCGAAGCGCATCCGGGAAGCGAAGGGCATTCCACCCAATAACCGCCATCCTCTGTATCGGGATGAAGCACTACAGAATATTTTTTGCTTCTGACCGTAACATGATATTTTCTTTCTTTCTGTAATGCGACAATCTCACCTTTAAGATTTTCCATAATCTCTCCCAAGGCAATAGAAAAAACAAGCTGCCCGCTTTTGAGTGTATCAATGATCACCTTCTTATCTTTCGTTAGCACAAAGATCGTTTCTCCATCTGTCAGGAATTTTAGTTCCGAAAGCGGCCTCTCTATTCCGGGCATATTTTTTTTCAGATAGTTGATGGCTTTCCTGATCTTCTGAAGACTTATTCCCTTATCCATTAACGTCTTCGCAACCTTCAATTGTATAAGGTCACTAAAAGAGTAAAGTCTCACAGAGCCATAACCTGAAGCTTCACTTACAGACGGTTTTATAAAATGAGTCCTGTCCCAATAATCGATCTGCCTCGCGCTCAAACAGGCAATCCTGGAAATTGTTTTTGTATTAAAGTTCACCCTATACCTCCTATTTATAGATTATAAATACATTTATGTAATTAAAATAACAATGATAATTGTATTTGTCAATATGAAAATGAACGACAGTATATATTGATAGGAAAGATTGCCGCGCTCCGCTTGCAATGAATATGCTGGGAAATCTGGAGCCGGTGGGGAGAGTCGAACTCCCGGCCAGCTGATTACGAATCAGCTGCTCTGCCTCTGAGCTACACCGGCGGTGATAGGCACTTGACGAGTATCGCTGCTGAAAGATTAACCTGTACGGCTTTTTACTTATTGATTCTAATGTATTTCTTTGATCCCTTGCAAGTTTGAAATAATACCTAAAGAGGGAGTCGCAATTCTTCAATCATTTAAAGTATTGAGCCAAAAAGAAGGCCGCCTTTTGGGCGGCCTTCTTCAACAAGAAAACCCCAGAGATGCACCCGTCATTTCTAAGACGGGGAAGGAAGGTCTCAATCAAGGGACCCTCAAACATTCATTAATGAATGATGTTCTAAACCAAATACTTAGAAGGTGATATTAACCTCAGCATACGGCCAGTAATCATGCTGGAATTTCGAGCTTCCCAGAACTGAGAATTTATCGCCATCCTTTATATCATGTTTGGTATAGAGAAAATCCATATACCCTAAACGGAAACGTACGTTCTTCCATGCATAGTAGTCATAATAGATGTCCCAGACCTGAGCATTGAAAGGATAAAATCCTACAGTACTTTTACCGGCAGAATCAAAGAAATAGTTGCCGGCAGGTTGTAATACTGTTCCTTTTCTCCTGAAGCCACGGTAGTTGAAAGGATTGATCCATGCTTCACTGCCGTCTGCAAACTCAACAGTTAATTGCTGATTAGGGGAGATCAGGTCTCCTGTATTAAACCCTGCAAACAAGACATGTCCCGAATACCCTTGAGCTTCAACTTTTGTCGAAGTTGTGGCGCCGGTGGGTTTAAAACTAAACTCCGGTACGTCGAAATGGCTGTAATAGTAGGCTCCGTAAAGCTGGAATCCGAAGAGTTGTGTGTCGGCATAGACTCCGCTCAACAGATAATTAGTTTTGACATCCGGGATATAGCTTACAGCTGAGGTATTGGGCATATGCCAGTCAGACATGCTCAGTCCATCCCAGATAATCTCTGTATCTTTACCTATCTTTATTTGTGCCTGTGCAAGGAATGCATCAGAGTCTGCTTTTACTTCTTTTTGGTTCGTATCGACTCATTTTCTTCTCATCGTATTTCAGGTATCCGAAAATAACGCCTGTTTTGTCTTTAACCTTTGCCTCATACTTTTTCAGGGCCGGGGCTTTTCCCGGTTCGCTCTGCTTTCCCCATACTCTCGTTGATGTCCAGGGGAGATTCACCTTATCGAGACCGGTTTCCGGGGCATCCCATTTGAGCAATGTACCGTCGATCTCTGAATCTATAAAAAGTCTTGGAAAAAGAGTAAGCGCCTGCCTCTGTGGAGCGCCATCCATTCCAGGGAGACGTCCTACATACCATGTTGTATTGAACGAAGGCATTTTTACGGTTGCGTATGCCTGCTCAAACCTGGCGTTCATATCATGACCAATACTCGATTCGAAAGAGTTGGCTTTATTAAACGGATCGTTTGCAGTCGTGTCATATGCTCCCCAGCGCTTGTTCATAGTAAGGCGGGCATAGACATCGACATATTCAGGGACTGCCTCAACATGAGCATTTAACCTGATACGCAGCGGGAACGATGTCGAATCTCTGAACTTAAGCTCATTGCTGGGTTGCCCGATACCGTAAAAACCCTTATCGGTTGACGCGTTTTCTATCATTGTGCGGAAACGGGCTTCACCACCGAACTCGATACGGTCTTTAAGCGCCTTTTTTTCGACCTTTTCCGTCTTTTTCTCAACCTCTGCTACTTTCTTTTCGGTTTCGACAGTTTTTGTTTGTGTTTCAGATTGTTTCTTTTCCAGTTCTTCAATCCGTTGCATCAACTTCTGCACTTCGCCTTTCAGCTTTTCCACATCCTGCGATGTGTCTGCCGCCATGACGGGCAAAACCCATACGCTGAAAAGGAAAATGAAAGCCAACAACGACACCCCTACCTTTTTCATACCATAGTCCTCCTTTGAATAATGAATTTTTGCGAGCTTTCCTGTCGCCCCGAATCAGGCAATCTTATCATAAATTAATGAACAGAGACAACAACATGTCTTTGAATCTAAAAGCAATTTCCCCGACCGTTCTATCACATTTTTTTATCCTTATATGCTTATTATTTCATATCTTTATAATCTTTAATATTAATAGCAATGCATATGCCAACCACACAACTCATTGAAATTTAAACAAAACTCTTTCCCACCCGCAAAAAAATGCAATTTTCTGATGCAAATCAAAAACACAGATCAAGGACAGCGGTCTTCTAAGCACTGCAACATAGTGCTGCAGTGGAACTCGATGTTGCTATTTAATACCCGAGGCGAAAAACGGTTTCATCGAGCTTCTGTGGCAAGGCATCCTCTGCAGCAGAACCTGCGCGGGGAGTTGAAACTTTATGAGATCTCGCGATTACGATGAAAGTGCCTTCACAAGTGATCCCGATATCGGCAATGAATTCTTTTGCAGGGGAGACATCGATATACCGCTGCCCTATTCTCTCGCTGACTGCAATATCAAAATAGCTGCTCTCATCAATACGATTGAAGTCCATACCGGTGCCCTCACATACCCTGATAGTCAGGTCGCCTTCGTACATTTCCATGGTGTCTTCCCTCACTTCCCAAAAAACAAAGAGTTTATGGGGATCAACGGGCATGGCCGTGATATCATTTTCTCCATATTCTGACGGAAGTATTTCCGATGGTATCTGTTGACTTTTTTCCCCGTTGCCGGGATGATCTTTTTCTTTACTCTTCCCTTTGACTTTTTTCTTCGGTATTTTAGTAAATTTTTTTGCTTCTAATTCTTTTGCTGTTTCACGGGCGTACTTCTTCACAGCCTTTTCAGCTGTTTTCGCTGTCTTCTGCTTTACCTCAACCTTGGCCTTTTTGAAAGGCTTCGCTGCAACTTTTTTACCGGCTGCCACTTTTTTTGAGGTGGTTAGAGAGACTTTTTTCTTTCTTTCCGCAGTCGGCTTCTCTGAAGCTTTTTTTGTTTTCGCTTTTTCTTTCTCCTTACTTGAAGTCCTCGCAGATTTTTTCTCTGCTTTCACCGCAGTTTTTATATCAACTTTAACCTCAGCCTTGGCCCTCTTCTTTTCTGCTTTTTTCGGCTTGACCTTTTTGACCTTTTCCTTTTTGGCAATTCTCTCTCCAGGAGATCCAGGGACTACCGTAATCTTTTCCCCTGTTGCTTTATTCTTTGACCGCTCGGAAATTCCTTTGGCAGATGTCTTCCTCTTCATATCCCTTCCTTAAGGCCATATTTTACCCGAAATCAAATGAAGTTAAAAGCAATGTTTAACTTTACTCAATGCGCTTCTGCCCAGTTTTTTCCAAAATTGATATCCACCTTCAAAGGAACGGAAAGGGCCATGACACCTTCCATCTCTTGTTGAACGATATTTTTTAAGGTTTCAACCTCGGCTGCCGGGAGCTCGAACAAAAGCTCGTCGTGGACCTGAAGAATCATCCTTGCCCTCAGGGCCTTCTCCTTGAATTCCCTGGATATATTAATCATCGCTATTTTGATGATGTCGGCGGCTGTTCCCTGAATGGGAGAATTAATCGCAAGCCTTTCTCCCAGTTGTCGCACCGTTGCGTTTTTGCTCTTGATTTCCGGAACTGCGCGCTTCCTCCCGAACAGAGTGGACACATACCCTTTGTCCCTTGCCTCATCCAGGCTTTTCCCGATATAAGCCTTAACTCCGGGATGCCTCTGAAAATACTGCTCTATGTATCTCTTCGCTTCCTCTCTCGATATACTGAGTGTTTCGGATAATCCGAAAGGGGATATCCCGTAAATAACCCCGAAGTTGACCGTCTTTGCGATCCTTCTCATTTCAGACGTTACTTTGTCTGTCGGAATGTTGAAGATTTCAGCAGCTGTCCTTGTGTGCACGTCAAGGTTATTCCTGAAGGCATCGATGAGACCCTCATCACGGCTAAGATGGGCGAGCAGCCTCAATTCGACCTGTGAATAATCCGCAGAGAGAAGGAGATTATTTTCTTCGGCTATAAACGTCTCCCGCATGCGCCTGCCCCATTCCCCCTTAATCGGAATGTTCTGCAGATTCGGTTCGCTGCTGCTTAATCTTCCCGTGGAGGTCACGGTCTGGTTAAATGATGTATGAATTCGCCCCGTCTTTGAATTGATCAACCCCGGAAGCACGTCGATATACGTCGTTTTCAGTTTCGTCAGGCTTCTGTAATTGAGGATCTCACGGGGCAGTTCATGGGTTGCTGCCAGTTCTTCGAGCACACCCATCCCGGTGGAGAATCCGGTCTTCGTCCTCTTTCCCGGCTGAAATCCGAGGCTGTGAAACAAAACCCTGCTCAGCTGTTTTGGAGAGTTGATATTGAATTCTTCCCCGGCCAGGAAATAAATCCTCCTGGTCATACCTTCAAGCTCCCTCTCAAGTTCCTTTGAAATATCTTCAAGCTTATGCAAATCAACCTTCACACCCGCCATCTCCAGATCGGCAAGGACATAAATCAGGGGCATTTCTATAGTGAAATAGAGGTCTTCCAGGTTATGTTCTTTCAGCTTGGTAAAGAGTACCTGCTTAAGCGCAAAACTAAGGTGGGCATCGTCGCACGCGTAGGGGGCAGCCTCCTCAAGAGGGACCTCTGAAAAAGAGCCTCTCTTCCTGATTATTTCCGTGAAGGTTTTCTTTCGGTATGATAGGTATTCCAGCGCAACCTCTTCAAGACTGTGGTTTGGCTTGTTCGGGTTGATAAGGTATGATGCGACCATCGTATCGTAGAGCGTCCCTTTCACGTTGATGCCGTCCTGCTTCAGGATTATCATGTCGTATTTGAGGTTATGTCCTATCTTTGCGATCTTCTCCTGTTCAAGGACAGGAGCAAGAATTGCCCCGAGGTCGGATTTTTTTATCTGTGCGGGCACCCCGGGATATGAGTGAGAGACAGGTATGTAAAACGCCCTGCCTTTCTCAACCGATAACGCCAGGCCGACAAGGGAACCGGCCACAGGGTCCCTGCTTGTCGCTTCGATATCGAAAGCAAACTCTTCTTTTATTAGTGATATTATTGCCCGCACTCTTTCTTTATCGAATATTGTTTCATAGCTTGCTTCGCTTGACATCGCTGATGGGACCAGCTTCATCAGGCTTCCGAACTCGAACTCCCTTAACAGAGACAAAAACGAGATCCAGTCAGCCTCCCTCAACCGGAACTCTTCTATGTCAAAATCAATAGGCACCGATACATCGAGAGTCGCGAGCTGTTTGCTTAATCTCACCTTGTCCGCGTTCTCGGAAACGAGGAGTCTCAACCTTTCTTTTTTTATTCCCTCCGGATGCCCGAGGAGGTCTTCGATGCTATCAAATTGAGAAAGAAGTTCCTTTGCCGTCTTTTCACCGACCCCTTTAATACCGGGGATATTGTCGACGGCGTCTCCCGTCAACGCCATAAACTCCGTGATTCTTTCCGGACCGACACCATATTTTTCTCTGACGAACTGTTCGTCGAGGACCCTGTCTTTCATCGGATCGTATATCTTCAACTTTTGATCGACAAGCTGGAGCATATCTTTGTCGGCGGTCACAATGAATACATCCAGTCCCCGGGCTGCAGCCTTTTTTGCGATCGTGCCCAGAATGTCATCCGCTTCATATCCGGGCATCTCGAATATCGGTATGTTAAAGGCAGAAATCATCCTTCTGATATGGGGAATCTGCTCGATGAGGTCCCGGGGCGCCTCAGGCCTGTGGGCTTTATATTCCTCATAAATCCTGTGCCGCTCTGTTGGGACGGGAGAATCAAAGGACACGACGATACCATCGGGCTTCTTCTCCCTTATTATCTTAAGGAGCATATTCGTGAAACCGTAGACCGCATTCGTGGGAATACCTTTCGAGGTTGTAAGCCCTTTAATGGCATAATAGGCCCGATATACGTAGGAATTGCCGTCGATAAGATAAAGGTTCACAGAAGATTATACCCTAAAATCTCGATGAAAGGGGCATATGGCCTGCAAAAGAGGGAGATACAAAATCACTGTCCAAAAAATTACTGAGATAGAAAATGCACGATGTCCCTCATTTCAATTACGGTATTGGAAATGCTGTCTCTCTTACTCAATTACTTATTCCCTCAAATTGACAAAGCTTTCATGCGTATTTTACAGTAAGATAAATATTTAGGAGGGCAATTTGCTTAAATCGGTAGAAGATATCAATACGACAAAAAAGCGTCTCAGGATAGAGATACCTTCGGATATGATCGAAGGAGAGATAAAAACTTCCCTTGAGCAACTCAGGCAGAGAGCCAAAATCCCGGGCTTCAGACCGGGGAAAGCGCCGGTCACTCTGATCGAAAAACGTTTCGGGAAAGAGGTCGAGGGCGAGGTGCTCGAAAGGATCATTCCGGAACAATTAGGCAGCGCGATCAAAGAGGCCGCTCTCACCCCGATAACGATGCCGGTATTGGAGGAAGAGTTCCAGTTTACACGGAACAACCCTATTGTTTTATCGGTCATAGTCGAGGTCGTACCGAAAATCGAGAACCTCGATTATGAGAAGATGTCGGTAAAGGATATTCCTGTGGAGGTTGAAGAATCCGATGTGGAAGATACCCTGAAAAGACTCCGGGAACAAAAAGCTGTTTATGAGGTCGCCGATAAAGCAATAGAGATGGACGATTTTGTCAGCTTTGAATACGCCGACAGCGAGATAGAAGGAGGAGATGTCCCTGCTGCAAAAGAGATAATCTCAAAGATGGGCAACGAGATATTCCCCCCGACCTCATGGAAAAAGTGATAGGCAGGCAAAAAGGCGATATTATCGAGTTTACGACCACTTTCGATGAGATGAAATCGAAGGAAATCGCGGGGAAAACCGTAAAAATAAAGGTTATGATAAGCGAGGTGAAGAAAAAAACCTTGCCGGCGATGGATGATGAATTCGCGAAAGATCTCGGGTTCGAAAACATTGCTGAATTGAGAGAGAAATTAAGAGAAAAGATATATACGACCAAGAAGGAGCATCTCCGGAAAATACAGAAGGCCCAGATCGTCAATAAACTGGTCGAAGCCAACAACTTTGAAGTGCCGGAGGTCCTTTTAGAGAAAGAGTTGAATGCCCTGTCGCTGCAGAAAAGCATTGATGTCAAAGAGGATGCGGAGCCCGTTGATTCCACACAGGATGACCCGGAGACAGCGCCGGAGGCGGACAGTTCGGGACAGAAAAAAGAAGAAGACCCGCAGGAATTAAGACAAAGGGCGTCGAGAAACGTCCAGGCCGCTTTAATCATCGATGCCATAGGTCAGAAAGAGGGCGTTATCGTATCGGATAACGAGGTTGATGAACGGATATCATCCATAGCGAAGAGGCTTTCGGCAACGCCGGAGGCTGTGCGGAATTTCTATGAATATCGGGGAGGCTCACTCGAAAACCTGAGGCACTCGATCTATGAAGAGAAAGTTATGGACATACTCCTTTCCAAGGCCATTATCGAAAAAGAGAATAAAGGAGAATAAATGAGCGTCATTCCTATTGTTATAGAACAGACCGGCCGTTCAGAGAGGGCCTATGATATTTACTCAAGGCTTCTCAAAGACAGGATCATCTTTATGGGCACCGCCATAGATGATAATGTTGCGAACATTGTCATCGCCCAGTTGCTGTTTCTTCAGACGGAAGACCCCGAGAAGGATATCCATTTGTATGTTAATTCACCGGGCGGCGTCGTGTCCTCAGGGCTGGCTATATACGACACTATGCAGTACGTAAAACCCGATATCGCAACTTACTGCATCGGGCAGGCTGCAAGCATGGGCGCACTTCTCCTTGGAGCAGGCACAAAAGGCAAGAGATTTGCCCTGCCTCATTCGAGGATCATGCTGCACCAACCCATGGGCGGGTTCCATGGACAGGCCACCGATATAGAAATCCACGCCCGGGAGATACTGAAGATGAAGGACACCTTAAACAAGATCCTCTCCTTTCATACCGGCCAACCTATCGAAAAGATACAGTCCGATACAGACAGGGATTTCTTTATGTCGGGAGATGAAGCGAAAGAATACGGTATCGTCGACGAAGTCATCGGCAGTATTAAGGAGAGGAGGCATCGTGGCTAAGAAAGACGAGAACGCACTGAAATGCTCGTTCTGTGGTAAGGGACATAATGAGGTGAAAAAACTCATTGCAGGCCCTACGGTCTATATATGCAATGAGTGCGTTGAGCTCTGTAACGAAATCATTGCGGACACACTCCAGGAAGAGGATAAGATCCCTTCCCTTCCGAAACTCCCAACTCCCAAGGAAATTCATCGGTTCCTGAACGATTATGTCATAGGCCAGGAAAGGGCAAAGAAAATATTATCGGTCGCTGTGCACAATCACTATAAGAGGATTTACAACCCTGTGGAATCGGACGTCGAATTGCAAAAAAGCAACATACTTCTGATAGGTCCCACAGGTACCGGCAAGACCCTTTTTGCACAGACACTGGCAAAAATACTTGATGTCCCTTTTGCCATCGCTGATGCGACTACGCTTACGGAAGCGGGATATGTCGGAGAAGATGTGGAAAACATAATCCTGAAATTACTGCAGGCAGCCGACTATGACACTGAGAAGGCGCAAAGAGGTATCATATACATTGACGAGATCGATAAGATAAGCAGAAAATCGGAGAACCCTTCCATAACGAGGGATGTCTCCGGTGAAGGCGTGCAGCAGGCGCTCCTCAAACTGATCGAGGGGACCGTAGCGAATATACCGCCGCAAGGCGGCAGAAAACACCCTCAACAGGAGTATATTCAGGTTGACACGACTAAGATCCTCTTTATATGCGGCGGCGCCTTTACCGGCCTTGATACAATCGTTGAACAACGGCTGGGGAAGAAAACGGTTGGATTCAATTCCGACAGTGTTGCACGAAAAGAGAGGAATATCGGTGAAATATTCAGTCTTGTCGAACCCGAGGATCTCATAAAATACGGCCTCATCCCGGAGTTTATCGGGAGAATGCCCGTTGTAGCGGCACTGGATGAACTTGACCAAGCCGTTTTGATAAAAATATTGACAGAGCCGAAAAATGCGCTCATGAAGCAATATCAGAAGCTTCTCTCCTTTGACGACGTCAGGCTCAAGTTCACCGACGGAGCACTCTCTGCGATAGCAAAAAAGGCGATGAAGAAAAAGTCGGGCGCAAGAGGGTTGAGATCTATCCTTGAAGAGATAATGCTCGATGTGATGTACGAAATCCCGTCACAAAAAGAGATTAAGGATTGTCTGATAACGGAAGATACCGTTGTGAAAAATGAAAAACCTATCCTGATCTTCGAGAAGCAGGCAGAGACGGCGTAAAGAAAATCCGGCGAGGATCATAAGTAAGCCATATAATCCGTGTCATTGCGAGGTCGCTTCTACCGGTGTTATCTCGTCTTCCGAAGTTGAGATTACGTAGTTTCACTTGCAATGACAATTTTTTTTGGATTTAACTTATTTTGGTCTTTCCCGAGGTGATCGCTTTTTCCATAGTCAATTTCAAGGTCTCTTTCAGGCCTTCATCGCACATCTCGGCGACCGTCTCCCGGATAAAGGCCTGTTCCGCATCTGTGAGTTTCTTGACTTTCGCCTTTCGGCTCCCTGCTCCCGGTTTCACGTTTGCTGAAACCCTTCCGATCCTGAAACGTATCGCGCTGACTCCATAGGGACTGAGTTTTCTTAAAATATCCCCTCTGAAAAAATTCAATTCCTGAAGCCAGACCGGTGAATCAACCGTCAGGAGGAGTTCACCCCGGGCCAACAGGGAAGGAGACATATGGTGTGACAGCGGTTCATGGAACAGGGCATTCCAATTCCTTTTAATCTCCGAGAGTCCTATACCGTCTTCGATGCCTAAATCTTTGATATATGCTTTCAGTAAGGAATCCGCCCTGTACATTACCCGTTCATTAAAAGGCTTTCTTGACTATTTTCGACCGCAGACACCTGGTGCAGACAGCAACTTTCCGGATACCGTGATCCGTTATGATCCGCATCTTCTGCAGGTTGGGCATTACCACCCTCTTGGTCCTATTATTCGCATGGCTGACATTATTGCCGATAACCCTCTGCTTTCCGCACACAATGCAAATTGCCATATCGTTACCTCCTTCTTCACTTTTTGAAAGCCCTGCTTTGGGCTCAGAAAAATATATATAGCGAGATCTTCAGAGACATCTTTGCTAATGCTTCAACCTTTTACGGGGTGCAGTCATTGCATTAAAAAGGTTCATTATGATAACATTTAAAAGCTATTGTTACAAGTGTAATCATGTTGAGCGGGGTTAGCACATCCCCCTATCGGTCGGAGACATATTTTTATTCTTTTCGATAGCCGGGGCATTCCTGTTCGGTTTATAATATTTTGAACTAATGAAGAACACACGGGTAAAGGATATATGTCAAAAATAAGAATTTATGAACTCGCAAAAAAGTTAGGAGTAGCCAACAAGATCATTCTGAACGAACTGTCGAAGCTCGGCATAGAAGGGAAGACCCATTCCTCGAGTATCGAACCCGAAGTCGCCCGGAAAATAGAAACGATGCTGCTCCAAAAGTCTGGTAAGCCATCCGGGAAAACTGCTCCGGTAAAAGAGGCGGTTACAAAAACTCTTCGGCCTCGGACAGAGAAATTGCAGGAGGAGCAACATGCGACGGAAGCTCCTCGTGAGGAGATTAAAACTGAAAGAGAGGAAACTGAAACCATCGTACCGGAAGAGAAGACGGAAAAAACATTGACCGCGCCCCTGGAGGAAGAAGAATTAAAAATTCCTGATAGGTTCAAAAAGGAAATGGAGACGGAGAAAATAGAAAAATTTAAGGCAAAACCGGGCATGCAGAGGGCCTTCCAGACCATCAGGAAGATCGAACCGAAAAGAGTTCATGATCAGAGGTCATTCAGGAGGGGTGGAAAGGGGAGACCCTTCCAGACAGATGACCGGAGACCGCAGGCTCAGCTTATTGCACCGAGGAAAAAGACGTTGAAACTTCAGGAAGGCACCACGGTAAAAGAATTTGCCGAACTTATCAGTGTTAAGTTCTCCGATGTTATAAAGAAATTTATGGAATTGGGATACATGCCCACAATAAATCAGCCCGTTGACGCCGACGCAGCCTTGTTAATCGCAGAAAATTTCGGGATAAAGGTCGAACTCGCGCCAATCGAAGAGGATACGGTCGATGTGGAAGCTCCTGAAGACCTCAGTAATTGTTACCGCGCCCTCCGGTTATCACCATAATGGGACATGTCGACCACGGTAAAACATCATCTTCTTGATGCAATACGGGAGACAAAGGTTACAGAGACCGAGGCAGGCGGTATCACCCAGCATATAGGTGCATATAAAGTCAACCTTACCGGCAAGGACATCGTATTTCTCGATACGCCGGGGCATGAAGCGTTTACCGCTATGAGAGCGAGGGGGGCAAAGGTCACCGATATTGTTGTTCTCGTTGTTGCTGCTGATGACGGAGTTATGCCCCAGACCGTCGAGGCGATCAACCACGCAAAGGCTGCAAACGTGCCGATCGTAGTGGCTATAAACAAGATCGACAAGCCGGAGGCCAATGCTTCAAGGGTGAAGAATGAGCTTGCCGAGTACGGCATAATCTCTGAAGAATGGAGCGGCCAGAACATTTTCGTTGAAGTCTCCGCAAAAAAACGTATCGGCATAGAACGACTTCTCGAGATGATACTCCTTCAGGCAGAGGTCATGGAACTCAAGGCCAACCCTGATAAGCCTGCACGGGGTACGATCATTGAGGCAAAGCTCGACAAAGGAAGAGGTCCCGTCGCGACGGTCCTCGTTCAATCCGGCTCACTGAAAGTCGGTGACGCATTCCTTGCCGGTATCCATGCGGGAAAAGTCAGGGCATTGATTGACGACAGCGGGAAAAGGATCAGCGAGGCCGGCCCTTCAACCCCTGTTGAAGTAATCGGGTTCTCGGATGTCCCGTCATCAGGAGATATCTTCACCGTCGTCGAAGATGAAAAGAGGGCAGACAGATAGCGCTCGCCAGGCAGCAGAAACAAAGACTTGCCGAGATAGCAAGGACGAGAAAACTTACCCTCGATGAGACTCTATGCGAAAATAAAGGAAGGCGAGATAAGGGAATTGAACATCATTATAAAAGGTGACGTTCAGGGTTCGGTCGAGGCTATGAAAGACGCCCTTGAAAATATCAGTCACATCCTCAGGTAAAGGTGAAAGTCATTCATTCATCCGTCGGCGGCATAAACGAGTCGGACGTTATGCTTGCCACCGCTTCAAGCGCGATTATCATAGGATTCAGTGTAAGGCCTGAATTGAAGGCTTCCCAGGTGGCTGAAAAAGAAGGCGTTGATATCAGGTTATATAATGTGATATACGAAGCCATTGAAGATGTAAAGAAGGCGCTCGAAGGACTTCTCGAACCCACGCTGAAAGAAAAAATCCTCGGAAGGGCGGAAGTCCGCCAGGTCTTTCCGATATCGAGGATCGGAACAGTCGCCGGATGTTATGTCCTCGACGGAACGATGAGCCGCGCAAGTGACGGCGTAAGGGTCATCAGGGACAATATCGTTGCGTATACAGGCAAGATCAGTTCCCTGAAGAGATTCAAGGAAGATGCCAGAGAAGTCCAGGCCGGATATGAGTGCGGCATTATGATAGAAAACTTCAATGATCTTAAAGGTCGGGGATATACTCGAAGATTTCATAATCGAAAAAATAGCCGGCAAAACTATAATAAATAAATTCTAATCTTCAAAATTCGAAACCCTGAAATCAAAATCAAAATTCGAATATCAAAACTTTTTTATTTTTATCGTTTGAATTTAAGATTTGTTTAGGATTTCGATATTGGGATTTGGACTTTTGAGGTAATCATGCTTCCTTATAAACGATCACAGAGGGTAAGTGATCTCTTGAGAGAAGAGGTCGCCGACATAATTTTTCATAAACTGAAAGACCCGAGGATCGGATTCATAACAGTCACAGGGTACTGATGTCACGGATGATCTCAAGATTGCCGTCGTTTATATAAGCGTTCTGAAAGAAGAAGAAAAGAAACCTACCCTCGATATCTTAAATGCAGCAAAAAGCTTTATCCGCTCCGAATTGACAAAGAGACTGAGGATGAAATTTATACCGAGCATAGAGTTCAGACTGGACCCCTCCGTAGAGTATGGGAGCAAGATCGACAAGCTCCTGGACGAGATCAAGAAAAAAGATGAAAGTTCCTCCTGAACTCCTCTCATTTTCTGAGAGAAGAAAAGGACTTCTTTATTGCGACCCATATTAACCCTGAAGGGGATGCCTTAGGTTCTTCTCTCGCGCTCTCGATGGCCCTTGAAACCCTTGGTAAAAAAACGGTGGTCTATGACCGCGACGGCGTTCCGGAGATTTACAGGTATTTGCCCGGACAAGAGAAATTCATTCAGTCGGTCCAGGGTATCGAACCTTCGGCCTTCAACCTGCTTCTGCTTGATTGCAATACCCCGGAACGGGCCGGTATCGAGGGACTTGGTTTCCGATCTTCAGCTGTTATAGACCATCACGAGACAGAGACGGATTTCGGCGATACGAAATGGATAGAACCGAAGGCAGCGGCAACGGGTTTAATGATCTTTTATATCGTAACGGAACTTGGAGTGGAGTTGACGAGAGAAATTGCCGTAAACCTTTATTCTGCTATCGCTATAGATACAGGAACATTCAGGTTCGGAAACACGACAGCAGAGGTTTTAAGGGTCGCTTCCGAACTTGCAGAAGCAGGCGCAAAACCGGGATACGTAGCGAATAATCTCTATGAAACATGGTCTGAAAAAAGGTTTCATTTGCTCGTCATGACTTTAAATACCCTTGAAATAAGAGACGGCCTTGCTTTTACGCATGTCACCAGAGAGATGTTCAGAAGGACGGGAGCAGGTCCTGAAGATACCGAAAATTTTTCCAGCTTCCCGAGGATGATGAAGGATATCAGGATCTCGGCTTTCTTCAGAGAAATAGACGGGAATGAATGGAAAGTGAGCCTGCGTTCAAGGGGAGAGATCAATGTTGCGAGCGTTGCTGCATCTTTCGCCGGGGGAGGACATAAGAACGCAGCAGGTTGCACAATAAGGGCTTCTATTGAAGATGCGAAACAAGCCCTATTGGACAAAATATCCGCGTTAGGATAAATTCAGACTACCCCGCCTGAAGACAAAAAACTGACACCGGGAAATTGTTCTTACTCGTGACAGAATAATTCCTTATTCAAGAAAATGCGTTAATCCAATCGTCCGTCTATGATGACTTCTTCTTCGAAGCAGGCGTTTTCTTAGTGACTTTCTTTTTAACTATTTTCTTTTTAACTATTTTCTTTGTTACTTTTTTTGCCGGTTTCTTTTTAAGTTTCCCCTGTTTCTTCTCAACGGAACTCACCTCCGTTACCGTTACACCGCAACAGTAAATGGGACTCAATAAGGTTTCTCCAGTCTCCGTAACAACGATCTCGGATCCACACTGTTCACACTCATAGGTGACTATCCTTGGCATAATAAATCCTCCTTAATTTCTTAAACTTGTATTAATTATATAAAATTTTTCTTGCGAAGAATAGATAAAGCGTGTGAAATGGAAAAAAATATTTTTGTAGCACGAGACGTATAATTTTGAGTTTATGGACAGCAATTTACAATGAGCAAGTTTGGCTGGGTGTAACCCTGGACCTGTATCTTCAAAAAAATTCCCCGTTTAGTATAGGGTGAAATCTTTTCCCTCTAAATTGTGATTAGGTCCGCGGACTCCTTCCTGAAGTCTTGCAAACCAATATCTGATACAATAGTGCATATTCCTGCCGATAATTGACAACGGAGAGGCGGGATGAGGTCTTACTCCCTTTACTAAAGTCAGTCCGAAATTTCAGTATTATACGAAGTTCGCTTTTTCGGATATTTATGGGCAAGGTTAGGAGAAAAGAGGATTCAAAAGGAGGTCTTCGAGTCGTCGCCCTTTTTGAAGGGGCAAAAGGATTGCTTGTCTTGGAGCAGGTGATGCAGCTATATGAATCAGTCATTAACAGATCAGCTGGAAAAATGTGAATGTTGCCCGCGCAGATGCGGGGTGAACAGACTTGAAGGTAAAACCGGTTTTTGCAGGGTCGGCTCCGGCATTCAGATTTCCCATGCAGGACTGCATTTTGGTGAAGAACCCCCTATTTCCGGCACAAGAGGTTCAGGCGCCATTTTTTTTAGCGGATGCAATCTCCGCTGCGTGTTTTGCCAGAATTACCAGATCAGCCAGGAATTTCAGCAGGGCCGCACCAGGACTCTGACTATAGATGAGCTTGCATCTGAAATACTGCAGCTTCAGGATGAAGGCGCTCATAACATCAATTTTGTTTCACCTTCACATATGATTTTTCAGATGGCAGCTGCCATTCAATTGGCAAAGCGAAAGGGGCTTGTCGTGCCAGTTCTGTATAACTCCAATGGTTATGATTCAGTGGATGCGCTCCGGCAGATCAGGGGCCTTGTGGATATTTATATTCCGGATATCAAATATCTGGAAAATGAACCCGGGAAAAAGTTTTCTAATGTAGACGATTATGCTGATATAGTCCCCGGCGTCCTCAGGGAAATGCTGAATCAGGCGGGCTACCTGGTAATGGGTCGCGATGGCATCGCTGTGCGCGGACTGCTGGTCCGTCATCTTGTATTGCCGGGCTACCTGGAGAACAGCCGGCAATGCCTCAGCTTTCTGGCGGACCTGTCTCCGGATATTCACGTCAGCATCATGTCGCAGTATTCTCCTCAATATAAGGCACGTGATTTTCCAGGGATAAACCGGACCCTGACAGAAGACGAATATGATGAGATCACGGACTATGCGCTTGAGCTTGGCCTGGAAAACGCATTTATACAGAAACTCGAAAGTCAGGCCCATTACCTGCCTGATTTTGATCAGGAACGACCCTTTAAACCTTATACCATAAATGCTAAGTAGGAAGTGCAGGAAATAAAAAGGGTATGCGCAGTAGGAGGTGGACTTCGCAACCCTAACCAAGCTTGAAGACTGCGAATTTCATCCCGCTATACGTAACATATCCTGCTTTCTGTTATGATATCAGATAGTTACACCCTATTTCCCGTTACGACAATTCTGTTTAATCCAAAGTTATCCTCTGCGCGTGGCTGGGTCCTTTGCAGAACAACTTCAATAGCCTTGTAATAGTCTCTCTGCACTTTGAGGTTTGAGACCCTGCAGTAGCACTGCGTGGTAGTAATCCTGCTGTGTCCCAACAGATCCTGGATCGTGACGAGATCGGCGTCTGCATTTAAGAGCTGCGTTGCCATGGTGTGCCTGAGGTGGTGACAGGATACCGGTATGCCCGTTTTCTTTGCATAGTATTCGATCCTTTTTTGGATACCGCGAACTGATATCGGCTTACCCCTCATAGATCCCTTCTGCACCAAGAACACCTTCTTCGCTTTTGACGGTCCCCGTTTTTTCAGATACCCCTGCAGGGCGGACCGAGCATCCTCGCTCATGTAGACAATCCTATCCTTGCTGCCCTTTCCATTGAAGACAAAGATTTGTCTATCGCGGTACTCTATTGCATCTATGGTCAGTTGTGCAACTTCTTCGACTCGCAACCCGCATCTGAGCATAAGCATGAACATGGCTCGATCTCTTACGTCTTTAATCGCCTTGAAGAGTGCTCTGACCTGTTCGTCTTTGAGGTGCTTCGGCAGCGGTCTGGGCAGACGCAGCCTATATTTCTTTTTAACCGGGTTAATAAGAGGCATTCCCTCTTCATCGATCAGATAAACCACCCGTCCAAGGCTGTTCTTCTGCCCTTCATAAATGTGAATCTTCCTGTCCCGGATATCGAGATCCCTTATCTTCAAGCTAAGAAGCTCCCCGATTCTCATGCCTGTCCTCAGAAGCACCAGGATGAGAGCACGGTCACGAGTCTTTTCAATAACAGAGAGGAACCGCCTGACATCACCTGGGTTCATCGCACGGGGTAAAAGATCGGGCAGTCTCAATCTGATTTTTCGTTTGAGGATCTTTTCAGGGATAAGGTCCTGTTCGATCAGAAAGCGCAGAAAGCCGATGAGGTACATAAGCCTCGTCCTGGTTGAAGTTATTTTCGTTCCGCGATCCTGCTCGTGTTCGACAAAACCTTCGAGATCATCACCTGCGATCTCTTCAAGTCGGCTCTTGCCCAAGCTGCTGTAAAAAGTGAGAAAGAGTTCTGCCGCTTTGAAGCTGCCCACGAGACTTACTGGTTTGTGGTTCAACCGCCATTTGTGACGCATATAACGCGCGAGATGTTCCTTCCCGGGAAACTCCATTCCAGATAGCTTCTGAAGGATTTTATCGATAGGCGCTGCAACATCTTGATGACGGAATGTTTTGTCTTCACGACTGAGCGGTCTGTTGAAAATTTGCCTTGCCTGGGCCATTTCTCCTCCTCTTCCTCTTTAGAAAAGCAGAATAGATAATGACCCTCAGCAATCTTAAGAATCAATCACTTTTGTTACGTATAGCCACTAAAAATATACAACATTTTAACAATTTTAGTTTTTGAGAATAAAACAAGTATTCAGAGAATCTCAAAAAGCCTATGTCTTTCTAACTCAGAGGATCAGTTGAAAAAAGTACGGCTTAAACCAAACAATTTGTCAAATTACAATAAATAAGGCTGTCGCCACAATAACCTATGGTTCCTATATCTCACTAATGACTTTAACGTGTTGTCTTAGCCTTTGATTTGACATATATTTCTATTATGCCTATTCTGTAGTCAGCATTGGAGGGGATAAACAAAATCCAGTTTACTTACTAATCCGGTCATTAGTAGTCTCACATACGATGCTCATAACATGACTTTTTTAAAGGCTTTTCGTGGACTGTCATGTGGCTTTACTTATGACCTCCTTAGTATCTATCAAAATTAATAAGAAGGGTGTCCAGATGAAAAAAGAGATAAAATGGCTATCAATTTTTCTATTCATGCTCATTCTGCTTTTTGCAGTGACGGGCATATCAGAGGCAGATTTTGAGGGGACTATCGGCACAAGATTTACTATAATCGGCTCTGAATTTGGAATTAAAAAACCTAAAGTCTATATCGAATATGAGAAAAGACCGGGCGTGGTTAAAAAAGTGTATGCCAAAGTGGAAACCTGGAGTGATACATCGGTTACCTGCCTTTGGACAACAAACCTTTCTACAGGGACATACAATTTATGGGTAAAGCCAAATATAAAAAAGGCGACTCCTCTTTCAGAAGGGACATTCAGCATCATGAACCCTGTTATTGATAGAGTTACTCCTAACACGCTTACACAAGGTGCAACAATAACCATAAATGGACAATTCTTCACAAATAAGAAACCAAGGGTCTATCTCAAAGACCTTACGTCGCAAAAAAGAAAGAGTTGCAGGGTCTTAAATTCCACAATGGACCCTGTGACAGGAGTAAGTTCGCTGAATTTTGTTATGCCTAAATGGGGATCGGATACATATGAAATTGTTCTGCGAACCTTCATTGGTGAAATATCGTTCACTATATCCCCTACCCCAGAACAGTTTACCCTGAGTATTAATCCAGCAACGCTACCGGAAGGCGTAGTTAACAACCCATATAATCAGACTGTGAAAATGACCGTATCAGGAGGAGAGCCTCCATATAGATATAGTTGCTCTGTTTCCGGCGGATCAGGCATATCGGCATCTGTTAATCTGTCAGGAATGTCGTCTGGCAGTGCCGAATGCATTATAAGCGGAACACCGCTAATCTATGGTTCATATACCGTTGCTTTCCACGCATACGATTTCGCGAACTCCTCTGATTCCGTTGGTCCAATTGCTTTTAGTGTGAGTCCTTCTTCTAACCCTCTTGACAACTGGAATCTGAGGAATCCTTTTCCCGGAAATTACGGCAGCAGGATAATTTTTGGAAATAATATCTTCATCTCTGTTAGCAGGTTTGGTAAAATCTTCACAACCTCAGACGGAATCGATTGGACCGAGAGATTTTCTTTGACAAATCCCTCTCTGCTGGAAACAAACGATGTAGCTTATGGGAATGGAGTATTTGTTGCCGTCGGTTCTAATGGTTCTGTTGTTACTTCCCCTGATGGAATAAATTGGACTATAAGGTCATCGGGAACGACTACCCAACTTAATGGAATTGCCTATGGAAATGGTGTTTTTGTTGTTGTTGGCTATAATGGAGTAATTCTGTCTTCTACTGATGGAGCTAACTGGACACTTGCAACAACATTGGGCACGACTCAAGCACTTTCCCGAGTTGCTTACGGGAACGGTATGTTTATCGGCATCGGAGGGTGGGGGACAATTGTAACTTCAAATGACGGCTTGAACTGGATCGCAAGAGATTCAGGAACTACAGACGACTTGAACGACATAACCTATGCTAATGATACGTTTGTTATTGTGGGTAGTTATGGGAGGATTCTAACTTCTCCTGATGGAATAATCTGGACTGCAAGAGATTCAGGAACTAAAATGCTTTTGATTGGAATAAATTACGGTAATGGCATATTTGTAACTGTTGGTTGGTCAGGAGTAATCGTTACCTCAAATGATGGAACGTCATGGATACCGAGAATTTCTAACGTCACGACCGACTTGGCGAGTGTAGCCTATGGAAATGGCGTATTTGTAGTTGTGAGCGGATATGGTCCAGCGCCTGTTACAACAGTGGTCACTTCACCTGATGGGCTTGAGTGGACAGCAAGAGCATCGTCAACTATTGACGATCTTAAAGGAATTGCCTATGGAAATGATGTCTTTGTTGCAGTAGGAGGGAGTACTGGATATCAGGGAAGAGGGACAATCGCGACTTCAACTGACGGTGCTTTATGGAGCGCACAAACCCTGGCAACTTCTAATACACTTGATGCGGTAACCTATGGGAATGGGATCTTTGTTGCAGTAGGATGGCAAGGCACAATAGTTTCATCACCCGATGGAGTAAACTGGAGTGACCATACCTTAGAAGCTTTTAATCAACTCTATGGGTTAAACGGAGTAACATACGGAAATGGTGTCTTTGTAGCTGTAGGTGATGGAGGTGTAATTGTTACCTCAAATAATGGAGAAGACTGGTTTATCA
Source organism: Thermodesulfovibrionales bacterium (assembly GCA_963776195.1). Lineage (GTDB taxonomy): Bacteria > Nitrospirota > Thermodesulfovibrionia > Thermodesulfovibrionales > SM23-35 > CAVZMO01. The sequence continues at coordinate 34,269 of CAVZMO010000044.1, forward strand.
GATCATCTCCATCTTCATCGTCACTCAAGGCAGTTGCGTATGGGAACGGTATTTTTATTGCTGTTGGATTTGGAGAGAATGTTGCAGAGAATGGCGTAATCCTTAGCTCATCTGATGGTACAACTTGGACTGTTAGATTTTCCGCGACTTCAGGTGGACAAGTTTCTGGTATAGCGTATGGAAACGGTACTTTTGTTGCTGTGGGTGGCATAATCGTTACCTCACCTGATGGTATAAACTGGACTTGGACTGTCGGAAACACAAACATTTATCTACCTCATATAACTTATAGCAATGGCTTGTTCGTCGCCGTTGGGAGGAAATATATTAACAAATTAACTTGTCAAGCTGTTATTGCCAGCTCACCTGATGGAGTAAACTGGACGAGAAGAGGCTTTGGGTCTTATAAGCTGCCAACAGCCCAAGATTATTGGTGTGAACCAAAGCTTAACGGGATTGTGTATGGCAACAGCACCTTTATCGCCGTAGGTCAGGAAGGGATAATCATCCAATCAGACCCTGTTCAATGATTATAATCTATATAGGGCGAGTTCGAATGGCTCGCCCCTTTCCGCCTTTATTTCAAATGATAATCTTCAACTTCTTCTCTTCATCGAGGCTACGTAATAGTAGGTGAAGCCACGTGCGACAAGAAGTCGCATAAGTAATTGTTTCAAATAGCAGAGTATCGTTACTAGGAAACCCTCTATTCCGTTAGGGGTAGCCTACTGCCCTGAATAAAGTGCGGGCAGGAAAAGGATAACCTGACCGTAAAGGTCTAATCAAAGCCGTGAGGTAATGATATATCTGCCAGCATCAAGGCGGATAAGGTGTCGGGCTTGATGGTATGAGCAACATATGTGAACTGCTGATAAACTTCGTCAACCTAGACAAGCCAAAGATGCTGAGAGGCTTGGACCAAAAGGTACATAGCCGGTTAATCTCTTTTTGTTTGGGGTTACACGGACATAATGGCTATCGGAGGAGAGGCAGGGTCTAACCTATTAGTGTTACTTATGCGGAACTTGGTAAACCCATATCTCTCCCGCAAGGGAAAGCGACCCGCAAGGGAAGCCGATGGGGGTGTGGGTAGAGGAGAGTGGAAAAAGCGAATGCTGGTCTGTAACGGGCCGGATAAGGATTGAGTGAAAACGACATCATCCTATGCGAAAGCAGGCAGACTTCCACTTGGTCTTTCTTTACAAGAGAGTTCACCGAACCTTCGAAGGAGGGAAAGCAAAGGAATACAGGACTTCACTGTATGTGCATCCTCCTACGGATAACGTAAGAAGGCTGTGAATGGGTATTGTAAAGGCTGAACAACGGCCACATGTTGGAAGTTGTGAAGCCGGGTTGCTTAAAGGCAGCCTCAGAAAGGCTTGAGCCGTGTGTCGGGAAACTGACAAGCACGGTTCTTATGGGGCTGGGGTTCAGCAATGAACCCTGGCTACCTGACCGGTCTATGAGCGATTCCTGAAATGTGACTTTGATGAAGAAATCTTGAATCCTCATCACTTTTTGATTTTCACTGTCAGTAGGTGGAATCGAGAAAAAATGGTATGCTACCTTCGGAGTGAAAAATGCAAGATGTGGCTTGCAGTAGCAAGGAGGCAATTCATAAATCTTCATATTGATTTCATATTTCCTTCGTCACATCTTCATATTTTTCTTCTATCTTTTCTATCCTTATTAAATATAAAAAAATCAGTCTATAGCTAAAGGAGGACTCATGAAGAGAGTAGTAATTGCAGTAGCGGCAGTACTGTCACTGGTCTTTGCAGTAACGGTCTTCGCAGTCGAAGGCAATCAGCCCTCAAAAGAAGCAAGCCCTAGCTTTGAACAGATGAAGGATGATCATCTGAAAAAGCTCGACGCTCGGATGACAAGTCTTCAGCAGGAAAAGACCTGCGTACAGGCAGCAAATAACCAAGACGACTTAAAAACTTGCTGGGCGAAACATAGGGCTGAGATGCAAGGGCAGAATGGTGAAATGAGAAAGAGAGGAGGTCCCGGTGGTTTGAGTGGCCAAGTCCCTTCTCAGAGAAAGTAGTTCATCAGCTAATTTAGTTTCCCGGAACGGCGGGATGGTTCGAAGCTATCCCGCTTTTGTTTGACACGTAAATCCAATTGCATGGGAATTCTATGCACTTCAAAAGGTGATTGTTACCTCATCAAAAGTATTGACCGCGTTTATTTGTAAGTGGAGTCGATAATCGGCCCCTTCACATTCAATCTTGAGTAAACATATCATTTCAAGAAAATTTGCATTAAAATATTCTCATGAAGGACATATCTTTCCCTTTAGCTTTTCTTGCCGGTGTATTATCCTTTCTTTCCCCCTGCGTCCTTCCCCTTGTTCCCTCCTATGTCTCTTTTATAACGGGAATTTCCTTTAAAGACCTCACCGTCGGCCTGGACAGAAAAAAGATCCGATATCTCACAATGACAAACTCTGCGGCCTTCATTGCCGGATTTTCCTCGGTATTCATTGCCCTCGGTGTATCGTCCTCGACAGTGGGGAAATTTCTCTTTGCCTATGTGGATTTGATAAGGACAATCGGCGGAATTCTCGTCATAGTCTTCGGTTTTTTTATCGCGGGTTTTCTGAGGCTCGATTTCCTCATGAAGGACAAGAAATTCCATCTGAGCGGCAAGCCGGCCGGTTACATAGGGACATTCATTGTCGGAATGACTTTTGCTGCGGGATGGAGCCCGTGCATAGGACCCATACTCGGCACGATCCTTGTCTATGCGGGTTCGAGAGGTTCCGCCCTGTATGGATTTCAATTGCTCGGGGTGTATTCACTCGGACTCGCAGTGCCTTTTTTTATCTCCGCGCTTGCTATAAACGTTTTTTTGAGCTATTCACCGAAAATCGCAAAATCCATGCGGGTGATCATGATTATCAGCGGCTTGCTTCTTATTGCTTTCGGCATTTTACTTTTAACGGATCAGTTAAAAACACTCACCGGATTGCTGCCGAATTTCGGGATAAAGTTTTAATCAGGGTTGTGTCTGAAGTTGGTGAGACTGCATTAGGTCTCAATCTTTTTTTTCAACTACAGCGCCTCCTATTTGGCAAGAGATAACCGGTTCATTGAGTTTTTAAGCGTTATGGTATAATATTTTTACAGAAACAGACCGTCAAATGCCCCTTCCGTTCTGTGTCAGGGTGTTACATATAGATGGAAGACAAAGTAAGAGAAGAGATAAAGAAAAAGGCCAAAAATAACAGACTGCCGTGTCCTGTTGCCAGAAAGATCGCGCAGGAACTCTCCGTTTCTTATAGAGAAATCGGCCTGGCTGCCGACGAGCTGAACATAAAGATTACGGACTGCGAGCTTGGTTGTTTCTGATGGGAGTAATACTGTTTGAACTCGCCCTGACTTTCTATTTCGCCGCCACCGTTGTCAGTATTACAGAACTTTTCAAAAGCTCAAAAATAACCTCAAGGATCATGCTTTCCTCAGCAGTCATCGGATTTACTATTCACACGGTAAACATTATCTTTCGCTATGTCGCAGAAGGCCACATTCCTATAACAAACCCTCACGAGGCGACTTCTTTTTTCGCCTGGTGTATAGTCCTTATCTTTTTCATGCTACAGTTCAGATACAAGATCAGTCTTCTTTCTTCGTTCATCATGCCGGTTGTTTTTGTGCTTATGCTCTCCTCTTCAATGCTGCCGAGGGGGATGAAACCCCTTAGTCCCGTGCTCCACAGTTACTGGCTCGGTATCCATACCGTCCTTGCCTTTCTCGGTAACGCCGCCTTTGCGCTTGCATTCGGCATCGGTTCCATGTACCTCGTTCAGGAGCACTATGTGAAATCAAAACGTCTGGGTGGCCTGTTTGAAAGGTTGCCGAGCCTCCAGACACTCGACGAAATAAATTACCGGCTGATAACCTTCGGATTTCCATTGCTCACCCTTGCGATCATAACAGGCGCTCTGTGGGCAGAGAGCGCCTGGGGAAGCTACTGGAACTGGGACCCGAGGGAGACATGGTCTCTGATCACGTGGTTTATCTATGCAATCGTACTTCATGCGCGGCTTATTGCGGGATGGAGGGGGAAGAGGGCTGCGTTGCTGTCAATAATAGGTTTTTTAACCATTATCATCGCCTTTTTTGGTATTAAACTACTCCAGAAAGGGCTTCATGTTTTCGTATGAAAGTTTTTGTCGCGGGACTTAATCACAAGATTGCCGATGTCGATGTCAGGGAGAAACTGGCGTTCAACGGCCCGAAGCTTGAAGAGGGCCTGACAAGGTTTAAAGAACTTTCCGGGGTGGAAGAGGCGATCATATTGTCCACCTGCAACAGGGTAGAACTTTATGCGAATGTCGGGGATGCCCGGAAGGCTTCCGAATCTATTAAGGACTTCCTCTCGGAATTTCACAATATAAAGAGAGGGTCTCTCGATAATGCCCTTTATTTCTATGACGATACAAATGCGGTGAGGCATGTCTTCAGGGTCGCTTCGAGCCTCGACTCGATGGTCGTGGGTGAACCGCAAATCCTCGGGCAATTGAAAGACGCTTTTGATCTGGCCCTTTCGAAAAAAACCACGGGCATCCTCCTCAATAAATTAATGAAAAAGGCCATCTCCGTTGCAAAGAGGGTGAGGACGGAAACGAGGATAGCCGAGAATGCCGTCTCCATAAGTTTTGCTGCGGTCGAACTCGCGAAAAAGATATTTACCGACCTTTCGAAGAGGGTCTTTATGCTTTTAGGGGCAGGTGAGATGGCTGAACTCGCCGCAAAACATCTGATCAGCACCGGTGTGAAAGAGGTTCTTGTTTCGAACAGGACTTTCGAGCGGGCCTGTGAACTGTCCAAGGAATTTAGAGGGAGGCCTGTTAAATTCGAAGAGTTTATCCAGGAGATGGTACGCACTGATATCGTCATCTGCTCGACGGGTGCGCCGACGTATATCCTGACAAAAAATCAGATGCAGAAGGTGATGAGAGAGAGGAAACAGAGACAGGTCTTCATTATCGATATCTCTGTCCCGAGGAATATCGATCCCGAGATCAACGATCTGGATAATGTATATTTGTATAATGTCGATGACCTTCAGGGAGTTGTCCACGCAAATATGTTTGAGAGGCAGAAAGAGGCGGAGAAGGCGGAAAAGATTATCGAAGAAGAGATAGACACCTTCCTTAAATGGCAATCATCTCTCGATTCGGTGCCGACTATTGTTGCCCTGAGGGAGAAGGCTGAGGAGATTAAGAAGGAAGAGCTTGATAAACTCTTACATAAGATTCCAGGGATAGGAGAAAAAGAGAGAGAGGCGATAGAATATATGGCCACCGCCCTGGTGAATAAACTGATCCACCCGCCGACCGCAGCTTTAAAAGAGGCCTCCGAAGATAAGGACGCGATGGTTGCAACCATAAGAAGGCTTTACGGCATCAACGGAGAGGAGAAATAGCTTTTCCATGAAAAGAGAAAAAGTCGTTATCGGCACACGGGGCAGCAAACTCGCCCTCTGGCAGGCTGAATTTATTAAATCGGAATTAACAAGACGTTATCCCGTCCTGAAGGTGGAGTTGAACAAGATTAAGACCACAGGGGACAAGATTTTAGACGTTCCCTTGGCACAGGTCGGCGGAAAAGGCCTTTTCGTTAAGGAGATAGAAGAGGCGCTCTTAAGTCGCGAAGCGGACATCGCGGTCCATAGCATGAAAGACGTGCCGACGGAATTTCCCGACGGCCTTCATCTTGCCGTTATTTGTGAGAGAGAAGACCCTCGCGATGCCTTCATCTCTCAAGTTCAAGATTCTACATTCAAGATTCAAAACTTTAAAAGCTTGCCTGAAGGCGCGACAATCGGGACGAGCAGCCTCAGACGGTCATGTCAATTGCTGAGCATCAGGCCCGACCTGCGGATTGAACAGCTAAGGGGAAACCTCGATACACGATTGAAAAAGCTCGATGAAGGGCAGTTTGATGCGATAATCCTTGCCGCTGCGGGGATCAAAAGGCTCGGCTTGCAGAAAAGGATAACGGAGATACTCCCCTTTGAGATAAGCCTCTCCGCTATAGGTCAGGGAGCCATCGGGATCGAGTGCAGGATTAATGATGAATTTATCAATAACCTTATTGCGCCGCTGAATCATTCGGAAACGTCCATATGCGTGAGAGCAGAGAGGGCTTTCTTGCAACGGTTGGAAGGCGGTTGCCAGGTGCCTATCGCGGCACATGCGAGACTGATCGGTCGGGGTCCATCCTCCCATGGCAAGGAGGGGAGTAGTATTCACTCCGAAAATAATACTTCAAACTCCAAGCTTCTTATTTTGGACGGGCTTGTCGGCAGTATTCGCGGAGATGAGATTGTAAAAGGTCATATTGAAGGAAATCCCGAACAAGGAGAAATTCTCGGGATTCAATTGGCAGATGACATTCTTTCAAAGGGTGCAAAAGAAATATTGGATGAGGTGTACAAAAGGTATGCTCCGCCGGTTAACGGCGAAATCAGCAGTTAGCCGACTGTCATTCTCTTCTCTCCATTTCCTCGATCTCTTCTCTTCTTTCCTGACAATCCGTACAGTAAATGGCAAACGGGAGGATCTTGAGTCTTTGTTCGCTTATCGCTTCCCCGCAATCCTCACATATTCCGTAAGTGCCTTCGTCGAGTTTCCGCAGGGCTTCGTCTATTTTTTGAAGAGTGACTTTATGAGAGCTCAGCTGCCGCAAGCTGATGTCTTCAGATAGATCAACCACCGACCAGTCTCCATCATCGAGCGCCGTATCCACAAGCTGCCTTGTTTCACCTTTTATGTATTTGGATATCTCTACCTTCGCCTCTTTAACGATCTGCTCTCTTTTTGCAATAAGAGTTCTTCTCAGCGCGATTTTTCTCTCCTCTTCCGATCCTCTACCGGAGAGCTTCTTTGAAGCGGAAGATTTTGCAACTGTTTTACTTTTACGGGCGGTATCTGCCTTCTTTCTTAGGATGGTTTTCTTAGCAACAGGTTTTGCAGGAACTGTTTTCCTTTTCTTCGGGTTTTTTGGTTTTGCTTTCGGCCGGGCCTTTGCGGCCGCCTTTTTAGGAGCAGTTTTTGTTTTCTTCTCCCCCACCCTCCTACCGGTCTCCTTTTTTGCTTTTCTCTCTGCCATTATTATGTTCCCTTTTTTTCTTCCTGCGATTTATCCTCTTCCTTGAAGACTTCGATGATACTCCCTACCTTTATCCCTGCTGCCTGCAACGCCTTCTGAATATCCGACAGCTTTGCATCTGTTACTTTCACAATAAAGTTGCTGTTCGTCATCTTACACTTCCATAATTTCCTTTTCCTTATTAGCCAAAACCTCATCCACCTTTGCTATATAAGAATCCGTAAGCTTCTGTATCTCCTCCTGGGATTTCTTAACAACGTCCTCACTGATGTGTTTATCTTTTTCCAGTTTCTTGAGCTCCTCGTTCGTATCTCTCCTGATGTTTCTTATCGCGACCTTTGCCTCCTCAGCTTTTTTCTTGACCATCTTTACGAGATGCTTCCTTCTTTCCTCTGTCAACGAAGGGATATTTATTCTTATGATTTTTCCGTCGTTTGTGGGCGTCAGGCCAAGGTCTGATTTCAGGATCGCTTTTTCCAGCTCGGGAATGACCTTCTGGTCCCATGGCTGAATTGCTATCTGACGGCTCTCCGGTATACTCAGACTCGCAAGCTGTTGAAGCGGTGTTAAACTGTCGTAGTAGTTGACCATAAGCCCGTCGAGGAGCGCCAGTGAAGCCCTCCCCGTCCTGATCGAGGAAAAGTCCTTTTTCAGGACCTCTATCGTGCGGGACATCCGGTCAGTGGTTTTTCTTTTTAACTCTTGCTCCATTGTTCCCCCTTACAAGAGTTCCGATCTTTTTTCCTTCTATAATTTTTCTTATACTGCCTTTTCCTCTTAAATTAAATACCACAATCGGCAGGTTGTTGTCCATACATAATGATATTGCCGTCGAATCCATGATACTCAGTCCTCTTTTTAAGACATCGATATAGGTGAGTGTATCATATTTCTTCGCAGAGGGGTCTTTCATGGGATCGGCGGAGTATATACCGTCAACCTTTGTCGCTTTGATTATAACTTCCGCATCGATCTCCATCGCCCTGAGGGAAGCAGCCGTATCAGTGGTGAAATAAGGGTTTCCCGTACCTGCCGCAAAGATAACGGTTCTTCCCTTTTCGAGATGCCTCATCGCTTTGCGTCTTATATAAGGCTCGGCAAGTTCTTTCATCTCTATTGCAGACTGGACCCTTGTCGGAATATTGTATTTTTCGAGGTAATTCTGAAGCGCAAGCGCATTAATGACGGTTGCGAGCATACCCATATAATCTGCGGATGCCCTTTCGATACCTTTAACGCTTGCTTCCACTCCTCTGAAGATATTTCCGCCGCCTATGACGATCGCCATCTCTACCCCCATAGAAACAGCTTCCTTTATCTCTCTGGCAATGAAGTCCACAGTAGCCGGATCGACCCCGTATGCCTGATCACCCATCATGGCTTCACCGCTTATCTTGAGGAGTATCCTCTTGTATTTCAAGCGCATAATCCTATTTTGTTTCTCCGAGCTGGAATCTGGCGAATCTCCTTATAATGATGTTTTCGCCTAATTTTGCGACCTTTTCCGTAACGAGATCTTTAACTGTCTTCTTCTGGTCGGGATCTTTAATGAATATCTGATCGAGAAGACAGTTATCGCTGTAAAATTTTTCGAGCTTGCCTTCTATGATCTTTTCGATGACCTGCGGGGGTTTGCCCGAAACCTGTGCCCTATATATTTCTTTTTCGCGATCCAATACGTCCTGGGGCACGTCTTCTCTGGTAAGGTAAAGCGGGTTTGCCGCAGCTATGTGCATCGCCACATCTTTCATAAGCTCTTTAAAATCATCTGTTCTCGCAACGAAGTCCGTCTCGCAGTTTATCTCAACCATCGTACCGATCCTGCCCATATGGATATAAGCGTCGATAAGCCCTTCCGATACGCTTCTGCCTGCTTTTTTCAGCGCCGTCGCAAGGCCTTTTTGTCTCAGCAAATCTATCGCCTTCTCAAAATCTCCGTTGCTTTCCGTCAGCGCTTTTTTACACTCCATCATTCCCGCGCCGGTTTTTTCTCTGAGGTTCTTGACTGATTCCGCGGATATTGCCGTCATTCAGGTACCTCTGCCTCTTCCTGCTCAATTTTCTCCTCAACTTTGACCTTCTCGACCTCTTCAGCCTTGGCCTTGGCCAAAGTCTCCTTGCCTTCCATGAAGGCGTCAGCGATCTTTGAGGTTATGAGTTTTATGGCCCTTATCGCGTCATCGTTTCCCGGAATCACATAATCGATTTCGTCGGGGTCGCAGTTTGTGTCGACTATTGCGACAATCGGCACCGAGAGTTTTTTTGCCTCTGCAACAGCAATTCTCTCTTTCTTCGGGTCAACAATAAACAGAGCGCCCGGGAATCTCGTCATATCTTTAATGCCGGAAAGGTTTCTTTCCAGTTTCACTCTTTTTTTCTCGATTGCTGCGACTTCTTTTTTCGGAAGCAGTTCCATGGTGCCGTCGGCTTTCATGATCTCGATCTTCTTTAACTTTTCTATACTCTTCTTAATCGTTGAAAAATTCGTGAGCATTCCTCCGAGCCAGCGCTGGTTCACATAAAACGCACCTGATCTTTCCGCCTCTTCCTTAATCGCATCCTGGGATTGTTTTTTCGTGCCGACAAAGAGCACCGGCGCCCCTGACATAGAAACGTTTTTTATAAAATTATAGGCTTCCTCAAGACCCTTCACCGTCTTCTGAAGGTCAATAATATAGATACCGTTTCTCTCTCCGAAGATGTATTTCTTCATCTTGGGATGCCATCTCTTTACCTGATGACCAAAGTGTACCCCTGCTTCAAGCAGTTCTTTCATTGCTGCTACCATTTTCTTCTTTTTCCTCCCGTTTTTTCAAAATCCCTTTTTCCGGCCACAGGGATTTTTCTGTACAAATTAATTAAGTCGTATGACGTATTTCCCCCAACGAGAAATACGTGTTCCTTCAAGGTGCTAAGAATAACACAAAAATATCTTTTTTTGCAAGGGGATAGGGTGTTACAATGGTTAAATCCTAAATTCAAAATTCTAAATCCTAAACAAGGACAAATTTTAGAGGAAGATTCCTAAATTCCCCCTTAAGAAAGGGGGCGTAGGGGGTTGTTAAGAAATGGTAGAGGCACAACCCCCTTTATCCCCCTTTTCCAAGGGGGAATTAGATGCAAGAAATTTGCTGTTGTGGCGTTTACATATTAGGTTTCTGTTAAAAGGGGGAAATTATGATACCGCGTTACACACGCCCTGAAATGGGGAAGCTGTGGGATCTTGAGAACAAATATCAGAAATGGCTGGATGTCGAGATCGCCGTATGCGAAGCATGGACAGAGTTTGGTGAGATACCGAAAGATATCCTGAAGACAATCAAGAAAAAGGCGAAATTTGATGTTGAGAAGATCGATGAGATAGAAAAGGTTGTAAAACACGATGTTATTGCATTCCTGACTTCAGTGGCACAGAGCCTGGGTCCCGAATCAAGGTTCATACATAAAGGATTGACCTCATCGGATATCCTGGATACGGCCTTGGCCCTCCTCATGCGCGAGGCATCCGATATTATTATCAATGATATCAGGGAACTGATGAATGTCACAGAAAAACAGGCTTATAAATATAAAGATACCCCGATGATCGGCAGGAGCCATGGAGTTCATGCAGAGCCTATGACCTTCGGCCTTAAGTTTGCCCTGTGGTACGAGGACATGAAAAGAAACATGGCAAGAATAAAGAGGGCCAGGGAAGTCATAAGCATAGGGAAACTCTCCGGAGCAGTCGGCACATTCTCGAATATCCCTCCTGCGATTGAAGAGAAGGTCTGCAAGAAACTCGGACTGAGACCCGAACCTGTTGCAACGCAGATCGTTCAGAGGGACAGGCATGCTGAATATCTCACATCTCTCGCTCTCATAGCGGCGTCTGTCGAAAAAATAGCCGTTGAGATAAGACATCTCCAGAGATCTGAAGTTCTCGAGGCTGAAGAGCCCTTTATGGCAGGGCAGAAAGGCTCCTCGGCAATGCCTCACAAGAGGAACCCGATCGGCTGCGAAAACCTATCGGGTCTTGCGAGGCTCGTAAGGTCAAATGCTATGGCAGCCCTCGAAAACATCGCTTTATGGCATGAAAGGGATATATCCCATTCTTCTGTTGAGCGTGTCATAATCCCCGATAGCACGATCATTATTGATTATATGCTTGAAAGGCTTAGTGGAATCCTTGGCGGACTTCATGTTTATCCCAAAAGAATGAAAGAAAATATGGCTGGGAGCTACGGCCTTTTCAATTCCCAGAGGGTGCTGCTCGCGCTTATAGACAAGGGCCTCAGGCGCGAGGCTGCCTATGACCTGGTGCAGAAAACCGCGATGAAAAGCTGGAAGACCGGCGTCCAATTCAAAAAGTTATTACTGAAGGATAAAGACGTCAAGAAATACCTTACGGCAAAGGAGATCGAGAATATTTTCGACCTTGAATATTACCTGAAAAATGTGGATTACATTTTCACCAGGGTGTTCGGGAAATAATTAAGCTTATTTTAAATAAATGCAACCTGATAAGCAATGCTCAGGGCAGGAAAATAATGGATAAAATACAAAAAGCAAATCAACAAAACAATATTTTGACATGAGAGGTTTACATTACAAACAGTTCGGATTATATGACATCTCTCTTTCACATAGTTGTCAATAAGTCAAAGATTTCTGCATTGTATTTATTACGTGATGAAAGTGCGATTTTTATGAGTAAAAGGATCAAACTTTCGTCAGATATCTTGATTTTTATAATAATTTTCTCTTTCGAACTCTGTTCCCTAATATGCTATATTCTTTCAAGAACCCGGGGGAGACCAAGTTGGTTGAATTATTGTAAAAAAAAAAAAGATTAAGTTGGCTGAGGCCAAGAACAGAGGGGGAAGAGATAATATCTCTTTGATCTTGGTGACAATATAAATGGAAATATTTGACAATTCAGGGTCACAGGCATCGCAGCATAATAATCTTTTGTACCACCCCAAAAAGCTCCTTTCAAAAAAGGCGATTTCATCGGCCAGAAGTATGAGGTCTTTGATGTGCTTGGAGAAGGTGGTTTCGGCATTGTCTATCTGGTCTACTATCGTGGAGCAAAGATTGCCTTCGCTTTGAAGACATTCCGTGACGAGTATCTCGAAGACATAAAGGCAAGAGAGCGATTCCGCAACGAGGCGCAGGCATGGGTTAATCTTGAGCAGCATCCCTATCTTGTCAGGGCATATTGGGTAGAAGAAATCTCCGGCCGGCTTTACATTGCCATGGAACATATCGCCTCTGATGAATTAGGCATGAACACCCTTGACGGTTTTCTGAGATGCAGACCTCCTGATTTGGCACAAAGCCTTCGCTGGGCGATACAGTTCTGTCACGGCATGGAGTACGCGTACTCAAAGGGAGTCAAGGCCCACCGGGACATCAAACCTGCCAATATACTGATAGATCAGAACAAGACAGTAAAAATTTCTGATTTCGGTCTGGCTGGTATTTTTGTGAACAGCTCTACATTTGAGCAGGGTAGGTTGACAGGGAAAATCCGGAAACGCAGCCTCAATGCAAACAGCTATTGGTGAAAGTATAGGAACCCCTGAATATATGCCGCCTGAGCAATTCATGGCTTTGTCAGCCTGTGATGAAAGAAGCGATATTTACAGTTTTGGCATAGTGCTCTATCAAATGGCTTCAGGCGGAAGATTACCTTTCCATGCAGATAATCCAGCTTTACGATGGACAGCCTTAAAAAATTTTCATTATGAGGCTTCGGTTCCAAAGCTGAACTCACCACTTTCACCCTATAATCCTCAGATGCCTTGAGAAAGAACCGGGGAAGAGATATCAGACTTACAAAAAGTTACGTGCAGACCTTGAGCCTCTTTTAAAGCGGGAGACAGGAGAAATAGTCAAGCTTCCTGAATTAAAGGAATTGGAAGCAGGGGAGTTGGCAATCAAGGGGTATTCCTTAGCAATGCTCGGTAAGTATCACGAAGCGATTGCCTGTTGTGACAAGGCCCTTGAATTAAATCCCAGAGATGCTTGGGTATGGAGTAACAAAGGGGTTGCATTTGGAAGTCTCGGTAACCCTCAGGAAGAAATTGCCTGTTTTGAAAGAGCCCTTGAGATAGATCCCAGAGATGTAGCAGCGTGGTTTAACAAAGGGGCTGCCTTGATATAATTTCGGTAAGCCTCAAGAAGCGATTGCCTGTTGTGAAAGAGCCCTTGAGATAGATCCCAGATATGCTGGGGCATGGAATCACAAAGGGGCTGCCTTAGCAAAGACTCGGTAAGCACCAAGAAGCGATTACCTGTTATGACAGAGCTCTTGATATAGATCCAAGACTTGCAGGGGTATGGATTAGCAAAGGGGCTTTATTAGGTAGTCTCGGTAAGCACCAGGAAGCGATTACCTGTTATAAAAGAGCCCTTGAATTAAACCCCAGAGATGTAAAGGTATGGATTAACAAAGGGCTTGCATTAGGTAGTCTCGGTAACCCTCAGGAAGAAATTGCCTGTTTTGAAAGAGCCCTTGAGATAGATCCCAGACTTGCAGGGGTATGGAATCACAAAGGGGTATTATTAGAAAGTCTCGGCAAGTCGCAAGAAGCAATTGTTTGTTTTGACAGGGCCCTTGAGTTAAATCCCAGACATGCAGATGCATGGTATGCTAAAGGGCTTGCATTAGGAGATCTCGGTAAGTCGCAAGAAGCAATTGCCTGTTTTGATCGGGCATTGAAGATCAATCCAAATTATACTCAAGCACGCCGTAACAGAGACAGTTTACTGAATATCTGGCAAAAATTGTTTAGATCTATTGATGGAAAGATTTATATATGAATGAACTTTCAGTTGGCGCTGACATGGCTTGGCGGATAGCTACTCATGAAGCTGCGGTTTTAGGATATCGGTGCATTAAAGGTGAAAATAGGGACAGCGACCATTAAATTAGGATGATGAATAAACAGATAGCTATTGCACAATTGCAAGATCAAATCAATCAAATTCGAGTAGTGCGAGTTATACGTCGATTTGGAGCGACCTTTACTAAATGGCGAAGAGATACAGAGGTAGTGATTAGCCAGGTATTCAGCGGGGACGAGAAACATATCCGTGACTTTACAAATATTACATATGGCAATCAGGATTTGCCATATGTAATTGATACTGCTGAAGAGGCAAGGCATCAGCGTGTATACGAGGAAGGACTTGAGCATGCAGAGTCCATTATTACCTCCTGCATAGATGAAATTAAACAATACTGGAAAGAGGATGGTCCGACATCAATTTTGCCGCATGAGTTACTCCTGCCAGAAAAAGTGACAATCCCTTGGCTTTTAAAATACGTTCCAGTTCGTCTATGGCTATCAGTGCTTGGACTGTTGCTGGCTGCCTTTCTTGCTGGGGTAGCTTCATCTCGTATAAGTATTGTCAAAGAAATATTTTATCTTGACAAGATGCCTGCTACAATTCAAAGCACGACTCCGAAATGATTGGAACGGTTAAATAAGGAATTTGGCAGATATGCAATATCTTTATAGATATCAGCGCATGCCTAATGATAATACGTCAGATTACACGGAGCAAATTTCGAGCGTAGAAAAATTACTTTCTCATAGCGAATTGTATTTCCCGTCGCCGAAGACATTTAACGATCCCTTCGATAGCAAGGTTGACTTCACTTTTGATGGTTGTACCGATGATGATATTCGACAGTATTTAGAAAGGGGATTGAAGGAACTTCATAGAGAGTTTGAGATCAACAAGATTTTTGAATATGCATTAAATAATAAGAACCTTTGGCAGCAAAATGTAAAGGGAAAAGCGGTTGAAATACTGCAGCCAGAGACGGATTCAATGGGCGTATTATGTTTTTCTGAACATCGAGATGACATTCTTATGTGGTCACATTATTCGGATGGGCACAAGGGATTTTGTCTTGAGTTTGACAAAGAGCGTCTTGAAGCTTGGAAGTTTTGCCGACCTGTTGATTATGACCAACAATACCTCTCCTTTAAAATGTTTAGCGAAGCCTTGTCCGATAATGAGAAAAGTGTGCAGTTATTACTCAGAAAATCTGGGCACTGGATTTACGAATCCGAGTGGAGAATAATTGTTAACCCCGATAATGACAACTCTGGGAACTGGAATTACAGGTTTCCAGAGGAATTATTGACTGGGGTTATCTTTGGTTGTCAAATGACAGAGGAGAAGAAAAAAATTATTAGGGAATTTTTGAAGAATAGAAAAAGCTATGTTCAATTATATGAGGCTAAAAAGAAAGAAAATGAGTATGCTTTGAGAATAGAACCCATTAGTTAACGCGAGAGAACAAGGAGGAAAAGATAATATGCCGTTAGCACAAAAAGTAAAACCAAAGCATCCGTATATTACCTCACTAAAATCTCACTGCGGGGTAGCCCGATCATCGCAGGAACAAAATTCCCTGTGCGTTCGGTGGTCTTTTATGTATTGAGACAGGGGATGTCTCCTGAAGAACTGGTAAAAGAGTTCTCACACCTGACACTGCCGCAGGTCTATGACGCTCTCTCATACTATTATGACAACAAGGAAGAGATCGACAGGGACTTGGCGCTTAAAGAACGGAACTTGAAAGTTAAGGAAACATCTGAATAATGGATGGGCCTTCTCTATATCTCGATGAAGATGTAAGGGTCTTGCTGGCGGAAGTTCTGCGCAGCAGGGGCTATCAGGCCACTCATGTCCTCGAAGTGAAAAGAACGGGGGATAGCGACGCAGAGCAGCTTGCCTATGCTGCAAAAAATAGGATGGCTGTGTTGACCCATAATATCAGGGACTATGTTGTCCTCCATAAAGTCTATCAGGCTGCCGGGAAAAACCATTTCGGCATTATCGTTTCCGAGCAGATTCCTTTCAACGAGCTCCTAAGACGAACGTTGAAATGTCTCGCAACCAATTCTAAAGAATCGTTGAGCAACAGTTTGATCTGGCTGCAGGATTATAAGTAGGGACACATGCAAAACCTTTCACTTGGCGCTGACATGGCTTGGCGGATAGCTGCGCATGAAGCTGCGGCCTCAGGATATCGATGCATTGAGAAAGAGCACCTTCTTATTGGAATCGTTAGTATTGAGAAGGTCATAGCCGACGGTCCGGGTCAAGCAGGATTCGACCAGAATGTTTGGCAGGACTTGAAAGCGGAGCATTCTCTTCTCAAAAGAATTCTACACTCCTATGGGATTGATCAAACAAAGCTAAAGAAGGATGATCCGCAAAAAGCTTGGCAACGGTGGCTACAAGCACACGGAGAGGACCATCCATCGGAGCGAAGAATGCAAGGCAGTATTTGCGAATGCTGCTGTTATGCCCGAGACAAAACAAATAAACATACTGCATCTTGCTGCCGCAATAGCTGATAATCCGGGCGACATTTTGACCACTGGTTTCGCCGAACTTGGGGTTGATCCGAAGGCGCTTCGAGATGCTCTTCTCGCATCACGTGAAAAGGCCCCAGTCCAAACAAATGAAGACCAGATAAACAATGCCGTTTCGCAATCATATCTCGAACGCTATGGCCGGGATCTCACACAGGCTGCAAAAGAAGACAAACTCGGTCCTTTTGTGGGCCGACGCAATGAACTTCTTCAGATAATTCAAACTCTTGCCCGCAGCATGAAGAATAACCCTGTTCTCGTTGGCGAAGCAGGTGTTGGAAAATCTGCAATTGTTGAAGCACTGGCTCTTCGGGCAAGTCAGGGTAAAGATCCTCAGATCCTCGCAGACAAAAGAATTATCGAGTTGAATATTGGGGGCCTGATAGGAGGGACCAAATACAGAGGTGAATTTGAGGAACGACTCACAAAAATTATTGCGGAAGTGCGTTCCAATCCTAATATCATACTTTTTATTGATGAGATACATAACCTGATCGGTGCAGGACGAGCGGAAGGGAGCATGGATGCTGCAAATATAATGAAACCGGCGCTCGCACGCGGAGAATTACGCTGCATTGGGGCAACGACCATATCAGAATACAGGAGTTATATTGAGTCAGATCCTGCTCTGGAAAGACGGTTCGAAAAGATAACCATTAATGAACCTTCAAGGGATGAATCACTTGAAATCCTCAAAGGTCTCAGACCAAAGTGGGAGAAACACTACAATAAAAAGATAACTGACAGGGCACTTGAAGCTGCTGTCGATATGTCTGTGAGATTTGATACAGACCACCATTTGCCGGACAAGGCAGTTGATCTTGTGGACAAGGCTGGCGCACGAATGCAGATACCCTGTTTAAGTATGGCGCCGACAAAGGAAGGCAAAGGGATGCAAGTGGCGGTTAACCCTAAGCCTCAATACCCTGATGAAGTGACAGAATTTACCATCGCACAGGTTCTTTCTGACAAGATGGAGATACCATTAGAAATTATCCTGAGTCATCATGAAGTTCTTTCAAATTCCCGGCTTCTTGGATTGAGTGCTCATTCTTGAAGAAAAGAATCATTGGACAAGATGAGGCGATAGAGAGGGTCAGTCATCGTCTTCTCATGGTACATGCAGGAATGGGAAAAAGGAGGGGGCCTTTAGCAGTCTTCTTATTTTTAGGGCCAACAGGAGTAGGAAAAACTGAACTGGCAAAATCTCTATCCGAAGTTTCTATTTGGAAGCGAATCAAATCTGCTTCGTTTTGATATGTCTGAATATATGGAACAACACAGTGTCGCAAAACTTATCGGTTCTCCACCTGGATATGTCGGACACGAGGAAGAAGGGCAACTGACAGGCAAGCTCAGAACTAAGCCCTATTCAATTGTTTTGCTTGATGAAATTGAGAAAGCTCACCCGAGAATATTTGACCTGTTTCTACAGGTATTCGATGAAGGACGAATAACTGACTCAAAAGGAAGAACAATTGATGCAAAAAACACTATAATTATTATGACCTCAAACATCCAGCCTGAAATTACGAAGAAACTTGGCTTCCTTAATAATAATGAAGAAAAGGAAACAAAGAGTAGCTTTATTAAAAGGTGTTAAACAATTCTTCCGACCTGAACTCATAAATCGTATTGATGAGCAGATTGTTTTTCGTCCGCTCAGTGAAGATAATGTGGAGGGAAATCTTAAAGAGCGATATTGAATGAAATTTCTGGAAATATTAGGGAGCGATATAAGGTCACGCTGGAGATGTACTGAAGAAGCGGAGAAGTGCATTGCTCATAAAGGATATAGCCCTGAATATGGCGCTAGAGAGCTTCGACGAACCGTTGAAAAACTTATTCAGATTCCTTTAAGCAATCTGATTTTATGTAGCAAGTTGAAAGAGCATAAAAAATGGCGAGTTGTTTGTAGTAATCAGGAGATTTCTCTGGTCCCACATATCTGACTTAATGCTGCGAATTTCCGAGTCTATTCCGAGCTTATTTAAAAGTATGTATCATGCGCATTTGATGAAGGAAGAAACGGGATTATTTTATATCGTCTTACGGGAATAATATATAAGAAGATTGATTATATTATTCTTACTAAGGAGTTCATAAGTAAAGCCACATGACAGTCCACGAAAAGCCTTTTAAAAAGGCATGTTATGAGCATCGTATGTGAGACTACTAATGACCGGATTAGTAATTCTTAAACTGAAAACAGCTAACCTTCCTTTTCTGTTAAAATAAAATTCAAATGAATCTATCGCATCTGTATCGAAAGCCCGCACTGCCTGCGGCAAAAAAGAATGAACTATTGTCAGTCTTTCACAAAAGAAAGTCTCCCCTGAGATACGGGATATCGACACAGAGTACTGTTTCAATATCGAAACAACAGAACCGCTTGTTGATACTGAGATTGCAGTATTGCGATGGCTTCTTGCAGAGACTTTCGAACCCGAGAATTTTTCTGAAAATAGTTTTTTGAACAATACCCCCCTTAAGCCTCCCCTTAGCAAGGGGTGAATGGGCGATGATCCTTGAAGTCGGACCCCGCATGAATTTTACGACCGCGTGGTCAACAAATGCGGTCTCAGTGTGTCACGCATGCGGCCTGACTAAGATTACAAGAATAGAGAGATCAAGAAGATACAAACTAATCAGAACTCAGAATTCAGAGTTCAGAGTTCAGAATCTTCTTGATCTTATCCATGACCGGATGACAGAGTGCCGGTATGCGGAGCCCATAAAAACTTTTGAGACAGGAACGGAACCGGAGCCGGTTTATATTGTACCCGTGATCGAACAAGGCAGGGAGGCCCTCAGGAAGATAAATACCGAAATGGGTCTCGGACTGGACGACTGGGACATAGAATATTATTACAACCTTTTTGTTCATAACATAGGCCGCAATCCCACAAATGTGGAATGTTTCGACCTCGCCCAGTCAAACAGCGAACATTCAAGGCACTGGTTCTTTAAGGGCAGGTTGGTCATTGATGGGGTAGAGATGCCTTATACTCTTATGGACCTGGTTAAACAGCCCCTTGGAGCTAATCCTAACAATAGTGTCATTGCGTTTAAAGATAACTCAAGCGCAATTCGGGGTTATGAAATATCAAACATAATACCGGGATATCCCGGCAAACCATCGTGCTTTCGGGATGTAAGGCTGAATTATCACATCATCTTTACGGCTGAAACACACAACTTCCCTACCGGTGTTGCACCGTTCCCGGGGGCTGAAACAGGCACAGGGGGAAGGATAAGGGATGTTCACGCAACCGGCAGAGGCAGTCTGGTAGTTGCGGGGACCGCGGCATATTGCGTCGGCAATCTGCAAATACCCGGCTATCGCCTCCCATGGGAAGATCCATCCCTTGAATACCCGTCGAACCTCGCGTCGCCTTTGCAGATAGAGATCGAAGCGAGCAACGGAGCTTCTGATTATGGAAATAAATTCGGCGAACCGGTGATACAGGGTTTTACAAGGTCGTTCGGTTTGAGATTGCACGATGGCGAAAGAAGAGAATGGGTCAAACCGATTATGTTTACCGGGGGCGTCGGGCAGTTGGATAACAGCCATATCGGTAAGGGTGAGCCCGAAAAAGGGATGCATGTAGTCAAAATAGGCGGCCCTGCATATAGAATCGGGATCGGTGGGGGTGCCGCATCGAGCATGATACAGGGAGAAAATATTGCAGAGCTTGACTTCAGTGCGGTGCAGCGCGGGGATGCGGAGATGGAGCAGAAGGTGAGCCGGGTTATCAGGGCCTGTGTGGAAAAAGGGGAGGATAATCCCATCATCAGCATACACGACCAGGGCGCAGGCGGTAACTGCAATGTTGTGAAAGAGCTTGTTTATCCTGCCGGCGCGAAGGTAGAGATAAGAAATGTCCAGATCGGTGACAGCACGCTTTCGGTGCTTGAGATATGGGGCGCTGAATACCAGGAACAGGATGCCCTGCTTCTAAGACCTGAAAGGAGCGAAGAGTTTCTTGCTTTCTGCAAAAGGGAAAAGGTTCCTTGTTCTATCATTGGACAGATAACGGGCGACGGCTATATCGTCGTTCATGATGAAACGGACGGAAGCTACACCGGTGAATCTCGATTTGTCAAAGGTACTCGGTGAGATGCCGAAGAAGACCTTTCACCTTGAGAGAATAAAACCCGGACTTCAACCATTACGGTTGGCAGATGGCGTTACGATAAGGAAAGCTCTCGAAAGGGTTCTCCGCCTTGTTTCGGTAGGATCGAAGAGATTTCTCACAAATAAGGTCGATAGATCCGTTACAGGACTTATCGCCCGGCAGCAATGTATCGGTCCCCTGCAGTTGACGTTGTCCAATGTTGCCGTAATAAGCCAAAGCCATTTCGGCTTGACGGGTGCTGCTATTTCCATTGGTGAACAGCCGATAAAAGGCTTGATAAGCCCGGAGGCGATGGCAAGGATGAGCGTCGGCGAAGCGCTGACGAATATTATGTGGGCAAAAGTGAGCGGTCTTGAAGATATCAAATGCTCCGGGAACTGGATGTGGGCAGCGAAGCTTCCCGGTGAAGGCGCAAGACTCCATGACGCAGCGGTGGCATTGAAGGATATTCTTCTCGAACTCGGCATCGCGATTGACGGAGGAAAAGACAGTCTTTCAATGGCCGCCAAAGTAATTGGTCCCTCCGGGGAAACCGAGACCGTCAAGTCTCCGGAAACCCTCGTTATTTCCGCATACGTTGCATGTCCTGATATTACAAAGGTGATAACACCGGACATCAAAAAATCCGGCGACAGCAAGTTAGCCTATATCGATCTCGGAGACGGGAAATGCAGGCTTGGCGGCTCAGCTTTGGCCCATGTTTACGGGCAGATTGGAAATGAATCTCCCGATGTCGATAATCCTGGACTTCTTAAGAGGACGTTTCATGTTATTCAAAAACTTATTTCCGATGACATAATTCTTTCCGGACATGACAGAAGCGATGGTGGGCTTATCACAACACTTCTTGAAATGGCTTTTGCGGGGAATTGCGGAATAGAGATCGACATACAGAGAAGCGCAGAAGTACTTACTGCAACCGCTTCCGAATTCGAGGGCTTCAGCACTTCGGTACTCTCTCTGCTATTCTCAGAAGAACTCGGGCTCGTTATCGAATATCTGCCGGACGATGAAGAAAAGATAATAGCAATTCTCAAAGGTAATGAAATACCCTGTCAAATAATCGGAAAGACCACCAGGGAAAAAGAGATTACTGTCAGAGTTAATGACCGGACCAGCCTGAAAGAAGACATGATAGAACTTAGGGCAATATGGGAAGAAACGAGTTACCACCTCGACAGGCTCCAGGCAAACCCAGATTGCGTCGATGAAGAACGAAAGGTAAATCTCGACAGAAAAGGACCTGAATATCTCCTGACATTTAATCCACAAAATACTTCTCGTGATATTTTAAACAAATGTGTTAAACCGAAATTGGCCGTGATAAGAGAAGAGGGCAGCAACGGCGATCGTGAGATGGCCTCTGCCTTTTATCAGGCCGGGTTCGAGGTTTGGGATATTACCATGACAGACCTCCTGGAAGGCGGCATAAACCTTTATGATTTCAGAGGAGTTGTCTTTGTGGGAGGATTCAGTTATGCAGACGTCCTCGATTCGGCAAAGGGATGGGCAGGCGTAATCAGGTTTAATAAAAAACTCTATGAACAGTTTCAGAGCTTCTACCAGAGGCCCGATACTTTCAGCCTCGGGGTCTGTAATGGCTGCCAGCTCATGGCTCTTCTCGGCTGGGTCCCATGGACGCGAATTCCTGACGAGGTTCAACCGAGATTCATACAGAACAAATCCGGAAGGTTCGAATCGAGATTCTCAACCGTTCGGATTATATCAAGCCCCGCGATAATGCTGAAAGGTATGGAAGGGTCGACACTCGGTATCTGGGTTGCACACGGTGAGGGCAGGCTTTATTTCCCGGAAAAAGCGATGATGCACGAAGTTATCAATAACAATCTCGCTCCCATAAGATTTGTCGATGACAAGGGAGAATTTACCGAAAAGTATCCCTTTAATCCTAATGGGTCTCCTTCAGGTGTGACAGCCTTGTGTTCGCCTGACGGAAGGCATTTTGCGATGATGCCGCATCCTGAAAGGACATTTCTGAAATGGCAGTGGGCATATATGTCCGAAGACTTGAAGAAAAACCTTTTAGCTTCTCCCTGGCTGAGAATGTTCCAGAACGCCAGGGAGTGGTGTGAAACTAGTGTTTCGCAGGAGACTTGATCTTTCATGTAACCTGCTTCTTTAATTTTGTGAAAATAATATTGTAAAATGAAGCAACAGCTTTTTTCACAAGCTGCCAATGAAGCATCGGCAGAAAAAAGCAGCAGCAGTCATCATGCCGACAACCTGAGAGGCGCGTGTGTTCAAGATTGAGGGGTGTGCAGGAGAAGGAGACCGAATATGGGCAATAATAATTAATCCTGTTTTTCATAAAGACAATATATGAAAAAAAATATCGTCATCTTCTTAATGTGTTCTCTTACCGGTGTGATCTTAATTGGTTGTGCAACGAAGTTTCGTATGTCTGATCTTAAAGACAAACAGGTCTTGCTTACCCTTGCCGGCGGTGCAGCGGGAGCACTCGTTACCTTTAATACGGGCGGGGCCATAGTAGGCGCTTTTGTAGCAGACATCGTTAATTTGACGGCAATTAAATACGAAGATAAACAATTGGAAGACAGGGAAGAGGCTGCGCGGCGACTTAAAGATAGATTTAAGGCAGAGAAGAAGGAAGAGGACAAAAAAGCAGAGGGACTAAAAGAGG
The DNA here is from genome assembly GCA_963776195.1 of Thermodesulfovibrionales bacterium. GTDB lineage: Bacteria > Nitrospirota > Thermodesulfovibrionia > Thermodesulfovibrionales > SM23-35 > CAVZMO01. The sequence goes on from CAVZMO010000044.1 coordinate 57,577, forward strand.
AGAATAAAAAGGCTGAGAAGAAAAAGGAGGAAGATAAGAAGGCGGAGGGGATGAAAGGAGAAGACAAAAAAGCAGAAGAACTGAAAGAGGAAAATAAAAAGGCTGAGAAGAAAAAGGAAGAAGACAAGAAGGCAAAGAGGATGAAAGGAGAAGACAAAAAAGCAGAAGGACTAAAAGAGGAGAATAAAAAGGCTGAGAAAGAAAAGAGGGAAGATAGAAGAGTGCAACTTTTTATAGAAAACTCTTCGGTTATTAGTCATAATGTAAAAATCGGCTCAATCGCAGAGGCGAATGTTCAATATACATTACTTGCACCATTAGATATGAGGCAGATCAAGATTACAGAAACGAGAATACTCCATACCATAGCCAGAAGGATGGAATTGGATAAGAGAGAAATCATCCGAACGCAGGGGACGTATGTCTCCACAATCAAATTCACGGTGTCGGAGGATATACCGAGAGGCTATTGTATATTATTTACCACTATTTCAGATGGAACACATGCCAAAACGACAAAATCCGTGATGAACATAATATGAAACGCAGCCTTTGTGTTGAAATAAATTCGACAGGGTCTCCAACTCTTCACCCATAACCCACCCTACTTTTTTACTCCTTAACGGCTGTGAAACCTTTTCCGAGCATGATACCCGTCTGATGACAAGAATGTTTATCATTGATTTGACAAAGATGTTAAAAAGCGTCGGACAGGAGAAAGCAAATGCCCGGTAAGGGAGGGTGGCAGCCAGTAGGTAGGGGGAAACTGGCTGCCTGAAGAGCACAAGCACTTGGTATTAAGATTAATGAATAAATATGAAGAAATAATGAAAGAAATGTGAATAAATTATGAAGATGATCTTTTTTATAGATTACTCTTCGCAATATTATCTAACTGTAGCTGAAACAGCCGTTCCCGATAAACGTGCCGGCAAGTTCGATAGATGCGCTGTCGGGTCATGATGTGAAAATCGAATAGTCTGTTTTATCTTTCCGCGATACAGTTGACTCTGCTCCCGCCGGTTGATAGAATTCAAGAAAGAAAATTCTTCGAAGGAGACAGGCATGGGATGCAGAGCGAGAGGACCAATTGATGAGACATCGGCCAGTCCTGTAGAAACGGTGAACAGGGGAAAGGACAGACCCTTGGCTCTGAACACCACACCTTCGGTACGGTCGATGCGCATGCTCAGCATCGCTCTATTATTTGTCTTGCTCATACCGGCGTCCTCCTGGGCTCACGGCTTCGCGGGCAAAAGGTTTTTCCCCACCATGTTTCAAGTCGACGACCCGTTCGTTTCCGATGAGTTTTCCATTCTTTTTAATCATATCAAGGAACCCGACGCGAGAAATACGGAAGTTGAAATTGAATATTCCAAACGCATCATACCGAACCTCGGGATTACCATCGGTGAATCATACCGGCACCAGGACTTCGAGGGAGATGGCTCTGCAAGCGGCTTTGGAAACCTTGAACTGGGGGTGAAATACCAGTTCCTCACGAGCGAGGAGCATGAAACGATTCTGTCGGTCGGCACGAGTATAGAGGTCGGTGGTACCGGGGCGCGCGGTGTCGAAGCGGATTCCTTTTCGACTATTTCACCGGCGCTCTTTTTTGGGAAAGGCTTTGGCGACCTGCCCGAATCGGTAAAGTTCCTCAGGCCCTTCGCAATTACCGGGGTCATCGGACCGAACTTCCCCACGCGGAGCAAGAATGTCATTACGAACGCAGACGGATCAACTGATATAGAACGTAATCCAACCATTTTAAACTGGGGGTTCACCATTCAATACAGTCTCGTGTACCTTCAGTCCTTTGTGAAGGATATCGGGCTCGGCGCTCCCTTCAAACGCATGCTGCTTCTGGCCGAGTTTCCCATGGAAACCTGCCTGGACCGTGGCTGTAAAGGACAGACGACTGCAACGGTAAACCCAGGTGTTGTCTGGGTCGGCAAGTATATGGAGTTGGGCGTCGCTGCGCAAATCCCTCTCAACTCACGTACGGGGAAAACCGTCGGCATTCTCGGCCTGATTCATTTATTTATTGATGACCTTTTCCCCAAGAGCATAGGCGGTCCGATTTTTCCCTGAAATATCATGCAACTCTTGAAACTGAGGACTGCGGTCGCGCTATTTTTTCTTTCGTTATTACTGCTGTTTCCGGGAGTGTCTCAAGGGCATGCGTTTCCCGACCATTCCGATCCGAAGGTGGGCGCGACGGTTTCCGGTTCCCCCGCTAACGTTCGCATCTGGTTCGATGGTGATCTGGAACCCGTATTCAGTACGATTGCTGTTCAAAACGAGGGCGGGAAAAAGGTAGACAAAGGGAATGGACGCGTGAATCCGTCCAATGCAGTGTTACTTGAAGTTAGCCTGCCTCCCCTGCCCGCAGGTTCTTACCGTGTGTTTTGGAATGTCGTGGCAAGGGACGGACACCGTACCATGGGTAACTATACATTCGTGATCAAATGAGGTCAACGGCATGATCCAAACGGTTCTGCACAGTTTAGTTTCTTTTGTGGACCTTATGGCATTGTCCACCTTAGTCGGAGTGGCTTTGTGCCTTTTTTGGACTTCGCACCCAAAGGGTGATGAGGAAACCTCCCCGCCCTTTGTCGACAGTCTCCGGCGCCTGCTCATGCTCTGTTTAATTGCGTTGGTTGTAAGCAGCATCAGCAACCTCGTACAGCGAAGCATGGAGATGAGCGGTCTTGGCATCACGGCGATCCTGCCTATACTGCCAACCGTCTTGCTCAAGACACACTATGGTAGGATTGGGCTTGTGCGGTCTGCGGGACTCGGACTGGCTTTGGTTATATGGTTTGTCGGCAGGCGGCATCTGAATTCCCGCTTCGTTGCCGTCTTTATGCTGTGTGCTTCTGCGGCCATCGCCTTTTCACGCAGCGCCACGAGTCACGCCGCAGACTTCGGCGACCTGAGTTTGCAGGAGCTTTCAGATTGGCTCCATCTCCTGGCCTCCTCCTCATGGGGAGGTGCACTCATGGTCATAGCAAGCGTTTTCCACCTCTCTGCAGTGGCAGAAGACCGTTTACAGCAAGGCGTTGTCGCAAGGATTGCCGACAGGTTCTATGTTTTATTCGGGCCCGTGCTTTCCGTACTGGTTCTGACCGGACTCTACAATGCCTGGGTTGAAGTTGGAAGTTTCGGGGTGCTTGTAACAACACCTTACGGAAGGGTGCTTTCGGCCAAGATTGCGCTTTTCCTTCTTCTTACCTTTCGATATATTGCTCCTCCGCAGCACGGACAGGATGACTCCTTGTTCGCTATGAGGTTTCTCCATAGAACCAGGGTTGATGCAATCATGGTAATGGGGGTGCTCTTGTGTGCCGCCATGCTTACTCACAGTATCCCCGCTCGCCATTTTTCACACCTTGAACATACTCGAACCAATGGGAACCATGCCGGCCATGAAAACGGACAACACATGCATAATGCCGGCACCGGGCCCGAACCTGTCGTACACCTTGAGACAACCCCCACAGGGATTACCGCAGGGACCCCTGTGGAGATGACGGTTCACATTGAAAACCGGAACGGCACGCCGTTTGAAGGACTTACGGTCCATCATGAGAGCATACTCCATGCCGTCATCGTCGGCAGGGACCTGAACGTCTTCGCGCATATACACCCCGAGGACATCGGCCCTGTCACCGATGAAATGCTGAGGAGGGCAACGTTCCCGGTGCGTTTCACTTTCCCGAAGGCGGGAAGATATCTGGTCGGGCTCGACTTCGGTACGGCAGACGGACTTTATAGCAAAACATCATCTATCAAAGTAGATGGTCAGCCGAAAATGGGAGAGCCGAAGATCGATTTCTCAACCGAGAAAGACTTCGGAGAATACCGTGTCACGCTGAAAATTTCCCCTAAGAGCATCAAAGCGGGCAGAGAAACGACGCTCCGATATATTGTTAAAAAAAATGAAAAACCCGTTACAGACCTCGATCCATACCTGGGTGCTCCGATGCACCTTGCCGTTGTGCTCGCAGATCTCAAGCAGTTCATTCACGCCCACGGTGTTACTCCCGGGGAGCCCCACTCTCCCATGGGCCATATGCGCGCCGAGCCCTCAGGAAGGTTCGGACCGGAGATAGAGGCCGTCATTGTCTTTCCGGTCAAGGGTATCTATAAGATCTTCAGCCAAGTGAAACACCACGGCAAGGTCATTCTCTTCGATTTCATGGTGAATGTGCAGTAGCTGTCTTTTTCCATATCGCTCATTACCCTGTTTGGCCAGACATTGGATATTAAAGGTTCAAATGTTTTTGACATGAGGTGATAACCATGGTAAAAAAGGAAGAGATCCTATGCCCCTGCATAAACAGGAATCAAATACCTTAATCCCGAAGGATTCTTTCTTTCATTGGATAGACACCTTAAGGTCCGAATATACGGTGTTCGGGCCTGTCGAGGAAAGAGGCCAAACAGTCTTTAAGGAGATATCTTCCTCCGAAGACCTCTTTATGGAGTATCCGACCACGATGTTATCACCCGGAAAGCTGTTTATTTACAAGCCGAGGGAAGATATCCTGAAATTCAGAACGGGAACGAATTTATCCATAGAGGAAGTCAACCCTGAAATTAAAAAACAGGTGATCGTGGGTGTTCACTCCTGCGATATCCACGCGATCCTTTATCTGGATACGCATTTCTCCCATGCCTACCAAGACCCTTACTTCAAGGCGAGACGTGAAAACACCATAATTATCGCCCTTAACTGCATGCAGATCACTCGGGATTGCTTCTGTTCATCCGTAGGCACAGGCCCCCACCTTAAAGCTCAATCGGGATATGACATGGTTTTGACGGATTTCGGCGACAACTATCTTGTGGAACTCAAGAGTCCAAGAAGCCGCAAGATTTTCGATCTAAAAGGTAAAAAGGCAGGCGGTGCGGAATGGAAACTAAAATCCGGGAAAGAGAAAACCCTTACGAAGAACATCAAGAAAACCATCGATACAAAAGGGATTGACGATCTGCTGCTGAGAAACGTTGATCACCCTGTCTGGGCAAGGACCGCCGACGAGAGATGTCTCTCCTGTTCCAATTGCGTCATGGTCTGTCCCACATGTTTCTGTTACGACGTTGTGGACGAAACGAGCATGAACCTCAAAGAGGGAAGGAGATTCAGGCAGTTGGATGCCTGTCAGGATTTTAGGTTTGCGGCGGTTTCCGGCGGAAATTTCAGGCAGGTAAGGGCGTCCCGGCTCAGACAATGGGTCATGCACAATTTAAGTTACAAGGCCCAGTATGGTCTCACAAAAACAGTGGGGTGCGGCAGGTGTATAACATGGTGTCCTACGAGGATAGACCTGACAGAAATGGCAAAGGAGATTCAGAGGAGTCCGGTCCGTTGAAAAATCCGTTTAGACCTTTAAAGGCGGTAATAACAGACATAAAATCTGAGACCGTGGATGTTAAGACATACGGCATTTCAGTAGATGGGACTTTGTACAACCCGAAGCCGGGACAGTTCAATATGCTCGGTTATCCGGGAGTTGGAGAAGCTCCCATATCTTTCAGTTCCATTTTTTCCGACAATAAATTCGAGCATACCGTTAGGACGGTCGGAAGAGTAACCAGGTTTATTGAAAGATTCAAAGAGGGAGACGAGATATTCGTCAGAGGGCCCTACGGTACGAGCTGGCCTTTAAACAAATCCGTCGGAGCAGACATCATTCTCATTGCCGGCGGTCTCGGTCTTGCACCGATAAGACCCGTAATTCGTAAAATCCTGGGGGAGAGAGGTTCCTTTGGAAGAGTTACCCTGATTTATGGAGCAAGGAGTCCTGCGGAGATGCTTTTCAGGGATGAAATCAAGGTATGGAGAAAAGATATTGAAGTGTTGTTGACCGTTGACGAAGTCCCCTCTGACAGTACATGGGACTACCACATCGGCCTTGTGACAGAACTTTTGGATAATACGACATCAGTTCCGGAAAGAACCGTTGCTTTGATTTGCGGACCTGAAATTATGATGCGGTTTGTCTCCAGAGGGCTCTTTTTAAAAGGGTTCCTTCCGTCGAGGGTTTATGTATCCCTCGAAAGGAGGATGAAATGCGGCATAGGGCAGTGCGGCCATTGCCAGCACGGCAGTGTATTCGTATGCAAAGACGGCCCGATATTCCTTTACAGGGATGTAAATATGTTTCCCGACGGGCTCCTCTGAAAGATAAAAGATTTCCTGGATACCCACTATCGTTACGGCGTGTCTTGTTTGCAGCGGGCTATTTTCTTGCCGAGTTCATAAGCTTCTTCCAAGCGGTCGGCTTTTTCAAGAATATCTCCTCTCCTGCCAACACCGGGGACCAGGATTTTACCGTTCAGTTTCATCTCCAGGTATTGAAGGCTCTTCCTGAAGAACTTCACCAGAAGATCGGCGGTTTTTGGATCTTCCTCTTCAAAAGGAATGGCTATTATTGCGGATTTGCCCCGTATTTTTGCTCTATTCTCAGGGCAATTGAAGTAGACAAAACGGTCTATAAAACATTTCATTAGAGCTGTCGGTCCGTACCAATACACAGGGGTCCCAAAGATAATAATGTCGCTTTGAATTATCTTCGGATAAATATTATTCATATCATCTTTTTTTCTGCACTGTTTCCCTTTCCAGCATGCGTGACACCCGTCACACTCCAGGACATTCAGATCGTTGAGGAAAAGGGTTTCCGTCACAGCCCCTTCTTCCTCTGCACCGTCCAGGATTCTGGAGACTAAGATATGGGTATTTCCCCTTTTGCGGGGACTTCCTATAACGCCGAGAATCTTATTTGCGGTATAATTTTTCATTATAAACTAAACCCCAAAACTTCAACTATAAAAATAATTAGGCAGGCATACGTGCAGAAAAAGCTTTACTATCGCCTCCTATGTGAGACATCTGCCCTCCAATGTACCTGCTCGTTTTTATTCATGCCTCATGGATCCCCTCAGAGCAAATTGCGATTGGTAAAGATTTTTTTGCACATATGCCTGTTATCAAATACATTTCTCGGGTCAATACAACCCCATCGCCTCACGGACAAGCTGCATCGTCTCTTCAGCAACCTTCTTTGCCTTTTCTGTTCCTTTCCTGACGATATCCTGAAGGACCTCCGGGCTCCGGATAAGGTCGTTTCGCTTCTTCCAGATCGGCTCCATGACCTTAAAGACATTCTTAATGAGGACCTTCTTGCACTCGATGCATCCGATACCGGCTGTCCGGCATCCCTTTGCTACATGTTCCTGTTCTTCCTTCGAAGAAAAGATCTTATGAAGCTGATATACCGGCGATAATTCCGGATCTCCTAAATCGGTCTTTTTTACCCTTGCAGGGTCCGTGACCATAGTCCTTATCTTCCTTTCAACCTCTTCAGGGGTGTCGGAAAGATAGATCGCATTGTCATAGCTTTTTGACATCTTTCTTCCATCCGTACCGACGACCTTGGGAAACTCGGTAAGCAGCGCCTCGGGCTCCGGAAAGATATCCTTATAAAGATAGTTAAACCGCCTTGCGATCTCCCGGCTTATCTCGAGATGCGGCACCTGATCGATGCCGACAGGCACATACTTCGCCCTGTATATAATAATATCTGCGGTCTGAAGCAATGGATAGCCAAGAAAACCATAGGTTGACAGGTCCCTCTCCTTGAGTTCCTGCTGTTTTTCTTTGTACGTCGGGACCCTTTCGAGCCAGCCAAGCGGCGTTATCATCGAGAGAAGCAGATGTAACTCTGCATGCTCAATGACCTTCGATTGTATGAATATCGTGCATTTCTCCGGGTCAAGACCGGCAGCCAGGAAATTGATGAGCAGGTCTTCGGTGGATTCTTTTATCAACGACGTGTCTGCATATCCGGTGGTAAGGGCATGCCAGTCTGCAATAAAATAATAACAATCATATTGGTGCTGGAGTCTCACCCAATTGCTTAACGCACCTACGAGGTTTCCTAAATGCAGCTTCCCGCTCGATTGCATACCGCTTAGTACTCTTTCCTTATTCATCTGCTCTTTACCTCACTGAATCCCCCTTAATCCCTTTTGCTGCGGGATAACCGAGGGAGTTTTATTCTCATTTCCTTAACTTAATTTAAGGAATCGGCTAATATAATAACTTTCCTGGCGAATTTATTGCGTCTTAAAATAACTGAAGAATTCCCAAAATCAGGTTCACCAGAGGCATGACAAAATAGCTTGCTATTCCCGTTGCAATAAGGAAAATAACAATAATGAAGCCATAAGGCTCGATCTTACCGAATGCGGCAGCCTGCCTGTAAGGGAGAAAACCCGTTAATACTCTGCCTCCGTCAAGAGGAGGGATCGGTATCATGTTAAATACGGCAAGTACGACGTTGATGACCACACTCGACTGAAAGATCATAAGCAGAGGCGCCAATATCGTTGAAGTGACGGCTTCAGGCAATACCAAAGATAATGGAACGATGATCAGTTTGAGGATTATGATACTTCCGAATGCCAAAAGGATATTCATCACCGGCCCTGCGGCTGCTGAAATGGCCATATCCCTCTTTGGGTTTTTGAAGTTCATCGGGTTTATCGGAACGGGCTTTGCATACCCGAAGACAAATTGACCGTTTGTAAGCACGATCAGCATAAGGGGCATCAGAATCGTTCCGATGGGATCAATATGGGCGATTGGATTTAGTGTGAGCCTGCCCATCATTTTGGCCGTCGGATCACCCAGCCTATTGGCGGCAAAGCCATGCGAAAGTTCGTGAAAGACAATAGCTATCAGAATGGGAAAAGCGGATACTATAATATGTCTCGCAATATTCGAAAAATCCAAGGCTATGGAACCTCCCTAAAAGATTATTATACACTACGCGGTCACCAGACTTTGAATAGTCTCGAATAGTTTAATCCAAAACATGCTGTTTTTATGGATGCCGGGGGTTAATCCGAATCACGAGGGAACCTTTATAAGTGTTTTCAGACGAAGAAGACTATATTTGACGAAAATTATTGTCAAGGTAAAGGTAAACAATGTATAATGAAATAAAACAACTCATGACTGCAATAGTCATTATTCCTGCCCGCTATGATTCGACCCGTTTCCCGGGAAAGCCCTTGTACCCTCTTAAAGGCGTCCCCGTTATTCAGCATGTCTACGAAAACGCAAAACGTGCGCGCCTCGCAGACGACGTAATTATAGCAACAGATAGCGAAACAATATTTGAGCGGGTGTTGTCCTTCGGCGGCAAGGCGGTAATGACGGACAAAAAACACCCTTCCGGTACGGACAGGATAGCAGAAGTTGCCGCTTCAATAAATTATGATATAATCGTTAATGTTCAGGGGGACGAACCACTCGTACGTCCTGAAATGATAGACGATGTTATCACTATCCTTGATGATGAAAGAGCCTCTATAGGCACCTTGATAAAAAAGATCGAAAACCCTGATGAAATCACCAACCCGAATGTCGTTAAGGTTGTTTTTGATAAAGAAGGGTTTGCACTATATTTCTCGAGGGCCCCGGTCCCCTATCACAGAGATGAATGGAAAACCCTGGATTTTATATATCGGGTTCCGCGCAGCGAGTCTGAAAATGCAATCTATAAACATGTGGGTATTTACGGCTATAGGCGTAACGCCCTCCTTTCACTCGCTGAAATGGAGCCGACAAAACTCGAAAAAATTGAGAAGCTCGAGCAGTTGCGGGCTCTCGAAAACGGAATGAAGATCAAGGTGAGGGAGACTCTTTTCGAAACATGCGGGGTTGATACCCCTGAAGACATAGAGAGGGTGGAAAAATGTCTAAGTACATCTTTGTAACAGGTGGCGTTGTTTCAGCCCTTGGAAAAGGTATTGCAGCCGCTGCTACCGGGGCTCTCCTCGAAGCCAAGGGATTGAAGGTGACTCTCCAGAAGTTGGATCCTTATATCAATGTTGATCCCGGCACGCTGAGCCCGTTCCAGCATGGCGAGGTTTTTGTCACTGACGACGGCGCCGAAACAGACCTCGATCTCGGCCATTATGAAAGATTCACGTCCATCAGGACATTGCAGGCAAACAACTTCACAACCGGAAAGATCTACTACAATGTGATCACAAAGGAAAGGCGCGGAGACTACCTTGGAGAGACGGTACAGGTCGTTCCCCATATAACGGACGAGATTAAAAAGGCCATAAAATCGGTAAGTAACGACTACGATGTTGTGATCGTGGAGATCGGCGGCACCATCGGAGATATCGAGAGCCTTCCTTTCCTTGAAGCGATAAGACAGTTCCGGTACGATGTGGGCAGGGAAAACGTCCTTTATATCCACCTCACCCTCATACCGTATATAAAGACAGCGGGCGAGATCAAGACAAAGCCTACCCAGCATAGTGTCAAAGAATTCCGAGAGATCGGTATTCAGCCGGATATCGTACTCTGCAGGACTGAATGGCCCCTTCCGCCCGAGGTAAAAAAGAAGATCGCAATTCACTGCAATCTTGATGTCGACGCCGTCATCGCCGCCAAGGACGTTGATACGATATATGAAGTGCCTCTCATGCTGCACTACGAAGGGCTCGATCACCTGATAAGCAAAAAATTTAACCTGAGTCCGAACGAACCCGATCTTTCTCTCTGGAAAGACATCGTAAGAAAGATCAAGGACCCGAGGAATGAGGTCACCATTGCGATAGTCGGTAAATACACAGGGTTGAAGGACTCCTACAAAAGTCTGAATGAAGCCCTTATCCACGGAGGGATCGCAAATGACGCCCGCGTCAATCTGCAGTGGGTCGATTCGGAAGAGATCGAGAATCACGGTCCCGAAAGGTTTTTGTCCGAAGCCGATGGGATTCTTGTTCCGGGAGGATTCGGCTATCAGGGGGATAGAAGGAAAGGTAAAGGCCATAAAATTTGCCCGTGAAAAGAAGATACCCTACTTCGGCATATGCCTCGGTATGCAATGCGCCGTAATCGAGTTTTCGAGGAATGTCTGCGGTCTTTCCGCAAACAGCACGGAATTCGATTTAAACACGAAAGATCCGGTCATCTATCTCATGGAGAGGTGGTATCGACTTCAGAAAGAAAAGAATTGAGGAGCGTTCAGAGGATTCGCATAAGGGCGGCACCATGAGACTCGGCGCATATCCCTGCGTTCTTGAGGAAGGGACCCATGCTTTAACGGCTTACGGCGTAAAAGAGATATCCGAGAGGCACAGGCACCGGTATGAATTCAATAATGCATACAGGGATATTCTCACATCTCAGGGATTAAAGATAAGCGGCCTCAGCCCTGATAAAGAACTTGTCGAGATCATCGAAATTGAAGATCACCCCTGGTTCCTCGGTTGCCAGTTCCATCCTGAATTTAAATCAAGACCGACAGACCCGCATCCTTTATTCAGGGCCTTTATAGAAGCCGCCCTCAGGGAAAAGAGGTCTTTATTCCCTTACTCGGAAGCGAAGGCTGAAGAAGAAAGCAGGGGCGTTTAATCAAACAGTGCAGACATTGTTCAAAAATTTTTTTAACTTGATAGGAGTTTCCGGGCATATCTTTTGACTAAAGAAATAAACATGGCAAACATAAAACTCGGTGGTAATAATCCATTATTTATCATTGCGGGGCCCTGTGTTATCGAAAGCGAAGATATTGTATTCCATACTGCCGAAAGACTGAAGGAAATATGCAACAAAAACGGACTGCCTCTCTTATTTAAGAGTTCCTATGACAAGGCGAACAGGACTTCTCTGTCTTCATACAGGGGGCCCGGATTAGAGACGGGGTTAAGGATTCTTTCCGACGTGCGGTCCAAATTTGATATCCCGGTAATCTCTGACATTCATTCTATGGAAGAGGTGAAACCCGCTTCAGAGGTACTTGATGTCCTTCAGATACCCGCTTTCTTATGCAGACAGACCGAACTCGTTCTTGCTGCATCAAAGACCGGCAAAATAGTAAATATAAAAAAGGGACAGTTTCTCGCGCCATGGGACATAAAGAATATCATCGACAAATTCACCTCTACGGGTAACCGGAACCTTTTCATCACCGAAAGAGGCACATGCTTCGGATACAATAACCTCGTCGTGGATTTTAGGGGACTCCCTATCATGAGGTCTTTCGGATATCCCCTTGTCTTCGACGTAACCCACAGCCTTCAGCTCCCCGGCGGCATGGGAAAAAGTTCGGGCGGTCAGAGGGAGTTTGCAGGGCCGCTGGCAAAGGCAGCCGTATCTGTCGGGATAGACGGACTCTTTATGGAGGTCCATCCGGAACCTGATAAAGCACTGTGCGACGGTCCGAATATGATTAATCTGCATGAAGTGGAAACATTGTTAAAAACCTGTAAGGCTATTGACGAATTATTGAAAGGCATTATTTAAGATATTCCGATATGTCTAAAAAAGAAAAAAACAAAAACTCAAAGAACATTAATGCGAAGGACGGTATTCTTGATGTCGCAAAGAAGGTCCTAAGGATTGAAGCGGAAGCTGTTCTTGCCTTAATCGAAAAGCTGAATAGCGATTTTGAGAAGGCAGTGGATATCATTTATTTAAGCAGGGGCAGAGTGGTCGTCTCAGGCATGGGGAAGTCAGGACTTGTGGGCAAAAAAATAGCGGCAACCCTCGCTTCAACCGGCACCCCCGCATTCTTTCTTCACCCTGCCGAGGCAAGCCACGGCGATCTCGGCATGGTTACGGAGAGAGATGTTATTATCGCTATATCCAACAGCGGGGAGACCGATGAACTCGTAGGCTTGATCCCCTTTTTAAAAAGGTTCAGAGTCAAGCTGATCTCTATGACAGGGAATCCTGAATCGACTATTGCAAAGGCTTCCGATGTGACACTTGATGTATCCGTTAGTGAAGAGGCCTGTCCCATGGGTGTTGTACCAACGGCGTCAACCACAGCAACCATGGCTTTGGGTGACGCCATCGCAGTAGCACTTCTTGTTAAACGGGGGCTGAACGAAAAAGATTTTGCCTTGTTCCATCCCGGGGGCAGTATTGGCAAGAAGTTCTTTATCAAGGTGAAAGACCTTATGCACGCGGGGGACCGCCTTCCCCTCGTATCACTGGATACGCCTATGTCAAGGGCGGTAATCGAGATGTCTTCGAAAAGGCTGGGTCACGCAGTCGTGTTAAACGATAATGGCAAAATTGCCGGCGTAGTAACGGACGGAGACGTGAGAAGAGGCTTGGAGAAATGGGGTGGGAGACTCTTTGAACTGACCGCGGGAGAAGTCATGACAGTGAGCCCTCAGACCATATCCGCGGACGAACTCGCTGCAAAGGCTTTATCCATCATGGAAAGCTGTTCTATTACTGCCCTCATTGTGCCCGATGACAATGGAAAACCCGTGGGAATTATCCACCTGCACGATATATTGAGACAAGGGATAGTCTGAATATATGACAATCTTATCTTTTTGACGACAATTATATAATCTTTCTACCGTGGCCGGTAAAAGTTAAAAGCAAAGTGGCCTGTTCGACTCGATTGTTGGATAATAGTGGTGACCAAACCCTATACCAGCAAGGAGGAACAGACCATGAACAAAGTATACACGATATTTTCGGATTTATTGAAGCTTTGTCCGAGATATCATTTTGACAAAGCGGTGGAACAGTACCAGGGAGACAGATACGTGAAGACCTTCACGACGTGGCAGCAATTTATGGCGATACTGTATTCTCAGATCACACAGAAGGACAGCCTTAGGGATATCGTAACCGGACTATCAGCGCATGTCGCCCGGTGGTATCATCTGGGGCTTACCGGAATACATAAGAGCACTCTCTCTGATGCGAATGCCAAAAGGGACTATCGGATGTTTGAAGGACTGTTCTATCACCTCTTGGCTCGCTGTAAGAACCTGACACCAAAACACAAGTTTCGCTTCAAGAATCCTCTATACACAATCGATGCCTCGACCATAGATCTATGTCTGTCGGTTTTCCCTTGGGCAAAGTTCAGGGCGACAAAGGGTGCAATTAAGTTGCACTGTCTCTATGATCACTCCGGAGCCCTGCCGACGTTTCTGACCATTACCGACGGCAAGAAGCACGATGTGCGGGTAGTCAAAGACAATACATTTCCCCTGTCGCCGGACAGCATCGTTTCGGTTGATAAGGCCTACATCGACTATAGGTGGTTGAATTCATTGGATGAGCAGGGGGTCTGGTTTGTCACCAGGGCAAAGACAAATATCGATTACGCGGTTGTCGGACAGCACCCAATCTCCGGCAAAGGGGTCTTGAGCGATGAGCGCATTTCCCTCCAGGGACAGCTGACAAAGGCCAAATACTCGAAAGAACTCAGGCTCATCAGGTACTACGATGAAGAGAGGGAGAAGATGCTGACATTTCTTACGAACAATTTCAAGCTCGCTGCAACGACGATTGCTCAAATCTATAAGTCCCGCTGGCAGATCGAACTGTTCTTCAAATGGATCAAACAGAACCTGAAGATCAAGTCTTTTCTCGGTACGAGCAAGAACGCTGTGCTGACTCAAATCTGGGTGGCAATGTGCTATTACCTGCTTCTGACCTACATCAAATACCAGACAAAATACAGCTTCTCGTTGTTACAGCTCAGTCGCGTTATTCGAGAAATGCTTTTCGAGAGGAAGGCCCTTATTGACATTCTGACCCTGAAGCCCGACAGACTGAAAATGAGAGGGGAGGAACCACTTCAGGGTGTTCTATTTTAACCGGACAGTAA